>NZ_JPYQ01000017.1:0-625 GCF_000757525.1 Rhizobium sp. YS-1r | reverse complement strand
AATTTTCAGCGAGACTTTTGATGAGCGATTTCAAGTGGCGTCATTTTCAGGGTGACGTTATCTTATGGGCGGTGAGGTGGTATTGCCGCTATGGCATCAGCTACCGCGATCTTGAACAGATGATGGGCGAACGGGGCGTGCCTGTCGATCATTCCACGATTTATCGCTGGGTTCAAAAGTATGCACCGGAGATGGAAAGACGGCTGCGCTGGCATTGGCGCCGGCCACAGTCAACGAGCTGGCGTGTCGACGAAACCTATGTGAAGGTCCGCGGGCAATGGACTTACCTTTACCGGGCCGTCGACAAATTCGGCAACACCATCGATTTCTATCTGTCTCCGACCCGTAATGCCAAAGCAGCCAAGCGCTTTTTGGGTAAGGCTTTGAATGGCCTGAAAGACTGGGAAAAGCCGACTGTCATCAACACTGACAAAGCGTCAACCTACGGGATTGCCATCGCTCAATTGAAGGCCGAAGGCAAATGCCCCGACGAGCTGGTACATCGGCAGATCAAATATTTGAACAATGTCGTCGAGGCCGATCACGGCAAGCTGAAACAACTCATCAAGCCGGTCAGAGGGTTCAAGACGTTGAAGACGGCCTATGCGACGATCAAGGGTTTCGA
>NZ_JPYQ01000016.1:0-15588 GCF_000757525.1 Rhizobium sp. YS-1r | reverse complement strand
AAAGTCCCATCTAGATTGTCGCGCAAGTTCCTCCCAGATCGCCGCGCTATAGCGCTGGGCATCCGGCTGCTGAACCGAACGACACGCAGCGTCGCACCGACTGAAGCGGGCGAGCAGCTTCTTGAGCGGCTAAGGCCCGCGCTTCACGACATCAGAACAGCGATCGATGATCTCAATCAGCTTCGCGAGCGCCCATCCGGAACCGTGCGGATCAATGCACCAGGTCCAGCCGCTGACCACGTTCTGTGCCCTCTGGCGTTTGAGTTCATGAAAATCTATCCCGACATCAACGTCGAGATCGTCAGTGATGCCGCGATCATCGATATCGTGGAGCAAGGTTTCGACGCTGGCGTGCGCTTCGGGAACCAGCTCGCTCAAGACATGATCGCCATGCCCCTGGGCCCCGCCTTGCAATATGCGATCGTGGCCTCGCCTGATTATCTTCGCAAGCGCGGTCGGCCCGAGACACCGCGCGATCTCTTACAGCACGACTGTATTCGTCGTCGTTTCCCCGGCGGAACCATGGTGACGTGGAAATTTGAGAGGGACGGCGACGAAGTGGAAATCACCCCGAAAGGTCGATTGACGCTGAGCTCAGCGCATCAAGAGCTCCAAGCCACGCTTGCGGGATCGGGAATCGCCCACCTGTTCGAGGACTATGTCCGTGATGATGTCGAACAAGGCAGGCTTATCGAATTGCTCAGAGACTGGAAGCAAAAGCTGCCGAGCTGGTATCTGTATTATCCGAGCCGGCGGCATACGAGCGCGGCCGTGCGGGCTTTTCTCGACTACGTCCGCGATTACAGACGGGTTCCAATCGTCGAGTAATGCTCAACTCAGAAGATCACTTTAGTCTGCGCTACATGGGATGTCGCAGGCGGCGCTGATCTAACGCGCCCGCTCCCAGATGATCGTCACCTTCGCTCCACCGGGGCGTTGAAAATTCTCAGTCATTCGGTTGGCCCCGACCTGGCGCGGCACTCGGTCTCGCTCCCCCGCCGGCCACACCCTCGGCGCAGGATCGGCAGAACGCGTTTCTGAATGCTGCGGCCGATCGAAGGACGGTGGCGCCAGATCGCGTCGTCGCCCCCGCATCGCCGAACATCCTTCAAGCCGGCGCGGTGATCCAGGCGGCGCTGATCACCGGTATTCGTTCCGACCTACCGGGCCAGATCACCGCCCAAGTGACCGAAAACATCTATGACAGCCCAACAGGCCGCATCCTGCTCGTGCCGCAGGGTACGCGCGTCATCGGCCAGTACGACAACAACGTCCAGTTTGGACAAAGCCGCGTGCTCTTGGTCTGGAACCGGCTGACCTTCCCGAACGGACGCTCGATCGTTCTCGAGCGCCAACCGGGCGCAGACGCTGAAGGGTTCGCCGGGCTTCAGGACGGTGTCGACTATCACTGGTGGGATCTTGCCAAGGCGGCGGGTCTGTCAACACTGCTCAGCGTCAGCGCCGAGCTTGCTGTCGACAATGACGACCGTCTGATCCAGGCGATCCGTAACGGTGGGCAGGACACGATCAACGACGCCGGCCAGCAGATCGTGCGGCGCCAACTCAACATCGCCCCGACGCTCACCATCCGCCCGGGCTTCCCTGTCCGCGTTATCGTCACGCGGGATCTGGTACTCGAATCCTATGGAGGATCGTGATGGCGAAGCTGAAGCTCGGCCCAATCGTCGATGATAGGCCTGTGAAAGTCACTCTGGCGCTGCCTGCGGCGCTGCACCGCGACCTGCGCGCCTATGCTGAAGCTCTTGGCAGGGAACAGGGCGAACCAGTCACCGATCCAATTCGTCTGGTTGTCCCGATGTTAGAACGGTTTATTGCAACCGACCGTGGATTCTCCAGCATTCGACGGCGATCAACTTAAGAGCCAGACTGTGCATCGAGACGCACAGCCTAGGGCTATTCATAGGGGCACAAGATCACCGCGCACAGTGGATCGCGCATCGAGCGAGAACTTTGTGCATCAGCCCATTCGCCCGAATGTCACGTCGCCAAGTTGCTCAAGTGTGGTCCACAGCCTCGCCGCAACTTGCTGGTCGTCGGCTTTTTCAGGAATCCCGGCCCAGCCGGGTAAGCCGCCCAGCCCCATCACCCCGTTGGGGCCGTAATATCCGCCAGCCGCCGCTTGCGGCGACGTTGCCGCGTACAGGGTCGGCAAGGCGCCCTGGGCTGCCGTCTGGAACATGAACGGCATGTATCTGTGATTGCGCCCTTCGAGGCTGTCCGGGCCAGGGCCGTCCGGGACAAGGTTCGTGCGGGCGATGCCGGGATGGGCAGCTATCGACGAGATACCCCAGCCTTCCGCCACGCTGCGCCGCTGCATCTCGAAGCCAACTAAGAGGTTGGCGAGCTTGGAGTTATCGTAAACCGCCCCATAGTCGTAGTCCTGAACCAGTTGCAGGTCGGCAAAGTTGATAGCACCTATGAACGAGCGACTGCTGGAAACCCAGACGACGCGCGGGGATTGGCCTTCGCGCAGCAGCGGCAGCAATCGGGCGGTCAATGCAAAATGACCAAGCGTGTTGGTAGCAAAAACCCGCTCGAATCCGTTGGCGCTCACTTCGCGGCTTTTCCGCCCCATGACGCCGGCATTGTTGACGAGAATATCCAGACTTCCTCGGGACGCTCGCATACGCTCCGCAAATCCGGCGACTGAAGCGAGGTCTGAAAGATCGAGCGTCTCGAAGCGGATCGAAGCGCCGGGAACGATGCTCCTGATGTGTCTGACCGCTTCCTCGCCCCGTTCCTGCTTCCGGGACGCGATGGTTACGTCCGCCCCGGCGCGAGCGAGTTCAAGGGCGTCATGAAAGCCCAGTCCGCTGCGGTCGCCCACGGGATAACCATTGCCGCCGGTGACCAGCGCCGAGCGCCCTCGCAGCGAGGGGATGTCGGCCGCCGTCCAATCGGGGATCCTCGGCAGTCCCTGCTGACGCGGGGAAACGGGTGGCCTGTTCGCCCAGACGGCGACGCCGCCGCCCACAGCCGCAACAGCAAGGCCGGCCGCGCCGTATCGAACAAATGAACGGCGCGACAACCCCGATGCTTTGGCTTTGCCAGGCCCATTCCCTCCGCGCGTGTCTGTCATTTCAGGAATCCTTCCGAGTAATGGAATTTTGGATGGTTGGGCGATGTCAGTGTTGCGAAGGGTCAGCGGCGATGCACTCGTTTGCGATCAGCATGAACGGGAGTATCCGGTCGATCGTCGCCGGATTAAGGTCAACGTGTCACTTGCCTTCCCGATGTAAAACGGTGCCCACCACCTCGACGTTTCACACGAACGTCACGCTCGTCAGTTCCTGAGACGCATCCCAGAGGCGCGCCGCCACTGAGGCATCAAGCGCCTGCATGGGAGGCTTCTCTTCGGTCGGATAGCCACGCGTCCCGCCCAACCTGTCAGGTCCGTAGTAGGCGCCGTCGCGCGCTGTAGGCTCGGTAGCCGCATACAGCGTGGGTAATGCGCCCTGCCACGCGGGCTGGAACAGGAACGGCAGGAAGCGGCGCGCCATCCCGGGCGCGCTCGTCTGTCCGGCTCCGTTCGGGAGCAGATCGGTGCGCGAGATACCGGGGTGGGCCGCCAGGCTCTCGACGCCCCATCCGGCCTCCTTGCTGCGCCGGCTCAATTCGAATGCGAACATGATGCAGGCGAGCTTCGATTGGCTGTAAACCGGCATCGGCTTGTAGTCGCGCTCAGCTTGCAAGTCGTCGAAGTTGATCGCTCCTTGGCGTGCCGCGACGCTGCCGAGGGTCACGACGCGTGGGTTCTGCCCTTTCTTCAGGAGCGGCATCAGATGCGCCGTAAGCGCAAAATGGCCGAGATAGTTGGTTCCGAACTGCAACTCGAAGCCGTCTTTAGTTTCGCGACGCGCCGGCGGCGTCATGACACCGGCATTGTTGATCAGAAGATCGAGGCAGTCTTGTTCCCGCGCGAGTTGCGCGGCGAATTCGGCGATCGAGGTGAGGTCGGCAATATCCACCTCCCCAAACCGCACCTGTCCGCCAGGGATAGCTGTCTTGATCGCGGCCACGGCTTCAGCGCCCTTCCGCGCGTTGCGCCCGGCGATCACGACACTTGAACCGGCTCGCGCCAAGGCCAACGCGTCCTCGTAGCCCAATCCTCCAGTGCCGGTGACGACCGCTGTACGGCCGTGTTGCGGCGGAATGTTGCTTGTCGTCCATTTAGTCATATAGGAGGTCCACGCCTTCTCAAAAGTTCAGCGAGACTTCGGGTGAGGATTGTCTCAACGCGCCCGCTTTTTACCTCCCTCAATAGAACGGCTGCGGCACCAAACCTCCATGCCTGAATTGGCAAAAAACATGCCTATTCCTACGTCAATTTGGCTGTCGAGGAATTTCGAAAGAAAGTGGATGCCGACTTGCCGAGCCCATTATGTTGGCGCGGTCAAGGCCTGCGGGCGTCCTACAAGTATGTCCACGTTGGTCAGTTCCAGCGAAATCTCCCAGAGGCGAGCCGCGACGGCTGGGTCCAGCGCTTGGCGAGGAGGTTTCTCCTGGATCGGATAGCCGCGCGTCCCAGCCAGCCTGTCAGGGCCGTAATGGCCCCCGTTCCGCGCTTCCGGATCAGTCGCCGCAAACAGCGTGGGCAAGGCACCCTGCCATGCGGGCTGGTAGAGAAACCATAAGTAGCGCCGCGCAAACCCCGGTACGCTCGACCAGCCCGGTCCGTTCGGTATCAGGTCGGTGCGTGAGATGCCGGGATGGGCCACAAGGCTCTGCACATCCCATCCGGCCGCCTCGCTGCGTCGACTCAATTCGAAGGCGAACATGATGCAGGCCAGCTTCGACTGGCTGTAAACCTGCATCGGCTTGTAACTGCGCTCGGCTTGAAGGTCGTCGAAGTTAATCGCTCCCCACCGCGCTGCCACGCTGCCCACAGTCACGACACGCGGCTTTTGCCCCCGCTTCAGGAGCGGCAGCAGATGCGCAGTGAGAGCGAAATGGCCGAGATAGTTTGTGCCCAGTTGTAGCTCGAAGCCATCGCTGGTCTCGCGACGCTCCGGCGTTCTCATAACGCCAGCGTTGTTGATCAAGAGCTCGAGGCCATCTTGCTCCAGTGCGAGTTGCCCGGCGAATTCACCGATCGAAGCAAGGTTCGCAAGGTCCAGCTTGCCGAACCGGACCTGCGCGCCAGAGACGGCATTTCTAATCGCCGCGACGGCATCAGCGCCCTTCTGGGGATTGCGTCCGGCGATCACAACGTTAGTGCCGGCGCGCGCCAGGGCCAGCGCCGTCTCGAAACCCAGCCCTCCGGTGCCGGTGACGACTGCCGAACGGCCGTGTTGTGGTGGAATGTTACTTGTCGTCCATTTGGTCATCAATCATCCTTGCCTTTTTGACCGCTCGGCGGAGATCTTGAGCGTTGATGGTCTCTACGCACCCGCCTTTTTGTCCTCTTCGGCAGGATGCCCGAAGCGCGGCAACTCTCCATGCCAGAACCAGTAAAAAGTATGCCTGATCCTACATTTGTGCGTCTTGCACCGGCCCGGGGAAGGCAAACAACGGCAGAAGTTCTGATGGTGCTCAGGTTCGCACGGCAACAGGATCATCTGGCATGGCAGTACCGCTTGGCGGATGGCCTACAGTCCCGCTTCCGTGATGCCGCTGATCATTCTCGGGCCCCAACTGCGAGCGGTGAAGCTCCAGGTCGCGAAGATTATGAAGGCGGTTGCAGCCAGGAGCACCGTTGCTGCCGCAAAGCCGGCAACCGCTCCGCGATCCCGCCGGCGCGCCCGAATGAAGAGTTCAGCGACAATGAGATTGGGGACGTAGAAGAACATCATGATCGCGTCGAACCAGCCGGTAAAGCCGCTTGCCGTTCCAATGCCACCGGAGGCCAGGAACCAGGCGCCATATTCCATCCGGTACAGCCAGGAGCCGACCGTCAGCGCAAACAGCCTGATCGCCCAGGCACGATGCCCGTTGAAACTGCCAGCCCGAGCGCGGGCGTAGGCCATGGCGGCGCAGAGCACCATCAACGCGCCGTAGATGCCGAAGCCCGTATCCATCAGTGGGCCACCGATCGTGCCTCTTCCCAATATGAAGCCAAGCCCACCCAGACCAGCTAACCCGGCCGAAATGACGTAGATTCGGCCCAGCCAACGATGGAGGCCCGGCACATTGCGGTGCACGCTCCCGATCAATTGAACAGGTCCGAGCAGCAGGAGCACGCCCCCGGCCATGAAGTGCGCGCCGATGGCTGCCGTAGAAAGCAATGCGCTCCCTTCGTATAAATCGGGAAGAGACTCGTTCCATCGCTCGGCGGCTCCGCCTAACGCGACGCCGCCGAAGAAGGTGAGGATGTAGGTGGCGAAGATGGCGCCGCTGATCCAGCTCGCGGCCACGAGCAGCCGAGCGCTCAAGCGCAAGGCTGCACCATGAGAGCCGCCAGTTGGCCCGGTCGGTTCACGATCAACGATCGATGAACTGTCCGCTATGGGGATGGTCTTAAATCCTGCACTCATTGTGCTCGGCGAAGCACCATGGTCCGACCGAGTATGGCGGTGCCCATATATGCGCGAAGTTCCAGTTTTCCGCTCACCAGCGTTGCTCGAGCGGAGTGGGTCTGACCAGTTGCACCGCTGTAGAAATTACCGCCTTCCCAGCGACCGTCATCGGCATCCCATTTGAGGTTGGTCACGAGAACGGCTCGCTCCAAGGAGCGGCTTCTGAGGTTCGGGTCCGGATTGAGTGTGTCCTTCTTGAAGGTCTTTCCGTCGGCCTCCATCAGAAGCTTTCCGTAGAGGACCCGGGCGGCATAGGTCTCGCCGGCGTCGAACATCTCAAGTTTAAGATTGCCGTCCTCAGACTCCCACACGCCGACAATCTGATCCGGCGAAGACGCCTGTGCGAAAGCCTCTCCAACCGGGAGACCTGTCATTCCTGCGGCTAGCGCGGCGGCCAGCAAAGGCCCTGTTACCAATTTGAGCATCTTGTGTTTCCTTATCGATGGGTTAGCGCGTGTGTGGGATCGGCGCGAAAGATTTCGCGCCGCCCGAAACTTCTTGCCTGCGGAGCGATCCGCCGTTCACCTCGGAAAGCGCTGTGTGGAACCGCGCCCAACCCCTCCCGAGGCAATGCGCCGTGAAGCTACCCGCCGGCTGTACGACGGCGAATACCGATTACCGCGAATTTCCTGCCTGATCCTCCAGCTGGATTGAGGTGAGCCCCGGCCAGTGAATTCTTGCCCAAATCTTGACGGGACAGGATTCGAGGACCGGCAACCAAGGCATCTGAAAACGCGGTCGAGCGAAGCGGACCCCTTGACACTTGCTAGGTGCCTTACATATTTGCTAGGTAGCTAGCGAGATTGGAGGGTGCATCGATGGTTGAGAGTCGGAAAAGCGCGGATCGCGACCTCGTCGGAGCCTGGGCAAAGCGGTGCTATTTCGCTGGCCGGGCAGTCATGGATTCCGTCCTGCGTCCTTATGATCTCGGCTCAGTGCAGTGGTACGTGCTCTACCAGCTCGCGACTGTCGGGCCGACCATGCAGCGTGATCTCGTGCGGTTGCTCGCGATCGAACGGGCGACAATGACCGGCATCGTCGCAACGCTCGTGCGCAAGGGTCTCGTCGAGCAAGAAGCCGACCGTGTCGATCAGCGCCAGAAGCTCCTGCGCATCACCGCCGCCGGCGCGACGCTTTGGGGCGAGTTGCCCGATCTCTCTTTCATCCGCTCGGTCGCCTTCGACGGCGTCGACGATGCCGAAATCGCGGTCGCGGTCCGGGTTCTACAAACCGCGACGGAGCGTCTTGAAAACCTGCTACAGAAAGGAACAGCGTCATGACAGTATTGATAACCGGCGCAACAGGGCTCGTCGGAGCCCGTCTTCTTCCGCGCCTTGTCGAAGCGGGGCTGAATTGCCGCGCGTTGATGCGCGGCGGAAAAGAGGCGCCCGCAGGCGTGACGGCGGTGGAGGCCGACCTTCTCGATCCTACTTCACTCATGCGAGCGGTGGAGGGCGTATCGGCGATCATCCATCTCGCCGCGGTTTTTCGCACGCCCGACACCGACCTGATCTGGAAAAGCAACCTTGAGGGCACGCGCAACCTCATCGCCGCGGCAAGGGCGCATGCGCCCGAGGCGCGCTTCATCCTGGCGAGCACGTCCAATGTCTATGACGCGGACAGCCCGCGGCCCGGCCGCGAGGACGATGCAGCTGACCCGCAACAGGCCTATCCGGCCAGCAAGCTCGCTGCCGAGAACGCGTTGCGCGAAAGCGGGCTGAACTGGTTGATCCAAAGGTTCGGATTCGTTTATGGCGACAAGGACGGACATCTAGAAGAGTTGCCCCGGCTAGTCGCCAGTTTCAAAATGCATCCGGCCCAAAGGATGAGCATGGTTCATCATCGCGATATCGCCACCGCCATGAACCTCGCCCTGACCGGCGCGATGGATGGGCGCATCGTCAACATCGCCGATGAGGCGCCGACCGCGATATATGAGCTCGTCGCCCTGGTCGGCGGAACAATGGAACCGTCTTCGGAGCCGCTTGCCAATCCCTGGCGCCTCCACGTGGATGTCTCGCTTGCCCGCAGCCTCGGCTTCCAACCGGTTGTGAGGACCGTCCACCAGGCCGCACAGGAAGGCTTGATGTGATGTGCGCTCGGCGACGACTGAGAGCCTGACGAATCCTTCCCCGTCAGCGCCGGTATTGGCAATTCTGTTCGCAGATCGGAAAGGCCGCTCCGGGCGCACCGGCACGGAGCCGCCTCCCGCAACACGCGCTTAGGCAGTTCGCGCCTTGCGGCTGGCGTACTGGCTGTACATCCGCTGATGGTTGAGCGCGTCCTGCTTTGGCGCAACGCCGAACATCCGGGAATATTCGCGGCTGAACTGCGACGGACTTTCGTAGCCGACCTTGTAGGCGGCTTCCTCGACGCTTGCAGCGTCCGCCACCATCAGCCGCCGCGACTCGAGCAGGCGCAACTGCTTCTGGAACTGAAGCGGCGTCACCGAGGTGAGCTGCTTGAAGTGCTGATGGAACGATGACGGGCTCATGCGCGCCACCTCGGCCATTTGCTCCACACGCAGCGTCTGGGCGAAATTGGCGCGCAGAAAATAGATCGCTTTCGCGACGCGCATGAAATTCGATTCCGGCACGGCCAGACTGCAGAGTTCGGGCCCGTGCGGGCCGCTCAGAAGCCAGTAGCAGATCTCGCGCATGACCGACGGATAGAGGATCGGGATCGCCTTCGGCGTCTGCGACATCCGGATCAGGCGCAGCACGCATTCCGCCAGCGGTTCGTCGACCTTGCCGACGAACACGCATGGACCCGGCGCGGCAGGTGGGAGGGGCGGCGTCTCCAACTGTTCCAGCACCTCGCGTAGCATCGTCACGTCGAGATCGATGGTGACGCCGATATAGGGCGACTGCTCGGTCGCCTCGACGACCCGCCCGCTGGCCGGCATTTCCATGCTGACGACCAGACACTCCATGTCGCCGTAGCGGAGCGTCTCGTCGCCGAAGAGGATTTCCTTTGCTCCTTGGGCCACGACGCAGAGCGACGGTCGGTATATCTGCCGCATCGGCATCCGCTGCTGGTAGGAGCGAATGATGTTGACGCTCTCGATCTGCGTCGGGAACAGCCCTTCCCCGCCGCCTTGGCTTTCGATGTAGGCGGTGATCCCACCAAGGAGCGATGACGACACGCGGACCTCCGATTGGTTCCGAGGCCAGCGCAACACTCGCCCTTCAGTCGGCAGCATATCGCCGCTTGTAGGAATAGGCAAGTTTCTTGAGGTATCCGGCATTCTGGTCATGGGAGACTTCCTCTAGCTTGATGATGCCCGTCACAGCCAAGGAAGCGCCCAACATGACAGAAACCGCCGCTCCGTCAATAGATCAGCAGAATGTACTGCTGAATATATCTAAGGCGAGCGGCGATGAATACGTCCATGGATGGCGCGTCTCGGTGCTGCTTACTACGCTGTTTCTTGTCAGCGCCACGTCCCAGATCGACCGGATGCTTCCCTTCGTTCTCGCCGAATCGATCAAGGAAGACCTTGATCTGAGCGACACCCAAGTGGGCTTGCTCACCGGCGTCGCCTTTGCGGTCTGCTACACGCTCTTGTCGATGCCGCTCGCCCGTGCCGCCGATCGAGGATCGCCGCGGTTCGTCCTCGTCTTCTGCATCCTGCTCTGGACCGCGATGACAGCGCTTGGCGGTCTCGCTATGAGTTTTCTGTTCCTGGCCTTTACACGCTTCGGCGTCGCGTTTGGCGAGGCCGGCGGGACACCCTCCAGCCACGCGATCATCGCCCGCAAGATCCAGCCCGAACGCCGCGGTCTGGCGATCGGCATCTTCTCGATGGGCATTCCGCTCGGCACTATGGTCGGCTTCGCCGTCGGCGGCGCCATCGGCGATACGCTGGGCTGGCGGACAGCGCTGGTTGGCGCAGGTGGCGCGGGCGTGCTGATCGGTCTGCTGCCCCTCGTCGTCATCGGTCCGACCCCGCCGCTCAAGCGCACGGCCGCCAATAGCGAACCCTTCCTGCGGTCGAGCCTGAAATTGCTGTCGTCCCCGGCATTCCGCTGGCTGTTCATCGGCTCGGTCGCACTCGGCTTCGCCGCAGCGCCATTCTACGCTTTTGCCGTTCCGTTCTTGATCCGCACCCACGGCTTCAGCGCCAGCGAGGCCGGGTTGGCGTTCGGCCTGCTGCAGGGCGTGATGGGGATTTTCGGGACGCTGGTGGGCGGCCGCCTGTTCGACCGCGCGGTGCGCTCGCGCACCGGTCGGGTTCTCGGACCGCCAGCCGTCCTCTTCATGATCGCGAGCCTGACGACGACTGCCGCGCTGTTCGCGCCGGTCGGCTGGCTTTCCATCCTCTTCTTCGTTCCGGGCATGCTGTCCTTCGCGTTTCTGCTGCCCTGGTGCTTCGGCGCCGCGCATCTGGTGGCCGGCAAGGGCAAGGAGGCGATGGCAACCAGCCTCGCGATGATCGGCTCCGGGCTTCTGGGGCCAGCCCTCGGCCCGCTCATCGTCGGCGTGATCAGCGACGCGGCGACAGCAGCGCAAGTTCCCAACGGCCTAGGGATCGGTCTGCTCACCGTCCCGGTCGCAAGCATCCTGACCGGCATCGCCATACTGATTGCAAACCAGCGCATCGCCGCTTCGCTCCGACGGCCGTGACCGCCGAACCACGGTCGTAACCGCGCAAGCGTCCGCAACTTTTCGAGAAAGTGAGACTTTCCCATGTCCGACCCCGATAACGCCCGCCGCACCTTCCTGGCGCTCACCGCCGCCGCGCCCGCAGCCCTCGCCCTCGGGGGTGAGGCCGCGGCACAGACCTCCGAGACTGCTACCGGCGCATTGCCTGGCACTGGGCGGGCCGCCATCGTCACAGGCTCGTCGCGCGGCATTGGCGCCGCGACCGCCAAGCGCCTGGCGCGCGACGGCTATGCGGTGACGGTGAACTATTTTACCAGCCGCGATCTGGCCGCTCAGGTCGTGCGCGATATCGAGGCGGCCGGCGGCCGCGCCATCTTCCGCCAGGCCGATGTCGCCGATCCGGCGGCGGTCAAGGCCCTGTTCGACGCCAATGACGAGGCCTTCGGCGGCGTCGATGTGGTGATCAGCAACGCCGGGATCATGAACGTCGCACCCTTCGCCCAGTTCACAGACGAAGCCTTCGACCGGATGATCGCCACCAATGTGAAGGGCAGCTTCAACGTGCTGCGGGAGGCGGCGCGGCGCACCCGCGACGGCGGTCGCATCATCACGCTCGCTTCGACCTCGATCCGCGCGCGTCGGCCGACCCATGGCGGCTATGCCGCGACCAAGGCCGCCCAGGAGATCTATGCCGGCTGCCTCGCCAAGGAGCTCGCCGGCCGCCGCATCTCCGTCAACGCGCTCGCGCCTGGGCCGACCAACACGTCGCTGCTCGACGTGCCGCCCCCGCAGCGTGCCCAGGCCGCGCAGATGACGCCCTATGGCCGCATCGGTGAGCCGGAGGATATCGCCAACGCCATCGCCGGGCTGTGCTCTGGCGACAGCGAATGGATCAACGGGCAACTCGTGTTCGCCAATGGCGGCTTCTTCTGAGGCGATCGCGAGCCGCAAGACATCACACCCGTGGGGCGGCCGAAGCCAGCCATCGCTGCTTCGATCGCCTCGAACTGAACCCGGATCGCGGATAGCCGCCCCACTCCCGCCGATCCGATCGAAGGTCGCCGCTCCCCCATTACACCGGCGGCCTTCAAAACCCCCGAAGGCGCACCGCGAACAAGGCGGGCGCCTTCGGGGGCCCCACCTCCCTCCAGAAGGAGTTTCGACAATGCGTGTAGTCCTTCCCATCCTGCTCGCCGGTGGCGCAGCCTTGTCATCCACCAGCGCCAATGCCCAGGCAGCGCCGCCGGACAACGGCCCCCACGGCGTCGTCGCGATCGGCGCGGGCGTGGTTCCCGAATATGACGGGGCCGAGGATCTCCGCGCGATCCCCTTCGTGCAGGCGGACGTCCACTGGGGCGACATCAACCTGGAAATCCGCGGACTTCGGGCTCGTGCCGACCTCGCGTCCGATCCGCGCCTTTCGATCGGACCTGTAATTGGTGCGCGCCTGCCAAGAAGCGACGTGGATGGCCCGGTGGGATTGTTGCCGGATATCGACACGGCGATCGAAGCGGGCGGGTTCATCGGCTATCGCTTCGGCGGCGACGAGAGCGGCCAAGGTTCGCTGGCGATGGAGCTTTCCGTCGTCCACGATGTCTCGGGCGTCCACGATGGGATGCTCGCGACAGCAAGCGCCAGCTACGCTGCGGTTCGTCGCGACGATTTCTTCCTGTCGCTCGACGCGCAAACGACCTGGGTGAACCAGGACTATGCGCGCACCTATTTCGGCGTCACCCCGGCCGGGGCCGCTGCAAGCGGTCTAGCCGCCGACAGCCCGGGGTCCGGCATCAAGGATGTCGGTGTCGGCGTCACGGCCGGATACTGGTTCAGCGAGCGCTTCGGCGTCACAGGCCGGGTCGGAGCCAACTACCTCGTCGGCGATATCGCCGACAGCCCCGTCACCGAAGAAGGGCGCCGCTGGCAGCCGAGCGGCGGCCTCTCGATCGCCTACCGGTTCTGAAGCGTCGCCAGATCCGCTGATCCAAACCTGGCGCTTCGAGCAGTCGTGGCCGTCAGCCGGACAACGGGCATCTTCATCGTATCACACCTCCATGCCCCGGCGAATTTGACCGCGTGCATCAATTGAGGATTTGCCTATGGATTTCGATCCCGTTGGAGCAGTCATGGCGTGGATTGGCGCCTATGGGCTCATCGGTCTGTTCGCCGTTGCCCTGGCCGAGCGCTTCGTGCTGGTGATCCCGTCCTACGGGCTGCTACTCGCGGTCGGGATCGGCGCGGCGGACGGGGACTGGCCACTGCCGGCTGCCTTCCTTTCGACGTCTGCTGGCAGCATGTTCGGCTGCGCTGCATGGTTCTACGCTGTCCGGGGACTGGGCGACGCGCGATCGACGCGCCTCCTTAACAGAGCTGGCGGGTTCTTCGGCATGTCCGTCGATCGCGTTGAGCGCGGAATCGCTTCCGTTCACCGGAATCAGATCGCGCTGGCCTTCGCACTCCAGCTCGTGCCGACAGTAAGGCTCGTCGCTCCGGCCTTCGCCGCCCTTTCGCGCGGGAACTCCCGCAGTGTCCTGACGGCTTCGGCGGCCGGCATTGCGGTCTGGAATGGCCTTTTCATCGGCATTGGATTTTACGCTTCGCACTCGATCGAGTCGGCGAATTCGACGGTCCTCGCCCTGACTGCTCTCGGCTGCCTGCTCATTGCGGAGGTATCCGTGTTCTGGATCGTGCGACGGGTTGGCGCCCACCGCAAAGCGGGGACCGTGCTATGCAAGATCTGACACCTCGCAGATGCGCGCGATCAGTCGCGTCGTCGCCCCAACGCCAGCGTATGGCGGAAGCGCTCGGCTTCTTCCAGGCGTGGCTCAAGAACCCCCTGCGCGTCGCCGCAATCGCGCCATCGTCGAGATCGCTTGCCAACCTTATCACCTCCGAAATCTCTCACAACACCGGGCCGGTGATCGAGCTGGGCCCGGGAACCGGCGCGTTCACGCGCGCCCTGATCGCCCGGGGTGTCAGACAGGAAGACCTTGCGCTGATTGAATTCGGGTCCGAGTTCGCCGCCGCGCTTCATTTCCATTATCCGCGCGCGCGTACGCTCTGGATGGACGCCGCCCGCCTGCGGGCGGTCGACCTCTTCGACGGAAGGGCGGCCGGCGCCGTCGTCAGCGGGCTACCGCTGCTGTCGATGCCGCCGCGCAAGGTGATCGCCATCCTGACCGGCGCGTTCCGCAAGATGGAGCCGGACGGCGCGCTCTACCAGTTCACCTACGGGCCGCGTTGTCCGGTCTCGCTCAGACTGTTGGACCATCTTGGCCTCGAGGCGGAGCGGATCGGCGGCACGCTCGCCAACCTTCCTCCTGCGGCGGTCTACAGAATCAGGCGCAGGCATCCTATCCCTTTCCACTTTGTCCGCTTTTCGTCGCGGCAGCATTTGCCCGTCGAGTGAGATGACGGAGGCGCGATACACCCAATATCAATCCAGTAGCGCCGTAAGGCGGGGCAGAAGGACTTCTGCTGGATGGGCGACGCATGCCTGACCTCACCCTCGATTTACGCTTCCTGCGCTATGCGATCGTTACCGCGGAATACGGCAGCTTCCGACGCGCCGCACTGGTGTTAGGCGTCCCACAATCCACTGTCAGCCGTCGCGTGCAGCTACTTGAGCACCGCCTTGGAGCGCGCCTTTTCGAACGGCACCACGGTGGAATACGCCTCACCGCCGGCGGCGAGCACTTCCTCAAGGAAGCGGCGGCGATGGCCCGTGGCGTTGAGCGAGCAGCGGATGAAATGGCGGCGGCCCGCAAAGGAGAGGCGGGAAGTCTGAAGATAGGATTATTTACGTCGATATCCAGCGGGTTCCTCAGCGAGTTGCTTGCTGAGTTCCGGGTCAAATATCCCGCCATCAAGCTTATCTTGGACGAAGACACTGCCGAGGCCAATATTGCTGGAGCCATTTCCGGTCGGCTTGATCTGGCTTTCGTCTCAGGAGATCCCCGGGCGCCGAACTGCAACTCCAAAACGTTCTGGCAGGAGAGGATTTACGTCGTGATGTCCTCCGATCATGGCGCGGCCTGACATTTCCAGACAAAGCTTCCATCAAGCCGCTTCCCGCTCGGCTGCGCGATAGAGCCCGTAGCCTTCCCTCACCAACCAGCCTTCCTCGCACATCCAGGCGAGATAGTGCCGCGGGACACCAATGGCGGTAAAATCGCACGTCCTTACGATCGTACGCTGGCGGGCAAATGCGTAGGCTTTTTCCCGTAGCGACGGCCCAGGACCGCCCGCCAGTTGTATGCGTTCAGCACGGTCGCGATCGCGTTTTCTTGGCTGGGGCGGGTTTTTCGGGATTGCGGCGGGAATCTGAAAGAGATAGTTCGCATCTTCGTCGACGTCGGCGAGCCAGTTTCTCGCTAGAGCGCGCCAAAAGCGCGCTCTAGAGCGTCGGGCGGCTTTTGTGAATCTGTGGATTCCACTGGCTCCGATTTTA
>NZ_JPYQ01000015.1:0-62422 GCF_000757525.1 Rhizobium sp. YS-1r | reverse complement strand
AACTGCTGTCCGGGATTTAGCGGAATTACTGTCCAACTTTTACGAAGCGCGCACATGCCGATGGCTCCCGCCTTGCCGAAGCCAGATCCTGCGCCAGTAATGAGGATAGTCTTGCTCATGTCATTCTCCCTTCAGATGCTCGTGGGGTTGATGATTAGCGTAGCGTCGCCTCGAAGGCCGCGAGCCCGGCCTTGGCGATCTTGGTATCCTGTTCGATGGAGCCGCCGGAGACGCCGAGCGATCCGGCCAGTCCGCCATTGGGACATTTGAGTGCGATCCCGCCGCCGTAGGGTGCGAGGCCGCCGTTGCTCAACTCGAGGTGAGGCGCTGGAGCGCCTGGCTTCAGATAGTCCCAGACATCCTCGCTGTTGCACTGGAACAGCACGGCGGTCCGTGCCTTCCGCATTGCGATGTCGATGGATCCGAGCACTGCTCCGTCCATTCGATGGAAGGCCTTTAGGTGGCCGCCCTCGTCGAGGATGGCGATGATCGCCGCAAGTCCCATTTCTCTGGCCTTGGCCTCAGCATGATCGATGATCGCCTGCGCGTTGTGAGCCGAAATCGGCATTGGCAAACCTCCCATCCATTCGTTCTGGTTTTCGATGTGCGGACTGTCGTCTTGGAAGGAAGGAGCTTCAAGTTGGGAACTGTTAGGAGTTGTTAAGAGGCGGCCGCGCGCGTCCTGAGAACACCGCGAGCCCAGGAGCTTGCCGCCTATCGGAACTTCAGGTACCTACGTCCTGTCATGGCTGTCGCGGAGTTGGTCGTGTCAGTGCCACGGTTCACATTCGGCCCCTTCGAACTCGACCCATTGCGGCTCGAGTTGCGGCGCGATGGCGTAAAGTTACGTGTCGGAGCAAAGGCTTGCAGACTGTTGCTGGCTCTCGTCGAGCGTCCCGGTCACATTGTTAGTCAGAAGGAACTTCTCGCCGCTGCCTGGTCTGGGTTGAACGTCGAGGACGTGAACCTTCGGGTCCATATCGTAGCCCTCCGCAAGGCCCTTTCAGGTGTAGCGAACGGAGCCTTCAATATCACCACAGTGCCGCGCGAGGGATACGTATTCGCTGGGCCAGTCTCGGTCTCAGCCGCACCCGCCATCGAGATGCCAGCGTCGCCGCCGGCGCGCGTACCAAGACAGCTCAGCACACTCTTCGGAAGGCGCGAAGCGCTGGCCAACCTTGGAGACGCACTCGCCGCACATCGCATCGTCACGATCGTCGGAGCCGGAGGCATGGGCAAGACTGCGCTGGCGCTGGCGGCCATAGAGGAACATGCGGGTACAGAGTGCGTGTTCGTCGACTTCTCCACGTCCGTATCGTCACTGCATGTGCAGGGATGCATATTTGAAGCACTGGAGCTCGAAGGGACACCGAACGACGTCGCCGCCCATATCGTGCGCGCCCTCGCAAACAAGACGATACTGCTCGTCTTTGACAATTGCGAACATGTCGTCGGCGAGGTGGCAGCCATGGCGGCAAGGCTGACAAGCAGAACCGAGGGCGTTTCAATCCTCGCAACGAGCCGCGAGCCGCTGCGGGTTGCCGGCGAGTGCGTCTTCCCGCTGGAGCCATTGAGTTGCCCGCCCGACAGCGCCGAGCTGACGGCGCAGTCGGCCATGAGTTATCCGGCAGTCCAAATGTTCGTGGAGGCCGCAGGGCGGCGATCAGGCGCATTTGCCCTGGACGACGGCAATGCGGCTCTCCTGGGTGACGTTTGCCGCCGTCTGGATGGAAGCCCGCTCGCCATAGAACTCGCCGCCGCCACCAGTGATGCGATGACAATAGGCGAACTCGCCCGGCGGCTCGACGACCGCTTTACCGTTCTGATCCGTGGCGCCCGCACGGCATTGCCAAAGCACCGGACGCTGCAGGCCGCGCTCGATTGGAGCTACGATACCCTGAACGAGGACGATGCTTTGGCGATGCGCTGCCTAGGTGTGTTTCCCGGAAGGTTTTCGGCCGAGGATGCGCAGGCGATCGCCACTATCGACACGATGTCGGGAGCGGCGGTTCACAACACATTGGCGAACCTGGTCGAAAAGTCACTCCTCACCGTCGAATTTGGAGAGGAGGCCGCCTCGTTCCGTTTCCTCGAAACGATGCGCGTCTACGCGCGACTTAAGCTGCTGGACAGCGAAGAAGCTTCGGCAGTCTATGGACGCTTCGTCGAATACACACTGCTTAGGTTGACCGCTATAAGCGGAAGGGCGGCCTCCGCGAGCGATCTCAGGCGAAGCCACAGCGGCATCCTCGACGATTGGCGGGCAGCGCATGATTGGTCAGTGAGAAGCGGCGATTGGCATACGGCGTTGAAGTTGATGGCAGCCGGGATTGGCTTCTGTCAGTCGCTCAACATCAGGACGGAGTACGTGAACCGCGCGACCGAGACTATCCGGAATATGCCTACCGACGTGGAGGATGAAGATGCGTTGAGATTGGAAATGCTTGTCTGCGACCACACGGCACAGATGCTTATCGAAACGCAGCCTCCGGGCCCGTCGAACTTCGTCGACCGGATCGAAGCGGCGGCACGCCGAACTCTGGATCTTTCAAAGCGGTTGAACGCGCCAGACCAGCATATGAGTGCACTCGTGACGCTCGCGGTCGCAGCCCTGACCGCAGCGAATTTGAAGAAGGTGGAAGTATACGGATCGGATGCCTTTGAATTCGCGAAACGCGCACAGAGGCCCGACTTTCTTCCGACAGCGCACTATCTCAATGGCTACGCGAGATATTACGGCTCCGACTTCGCCACCGCGCTGCACGAATGTGATCGCGCCCTGGATTTTGCCGCACAGTCGAATCTTGGCACTTCAAGCGCGCTCGACCACGTGCCGAATGTTCGAATGCTCCGAGCGCGTGCACTGTGGGCTCGCGGAGAGTTTGAGTCGAGTCTGGAGGAAATGGAGGAGGCCCATCGTTTTGCGATCGAAAGTGGTCACGTCCCCACCATCGCCTGGGCAGCGTGGGGCGGCGTCCTAGTCTATCTGTGGGCAGGTGCCTACGAACGGGCGGGTGCCAGCGCAAAGCTTCACGAAGATCTCGCGAGCGAATACAGCAATCCCGGATGGGCAAGATACATCCCTAGTTTACACGAGGCGATGTCGCGTCTTCGTGATGGCCACCGATCGTTCGGTGCCGCACCTATCGATTGGATGCCGTACGTCCCTTCACATGCCGACTTCATGACAAGTATTCATTGCGCATTTCACAGGGCTGTCGATCTTCAGCGCATTGAAGCCGTGCCGCGGCACTGGTGCGCGGCGGAGCACTTCCGCGCTGCTGGTGAACACCACCTTGTTGCGGGTCGGACAATCGAAGCCGAAAAGTTGTTTCTGCATGCGCTGGCGACATCCCAGTCGCATGGCAACATTGCCTGGGAAATACGAGCTACCCTAAGTCTCGCGCGCCTCAGGATACAACAGGATCAAGTCTTGGCTGCTCGGTCGCTTGTGGAGCCTCTCGCCGACCGCTTCGCAAGTTCACGCGTCAATGCAGATCTTCTCTACGCGGCGGAGCTGCTTGCCGCCTGTTGAGTGCTTCTGCATCATCGTGGGTATCGTTTCAGGCGTGGGAGGCAGTCCTTTGCCGGGTCGACCGCGAGGCGCACACGACGTAGAGAAGGAGCGATGCAGCAGTCATGGCAACGGCGGCCCAGCCGCCACCAAGCACATCGACTTCCGTCGTGGCGAACGAGGCGATCAAAGGACCGAGCCCGTTGCCAAAGAGGATCATCGGCAAGATGAGGACGGCCGCTCTTCGTGTCGTGTCAAGTCGGACGATCTGGGCCATCTGAAAAGCCTGCAGCGCGCATGCGGCGCTCGCAAAGAGGCAGATTGCAACTATGAACGCCGTCGGTGCATCGGTGAGGACGGCGAGCGCGATGAACCCGGCCTGCGTCAGGACAAGCACTAAAAGGCCTGGCCATTTTGCCATGCTCGGAACGAGCCATGCCGAGAGCCATGATGCGGCCACCTGGCTGGCGAGACTGGCAGAAAAAGCGAGGCCGATCACAGAAGGGCCTAGACCGTGCTGAGTTGCAACGCGCTCGATATAGGTCCAAGCCGCACCAAGCCCGGCGGCTTGAAGGATTGTCGCGCTCCCGTACAACATCACCGTTCCGCTGAAACGATTTCCGGTTCGCTCTGCGCGCTTCAGGACGCCGACCTTGTCTACAAGGGTGACAGCAAAGAGTGCTGCGATCAGCGCCCCGGCGGCGAGCGCGTATAGCCCTGCCGCCACCCCGAAAGTCGGGATCAGAAGAACGGGGAAAAGATATGCCAGTCCGATCTGTGGCACCACAGATGCGCCGCAGAGGATTCCGGTAAGCCTGTCGGGGTTGTTCGAACGCACTATGATCGCATTCGCAGCTCCAAAGAGAAGTCCCGCAAGCAGGCCTGCGGCTGCCCGGTCGAGAAACACGGCGGCTGTTGTTTCAGCGTGTGCGTTCGCAACGTTGACCGCCACCAATCCGAGCGCGGTCGCAGCGGTCTTCAGGCGCATGGCGCCCCGCGCCATCCAGTAGCCGCCAACAGTTGCCCCCAATGTCAGACCGAGCAATTCGAGCGTCGCCGCTTGGCCGATGCCTGCCTTGCTCAATAGGCCTGCATCGTTCAACCCTCCGAGCAGGATCGGCAGGACCCCAAGAGGCAGCAGAGATACAGCTCCAATAATGATGGATCCAAAGATCGTAATCGGTCTCATAGACAATGCCCCAACACAGTCATTTTAGAAATCAATCAGATTAAAATCGTTGCGATGCTCGTAGCATCGCTTCAAAACAGGTGAACGACGCTGGTTTCCCGAGAATTAGGCGGTCAATTGTCCGCCGCACCAAGATACGTCGTGCCGTATTCCTGCGAGTTGCTTTATATTGAAGCGTGCGAAGCTAACAAACCTCGTTTGTGCCAGCAAGAAACTCTAGGTTTACCGGACGAGCATATATCTCCTCGCAGACGCGCGACAGTTGTTGCCGAGCCGTGGCATCCTCAGAGCAGCAGGTGTCTCTTGCCGCCGCTAGATTAGCAAATTTGTTGGACGCTGCACTGAGAGATCCTGAGCAGCAGCGATTGAATCCGCTAATCGAGCGCATTTGAACGAATGGCTTCCTGGGCCTTTAACACCTGTGCCGGTACGAGACATTCACTGGTCGAGTTGAGCGTTGCAGGGGCACTATGAATTCGAAGGCAGAGGCACTATCGGCGGCGAAGCGAAGGATCATCGAGCTGCAGAAGCAGATGGCGGCACGGATCCTCGACATGGCTGCGGAAGTCGAAAAGCTCGCAAACGAGACGACGGAACTCGAAGCGCGTGAATTCTTGCGCGTCACCTGCAACATGCCGTCCTCCGAATTATCTACCTATGTGCGCTTCAGCAGCACATTGCGTGGCCGCGAGGAGCTGCTCGAGAGGCACCGGGTGTCGTTCCCAGTGTTGAAAGCGCTGATTGGAGCGGACGAAGAGACTAGGTCGGAAGTGCTTGAGAGAATGGAGATCGGCGCGAGGATCGATCTCAGAGGTATTTCAACCATTCGGAAGCGTTTGCGGGAGGCGAAGCTGACCCCTGAGGCAGTGTTGACCGACCAGGGGCGGAAGATCGCGTCGGCGGCAGCGCGCAAGCGAGTCCAGGATTCCTCGGCCACCTACCTCGATCGGCTCCATTACTTCGTATCAAGTATCATCGATGAGCGAGACGCTGCTGAGCTCGCGGCCGACGACATCCGTCACGAGGCCGGTGAGCTGCGGACTGGGTTCGAAGATCTATTCGGCCCGGACCATCGCGCTCCTGAGGAACTTAAACCGCGGTCAGCGGCATACGAGCTGTCGGTGGCCTACCGCGCCCTGGTGCATCTCGAGGAGGGCACCCTGCCCTTTGCAGGCGGCGTCGGCGAGATCGACCCCGGCCGGGCGCATCCTTGGCTGCAGTCACTCAATGCCCTGACGGGGCGAGCGTTGCCCGGGCACAAACAGGACAGGGCGAACCTTCGAGAACTCCCTGCAGGTGCCGAGCGCCTGACGGTCGTTGAAATCTGCGCGGGAGCCGGAGGGATGTCGCTAGGTCTTGAACGCGCTGGCTTCGAGCACGTTGCCCTCGTCGAGTACGACAATCATGCTGCCGCCACGCTCCGCCGCAACCGCCGTGATTGGACGGTCATCCGGGAGGACGTGCGGACAATGGATTTCCGGCTTTACCGCCAGCTTGAAATCGACCTCGTGAGCGGGGGTCCCCCCTGTCAGCCATATTCGTCCGATGGATATGGCCTCGGCAAGGAAGACCCGCGCGACCTGCTTCCGGAATGCGTTCGCATCGTCGATGAGATCAAACCGAAGGCATTTCTGTTCGAGAATGTCGATGGGCTGCTACAGGCGCGGCACTCGGACCATGTCGCCGACGTCCTCCGCGGCTTCAAGCGTGCTGGCTACGAGGTCGATATTCATCGCATCCAGGCGAAAGACTATGGACTGGCTCAGGAACGAAGCCGAGTTCTGTTCATCGGAATTCGCAAGGATCTCGAACTGGGATTCCGAATGCCCCCGAAATTCCCACAGCGGCGCACCAATATCGGCGATGTCCTCGTTGATCTGATGGCGGCAAACGGTTGGGAAGGCGCCTACGAATGGGCCAGAGAGCGGCGGGAGGCCAACGATGTAGCGTCCACCGTTGTCACGCGCCGCGGCAAGCCGCGTGCGAAGGAGGCTGCCCGCTGGGGCTCCAAGCGTGTCGATATCGCTGGCCTCCCAGACGAGGCTCCTACCAGGGCGCAGGCATCGAAGCCGGGCTTCATGCCTGCGTTGACGGCGAGAATGCGTGCCCGGCTGCAGGATTTTCCGGACGACTGGGAGTTCGTCGGTGGCAAACAGGCGACGGCAGATCAGATTGGCAACGCGGTGCCCCCGCGAATGGCGCAGGCGCTTGGCCTTGCCATCCACAGAGCGCTCAAGGACGTGAATTGGGATTGGGAGGCGATGCTCTGGCCGGAAACCTCCAGGGAACGGAAGTTCGTTGCAGCGCCTCCGTTGGAGCCCGAAGAAATCACGTCGCGCGAAACCGAGTTGAGTAGCTGAGTGAGCTAAGCCCACGGCTGTCCCAGTCCGCCCGTGGCCTCATGCTCTGCCGAGATTGTCGCTCGCGAGTGTGACCACGCCTTTCGCGGCTGGAGTCACGTTCAGGTGCCACTACTAGGGCGGAGCATTTCTCCCTAGGATTACCTTGGCGACCGCTTCGCCCGATAGCACCTCGTGTTCCATGAGCGTTTCCGCGACGCGCATCATATCGACCCGCCGCTCCCTGACGATATCCTCCGCTCGCGCCAACTCCTCCGCCAGCAGACGCTCCACCCTCCTCCGCAAGATGGGATCAGTCCGACGAAGCTGATCGAGATCTCGCGATCGGGAGACGTCGGTGTACCCAAGCCCCTGCACACCGTGGCCGGCGATTAGAATTGTCGCAATGTCCGCCGCTCGATGAAGATCCGATCCCTCAACGCCACCGGAGCCAACGTACATTTCGTTGAGGACTGTCTTTTCGGCAGCGCTTCCACCGAGCAGCATCGCAATCTCGTTCCTGTAAGCCCAAAGCGTCCGATTGAGCACAACTGGTCGGCGCCATTCGACGTGCCCCACGCTATCATCCCGGTGCGCTGCCTGACGGGCGACGACGATAGCCTCGATATCACCGGTACCGAGCGCGAGCCCCACGATCGCGTGTCCAGCCTCATGAACACACACTTGCCATCGCTCCTTATGAGTTAACACAGCGACGGGCGGCACGATCGACATGAAGTCGGAACCGCAGACCGACCTCCGTGCTTTTCTAGCGATCCGGCGCGCATCACGGGTAAGCTGCCGTAAAGCTGCCCCGGAATAGCCACTGGTCGCCACCGCGATCGTTTTCAGTTCGTCCCGCGGCAACGCCACGCCAGCATGCGCCGACAGGATCTGCTCACGTGCTTCCTGATCGGGCATCTCCACCGCAATGTGGCGATCCAGACGACCCGGCCTACGGAGCGCCTCATCGATATCGTCCGGCCTGTTGGTAGCCGCGATCACGACGACGCCTTCGCGACCCGCAGCGCCATCAAGGTGTTCGAGAAGTGCATTGATCACTTGTAGACCATAAGATGCGCCATCTCCCCGAAGGTTCTTTCGGGAGCCAAAGGAATCGAATTCGTCAATCAATAAAATCGACGGTGCGGCAGCGATCGCTTGCTCGAATGATTTCCGCATTGCGCGCAACATGTCACCGAGGTGGCCGTGGGATTGCCAAACCGCACTCGATACAGCGAAGAAAGAAGCTTCACACGATCTGGCTAGCCGCGCATTCTGTCACTGAGGCCGATCTTCTTGATGCCAACCGAACCCTGTTCAAGAACGTCCTCTTCCAACCGAATGCCAATCAGGACTGGGGAGACTATGTCCCAGCAGAGTTTGAAGACACCCCACCCGATCTGCCGCCGGCGCCTGTCCCCCGCAGCGCTAGGGATGTCGTGGGACCCAGCATCTCGACTCCCCTTGATCCTGACCGTTTCGCGAAGGCGCGGCGCGAGGCCAATGCGGAGGACGGCGGGACGCCGTCTCGCCGACGGCGAACTCCAAGCCCGCGCGGGATCGCCGATGAGGAGCCCGACGGGCGCGTCGAGGCAAAGCCATCTCAGCGCAAGCGACTGTTTAATCCGGACTGGAAAGTGGACGAGAAGTGAGGACCCCACGTGGATGAACTGAGCAGCGGCGGCGGACGGAGCCATGGCAGGAAGGCACTGGATTCCAACAACCAGCGTATCTTCGACCTCATGGCGAGCGTTCGCAGCACATACTTCAAGACGAAGAACGATGACGAGCTGCTGGTGAAGCTCCGGCGCCTAGAGCGTGGTATCCAAGACGAGCGCGCGCCCGGCCACGCCCTTATCATCATGGGCGAATCCGGCACTGGCAAGAGCGCGATCGTTGAGAAGGCGCTCAAGTCGCTCGACACCCTCCAGAACTATGACGACGGCTACGGCAATCTGATGCGCCCGATCCTCCACGTGATCGCGCCACCTGGATGCACCATGACCGACCTCGCGGTAGAGATCCTGGAGCGCCTCGGGTACGAGAGCACGGTTATCGGTCGGGGGGCTTCCGTGTACAACAAACTCCGCCGGAGCCTACAGAACTACGGCGTTCGGCTCCTCGTGATCGATGAATTCCAGCATGTTCTGGAGGCACCCAAGATCAAGGGTCCCGCCTTTGTGGCCAATTCAATGAAGAATATGCTGCAGGACAAATCATGGCCAGTTCACCTCGCTCTGGTCGGGCTCCCGGAAATTGAGGCCGTGATCGAACGGGATCCCGCAGAGCAGATGGAGCGGCGCACGGACCCCTTGGTGGTGGCAAATCCCACGTTCGAAGAAGATGCTGCTTACGTGGAGTGGATCGTGAACACTCTTGTCGAGGATCGCGCGGGGCTGAGGATGTCGTCCGATCAGCCCCACGAATTCATCGAGCGGCTCATGCACGGCGCCCGCAGCCGCTTTGGCATCATTATGCAGATTATCTACTATGCGATCGAAGATGCCCTCGAGATGGGACAGGACGAAGTCTGCACGGAGAACTGGATCGAAGCCTACGCGCGCATGGCGAAGAGCAAAGGAACCGATGACAACGTCTTCGCGGAACCCGCCTGGCGCAACATCATTCGTCCCGTCAATCGAGACGGCAGTCTCGGTCCAGTTGCGCCAGTCAAATCATCGAAGAAGGGACGGAGGTGATGCGGCTATTCAACGTCCCGTTGATGGAGGACGAAAGCCTGACGAGCTTCACTTCTCGCTTTGCCTGGGCAAACGCCAGGACCGCGATGGAGTTCTGCCAGGACTTCGGTTTTTCCTTCAGGTCGGTCATCGCAGGGAACGATGACGCTGTCACGAGGCTCTCCGAGCTTTCAGGCATCGAGCGTCAATTGCTCGATAGCGCCGCGGTAAAGCGCTGCGGCGAGAAGACAGTATGGGTCGCGGGTGAAGAGACCCCTTTCATGTTCTACATGCGCGGAGTGCTGAAATTCTGCCCGGCGTGCTTTGCCGAAGACGAGCTGCGCCATGACATCAAGCCCCGGTCGAGAAAGTACATCAGGAAGTCGTGGTATTCGCGCTTCATCCGAACCTGCCCTGTGCATTGTCAGTCCTTGGCATCCGCGGGAACGCACGGTCAGCCGGATCATATCCATGATCTGTGCTGGTCGCTCGACTACCTCAGGCGCGATGTTGCGATGGCGAGCAGGGAAATCCGGCAACAGCCGTTCACAGCATTTGAGGAGTACGTCAGAACAAGGTTGCATGGAGGAAGGCCAGGAAACGACCTGCTCGACCCGTTGCCTCTTTTCGTCGCCGGAGACGTCTGCGAGCTCGCGGGAATGGTCTTGCTCCACGGCAAAACCGTGACGATCTCGGATAAATCCGACCGTGATCGCTGGGAAGCAGGAGCGAAGGGATTCGACATGTTCAAGACCGGGACCGTCGGACTGCACCGCTTCATCGATGATCTCTTTCGTCAGCACGACAGCGTCCGAGCCAGTCACGGCGGCAACGAGCTGTTCGGCAAGTTTCATGAAGTTCTGGCGAACAATAAAGCCGACCCCGCCTACGAGCCTCTGAAGGATGCGATCAGATCCTATGCATTCGAAAACCTGCCGCTGACGGACACCACGGTCCTTTTCGGCAAAGGGGGCGAGGCAAAGTTCATCAGCTTGAATTCGGTTCAGAAGCGATATGGTGTTTCGGAACGGCTCCTTAAGAAATACCTGCAGACGGCCGGCGAACTCAGCACCCTGCCGGGGACCGACATACCAGTCGTTGCGGCCGCTGACGTCGAACGGCTAGTGACCTTTCTGAACGACCTTGTTCGAGCCACCGAGGCCGCGAAGATCATCGGCGTCACCATCACCGCATTCAACCTTCTCGTCGACAGTGGGCTCCTGTCAGCCGCTGTCCCCAAGGATGAGGAGGCCGAAATGTCGGAGAGATATTCCCGCCGTGCTCTGCATGAATTCCGAGACTCGCTGCTCGCGAAGGCGAACATCACAGACAGTGACGGTCTCATGTCCATCAAGGCCGTCAGCCGTTCGCTGCGTGCGAGACTAATCTCTATTCTCCACGTCCTCATCCGGGGAGAGCTGAAGTCCGTCGGGATCGACAGCACCCAGTCAGGGATCATGTCGTTGATGTTCGCCATAGACGAGGTCGAGACAGCGCTTATGCCAGCGAGGCCGACGGAACCAGAGCACGATCACCTCACGGTGACAGAAGTCAGCGATCGACTCCAAGTCTCCCAGAACTCGATCTACAAGTTCATCGCCAGAGGTCTGATCGAGGTCGAAACCGTTCGGAATGCCACGACGAATATTCCTCAGAGAGTGGTCGCGCCGATGGTGGTCGACGCGTTCCGCAGGCGCTACGTCAGTCTTGCAGAATGTTGTCACCGCTCGGGACTTCACTCTGCTTCCGTGAGGCACATTTGCACGGCAGCAGGATTGGAACGGGTCTTTCCTCGAGAAGAACTAAGGGAGGTACTTTACCTCAGGGCAGAGGCAGAGCTGGCCTTGAGAGAGGCCGTACCCGAGTGGAGTCGGATCGAAACCGTCGGCTCCGCCAAGCTAGAAGGAGAACTCGATTTGATGACTCGAGAGTGACGATTCCCGGCGCCATACCCAGGCATCGAACTGGCGGCGCGAAAGCGATAAGAGGTCGGCAGCGCAGCAGAATACGGACTTGAGAAAATCGTAGTCCTCGTTGATGACCCCTACCCTCCTTGCAAAGGTTCTGACGTGCCTATCGACGGCAACGGAATCCAACCCGACAAGGCAACCCATGTAGTCGACTGTCTTGGGGCCGACCCCTCGCACCTCCCGAAGGAGCTCGACGAATCGAGGCTGATTCAGCTCTTCTCCGAGATCCGATACCGTCTCGATAGCGTTGCAGTCCAAGAACCTGACGAGCGCCTCGAAGCGTCCGATCTTTTCCGAATGTGTCCAGTTGAGAAAAGTCGCGGCCTGCCCATCGATCACCACCGGGAGAAGCTCGCTTGTCCTGTCACACTCCGGGAACTGCGCGAGGATCGCTTCTACTCTGGGTCGGACGACGGAGTTGTAGTTCAAGCCAGCTTGCAGGACAGAGTCCGCCAGGAGAGCGCCCATGTGGTCGTAGACTGGTCGCGTCTCCTGTCTCTCGGTGTCAGCGCCCAGTTCTCTGGCGTAGTCGGCGACAAGACGTGCCGCAAGCAGCATTTGCACCGTCGTTGACTGCATCCTATCCAACCCTTGCATTGAGACCGGCGTCCTCTAGCGCATCGAGGCGATCAACACAATTGGGACAAGCGCCACAAGGAAACGTGCTGGCCGCCTGGCAGGAATAGGTCCTTCCGATCGGAACGCCCAGTCGAACCGCCTCGCGCACAACCTCAGTCTTCGTTGAAAAACGGAAGGGCGACGTGAAGCGGACCGGACCGATGTTATCGATCAGGTTGTCCAGGCCGTTCATGAACTCCGAGGTGCAGTCGATTTCCTTGGCGTGATTGCTGTTGATGAATCCGGTGTAGACCTCAAGGATACCCATCGTCTGCGCCCTCGCCGCGGCCGCGGCGAAGAACAGCATCGTTCTGTAAGGGACATACAGGTCCACGTCGCTCACCTCCTCCTCCCAGAGATCAGCCTCCTTTATGAGACGTGAAGGTGATCCCCGGAAGATGTCCGAAATGTCAAAGCGTTCCGGAGTGCGGACGGCAGACGGAAGGACCTCGTTGACACGGCTCCACTCCATTTCCACGCAATGCTGCCCGTAGTCGAAGAAGACCGGATGCACGTCGATGTTCTCGTTCGACAGCGAGTATGCGACGGTCGTTGAGTCCAACCCGCCCGATGCCAGCAAAATGACCTTCTTCATCGTGAAGCCATCCAGAGTTTCGATATTTCGATGAACAACCCATTGATGCAAATATCCAGATCATCAGAGTAGGCCGCGCTGCCGCCGGCCACCATCGTATTGTTGTTCTCCCGTCTGGGATCGAATGTGATGACCGGCTTTTTGCTTGCCATCGCGATCCCCATCTCGACCAAGGTTCCGGGATCACGTTCCAAAGGAACAGCAAAGATCACCCTGCAATCTTCAAGCAGCGCGATGTCCTTCGCGAACATTGCCCGCAACACGGATGGCGAACTTCCACGCGGAAGCTCGCCGTTCTCCTCGATCGGACGACGAACGGTGAAGTTATGGTACTGCAGGGCTTCGACGGCACGATCCACCTCCGGCTTGTCCACGTAGGAGAAATCCGGTGCCGCAAGATAGATATCGAAGCTGGGTCGGGCATGCCATGGAAGCGTGGTTCCACCCAGGTCCCGCATCTCCTCGAGCGATAGGGCGAGTTCACGCCGCACGTCCTCTCGGAAATCGTCGGGATACGTTGTGACCGCATACGAGGTCGCCGCCCTCGCGCCCCGCCAAGCCGCTTCCCTCCAGCCCCGTTGCCGAAACCCGACCATCACGGCCGAGTAGACATCCCCGACACCGACGGAGTTCGCGGTGGCGGACAGGATCGCGGGCACGCTCTCAACTTCATGCGTGCGCAGGTCGAAGAGGCGGCTGCCGCCGCGATTTTCCTTTAATAGAAAGACCTCTGCGCCCAGCGTGGTGGCGGCTTCGATCATTGGGTCGATATCGACCGCACCAACGCGGGCGAAAAGCGGCGACGACGTCGAGATGGCAACCGCTCCTACCCGACCCGCAAAGCATTCGATCGACGAGAAATCTTCGGTGTCGTAGGC
Organism: Rhizobium sp. YS-1r; assembly: GCF_000757525.1. NCBI lineage: Bacteria > Pseudomonadati > Pseudomonadota > Alphaproteobacteria > Hyphomicrobiales > Rhizobiaceae > Rhizobium > Rhizobium sp. YS-1r. The sequence continues at coordinate 48,638 of NZ_JPYQ01000015.1, read as the reverse complement.
GACGTCGAAGCTTACGCGCGCGCTCGCGGAAAGAAGCCTCGTGATCTCGGAAAGGTCGAACTTTCCCGGAAATATCAAGACCTCGGAGAATGACTTGAGCGCGCGCCCCACTTCCAGGAACTCGACAGACTTTTCCTCCCGAAGGAGATCTTCATATCCTTGATCGGAGACCTCGGTCGCATCACCGATTACGATGACGTTTGGACTGCCCTTCACTTCGCCTAGCCAGACGAATTCATTGCATCCATGGGCAGCGAGGAACCGCTGAGCTTGATCAACGATGTATCTCGGGCAAACAGCCGCGATGGAATAGGGTATGCCGCACGCCCACAATCCGCGCGCAGCATGCACGATCCCGCCGAGTCTGAGCTTGCACTCGGCGCCGGGTCTGGCGACCGTGAAATCGACGATAATCTCACCGACGATAAGGATCGGAGTAGCGCTGCTCGCGCTCATTTCGGTGTGAACACTGCTGACACGAAAGGCATCGGGGTCGAGCCCGACGCGGTGACGGCGCCAACGTACGAATAGCCTGCCTTGATGCATGCCGCGATGTAATTGTACGCCGTCGGAAGCGCGCCCACCTTCAAGCCGTCGGGAGCGACCGCAAAGATCCTGCGCTCAAGCACGAGTGTCAATTCAGTGCCCACAGGCGGTACGGTAGCATGCGTTGTGAAGTAGTCGCACTGCGCCACGTCTTCCAGCGAACAATCGAAGGACTGCCCGCAGCGATCGACCCCGCTGGTACCTCCGGTGCCGTTCGAGTTCTTCACGCCACTATAGTCCGTGAGACGGCCAGATGTCCTGCTGCCCATTGATCGAAATCCCCCCGATGCAGATTGCGTCTACGCAACCTGAGGTGATTCTCAGATCCCTGCAACCACCATCCGAGACATGCGCGAAACGTCCCACACCCGTTCCGGAAAACGTCCCTCGACAATTTGCCCCCGAAGATCGTCGCCTGACGGCGCGCAAGGCAGAACGAAGGAGTTCGAACGCCATACCAGCGAGGCATCGTAGGCACTCAATGACATCCATAATGGCGTAGTGACATTTCCAGTGGCGCGAGCGGGTTTTTGGGTGATTGATTTTAAATGCTTATTAGCATCGTTGAATGACAAACCTAGTGGCGCGGCACAACCAGTTGTCGCGTCCAAACAAGAAACCCGCCGGGAGGCGTTTACTCTGGATAATCCATTGAAAACGCCTCCCGCACGAAACTGAATACAACATTTCAGGCGGCCAGTCCGCCTGAAAGTAGTCAACAGAACAAAACACGAAACAAACGCACGGGTTGGAATCACCCACACAGTTCACGCGTGCTAGCGAGGTCGAAGTCATGAACGTGCATGTCAATACGATCGAAGCGTTTCTCGAAGCACTAATCGCTGAGCTGGAGATTCCTGAGCACCGCTACGAACAGGCGGACCGAAGCTTCAAGTCGTTCGGCGAATGGCTGCATCGCGAGGAGAGTTCGGTTCGCCTCTTCGACCCTCAAGTCTATTGCCAGGGATCCTTCAGGCTCGGAACGGCCATTCGTCCCCTTACCGAAGAAGAGGAATACGACGTCGACTCCGTCTGCGAATTTCGTCTCCTCACCAAGCAGCACTTGTCGCAGTTCGCACTGAAGCAAATGCTTGGCGCCGAGGTCAGGTCCTACCATGACGCCAAGGCCATGACGAAACCTGTCCGCGAGGGCAACCGTTGCTGGATTCTCGACTACGCGGATGGCGCCCAGTTCCACATGGACATCGTCCCGGCGCTGCCAAACTCCGCAGAGCAGAAACGCCTTCTCGACGCCATCATGCATGACGGCCGCTGGTCCGAGACCGCCATCTCGATCACGGACCGCCGTCTGCCGAACTACAAGGAGAAGACGGACTTCTGGCCAAGGTCGAACCCGAAAGGGTATTCGAACTGGTTTGCCTCTCGACAGGCCGAGGTTCTCGTTCGCCGCAAGCGGGCGAAGGCCGAAGCCCTCAATCGCCAGGGTTTCCGCGCGAGCGTGGAAGACATCCCCGACTTCAAGGTAAAGACACCTTTGCAGTCGGCGGTCATGATCCTGAAGCGGCACAGGGACAACATGTTCGCACGCGAGCCCGACATCCGGCCGATTTCCGTTATCATCACCACTCTGGCCGCACATGCCTACGAAGGTCAGGAGACGATTTCCGGCGCGCTGTTTGCGATTCTGCAGCGCATGGATCAGTTCATCCAGCACGATGGTCAAAAGTACGTAATCGCCAACCCTACCGACCCATATGAAAATTTTGCCGACAAGTGGCAGGCGGAGCCCGAAAAGGCGGACGCGTTCTTCAGATGGCTCCGCACCGCTCGAGCCGACTTCAACGCGGCAGCCCAGGCAGTTTCCTTCCAGGAGATGGCGGACGCTCTCACCCCTCGGATGGGCTACCGGCTGTCGACGAAGGCGGTGGACCGCCTGACCGGCGGCAATCGTCTTCTTCGCGCTGCAAGCGGAGCTTCGGCCGGCGCGGCGGCGGCGACAGCGCCAAGCTTCGCGAATGCCGCCCGACAGCCTACCAAGCCGCAGGGGTACGCATGATCTGGTGGCTGGCCGACGCGTCGCGGGCGCGCCTGGAAAAGGCTGCGCTCGTCGCTCTCCAAGAGGAGCACGACTGGCTGACAAGCGTGCGCGTTCGCTTTCTCGACAACCTTCAGCTCTGCGTCGACGTCGAGGTCGCGCACGGTGGGGAGAAGTTCCCGCTTGCCGTCATCTACCCGATCAACTTCCCGGACACTCCCCCGATCGTCATGCCCCACGGCGATCGTCGGCTCTCGGAACACCAGTACGGGGCCGGCGGCGAGCTTTGTCTCCAGTGGCGCCCGGACAATTGGGACGCGGCGGTCACCGGGGCGATGATGGTCGAAAGCGCGTTTGGGCTCATCGCCGCCGAGCGCGCGCCGGACGGAAGGACGGGTGCCGTACTTTCGGACCACCGGACTTCTCTTGCGGCGGAGCTTCGGTTCGAAACCTGGCGTCTCATGGTGCCGGAAGGCGCCTGGGCTTCGCTCGACGGACACCTTTCCGAGATGGTCGTCAAGATCTCTCTGTCGACGACCGCGAGGCGTGTAAACCGCGTGGCGCATCTGACGGCGATAGGGGCGCCTGGCAACGAACTTTGGATTTCGCCGCAACCGAAGCTCAAAAACGCAGGAACGCGGACGGGCTATCTGCTGCGGACAAGGCAGGACATGAGCGCTCTGGCACAGTATGGCGGCGGAGAGATCGACGATCTGGCGAAGCTCGTTCCAGATCTCGCGCCGCTTCTCGGCAAGCAGGAGCTTCCTTTTCTGATCGTCCTGGAAGAAAGCGGTCGCCACACGGCCTACGACGTCCAGTGGAGCATAAACAACCTGCCGCTTCTAATCCCTTATCGGATCATCGAGGAAGGCGAGCTCGCGGAACGGTCTGCCTCCAACAGGGACGCCATTTCAACCAGGTACGTGGCGATCGTCGGCTGCGGCTCGATCGGCTCCAAGATCGCGGCGTCGCTCGCCCGATCAGGCGTGCGCAAGTTCCTGCTCGTCGACGAAGACGTTTTCCTTGCGGGAAACCTTGTACGCAACGAACTCGACGCTCTGGCCATCGGATGGCACAAGGTCGACGCGCTCGCCGACAGGATTCAGCGGATCGTAGCGGATGCCGACGTCGTGACTCGCAAGGTCGCGCTTGGTGGCCAGACTTCCGCCATCGCTATGGATACCACCATCGAGCTGATCGGAGAGTGCGACCTTATTATCGATGCCACCGCGAATCCTACGTCGTTCAATCTTTGCGCCGGCACGTCGAAGCGAAATCGCAAGCCGATGGTCTGGGCCGAGGTGTTCGGCGGAGGCATTGGTGGAATCGTTGCTAGAGTCCGGCCCGACACCGATCCGCCGCCTCTGGAAGCTCGGAACCAGATTACGACGTGGTGCGAGGATCACAACAAGCCTTGGGAAGCCGCCCCGAAAGGTCGGTACGAGGCGAACCCGAAGGAAGGGCCGCCCTTCATCGCCGACGACGCCGACGTGGCCGTCATCGCGGCTCATGCTACGCGCTTCGCGATCGATATTCTTGAAGGCGGCGAGACGGCGTTTCCTTCCTCGGCCTATGCCATCGGCTTGAAGAAGGCGTGGATATTCGAAGCTCCGTTCGATACATGGCCTGTCGACCTTCGCGGCTCGGGGCCATGGGAGGTCGACACAGGCTTGGCATCGAGCGACGTCATCGGAGGACTGATGGCGGAGCTCGTCGGCGGAGACGCCCAGTGACAGTTCAACTGATGCTTCCTCGACCCATCCGCCTCAAGATGATGGGCGCCCTCGCCCGCGCGGAGCAGCGAGAAATCGGCGGCGTCCTGATGGCTCGCCAGATCGAACCGGGCATCTTCGAGATTGTCGATTTCTCGGTCGACGAGGTTTCCGGGGAGCGGGCTCATTTCGTTCGCGACCACGCCTATCACAACAAGTTCCTCGAGGCGTTCTTCGAGAAGACTGGACGAGACTACGAGACCTACAACTACGTCGGCGAATGGCATTCGCATCCGCGTCTTCCGATCCTTCCAAGCGTCACGGATCTCGAATCCATGGAAGGACTCGTGAACGGGGAGCGCGACATCCCTTTCGCCGTGCTTCTCATCGTCCGCTCCGACGTCCCGTCCGAGTTCATCGCAACATCGACCTTCCACCAACGCGGGGCGGCTCCGACACCCGTACAAATCAGAGCGGAGAACTGAGGAAGCATGTACCGAGAAACTGCGGATTGGGCCTTTCGCGAATTCATAAAATACCTCTTCAGACCGAAAGGATTCGAGGTCAGATTTGCAGGCTTTTGCGCTGCTGTTCTCGTGGCCTTGCTCGGCGGAAACTGGCTTGTGAAGGCGACACTTCGGGGCGAATATTCCTTCGAGATCGGCTCGACCAACATCATCCCCGAGTGGGCCCAATGGTCGTTGGCGGCGATCTTCAGCGTGATGTTTATCCTCTGCTTCGTGGTCGGCTGGGAGCGTTTCACCCGCGAGAACGAACTCCGGAACCGGAAGAAGGTCATCGTCATAGAAGGCCGCGGCCTACGCGAGGATGATGGCTCTCCGCTCACGGCGGCGGTCCCGTCCGACATCGTCGGCCATCGGCTTGGGGTCTCCCTGGATCTTCGTCAGAAGAGAGACGGCGTCATAATCGACCCAGATGCGCTTCTGCCCGAGGTCGATGCCGCGCGCCGGATGGTTCAGCAGTATGCACGACAGAATGACCGGCAGGACGTCACTCTGGTCTACGGCGGCCTAACGCCGGTGCCGATGACCTTCCTAACGGGCGTCGTGTTCGACGACGAAGGCAGCATCGTCGTGATGGACTGGGACAGGACCCGCGAGTCCTGGCGGGTCCTGGACGGCCATGACGACGGTCAGCGTTTCATTGTCACCGGCGTCGACGCCGTGAAAGATTCGCCAGAAGTCGTGCTTGCCGTTTCCGCCTCCTATCAGGTCAGGGACGAGAACATCGACACGACGTTCAAACTTCCGGTGGTCCGCATGTCGCTTCCGGCATTGGACTCATCCCACTGGTCCCAGGCGAAGCAGAGCGCGCTCGCGCAGCAGCTACTCGATACGGCGAAGGTTCTTGAGGCGAAGGGAGTCACCACCATCCATCTCCTTCTGGCCTGCCAGAACAGCGTCGCGTTCAATCTCGGTCGGCGATACGACAAGCGCAATCTGCCCGGCGTCGTCGTCTATCAGTATGAGGCGAACGGCGCGAAGAAGTTTCCTTGGGGCGTCCGCATGCCCGTTGCCGGCATTGCGGCGCCGTCGATCGTCGGGACGTAGGGGAACCGAATGAACAAGGTTCTGATTCGCGAATGATGCCTCAATGAAAATTCCCTCTGCAGTCCGCCACCATATGATCGCCAATGCCCGTGCGGCGATCGACCATGGCCTGGTACTCGGCAACCCCATGGGAGTTCGCGCTCCTAGGACCGAACCCGGACTGGTCGCCGCGGTGACGACGTACGCCATTCCGCGCATTGCGCGCGACTGGCGCCGTATTTTGAAGCCGTTGCGAACCCATATCGAAATCAGCGCTGTGTTCACGCATCAAGCGCCCAAGGTGCGGTTCGCGAGCGGGATCAAGGCGCGGGCAACGTGCGAACTCGCCGATCTTCTTATCGTCGTTGACGATGCCCGCACAGGTAGACGACAGGCGGCGCTGATCCAAGCGAAGATGGCAGCTCAACGCGGCACGGTCCAAATCTCTCGGCAGCAGGACAAGCTTCAACTTGAGTTATTTCAGAAATGGCCGAGGTTTGACTTCGAGGAGCCGATCTACAATCTGGCCAGCGTCGATTTCCATTCCGGCGGATCCGCGGCAGAGTGTGGTCGTTATGGAGTGATCGACCGTCACCTGATCACTCCGCCCATTTGGTCGCAGATGCGACCGTCCAAGGTTCCAGGAAAAACGCTCGCTTCGCCTATACTCGCCGACTTCATTGTCGGCCTCGTTTTGAACCGCGTCGGCAGAGAAGCCACTCCATCGCTCGGGTCGGATTGGAGCAAGACCGTCGAAACACTGATGAGGGTCACATATGGTCGGTTTTTTCACCAGAGACAATCGCTAGGTCCAGTCGCCTTCCCGAGGGGAAACACAACCCTCGCCTTTCTGCTGCAGGGAAGTGTGATCCAGACTTCCGTCTCGACCGACGGGCTACTGCCGATCGATGCAGAGCCAGAGCCGGTTTCCATCGACGAGGAGCCTCCGAACCGGGCGCTCAGCGTCATCCGCATTGGTCTAACTGAGTAGCTGGGGGCGCCATGAGATTCACACCGCACGGTCCATCGATCCCTGACGAACTGCTCCTCGCTCGTGACAGGGGCGAAGTCGTTTTCTTCTGTGGGGCCGGCGTTTCTCTTGCTCGTGCTGGTCTGTCGAACTTCACCGACCTTGCGCGTGAAGTTATTCGGAAACTGGGCGCCTCCACATCAAGCCCGGCTCGGAAGTTGCTTGAGGCTGCATCGACTCTGAAACCCATAGACGGCGTCGGTTCGTTCGTCGCGACCGATCGTGTCTTTTCGCTTCTTGAACGAGAGTTTGAAACGAAGGACATCCATGCTGCCGTCGCCGCAGCTTTGAAGCCCTCTCCGCAGGCTGACCTCTCTGCCCACAGGACCTTGCTCGATCTAGCGGGGGCGAAGTCGGGAAACGTCCGATTGGTAACTACCAATTTCGATCTCCTTTTCGAAGCCTGCGATCCAGACGTTCGATCAGTCGGACCTCTTCACCTTCCGGATCCGAAACGTGCAGATTTGAGCGGCGTAGTTCATCTGCACGGACGTGTCGACGCAGAATACGTCAGCTCGGATGAGGAGGGATTCGTGCTCTCGAGTGGCGACTTCGGTCGCGCCTACTTGGCCGACGGTTGGGCGACGACGTTCATTCAGTCGCTGCTCGGCAAGTTCATCATCGTTTTCATTGGATACTCGGCGGACGATCCGCCTGTACAATACCTTCTTGAAGCTTTGAAAGGTACGGACACTGCTGGGAAAATGTATGCCTTTCAGTCAGGAACGAGCGCGGCAGCAACGTCCCTGTGGGAGAACAAGGGCGTCCACGCCATCGCCTACTCCGACGCTGACCGTCATGAAGCGCTCTGGTCGACGCTTTCCAAATGGTCGCACCGCGCCACGGACGTTGACGGTTGGTACGAGACGGTTCTCGGCAAGGCAGAGGCCGGCCCGCAGTCGCTGGCACCCTTCGAACGGGGCCAGGTCACGCATATCCTGTCGTCGACAGAGGGAGTGCGCAGGGTATCGAACATGGTCGGCGCCCTTCCTTCTTCTTGGATACAGGTGATCGATCCAAGAGAGCGATATGGCGAGGCGCACACCGATCCTTCCAAAGGTCGCATTGACCCGTTCGATCAGTATGGGCTGGACGGCGACGCGCCGCCACCGCCTCCGAACCCGAAAGAGGACCCACTAGCCTATCTCGCTCGCCCTCGTGAAGTCCCTGAGGGAAGCTGGAACGGATTTGATTTCTACCCCGTCGATGGAGCTCGCCCGGAGCGCCGTCCCGCAATCTTCTACGGACCCGCGGCGGCATCTTCCGAAGCGCTCCCGGAAAGGATTCAACTCCTTGGGAGCTGGTTCGTGCAGACCGCCCACGAGAGCGAAGCGTTCCAATGGGCGCTCAAACAAGGCGATCTTCACCCGGCGATCAAGTCGCATCTGCAGTCGAGCCTCATGCAGGATGCCAATCGCTTCTCTGCTGAGATTGCGAAAGGCTGGCGGTATCTTCTCCGTACATGGAACGACAAGCGTCCGGACGCAAACCAGGTCGCGTTTTCCGTCTCTGCTGAAGTACAGGCAGCGGGATGGTCGGATGACCTGGTTCGAAGGCTTATCGGAACGAGACGGGCAAGGCTTGAAGTCGAGACGCCGATCCGAGGCCAGGAAGACAGAGAGGCGCGGGCATTCGCTTTAGGCGTCGAGTATCCGAGACCCCATATCGAAATTGAGATACCGACGGAGATGCTTCCCATCGCCGTCTCGCGCTGTCGCGATAACCTCGAATATGCGAGGTCTCTTGAAAGAGAGGTTCATGGAAACGACTGGATCTATCTCCCTACGACATACGAGACGGCCGATGCTCGCCTCAACTTGCAGGACCAGTACGGACTTGCCGGTCCCGTCCTCGAACTTCAAAGGCTGACTGGTCGGTTGGCCGCTCACGATCCGGCGGCCGCGCGGTCCGAGTTTTTATGCTGGCCGAAAGACGATGACGGTATCTTCGCGCGGCTTCGGATATGGGCTGTGGGTCAGACTGCCATCACTGATGGCGAGGAAGCCGCTGCGGTTGTTACAAGCTTGTCCGACAAGGCCTTCTGGAGCGACCTGCATCAACGCGACCTGCTGCTGACGATCCAGCGTCGATGGAATGAATTCCCCGCGGAAGGTCGCGCCGAGATCGAACGAAAGCTTCTCGAGACCTCTTACCCATGGACGAACAAAGAGCTCGCGGAAGAGCACAGCGCGCACTACCGACTTGAGCGGCTCCGCTGGTTCATGGCGGAGGGTCTTCCACTGTCCTTCGATGTTAATGCGATGGTCGAGTCACTTTCTGCCCGGCTGGGCCGAGACCTTCCCCCTGCCGATGTGGCGGTCGAAGACAACCAGCCGAAACTCTTTTCGATCGGAACCGACAACGACCCGACAACACTTCTGTCGCTCCCCATTCGGGATATCCTTACGACTGCGATCGCGCAGCCTGAAACAGACTATCGAGCTCGAATTCATCGAGACCCTTTCGCTGGTCTTATCGAATCTCGACCCGTACGCGCTTTCTCCGCCCTCTCGCATCTCTCGCGGGGTGGGATTGTCCACGCCGAGGGCTGGAGCTCATTTCTTCGTTCGAAGGCACGTGAGCAGGATTCGAGGCGAATGATGGCGTCGATCGCTGCCAGACTCGGCCAGATGACCGCTGCTCATTTGTCCGAAATACTCTACGCTGTCGCCGACTGGATGAAACGTCTCGCTTCACGGCTTCGAAAGGACGTATCTGACCGATTCGATGTTCTTTGGTGGAAGGCCGTCGAAGCGGCCAGAGCGCTGCCGGCGCCTGAAGAGCGGTACGCCGAGCGGAGTTGGGCTGACGAAGGCCTCAACTCCCCGGTGGGGAAACTTACGCAGATACTGTTGGAAGACGATGCGCTGAAGGGAGGCCGTGGCGTCGCGACGCTAAGCGCCGACTGGAAGCACAAGATGGGATCGCTCCTCGACTTGCCGGGAAATCTGCGGCGGCACGCACTGGTCTTGGTGTCCTATCAGTTCGTGTTCTTCTGCTCGATAGATCTGAAGTGGGCAGCCGCGAACATCATGCCAAGCATGGATTCAGACGGACAGGATGCCGATGCTTTTTGGGACGGTTTCCTCTGGGCCAACAAGGTGCCGTGTCCGCCGCTTTTCAGGAAGATGAGACCTTCCTTCCTGCGACGGATCGCTGAAGGATCAAGCCGTAAGCCGATCCGGGACGGCTTGGCGGACATTCTGCTCTACGCGTGGTTGGCTTGGTCCGATTGCCGGCTTCCTCCTCTCAGCAACGAGCACCTCCGCGAAGCCATCGTCGAGGGCGGCGCGGAATTCGCTGTTCAGGTCATCTGGAACCTGGGCAGGAAGCTGAAGGGAGGCCAGCTTGCCGACCACAAGATCGTTGAATTCTTCGGTGAAGTATGGCCGCTTCAGAAGGCGCTCAGGGTGCCGGAGACATCGCGCGCACTTAGCAGCTTCGCCTTCGACGCCGGGACGCTTTTCCCCGAGGTCGTCGAGCTGACCGGCCGGCACCTCGTGGCATGTGAAAATTTCGAGCTGTATTCCGTTCAATCCGCTGGACCCGGTGGAATCGTGGGAGCGTATCCGGAAGCTCTGCTCGAAATCCTTGTCCGTCTCCTTCCAGACGACGTCCGCAGGTGGCCCTATTACACCAGGGAGATACTCGACAAGCTCAAGAAGGATCCTCGCACCTGCAGCGATGAACGCCTGCTTCGTCTCAGAAGGCGACTTGGCCTCCCCTCGGCTCTTCAAGCTGAATAGTAGGGCTGATCAGCGATGGACGGAATATGCTGGTGGGCCAGCGGTTGAGCCTCTGAGCATTCGCGCTGCCATCTCCGCAGGCGCGCAGGCCATTACGATCTGAGGGTATCCACCGGCTTTTGACCCGGCCGGAGTAGTCCTAGTGTCCCTCGTTGGCCGAGACCTTGTATTGCCCGGATTGCGTGGCCGTAACGGTAATCGTCCCTTCCCAGCCGGTTCCATAGATTGCCCTACTGACAGGGAACTCTTTGGGCGGCTTCTTGGCCCCGGGAGATCCCCAAAAGGTCTGCGTCGTCGACCGCATGTCGCCGACGGTGACCGGGTCGTCCTGCAGGATCGAAAGGCTGTCCAGCCTGGGATGCCCATGCTTCCAGGCGGACTTGGATCCTGTCGACGCCTTGTCCCCCATCGAGAGGATCGCAATCCTGGGTGAGATAATGTTCAGCAGCTCGTCACTAACTCCGTTCTCGGCACCATGATGCGCGAGCTGGAGGACGTCAGCTGTGGCCCGTTCGAAAGCAACTGGATCTTGCCAACTGGCATAAACATGCTAATCTTCCGCCAAAAAGAGAGGATGCCATGCAACTTCAACCCATTGCTTCAACTCCCTTCAACCGAACCTCAACGGAAATCACCGATGAGGAAGCAGGGGCGCTTGCTCGTACCACCGTGAACCTCTTCAACGCCTGGAAGCTCACAGACGCGCAGGCTTGCACCTTGCTTGGCGGTTTGTCAGCTCGAACGTGGGCACGTTGGAAAGAAGGCAGCGTCGGACGTATTGATCGAGACCTGAAAATGCGGATGGCTCACCTGATGGGTATCCATAAGGGGGTGCGACATCTGTTTAAGGATCCGACAAGGGGATATGAGTGGATCAAAGCGCCAAATACGGCCTTTGGCGGCAAGTCGGCGCTGGACGTGATGCTGCAAGGCGAGCTTTCTGATCTTGCCGTGATGCGTGAATGGCTCGATGCGGAGCGCAGCGCTTGGTAAGTGGCCTTGCTGTCCGTTCCCATGTGCGCTGGCCAAAGACCTACCGCATCATTCGATCGATCTACCCACCCATCGATTTGTTCGAGGACATCGCCGATCCCCGCGACTGGGAGGCCCTTGCTGCCGTCGAGGCAAAAACCAATCCGCGGATTCGTTTTGAAGTAGGCGATCTAGGCAAGGTGCCCGCCAACCGTCGCGTTTCTGGCCCCGGCGCGAGTTACGTAATGGCCCCATTCGTCCATTGCTCAACAGGGCGGCCAGGACGCTTCACGGATGGAAGCTATGGCATCTACTATGCAGGCGAGAGTGAAGACGTCGCGCTGGCCGAGACAATCCATCACCAACAGAAATTCATGAGTTCGACGCCCCAGCCTCCAGGATGGACATCGGACTTTCGTGTCCTGGTGGGCAGCGTTGACCGGGCACTTGACGACGTGAACGCGGTGCCTGAGGTTCTGCATCCGGACGATTACACCGCTTCGCAAGTTGAGGGACGTAGACTTCGGGCGGCTGGAAGCGATGGCCTCCTGTGGAACAGCGTTCGAAAGCCTGGTCAACGCTGTATCGGCATCTTCTGGCCGGATACCATCCCTGTTCCCGTCCAAGGGCGGCACTACTGCTATCACTGGAACGGTACTCGGGTAGATTTCGTGCGTCAATACGACACTGGAGCGGTACTTGCAGTCACTTAGCTGGTGGCTTGTGGCGCTTGTTCCACAATACCGTGATACCTGCACTCGATCACTAACCGTTAGAGCGCGAGTTGAACACACGCAGGGAAAGTTATCTCTTCTTGCCCTCATTTAGGCTGTTGTTCGGGAGTTAAATTAGGAGTCTGCCATAAAGCGTAATAGGTAAACGCCGCATCAAAAGTCGCACCGCTCGCAGTCTCAACCTCAATGAGAAACCTGGGACTGTTGATTGCCACTGAGAACTGACCCGGCATTTCCACCGAGAATTCTCAATGGAAATATTGGGCTGCGACAGGTCAGTTCTCAGCGGCAATCAACACCGGCCAGAACAACCGAGATCGTAGCGGCGTTGCGGGTCGCCGATCCCGCAGTCGCCGGTGCGGCACTTATTGCCGCCAGAACGCCTGCATCTCCTCGGGCGTTACCTTGCCGTCCTTGTTCGCATCAACGCTGTCGAAAATCCGCTTGTGGACCGCCGTCACCTCCTCGAAGGACAGGGCACCGTCCCCGTCGGTGTCGGCGATTGCGAACATGATCTTCATCATCTGCCCGCGCATGCCCATCGGCGGCATGCCCCCCATCATGCCGGGCTGCATCATCATGCCCCGCCCCATCATTCCGCCCGGCATCATGTCGGAGCCCAGCGTCCCCTGCCCCTGTCCGGTCACGCCCTCTGTTCCCGAGGGCGAGGCCGCCTGCGACGAGTCCGCCGGATGATGCGGATCCGCTCCGCTTGTCTGCGCGAGGGCGAAGCCTGCACTTCCGACGGCGATTGCCGCGGCCAGCAGGACCGCGGCTGGAATTGTTGTCGTTCTCATCTCGTTTCTCCTTTGGCTTGGCTTGGTCCCTTCAAGGCCGATCTCAAGGTCATCGCGGTCAATCCGGAAGGCACGGCAAGAGCGTTGGCAATGGGCGCGGCTTAAAACAATCCCGCCGGCGACTGCATGCCCCACCCCTACTCCGGCAGGCAGCGTTTTTCGATGTCCTGTGCCGCAAATGCCCCGGCGCGCCGCCAGGCCTCATCGGTATCGCCCCGGTAGCTCAGAAACCGGTCGCAGGTCGGCTTGTTGCTGACCAGGTCGAGCACCGCGAATTTCACCCCGCCGACCAGCGTACTCATTTTCTGAACCTCTCCGACCAGCAGGTATCTTGCCCCGGCTTCTCTGGCCTGGACGGATAGCGCTTCCAGTCCGGCGGTTCTTGCCGTGCATTTGCCGCCCCCACAGGTCAGCGGGACAACATTCATCCTCGCGCTGGTGGAGAGACCTTCCTGCAGCGCAGTTCCCAGCACCTTCAGCCGCTTCGCGTGCTCGGCACGCTGGTCCCTGGCTTCTCCGGACGTGTCCCTGAAATCGAAACCGGATGTCGCCAGAGTGACCGGTTCCGCGGCATCGGCGAAACCGGATGCAGCACCTCCGACGATACCAGCGGACGCCATCAGAAGCGCGCAACATGCAGGAAGATACGAACTTGGCATGGGCAGGTGTCGCATTTTCTCCTCCGGCCGGAAAATGGCAGCCGGAATTATAACGCGAACATGCCGTCTCGTCATGCGTGCAGCGAACGGGAAGCGATCGGGCGGGCAGCAGGCTCGGCAACAGCCTGAGCGCCTCCCTGCGAAGACAGTCTCCGGACACCGCCGCCGACCTTCCTTTTGATGAGAGAGGCTTGGCAAAACCCCTCTCCCATCAGACCAAAGTCCTCCCGGGGCCCGACCTTGGTCCCGAGATCTGGATATTTGGTCCCATGCCCATGGATTTGTCCCGACCGCTGCGCCAGACTTACGTAACGGAATGGAGGCGCGAAGCGATGAGCGTCGATTCGTTTTCGCAAGGAGCGTGTGGAGGAAAGCGATGAAGCTGAAGAACTTCCTGAAGAACGGCATCGTGGCCATGGGGCTCGTGGCAGCTTCCGTCGGCGGAGGTGTGGCCGGATTTGCCGACATCGCATTCGCCAAAGGCGGTGACGGCGGTGGCGGTGGAAACGGTGGCGGCAATGGCGGCGGCAATGGCGGCGGAAACGGTGGTGGCAATGGTGGTGGCCATGGGGGCGATCGTGGCCACGGCGGAGGCCGTGACAATGCCTCGGACCGCAGCAATTCGGTCAAAAGCCGCTCGGCATCCGCCGATCGCGGTTCCGGCAAGGAACGGGTCAGGAAGGACACGCCCCGTCAGGCTTCGAAAACGGTGCCCGTGCCGACATCGAAGCCGGCAGCATCCACGCTCGCCGGTCTCAACTCGCTGCAGCGGAACTATCACGCCTATCTCAACACCAGCGATCCGCGCATGGCCTCGCTTTCAGCCTATGTGACGGCCTATGCGGAATATGAGCTCGCCAACGGCATAGATCCGGCCGTGACGGACCCCGCGCTTGGCGAACTGGCGCTGCGCGATGCGCTGGAAGATTTTTCCGGTGCGCCGGTGAGTGACGAAACATTGTCGTGGGCGCAGGATGTTCTGGGCGTCGGCCCTGCGGTCGGCAAGATTGACGAGGTCCGCGAGGATATGACCGTCCAAGCGGCCGCCGAAACAGTCATCGAGGACTGATCCACAAAACCAGCGGCGCTGCATCCCCGTTCAGGCATGCAGCGCCGTCATCTTCAATCCCCGAAATCTGCCTTCGATCCGGACCGGGACCGAAGGCCTCGGCTCAGAACCGGTAGTTCACGCCGGCCTTGAGCACCTGGTCGCGCACGTCGGTCTTCGAGCTGACGCCGCCGGTGGTGCTGCGGACATCGTTGGTCATGGTATAATTGTACTCGAACCGGGCCGAAAGATTGTCGGAAAGCTTCTGCTCGACGCCGGCGCCCACGATCCAGCCCGGCTTCCAGCCATCGGGACCATCGGTGCCCCGATGATCGCCAAAGCTGGTGAGCGCGACGCCTGCGGTGCCATAGACGAGCGTCTGGTTGATGCCGACACCGGCCTTGGCCTTCGCGGCCACGCGGCCCTGTTCCTTGATATTGCCGCCCGGAACGCGACTTTTTACGTTGCCCAGATGGGAAGCCTCGATTTCGCCGCCGATGACGCCGGAATCCAGGTCCATGTTGTAGCCGCCATGGACGCCGAGAACCAGGCCCTTGTCGCCGTCGAAGGGGTTGAGCTTGCGGGACGACATGCCGAGATCGCCGCCGACATAGGCACCGCCCCAGCCGGAGGACGGCGTGGCCGGCTCGTTATAGGCCGGCGGTTCGGAATAGGACGTCAGGTCGGCAGCCCAGACGGGCGTGGTGGAAAATGCGGCGATCAACGCCAGGGCGAAGGGCTTCGCGTTCATGGTATGCTTTACTCCGTACAGCGCCTGCGGATCAAAAAGCGCAAGCAAATTTACTCAGGTTACAAGCGCTGCGCGGCCGTCCCGCCCGTCCTCAGACTTCCCGTACAGCGACGCCGCATCAACGGCGGCTCCCTCTCATTTTCATGAATCTATAAACACTTCCTTAACCGGAGCCCCAGTTGGAGCAGGCAAGCGAAACTGCGAGAGTAACGATTGCGCGAGCACGCCTCACACCCTTTCTGACGGGCCGGGGAAGGCACTACCAGCGGCTATCGGAAGCATAAGCTCGCGGCAGCTGGAATTTCGCCTGCGCTGACAGGCTCCGCCGTTAAGCTGACGTGGGTGCTTGGATTACAAAGTTATGGTGGGGGATCAAAGAGGCCCGGTCGGTATCGGCTCGTGTCAGGGAATGCGACATCTCATGCCGCTTGGCGGACACGTCACGAAACGTCACATGCTTCGCTTTGCAACGTGTCAATCTTGCCGTAGCAAATCTCGCCCCCGCGCGCACTTTCTCGGCGCACGCTACGGCATTTTTACGAGGCGCTCTTCGCAGCTTATCCGGACGAGCGACTGCAGAACCTTTATGCGTTCGATCAGCCAGCGAAGTTCTTCCTCCGTGATTTCATAATGCGGCGAATACCTTGCATCGACGTAGGCCCGATCGAGCCGCTCGAAAGAACGACGCGCGAATTTGGTATCTCGTGGCCATGCCTCGATCAGGCGCGGGTCGATCCGCTCGGCCGAAGAGCGTAGGAATTTCAGGCGATGCGACTTTGGCGAGTAGAGGGTAAGGACGAGCAGGACGCAGTGATACGCTTCTTCCGTCGCCTGATGCAGCATAAAGGAGCCATGTCGCCATATATCCTTGGCGAGCGCAAGTTCAGCCACTTCAAGGGCTTGGTTAGAAAGCTTGAACCACTGCTCGAAATAACCCTCAGCCTCCTTCCTCGCGACTTCTTCGCTGAGCGGCTTCGGTGCCACGAATGGATGGCCTTCCTTCTCGTAGAGCATGATGCCGTCGCGGATGATGTCGATAAAAAACGGCCGTCCGCGTGCCAGCTGGTCGTTCACGTCCTGCAGCGTGTGAACGATGATGTTGACCGGCGTCTCGATTTCCTTGGTGATCGTCAATTCGCGCAGGAAATGATCGGACACGTCGTGCCAGAGATCATTGTCTTCCCCGACGCTCTTCAGGTTGACGACAACGAGAATGTCGTAGTCGGAGCGGTAACCGCTCTTGCGATCGTCCACCCAGTCGCCGCGGGCGTGCGAACCAAAGAGGATGACTTTCAATATCCGTCCGGCTTTCTTCTTTTCGGAAAGCTTCGACTGCTGCGCCGCCTCGAATTCCTCGAAGATGATTTTCAAGGCGCGCGAAAGCTCCCGCTGCTTGCGCTCCGGAAGATGGCCGAGGCCGTCATTGTTGTCCGTCACCAAAACACCCGTGTCCATGGTCTGCGTCGCACCTTCACTCGTAGCTGCAACTTACGCGCTCGGATCCGATTGGCATTCAACATTCACCTCGGACTATCCCCGCCGTCAAGGTCAGAAGAGCGGTAGGCAGCCGATCAACGCGGGCTTTGACCGTCGCGAGAGCCATGTCGCCCGCAAAATGTCCCACATTCACCGGAGCCGAAATTCCGATGAGACCAATCGAGAAAGAAAGATGGAAAACAGTGGCCGAAGACAAAATAGTAGGCTCGATGAGTCTCTAAAGGAAGGCTCATCTTCGTCCTACGGCCTGACTGCACGGATATGCAGGAAGATTGGCGCGACGCGGGTGTCGGCCACAATCGGTTCGGCCGCCGCCACCTCCTCTGAGGCCATCGGCTCGCCAAAGGCCTCGATGACAAGCCCGGCGCCGACGATCATCGATACCCAGGTTGACAGCGTGCGGTGGAAGCGGGGGATCGAAAATGGCGTCAGCCTCGCCCGCTCCTCGGCCGGAATGTCAGAAAACAGCCAGCGCTCTATGCGTCCCTCGGTCTCGTCGAAGTAATCGGCCACCTGAACGGCCACCGCCTCGCCCCGTTCGTCGCGGATATTCCTGCGTGTCGGCGGCACGAAACAGGGATGCAGGATCGAAAACTGCAGGAATCCGCCGGGTTTGAGCACCCGCGCCACCTCCTTCAGCACACCCTGCTGGTCGGCCATGTCCATCATCGACATGAAGGCGGTGACGAAATCGAAACTTGCATCCGGAAAACCGATCGTCTGGCCGTCGCCGAGCACATAATCGATACCGAGTGGATCCTGCTCCTCGGTCTCGCGACCGTAACGCAGAAAGGTCGGCGCAATGTCGAGGCCGGTCATCCTTGCGCCGAGCCTTGCGACGGCGCGGGTGTTCGTCCCCTCCCCGCAGCCGAGATCGAGCCCCTTCAGGCCTGCGACCGGCGGCAGCATTTCCAGAAAGGCCGGCGTGTTTAGCGCATCCCGGTACTTGTCGTGGCCTGCCCGCGAATAGATCGTCCAGGTCTCGGCATTGCCTTCCCAGTGGGCAGCGACAGTTTTCGCGTCCATGCTCGTGCTCCTCGCGCTGATGAAATGGGCGGCGAGCTATATCCGCGGTCGATGACAATGAAAAGACGAAAACACCTTCCGAAGGCAAAACCTCCGGAAGGTGCTGGTCGAAACGGCTCGGCGGGCCTAAAAACCCGGACGGCGGCTGCGGTGGAATCTGGAGACCTCTTCGCGGAAGCCGATATCGCGAAGAAGATGCTCGTCAAACAGGAAGCGGTTGCGGAGTTTTGCCCGGGCGTGCTCACCATCGGTGGCATCCGTGTCATAGGGCGGATTCAGCCAGCGGCCGGAAACACCGAAGATTGCCGCCATTAAACCTCTCCTCAACATCGGCGCCCCTCCCCTTCAGGCCGCCGCGGCCGGAAGGCAGGCGTCGCATATCGCCTGGAGATGCCGGTGATCCGTGCCGCAGCAGCCTCCGAGCACCCGCATTCCCGGATAATTCTTCCGAAGCGTCCGGTAGCGGGCACCGAGGTCAAGCGGATCGCCGATGTCGAGTTCCGGCGCTTCATCGAGCTCCTGATGGCTTTTCACCGACGCGTTGGCGCGGATGCCGGCGATCCGCTTCACCCAGGCTTCACCGCGGGAAAGCGCATCTTCGAAATGGCTCGGATGGGCGCAGTTGACCATGTAATAGGCCGCATATCCGTCAGTTGCCGCGTCCGTCTCCTCGATCGCCGCCTGCAGCGTCTTGCCGTTGACGAGCCTGCCGTCCGTCTCCACGGTGAAGGAGACGACACAGGGCATTCCGACGCGTTTCGCGGCGCGGGTGATACCGACCGCCTCGCCGATATTGTTCATCGTAATCGCCGAGATCATGTCCGCCTGGCTTGCGGCAAAGGCCTCCGCCTGGAAGGCGTGATAGTCCTCGGCCGCCAGCGGGTCCATGTTGCCGTCCCTGTAGCCATCGCCGCGCGGACCGATGACACCGTTCAGGACGACCGGGGCGCCCGGCTTTTCCCAGGCCTTGCGCAGTTCCGCGATGAAGTCGACCGAGCGGATGTTGATCTCTCGGAGCGTCTCGATATCGTAGCCGAGCTGCGGTCCCCAGTCGGCATTCGCCCGCCAGGTGGGCGTATCGAGGATGAAGCCGAGGCCTCGCTCGCGGGCGATCGCAAGATAAGTCTCATAGTATTCCGTCAGTTCCTCACGGCCCTTTCTGTCATCCAGAAGTGGAAAGGCGGCGAATGCCGGAAGATCGATGCCGCGATGAAAGACAAGTGTCGTTTCAAGACCGCCATCGGTAAGGAAATCGCCGCTTTTTAGCTGCGGCAGGTTATGGCGATATTTGGCCATTGTCCGTCTCCTGTGGTAAAAGAAGATCATGGGCGGCCGAATATTGCTCCTGGCCTCCCGGGGAATGGCCGATTTTTCGCAGAAGAACGGGCATCTGCTCTAGTGAGCGCGTGGTACAGCCGCGCGATATTTCGGAAATGCCAAGCGATATCGGGAGGTTAGCATGTCTCCGAGAGAAGAGATGCTTGAGGAACCCGTTTCAGGACGGGGAGAAACTGTACCGGTGGTCAAGTTTTCTGAACCACGGGACACGCGCAAGGGAGCTGCGACCCGTGACCGCATCATGGAGATCGCCCAGGCCGCGGTCCTTGCCAAAGGTTTTGCCGCGACTTCGATCGAGGAAGTCATTGCCGAAGCCGGTATCACCAAGAGCGGTTTCTTCTACCATTTCCGGGACAAGAACGAGCTGGCGCGCGAAATGCTGCGCCGCTACGTGGCCGAAAACGACCGGATTTTCGACGAGATTTTCGGCCGCGCGCGCGAACTCAACGACGACCCGCTGCAAGCTTTCCTGCTGGGACTAAAGCTGCTCAGCGAACTGGCACGCGACCTGCCGGGCGGGCATCCGGGCTGCCTCATCGCCTCGATCTGCTATCAGGAACGGCTCTTCGATCGCGACATCCATGAAACGAACGCCAATTCGGTCAAGGCCTGGAACGCCCGTTTCCTCGGCTATATCGAAGAGATCGTCGCCGTTTATCCACCACGCGATCCGGTCAACCTCGAAGACGTGGCGAACATGCTCTCCTGCATCTTTGACGGCTCGATCATCATGTCGAAGGCGCTCAAGGATCCGGCGCAAATGGAGCGGCAGATTCTGGCCTACCGCTCCTACATCAAGCTGCTGTTTTCGAGTTAGCCGGGCCGCCTATTGCAGGGTGCGGTAGGCCGCCTGCGTGCCGGCCGGAACCTCCGGGGCGGCCGCGATCTCGCCGCCGTCGAGGCCGGTCGCCACGACCGAGACGCGGAACTTGCCGTCGAGATTGCGGTCGAAGATCGCGCCGACGACGATATCGGCATCATCCATGACCTCGTCGCGGATGCGGCTTGCCGCCTCGTCCACCTCGAACAGCGTCATGTCGGAGCCGCCGGAGATCGAGATCAGCACGCCTCTGGCGCCCTTCATGGAAATCTCGTCGAGCAGCGGATTGGCGATCGCCGCCTCCGCGGCGGTCAGCGCCCGCTGGTCGCCGGAAGCTTCGCCGGTGCCCATCATCGCCCGTCCCATGCCCTTCATCACCGATTTCACGTCGGCGAAATCGAGGTTGATCAAACCTTCCTTGACGATCAGGTCGGTAATGCAGCCGACACCGGAAAACAGAACCCGGTCAGCGGTCATGAAGGCGTCGGCGAACGTGGTTTTTGCGTCGGCGATGCGGAAGAGGTTCTGGTTCGGAATGACGATCACGGTATCGGCCGCCCGGCGCAGCTCCTCGATGCCGGTTTCGGCCGTCTTCATGCGGCGGTTGCCCTCGAAGGTGAAGGGCTTCGTCACCACGCCGACCGTCAGGATGCCGGCGTTGCGGGCAGCCTGGGCGATGATCGGCGCAGCACCCGTTCCCGTGCCACCGCCCATGCCTGCGGTCACGAAGCACATGTGCGAGCCGGAAAGATGGTCCATGATCTCGTCGATCGATTCCTCTGCCGCCGCGCGGCCGATCTCCGGCAGCGAACCGGCACCGAGGCCTTCCGTCACATGCGCTCCGAGCTGGATGCGGCGCGAGGCCTTCGATGTCGCGAGCACCTGCGCATCCGTATTGGCGGCGATGAAATCGACGCCTTCCAGGTTTTCGGCAATCATGTTGTTGATGGCGTTGCCGCCGCCGCCGCCAACGCCGATCACGGTGATCTTCGGCCGCATTTCGGTAATCTGGTGTCTATTGCCGTCCGTCATCGCAATCTCCTTGGCATCGGCTGTGCCGGCGGGGTCGCCCCATCGGCCCCCGAATCAGTTTGTATTTTAGCTGCGCAAGAAGGCAGAGGCTTGGCGAAAGAACAAGCTCCGCGCGGGTGTGGATCGGCAGGCGAGATTTTCCACAAGTAGCGAGGAACTTTTTTCGGGCACCACAATTGTAAAGAATCGATCAAAAAAGAGAGAGGAGCACTGCGTCCCATGCCCACGTCTGCCGCATCCACGTCCGTCGCATCGCCGGATGACCACATCCTCACGGCGCAGGAGGCACTCGAGCCGCTTTTCCTGGCGCTTGAAGAAGAAGCTGAAGTCAAGATGGTTGCCGCTGCGCTGCGTGCCGGATGGTCCGCCGAGGCCGCGGTCGCCGCCATCGATGAGCTGCGCCGTGCGGAGCTCGTGCCAGGCAACCGTGCCCGCCATTGATTCATCACAAAAACTCGTTCGCCTCATAGCGCCGGATGGCCTAAGTCTACCGCATTGCACAAAGCGCAGACGAGGAAGGTCATGACGATCAGGAATATTTGCATCTACGGCGCGGGCGCGCTTGGTGGAGCGTTTGCTGCAAGGATCGCAAGCGGGCTCGGTGAAGAGGTGAACGTGTCCGTCGTGGCACGCGGCGCGCATCTGGCGGCCATCCGTGAAAAGGGTTTGACCGTTGCGAAGGGCGGCAGCGACGCCCCACCGCTTCATGTGCGGGTCGCCGCCACCAGCGATCCTTCGGAGCTGCCCAAGCAGGACCTCGTCATTACCGGTCTCAAGGGCCATCAGCTTGCCGAAGCGGCGGAAGGCCTTGCCGGCCTGACCAAGGACGGCACGCGCGTGATCATGATTCTCAACGGCATTCCGTGGTGGTATTTTCACCGGGACGAGGAAAGCGGTCATGCGGAACGCCAGCTTCCCGAGCTCGATCCGGACGGCGAGCTCTGGCGGCTCGTCGGGCCGGAGCGGGTGCTCGGCTGTGTCGCCTATCAGGGCGCAGAAGTGATCGCGCCCGGCACCGTCCGGCTCAACGGCGACGGCCGCTTCTTCCTCGGAGAGCCCTCCGGCGATCTTTCCAGGGACCTCGTGACGATTGCCGACCTCTTCGGCCGCGCAGGCCTCACCATCATCCCGACCCAGCGCATCCGCGATGCGATCTGGACGAAGCTGATGGGCAATGCCGCCTACAACCCGATCAGCGCGCTCACCCGCGGCCTTATGAACTCCATCATGGAAAATCCGCCGCTGGTCGAACAGATCGGCAAGGTCATGGCGGAAACCAAGGCAGTCGGCGAAGCTCTCGGCGCGGTCTTCAGCAGTGGCGTTCAGGAGGAATTGGGGCGGTCGGGAGGGTTCGGCCCGGTCCGGACTTCAATGCTTCAGGACCTCATCGCCGGCAAGCCGCTGGAAATCGTGCCTCTCACCGGCATGGTGGTCGCGCTCGGTAAGCTCGCAGGCGTTCCAACTCCGACCTGCGAGACCGTGCTGGCGCTCACCGTCCAGCTCGATCGCGAAAACCTCAAAAAATGAATCAACCTCCTCTAATTTAGGATAAGGAAATTGGTGTAAGCATTTGAAGAATAACCAATGCCGATTTCCAACCGGCATTGGTTCCGATGAGGATCTTCACTTTTTCACCTGTTCCGCCCAGTTCGGCGCATTGCTCTTGCCATCCAGGAAGGGCAGCACGGTCGGAACCATAACCGGAGATGCGAAGGCCTCGTAGTGGGTGAGATCGGGCAGTATCGCCAGCCGGTTCTTCGACATGTTCTCGCGCATCCAGCCGGCGTCCTTCAACCCGCCGCCAAGTTTCTGGTAGAACTCGACGATATGTTCGGGACGGATCATGTCGCTGTCGCCATAGACCAGCATGACCGGCATGGTCAGCTTGGCAACCGCTTCCGAAAAGTCGTAGTCGCGACGCATCAGGTCACCCATGGCGTCGAGCAGCCGCGGGAACTCCGAAACGTCCGGCGCCACGGCCTTGTAGGAGAGGAACATCGGCGTGTTCTTCATCATCTCGGCCATTGCGGCGCTGACAGATTCCTGCTGCGGGATCATTTCCGGAAAGAAACCGTTTTTGGCGAAGGGAGCCGAAGCGATGACGAGCCGCCGCACCTTCTCCGGCGCCTGTGCCGCCATTTGCAGAGCGACACCACCGCCCATGGAATAGCCCAGCACATCGACCCGGCTGTAGCCGAGTTCTGAGACAATCTTGCCCATATCGGCGCCGATCGCTTCCAGCGTGATCGGCCGCTTGCCCAGAGGCGTGCGGCCATGACCCTGAAGGTCGACGCCGATCACCTGCCGGTGTTCGGTGAGCGCCGGCATGATCGGCGCAAACATGTCGATCGAGCCAAGACCGCCATGCAGCAGCAGCAGCGGTTCTCCCTCGCCACGGACCTCGTAATAGTAGCTGATGCCGCCTGCCTCGATATGTCCTTTCTTCGATGGCTCAACGACAATGGCCTGGGGCGCGGCAGGCTTGGATTCCTGCGCTATGGCAATAGCGGGAATCATCGATGCAGCAGCGACAGCGATAAGGGTCGCAAACATTCTGATTGGCATGACTTCCTCCTCAAAGGATCGGTTCGTGATGCCCCAAGGACGGTGAACCGGGAGTAAGGCCGACAAAGCCATCCAAAAATTCTTTTCACGAAAGAAAAATCCCGCCGCGAGAGACGGCGGGATATCAAGTCAGGAGGTCAAATATTATTATTGCTCGGCGGCTGCAGGGGACGAAAGCCGCCTGATTGAACTCCGGCACAGCACCTCTTTCGTGCCAGCGCAGAATTCGAAGTTCACAGGAACTAACCCTCAGGTAACCGTAAGGTTCCACCATTCGTTAACGACGTACCGCTAGCATTAATGAACTTCGATGCAGGCATGAATGAGGCAGGGATGGCCGCCCCGAATTTCCGCTTTACCCACTACGATCTGAAACCGCAGCGCGCGGGCACGACGATCGAGGTGACGCTGAGTGCGGTCAACAACGTGCGCCTGATGACGGCCACCAATTTCCAGCGCTTCACCGAACGGCTCGATTTCAAATATGTCGGCGGCGTCGCCAAGCGGTCACCGATCCGGCTGGTCATTCCGGAAAACGGCCATTGGCATCTGATCGTCGATATGGAAGGCCATAACGGACTTGCGGAATCCTCCGTCAAGCTGATTGCCGCCCCCGCCAATGCACTGAGCCAGAAGCAGGCATCGTGAGCGTTCCAAGCCGCGGCCGTGCGCGCACCCCTATTCCGCGTTCCGCTCCTTTCGCAGCTTGACCCACCAGTCGAGCCGCTTCCTGATCTCACGCTCGAAACCGCGTTCCGGCGGATCATAGAAGGTCTTCCGCCCCATCTTTTCGGGGAAATAATCCTGACCGGAGAAGGCGTCCGGCTCGTCATGGTCATAGCGATAGCCTTCGCCGTAGCCCTCGCCCTTCATCAACTTGGTCGGTGCGTTGAGAATGTGCTTCGGCGGCAGAAGCGAGCCGTTTTCCTTGGCGGCCCGTGTCGCTGCCTTGAAAGCGGTGTAAACCGCATTCGATTTCGGCGCGGTCGCCAGATAGACGCAGGCCTCGGCGAATGCCAGCTCACCCTCGGGTGATCCGAGATAATCGTAAGCATCCTTGGCGGCGTTGGCGATGACGAGCGCCTGCGGATCGGCAAGCCCGATATCCTCCACCGCCATGCGCACCAGCCGCCGGCCGAGATAAAGAGGATCCTCCCCGGCATCGAACATGCGCGCAAGGTAATACAGCGCCGCATCCGGATCGGAACCGCGCACCGACTTGTGCAGCGCGGAGATGAGATTGTAATGGCCGTCCTGCGCCTTGTCGTACACCGGCGCGCGGCGTTGGACGATCTCCGTGAGACCTGCCGTATCGAAGATTTCCCCTTCCCTCGCCGCACGCCAGACTTCTTCGGCAAGCGTCAGCACGGCGCGTCCGTCGCCATCCGCCATGCGGATCAAGCTCGCGCGTGCATCGCCATCAAGCGGCAGCGGCTTGCCCTCGGCATGCTCGGCACGCTTCAACAGCTCTTCCAGGCTCTCCTCGTCATGCGAGCGGAAGGTGAGCACCCGGGCGCGGGACAGAAGTGCGGCATTGAGTTCGAAGCTCGGATTTTCGGTCGTCGCACCGACCAGGATGACCGTCCCGTCCTCCATGACCGGCAGAAAGCTGTCCTGCTGGGCGCGGTTGAAGCGGTGGATCTCATCGACGAAAAGCAGCGTCTGGCGGCCGTCCATGCGGCGCATGCGAGCTGCCTCGAAGACCTTCTTCAGGTCCGCGACGCCGGAAAAGATCGCCGAGATCTGCTCGAAGGCAAGCCCCGCTTCGCCCGACAGGAGCCGCGCCACCGTGGTCTTGCCGGTGCCGGGCGGTCCCCAGAAGATCATCGATCCGAGCGAACCGGAAGCGATCATGCGCCGCAGAACGCCGTCCTCGCCGGTCAGATGCGGCTGGCCGGTGACGTCGGCGAGCGTCTTCGGGCGCAGCCGATCGGCGAGCGGCCGCCGGTTGGCGACCTCTTCCGGAACCTTTGGCGCGAAGAGATCACTGCTCATCGAAAAAATTGCCTTATACGCTGTCCGTCGCGTTCAATCTCGACCCGCCAGAAACCCGGATCATCATCCAGCATGGTTTCCAGTGCCTTCGTCGTCGTGACGGTCGTGCCGTTCAGAGAGATGACAATATCCCTCGGCGCAAAGCCGTAGCGGGCGGCCGGAGAGCCGCGCATCACATCCGTCACCACCACGCCCGCCTTTTCCGCCGGGATATGCAGTTCCGTTGCAAGCCTCGGCGAAAGATTGGCAACTCTCAGGCCGGCAAACGGATTGCGACCTTCGAGCAGCCGCTCATCCCTGGGGATCGTCTCCGGCGCCGTGTTGAGCGCAAGATCGATCTGCCGTTCGCCGTCGCTCGTCTGGACCGTCAGGGCGGCCTGCTTGCCGAGACCCGCAGTCGTCAGGCGGTAACCGAGCGCATCCGGGTGCTCGACCTGGACGCCGTTGACCGCCGTCACCACTTCCCCCGGCTTCAGCCCAGCCCTGTCGGCAGGCCCGCCTTCGACCACCCGGACGACCAGCGCGCCACGGGCAGCCTTGAGGCCCAGGGCCTCGGCAACGTCGGAGGTCACCGCATCGAACGTCGCCCCGACATACGGCCGTTCGAATGTCGTCCTGCCTTCGGCAGCCGCAGCCAGGAATACCTTTACCAGGTTCGCCGGAATGGCAAAACCAACACCGTTCGAACCGCCGCCGCGTGAGAAGATCGCGGTATTGATGCCGATCAGCTCGCCATTCATATTCATCAGCGCACCGCCGGAATTGCCAGGGTTGATCGATGCGTCGGTCTGGATGAAGAAACCGAAATCCCCGGTGGTTACCTGATTGCGGGCAAGTGCGGAGACGATGCCGCTTGTCACCGTCTGACCGACACCGAACGGGTTGCCGATCGCGAGCACCAGGTCGCCTACTTCGACGCGGTCAGAATCGCCGATGGTCAGGACCGGAAAATGCTCTTTCGCCTTGATCCGCAGCACCGCGAGGTCGACGCTTTCATCCTTCAAGACGACATCGCAGGGGAATTCGCGGCCGTCGGCCAACGCGATCTTGATGTCATCAGCGCCCTGGACGACATGATTGTTGGTGACCACCAATCCATCTTGCGAAAGGATGACGCCAGACCCCAGCGAAGACTGCTTTTCCGTGCGGTTCGGCATGCGCTGGCCGAAGAACTGCTCGAAGAAGGGATCACCCGCAAATGGATTGAGTCGCTGCACGACGCGCTCGGCATAGACATTCACGACCGCGCCCGCCGTCTGCTTGACCAGCGGCGCAAAGGAGAGCTGCATCTCCTGCCGGCTCTGCGGTACCGTCTTCTGCTCCTGGCCAAGGGCCGTGACGGGCATTACGAGAGTGAGGGCGAGAAGACCTGTCGACACGCGTTTCAGCACGCTCAGCATATGATTCCTCTTTGCTAAATCCGGAACGATTTGTAGCGCGGGACGCTAGAAAGGAAAGGTGGCGGAACCGCGGAAACTACGGCGAAAACCATCAGGATCACCGTGCTATATAGGTGCGATACGGGGAGTAAGCTATGGGATTTGTGGCAAAGGCGAAGGGCTGGGCGAAAAGCCTGAAGCGCGACATCGTGGCGCTGTGGCTTGCTGCCCGCGACGAGCGCGTTCCGCTCCGTGCCAAGCTCGTCGCGGGCGCGGTGGCAGCTTATGCGCTTTCGCCGATCGACCTCATCCCGGACTTCGTCCCAGTGCTCGGCTATCTCGACGACCTGCTGATCGTGCCAGTCGGCATCCTGCTGGCAATCCGGTTGGTTCCCGAAGAACTGATGGCGGAGTTCCGTGTGAAGGCGGCCCACCGGGTGGAGTGCCCCGTCAGTCGTGGCGGTCTCGCCTTCATCCTTGCCATCTGGCTGTTCTGCCTCATCTTGCTCCTTTGGAGCCTCCAAAGGCTGATCTGACCTGCCGGCTCCGCGCATCGAAATCGAGGATAAGCTGGCATGAAACATATCGTCACAACAGTCGCATTGAGCGGATTTCTGTTCGCAATGGCACTCCCGACGCTCCCCCGGAATGCTTCCGCCGCGAGTTTCGATTGCGATCGTCCGGACCTAGCCGCGGACGAAAAGGTCATCTGCGATACACGCGCGCTCAACGATGACGACGTGAAAATGGTGACCACTTTCGAGCTGCTTTCGGGCCTTCTTGCGATGGGATCGAGGGGCGCGATGCAGGACGAACAGGTGGAGTGGCTGAAAAGGCGCCATGCCTGCGGCGGGGATGCGGATTGCATCCGCGCTGCATATCAGGAGCGGTTAAAGCAGTTCGATGAGGTTTATAATAACCTTAACCGGCCGCTTTGAACAAAACCGTTACGGTGGGTTAAGCAGGCCGTCCTCTTTAAGAGCGCGTAATGCCTCCGACAGGGTCAATCCCTCATGGCGCTTCCACCACTGACCCGTATGCCTGTACCAATGCAGGTCAAAGCGATCTGGCCCCATACGATCGAGCCTCGCGAAAGGCGCGTCGAACTCTTCGCCCTTGTTGTGCTGCATGCCCGAGCGATAGCGCTGCACGAACCGGTAGCGGCCGCCCGACCAGCGGCCGGCAATGTCGACGACATAGTTCCATTGCGTCGGCCTGATCTCCGGCAGGAAACGCGGCTTCAAAAAAGTGTCGATAAAGTCTTCACATGCCGCGTCGATCCGCCGCTTTTCGGCGGCTTCGGGCTTTACGGGTCGGTCGGGACTTCGCACCCATATGCCTTTTCTACCCGCCATGATATCTCCCAACCAACAGTGCTCGCGAGTCCAGCGCATGAAACTGCAGCAACATCATATAAGCACTCTCTTCGATCAGCGGTATATCGATCGCGGCAAGGCCTATTTCGAGGAGGGCCTGGTCGAGATCATCTCGTTCCAGGCAGACAAGGTCACCTCGCGCTGCGCCGGAACGAGACTGTACAGGGTCGAGCTCGTCATGAAGGACAGCCAGTTGACCGGCCAATGTACCTGCCCCGCCTTTTCCGACTTCGGCCCCTGCAAGCATATGGCTGCGACCGCATTCGCGGCGACGGTCCATACCCGGGATACCTATCGCCCGAGCGCCGTTTATATCGCGCGCCGGGACAAGTTCGAGGCCCTAAAGCGACAGCTTCGACGCATGACCAAGGCCGAACTCATCGACATCATTGCCCAACATCTCGGTGATGACGAGGAACTGACGAATTCCATTCTAGCTTCCGAAGAGGAACGGGAGTAATCGCCGCCGCGTCTATTCCGGCAAAATCCTCACCGCGCCCTTGTCGGCACTGGCGGCGAAGGCTGCGTAGGCCTTCAGGGCTGTCGTGACGTTGCGCTTGCGGGGCTTTTCCGGCTTCCAGCCGAGCTTGTCCTGCTCAGCGCGACGCTCAGCCAGTTCGGCATCGGAGACCTTCAGGTTGATCGTGCGGTTCGGGATGTCGATCTCGATCGTATCGCCCTGGCGCACCAGGCCGATTGCGCCGCCCTGGGCCGCTTCCGGCGAGGCATGGCCGATCGACAGGCCCGACGTGCCGCCGGAGAAGCGGCCATCGGTGATGAGCGCGCAGGCCTTGCCGAGGCCCTTCGATTTCAGATAGCTGGTCGGATAGAGCATTTCTTGCATGCCCGGCCCGCCTTTCGGACCCTCGTAGCGGATGACGACGACATCGCCGGCCTTGACCTCATTGTTGAGGATGCCCTTCACGGCGGCGTCCTGGCTTTCGAAGACGACGGCGGGGCCGGAAAACTTCAGGATGGATTCGTCAACGCCGGCAGTCTTCACGATGCAGCCGTCGAGCGCGATATTGCCGTAGAGCACGGCAAGACCGCCATCCTTGGAGAATGGGTGGTCGACCGAGCGAATGATGCCCTTCTCGCCGTCGATGTCGAGTTCGTCCCAACGCGACGACTGGCTGAAGGCGACCTGGGTCGGCACGCCGCCGGGCGCCGCCTTGAAGAATTCGCGCACGGTCTCGGAATTGGTCCGGGTGATGTCCCAGCGGTCGATGGCATCGCCAAGCGTCGCCTCGTGCACCGTGTAGCAATCGCGGTTGATCAGGCCGCCGCGATCGAGCTCGCCGAGAATGCGCATGATGCCGCCGGCGCGGTGGACGTCCTCCATGTGCACGTCGCTCTTGGCCGGCGCGACCTTGGAGAGGCACGGGACCCTGCGCGACAGGCGATCGATATCGTCCATGGTGAAATCGACGCCGCCCTCATAGGCCGCCGCCAGGATGTGCAGCACGGTATTGGTGGAGCCGCCCATGGCAATATCGAGCGCCATGGCGTTTTCGAAAGCCTGCTTGGTGGCGATCGAACGCGGCAGGACGCTTTCGTCCTCCTGCTCGTAATAGCGGCGGGCGAGATCGACGATCAGGTGGCCGGCCTCGACAAACAGCCGCCTGCGGGCGGCATGGGTGGCGAGCGTCGACCCGTTGCCGGGCAGCGACAGGCCGAGCGCTTCCGTCAGACAGTTCATCGAATTGGCGGTAAACATGCCCGAGCACGAGCCGCAGGTCGGACAAGCGGAGCGCTCGATGACCTTGACGTCCTCGTCGGAAACCTGATCGTCGGCGGCCGCGACCATGGCGTCAACCAGGTCGAGTGCAACCTTCTTTCCGTGCAGGACGACCTTGCCGGCCTCCATCGGGCCACCGGAGACGAAGACGGCCGGAATGTTGAGCCGCATCGCCGCATTCAGCATGCCGGGAGTGATCTTGTCGCAATTGGAGATGCAGACCATGGCATCGGCGCAATGGGCATTGACCATATACTCGACGCTATCGGCGATGATCTCGCGCGAGGGCAGCGAATAGAGCATGCCGTCATGGCCCATGGCAATGCCGTCGTCGACCGCGATCGTGTTGAACTCCTTGGCGACGCCGCCGGCCGCTTCGATCTCGCGGGCGACAAGCTGGCCGAGATCCTTCAGATGCACGTGGCCGGGCACGAACTGCGTAAACGAATTGACGACGGCGATGATCGGCTTTCCGAAATCACCGTCCTTCATGCCGGTGGCACGCCACAGTCCGCGTGCGCCGGCCATGTTGCGGCCATGGGTCGTGGTTCTGGAGCGATAAGCAGGCATGGTGTCGTCCTCGATGTCCTTCGGGCCTGCAACAGTCTACCGCTTTCTCGGAGGCCGCGCAAAAAGCCCTTGTTTTGCGGCCTTCCTACCGCAAACGGCAGAGGGTGTCACTATCACGACAGGTCAAAGCGGTACGGTTGAACAGCTATCGCTCACGCAACTCGTCCGGATGAACACCAAAATGGTCAAGGATGATCTGCAGGTTCCGCCGGTGAGATTTGAAGAACAGGTCGAAGACGTCGCCTGCCAACGGGACGCTGCCGAGAACGGAGTCGACGGCGATATTGCCAAGCATCGGCACCAGCTTTGCCGACGGCAGACCGAGCCGGCGGGCTTCATTGACGATGTAAAGGCCGACCAGAGCACCGCCCGCATCGCCTATGACCGGAATCAGGCCGAAAACCGAATCTGCGCCGAACCGGATGCCGGTGCCCGGAATTCGCACCGCCGTATCCATCAGCCGCGCGATCGCCGCAAGACGGCGCAGGCGCCGCAACGCCTCAACCTTCTCGATCGGATCTGCAAAACGTTTATCCATCCATTCATTCCATATTCCTGCCGCATCCCCACGCCTGCGGCAGGGTTAAGCATTCCAGCCACGAAGAAATGTGTAGAGGGAAGTAGAGTTCCCCCTGCCGATTTATTCCATCAAGAGGACACACGATTTTTCACGCAAACGTGGCTTGCGGTAATCTTTGCGCCGCTGTGAAACCTTTTCGATCGGCATTACGTATAAAGAGGAGAGGCACATCTTGCCTCAGAGGAGATTTCGCCATGGCCGCCTATCGTCCGCTGCATATTCCCACGTCCGAAATCACACCGCGGGAGATCTATATGTCGCGCCGCAGCTTCCTGGGGACGGCGGCCGCGGGACTGATGCTCGCCGGCTCCGGCAACGCACTGGCAGCGCCGCTCACGGCCTCGCCCAGCGCCTTCAAGGTGGACGAGCCTCTGACGCCGAAGGAGGCGGTGACCACCTACAACAATTTCTACGAATTCGGCGTCAACAAGGAAGATCCGTCGCAAAATGCCGGAGCCTTCAAGCCGACACCGTGGTCAGTCAAGGTCGAGGGCATGGTCGGCAAGCCGAAAGAGTTCGGCCTTGACGAACTCATGAAGATGCAGCTTGAGGAGCGTACCTACCGGCTGCGCTGCGTCGAAGGCTGGTCCATGGTGATACCGTGGATCGGCTTTCCGCTCTCGGCCCTTTTGGATCAGGTCGAGCCGCTCGGCAGCGCCAAATACGTGGCCTTCGAAACGGTCGTGCGACCGGAGGAAATGCCGGGGCAAAGCGGCTTTTTCCAGCCGCTTTCCTGGCCCTATATCGAAGGGCTTCGCCTCGACGAGGCCCGGCATCCGCTGACCATTCTTGCCGTCGGTCTCTACGGGGAAACGCTGCCGAACCAGAACGGCGCACCGATCCGTCTCGTCGTTCCGTGGAAGTACGGCTTCAAGAGCATCAAGTCGATCGTGAAGATCTCGCTCGTAGAAAAACAGCCCGAAACCACGTGGAAGAATGCCAATGCCCGCGAATACGGCTTCTATTCCAACGTCAATCCCGCGGTCGATCACCCGCGCTGGAGCCAGGCGACGGAACAGCGGATCGGCGAAGGCGGCTTCTTCGGTGCGGCCAGGCGCCCCACATTGCCCTTCAACGGCTACGCGGACCAGGTGGCCAGCCTCTATTCCGGCATGGACCTGAAGGCGAATTATTGACCATGGTCGGTATTCCCGCCCTGCCCCGCCGCTACCATTCAGCCAGCATCTGGGCGCTCTATGGGATCGGCCTGTGCCCGGCTGTCTGGTATTTCTATCTGGCCGCGACCGGCGGGCTCGGGTTCAACCCGGTCAAGGAGTTCGAGCATCTTCTCGGCATCTGGGCGCTTCGCTTCATCATCGCGACGCTTGCCATTACCCCGTTGCGCGATCTGCTGGGCGTCAACTGGATCCGCTATCGCCGAGCGCTTGGGCTTCTCGCCTTCTATTACGTGCTGATGCACTTTACGGTCTATGCGCTGCTCGACCTCAGACTCGATCTCGGCGCGGTCGGAGGCGACATCGCCAAGCGGCCCTATATCACGATCGGCTTTGCCTGCCTGCTGCTGCTCATCCCCCTCGCGGTCACCTCCAACAACTGGTCGATCCGCAAGCTGCAGCAGGGATGGAACAGGCTCCACAAGCTCATCTATCTGATCGCCGCCGGCGGCGCATTCCACTATGTCCTTGCGGTCAAATCGGTCACCTTCGTACCGTTCATCCATGTGGCATTGATTGCGCTGCTCATTGCCTATCGCCCGCTACGCCGGCCGATCCTCAGCTGGAAACGCGGCAAACCTAAAATGGCGCAAGCAACACG
This sequence comes from Rhizobium sp. YS-1r, assembly GCF_000757525.1. Lineage (NCBI taxonomy): Bacteria > Pseudomonadati > Pseudomonadota > Alphaproteobacteria > Hyphomicrobiales > Rhizobiaceae > Rhizobium > Rhizobium sp. YS-1r. The sequence goes on along the minus strand of NZ_JPYQ01000015.1, from coordinate 15,405 downwards.
CTGAAATCGGGCAAGATATGGAAAGACCGGGCACAAGGCCCGGTCTTCGTTGGACCGCGGGAAATCGGTCCTTCTGCGCCCTTGGGGAGGAAGCGCAGGTAGCTTGAGCGGCCGAAGCCGCACAGGAAACGACGTCAGCAGACCGCATTCCCTGAAAATCGTCGTTGATCCAAATCAAACAGTCCGGACCTTGCCGGGAGGCAAACGCAAAAAAGCCGGGCTCTTCCACCCGGCTTTCCGATCCGACGGCGCGGATGATCTTCAAGCGGCTTCGGCAGCTTCCGCTTCGGCGGCAACGCGAGCCTTGTCGGCTGCGCCCTTCGCGTCGACATCACGCTCGACGAACTCGATGACCGCCATGGCGGCGTTGTCACCCTGGCGGAAGCCAGCCTTCATGATACGCAGGTAGCCGCCATTGCGGTTGGCGTAACGCGAAGCGATCGAGTCGAACAGCTTGCGAACGGCATCCTGGTCCTGGATCTGCGAGATCGCCTGGCGACGAGCATGCAGGTCACCGCGCTTGCCGAGGGTGACGAGCTTCTCGACGATCGGACGGATTTCCTTCGCCTTCGGGAGCGTGGTTACGATCTGCTCATGGGTGATGAGCGAAGCAGCCATATTGGCAAACATTGCCTTGCGATGGCTTGCGGTGCGGTTGAGCTTGCGGCCGGCTTTTCCGTGGCGCATGTCTGGTCTCCTTCACTTGCAGGCATTCGCCTGCAGTCTGATTAGTTAGTATTGGTCTTCGTAGCGCTTGGCGAGGTCTTCGATATTTTCCGGCGGCCAGGCGGGAACTTCCATACCCAGATGGAGGCCCATGGATGCCAGAACTTCCTTGATCTCGTTCAGCGACTTGCGACCGAAATTCGGAGTGCGCAGCATTTCCGCCTCGGTCTTCTGGATAAGGTCGCCGATATAGACGATGTTGTCGTTCTTCAGGCAGTTGGCCGAACGGACGGAAAGTTCCAGTTCGTCCACCTTCTTGAGGAGCGCCGGGTTGAACGCCAGTTCGGTGACCGATTCCTCTTCGGTTTCCTTCTGCGGCTCGTCGAAGTTGACGAAAACGCCGAGCTGATCCTGAAGGATACGCGCTGCGAATGCGACCGCATCCTCGCCGGAAATGGAACCGTCGGTCTCGATCGTCATCGTCAGCTTGTCGTAATCGAGAACCTGTCCTTCACGGGTGTTCTCCACCTTGTAGGACACTTTCTTGACCGGCGAATACAGGCTGTCGACCGGAATCAGGCCGATCGGCGCGTCTTCTGCACGGTTACGCTCGGCAGGCACATAGCCCTTGCCGTTGTTGACCGTGAATTCCATGCGGATCTCCGCCCCCTCATCGAGCGTGCAGATCACGTGGTCGGGGTTCAGGATCTCGATGTCGCCAACCGTCTGGATGTCGCCAGCGGTGACCGAACCCGGACCCTGCTTGCGCACGACCATGCGCTTGGCATCGTCGCCATCCATCTTGATGGCGATTTCCTTGATGTTGAGCACGATATCCGTCACATCTTCCCGAACACCGGGGATGGAGGAGAACTCGTGCAGCACGCCGTCGATCTGCACGGCGGTGACGGCTGCACCCCGCAAAGACGACAGAAGCACGCGGCGAAGCGCGTTGCCGAGCGTCAGGCCAAAGCCGCGCTCAAGCGGTTCGGCAACCAGGGTTGCCTTGGTACGGCCGGAAGAGGTGAATTCCACCTTGTTCGGCTTGATCAGTTCCTGCCAGTTCTTCTGGATCATGTTCAAATACCTTCCGTTCGTTACCACCATCCAATCGTGGTAACCGAGCATGAGGAGCGCCGAGCGGATCATCCATTCCCATCGGGGACTGATGGCCATCGGCGATACGGGTAAAGCCGCCGAACCCCCATGGGAGGATCAGGCGGCCATGCCCGAGTTCACGACAGAGGCCGCCTTGCGGCAGCCTCCTGAATTCCGACGATCAGACGCGGCGCTTCTTGCGCGGGCGGCAACCATTGTGCGGGATCGGGGTCACGTCGCGGATCGAGGTGATCATGAAGCCGGCAGCCTGCAGCGCGCGCAGAGCCGATTCACGGCCGGAACCCGGACCGCAAACTTCGACTTCCAGCGACTTCATGCCGTGCTCCTGCGCCTTCTTGGCGCAGTCTTCAGCAGCGATCTGAGCGGCGAACGGGGTCGACTTGCGCGAACCCTTGAAACCCTTCGCACCGGCCGACGACCAGGCAATCGCATTGCCCTGCGCGTCGGTGATGGTGATCATCGTGTTGTTGAAGGTAGAATTGACGTGGGCAACGCCCGACGTAATATTCTTGCGCTCGCGACGGCGAACGCGGGTGGCTTCCTTGGCCATATTGTCCCTTTCGTTGATCTCTGCACCGCCGTAATTCCAGCGGCTCCACCTTGGAGTGGGCGACCCCAGCAGCGAGCAGAGCTACCCCTACTCAACCGCCATCACCCACCCAAAATTACTTCTTCTTACCGGCGATCGCCTTGGCCGGACCCTTGCGGGTGCGGGCATTGGTATGCGTGCGCTGACCGCGGACCGGCAGGCCGCGACGATGACGCAGACCGCGGTAGCAGCCGAGGTCCATCAGGCGCTTGATGTTCATCGCGGTTTCGCGACGAAGATCACCCTCGACCTGATAGTCACGGTCGATGGTTTCGCGGATCTGAAGGATCTCGGAGTCCGTCAGCTGATGGACGCGCTTGTCAGCCGGGAGACCGACCTTGTCCATGATCTCCTGAGCGAATTTCGAGCCGATCCCGTGAATGTAGGTCAGCGCGATGACAACGCGCTTCGCAGTCGGGATGTTGACGCCAGCGATACGTGCCACGCCTATTCTCCTTGGTTCCAGTTGCCATCCGGCAAGTGGTACTTTCTTCCATGAAAGCGGCTCACCAGCCGCCAGTTCAAACGTCATCCGGAACAGGTCAAAACGACCGGTCCCGGATGTCCTTTCGGGAAATCCGCGCCGATCGCTTAAAGCTGTCGCGAGTTGGCGCGGTGTTTAGCGGAATCGGCGCTGAAATGCAACCGCTCCGCCCAAGATTCTTTAACAGATCGATGACGGTCTGCTTTTGCGCATGTCTTTGTCCCAAAACCGGTTCCCGCTTTTGGGAGACATGCGCTAGAGCGCCGCCAGGATTTCTTCGATATCGGCAGTGACCTTGTCCATCTCTGCCATTCCGTCCACCACCTTGAGCTTGCCCTTGGCGTAGTAATAGCCGATCAGCGGCGAGGTTTCCTTGTAGTAGACCTCGAGGCGCTTGGTCATGGTCTCGGCATTGTCGTCCGGACGGCGCTTGAAATGCGTCGATCCGCACTTGTCACAGACGCCTTCCTTGGCCGGCTTCTTGTCCGTGTCGTGATAGACCGTCCCGCACTGGGCACAGGAATAGCGGCCCGAGACACGCCGGATGAGTTCCTGGTCGTCGACACGAAGTTCAACGACGACCGAGAGATCCAGCCCCTTGGCCGCCAGCATCTGCTCGGTCGCATCCGCCTGAACCAGGGTGCGCGGAAAACCGTCAAGGATAAATCCGTTCGCGGCATCCGGCTGGTCGATACGCTCGGAAACGATCGCGTTGACGATTTCGTCGGAGACGAGGTTGCCGGCATCCATGACGGCCTTGGCGCGCTTGCCGACTTCCGTCTGGGCGGCCACCGCCGCGCGCAACATGTCTCCGGTGGAGAGCTGCGGTATGCCGTGCTTCTCCACGATCCGCTGGGCCTGGGTCCCCTTGCCCGCACCCGGCGGCCCCAAAAGAATCAATCTCATCGTCCCCTCTTTCCTCCGCGCAATTTCGACTTCTTGATCAGGCCCTCATACTGCTGTGCGATGAGGTGTCCCTGAATCTGTGCAACCGTATCGAGGGTTACACTGACAACGATCAAAAGCGAAGTACCACCAAGGGCTAATGGAACGCCTGTACGAGCCACCAGGAATTCCGGCAGGATGCAGACGAAAACCAGGTAAATCGCGCCGATGACCGTGATGCGGGTCAGCACATAATCGATGTATTCGGCAGTCCGCTCACCCGGACGGATGCCCGGGATGAAGCCGCCATGCTTCTTCAGATTGTCGGCGGTGTCCTTCGGATTGAAGACGATCGCCGTGTAGAAGAAGGCGAAGAACGCGATCAGCAGGCCGTAAAACAGCATGAACAGCGGCTGGCCATGGCCGAGCGACGAGATGATCATGGTCGCCCAGTTCGGAAGCTCGCTCGTGCCGGCAAAGCCTGCGGCCGTCGCCGGCAGAAGCAGGAGCGACGAGGCAAAGATCGCAGGAATGACGCCGGAGGTGTTGAGCTTCAGCGGCAGGTGCGACGTATCGCCCTGGAACATGCGGTTGCCGACCTGACGCTTCGGATACTGGATCAGCAGCCGACGCTGTGCCCGCTCGACGAAGACGATCAGGGTAATGACTGCGATCGCCACGACGATGACGGTCAGGATCAGCGCCGTCGGAAGCGCACCGGTGCGGCCAAGTTCGAGCGTGCCGGCGAGCGCGGTCGGCAGACCGGCGGCGATGCCCGAGAAGATGATCAGCGAAATGCCGTTGCCGATGCCGCGCGACGTGATCTGCTCACCGAGCCACATCAGGAACATGGTGCCGCCAAGCAGCGTCACGACGGTGGACAGGCGGAAGAACCAGCCTGGCTCGGTCACGATCCCCTGCCCGCTTTCAAGACCGGCGGCAATGCCATAGGCCTGCAGCGCGCCGAGGATCACGGTGCCGTAGCGGGTGTACTGGTTGATGATCTTGCGGCCCTGCTCGCCTTCCTTCTTCAAGGCTTCCAGCGAAGGCACGACCGAGGTCATGAGCTGCACGATGATCGATGCGGAGATATAGGGCATGATGCCGAGCGCGAAGATCGCCATGCGCTCCACGGCGCCGCCCGAAAACATGTTAAAGAGGCCGAGGATGCCGCCAGATTGGCCGCGGAAGGCCTGCGCATAGGCTTCGGGGTTGAGGCCCGGAAGCGGAATATGGGTGCCGAGGCGATAAACGAGCAATGCTGCGAGGGTGAACCACAGCCGCTTCTTGAGGTCCTCCGCCTTGGCGAAGGTGGAAAAATTCAGATTGGAGGCAAGTTGTTCCGCTGCAGAAGCCATGCAATTCTCCGCCTGACCAATTCTCCGGCGGCGGGAAGAGTGCCGGACCCGGAAAGCAGTCTCTCAAATTCTGGTTCAAAAAACCGGGCGCGGAGATTGCGGGCGCAATCAGATGCCTCACCCTGTTTTCCGTGTGATCCCGGCCCAGCGACCGGCAGATCGCATCGGGATCGTGAGGCTCACATATGGAGATAAAATCGCCCGGTGTGAAGCTCAAACCGGGCGATTCTCAAACGATTTATTCCGCGGCAGCTTCGACTGCGGCGAGCAGCTTCACAGAACCGCCAGCCTTCTCGATCTTCTCGACGGCAGCCTTGGAAGCGCCGGCGACTTCGATCGAAACCTTGGCCTTCAGTTCACCGTCCGCGAGGATGCGAACGCCATCCTTCGGGCGGCGGATGACGCCGGCAGCCTTGAGCGCTGCGGCATCGATCGTTGCCTTGGGATCAAGCTTCTTGGCATCGATCGCGGTCTGGATACGACCGAGCGAAACGGTGACGTATTCGGAAGCGAAGATGTTGGTGAAGCCGCGCTTCGGCAGGCGACGATAGATCGGCATCTGGCCGCCTTCGAAGCCCTTGATCGCAACGCCGGAACGGGCCTTCTGACCCTTCACGCCGCGGCCGCCGGTCTTGCCCTTGCCGGAGCCGATGCCGCGACCAACGCGGATACGCTCCTTGGAGGCGCCTTCGTTGTCCTTGATCTCATTCAGTTTCATGGTCAATTCCTCCGTCTCACTTCTCGTCGACAATGCGGACGAGATGCTGGACAGCCCGGATCATGCCACGAACGGAAGGCGTATCTTCCAGGGTGCGGGTCCGGTGCATCTTGTTGAGGCCGAGCCCGATCAGCGTCTTGCGCTGGACTTCCGGGCGGCGGATAGGCGAACCGATCTGCTCGATCGTGATCGTCTTGTTGGCGGCTTCTGCCTTCTTGGCCATAATCCGCTCTCCTTATTCTTCCGAGGTGACACCGGAAGAAGCACGGCGGGCCTGAAGCGTTGCATACTTGATGCCGCGCTGGGCTGCGATGTCCTTCGGGTGAACCTGGTGCTTCAGGGCGTCGAACGTGGCGCGAACCATGTTGTACGGGTTCGACGAACCGGTCGACTTGGCGACGACGTCATGAACGCCGAGGGTCTCGAAAACGGCGCGCATCGGACCGCCGGCGATGATACCGGTACCGGCCTTGGCCGCACGCAGCAGAACTTTGCCGGCGCCGTGACGACCATTGACGTCATGATGCAGCGTACGGCCGTCACGCAGCGGTACGAAGATGAGATCACGCTTCGCGCTTTCGGTCGCCTTGCGGATGGCTTCCGGCACTTCGCGCGCCTTGCCATGGCCGAAGCCGACGCGGCCCTTCTGGTCGCCGACGACGACGAGAGCTGCAAAACCGAAACGACGGCCGCCCTTGACGACCTTGGCGACGCGGTTGATCGCGACCAGCTTGTCGACGAATTCGCTATCGCGCTCTTCACGGCTCTGGCGATCGTCGCGCGAGCCTCTTCTTTCCTGTGCCATTGTCCTTTTCCTTTTTCTTTTCCGGGTGCAATCGGCAGATTACAATTTACGTCCACGCAATTCGGGACGGAAAGCCGCCTGGCGCCTTTCCTGGAATTGCCCTGGATCCGGAAGGATATTCCGGAGGTTGCGGCAAACCGCATTTCGCCCGGCCCCCCTTGTTCCGGGAGACCGGGCGAAAACTCTTAGAAGCTCAGACCGCCTTCGCGGGCAGCATCGGCAAGCGCCTTGATGCGACCGTGATAAATGAAGGCGCCGCGATCGAACACGACTTCCTTCACGCCGGCCTCGGAGGCGCGCGCGGCCACCAGCTTGCCGACAGCGGCGGCCGCCGCAACGTCAGCGCCGGTCTTCAAAGACGAGCGCAAACCCGCATCGAGCGTGGACGCGGCAGCAAGCGTGCGGCCGGCCACATCATCGATGACCTGAGCGTAGATGTTCTTCGACGAGCGATGAACCGACAGGCGCGGACGGCCGTTGGCGACCGCCTTGAGCTGGCGGCGCACGCGGCTCGCGCGCTTTGCAAGTGCTTCTTTCCTGCTAGCCATATCGCGTAATCCTTACTTCTTCTTGCCTTCCTTGCGGACGATCCGTTCCTCAGCGTACTTGACGCCTTTGCCCTTGTAGGGCTCCGGACCGCGGTATTCGCGGATTTCCGCGGCAACCTGACCGACCTGCTGCTTATTGATGCCCGAGACGACGATTTCCGTCGGCTTCGGCACGGCAATGGTAATGCCCTGCGGCGGCTCGTAGACAACGTCGTGGGAAAAGCCGAGCGCGAGCTGCAGGTTCTTGCCCTGCATCGACGCACGGTAACCAACGCCGTTGATTTCGAGCTTGCGCTCGTAGCCGTCCTTAACACCCTTGAAGATGTTCTCGATCATCGTGCGGGACATGCCCCACTTCGAACGAGCATCCTTGGTTTCGTTGACCGGGGTCACCGAAACCGCATTGTCTTCGAGCTTCAGCTTGATCTCGTCGTTCGCGACAAAGAACAGCTCGCCCTTCGGGCCCTTCGCAGTCACCTTCTGGCCATCAACAGAGGCCGTAACACCTGCAGGAACCTGAACGGGCTTTTTACCGATACGAGACATTTTTCAATCCTGTCTGTTCGTTATGGAGTTCCCCTGCTTAGGCCTTAGAAGACCGAGCAGAGAACCTCGCCACCAACGTTCTGTTCGCGAGCCTGGTGATCGGCCATCACGCCCTTCGGGGTCGAAAGGATGGTGATGCCGAGGCCGTTCGCGACCTGCGGAATGGACTTTACCGAGACATAGACCCGGCGGCCCGGCTTAGATACGCGGCCGATCTCACGGATCACCGACGCGCCTTCGTAATACTTCAGCTCGATTTCAAGCTCGGACTTGCCGTTGCCGTAATCGATTTCCGAATAACCGCGGATGTAACCTTCGGCCTGCAGGACGTCCAAAACGCGGGCGCGCAGCTTGGAAGCAGGCGTCGTCACGGTCGACTTGCGGCGGGAAGCGCCGTTGCGGATACGGGTGAGCATATCGCCCAAGGGATCAGTCATGGTCATCTAACGATCTCCTTACCAGCTCGACTTGACGATGCCCGGCACCTTGCCGAGGTTACCCAGCTCACGAAGCGCGATACGCGACATCTTGAGCTTGCGATAGAAAGCGCGCGGGCGACCGGTGACTTCGCAACGGTTGCGGATACGCGTCTTCGAGCCATCGCGCGGCAGTTCCGCCAGCTTCAGAGTGGCCTTGAACCGCTCTTCGATCGGCAGTTCCTGGTTCATGATGGTCGCCTTCAGGACAGCGCGCTTGGCGGCGTGCTGGGCAACGGTCTTGCGGCGGCGCTTGTTCTTTTCAACTGCGCTGGTTTTCGCCATATCGGAGTTCCTTTTTAACGCTCGTCGTTACGGTTACTGACGGAACGGGAAGTTGAACTCTTTCAGAAGAGCCCGCGCTTCGTCGTCGTTGGTCGCCGTCGTGCAAACGATGATGTCCATGCCCCACATCTGATCAACCTTGTCGTAGTTGATCTCCGGGAACACAATGTGTTCCTTGAGGCCCATGGCGAAGTTGCCACGGCCGTCAAAGCTCTTCGGGTTCAGGCCGCGGAAGTCGCGAACGCGCGGCAGCGCGATGTTGATCAGGCGGTCCATGAATTCGTACATGCGGGCGCCGCGCAGGGTGACCTTCGCGCCGATCGGCATGTTCTCGCGCACCTTGAAGCCTGCGATCGAATTGCGTGCCTTGGTGATGACCGGCTTCTGGCCGGCGATCGCCGCCAGGTCGGCAGCAGCCACCGTGGGCTTCTTCGAATCAGCGGTCGCCTCGCCCACACCCATGTTGATGACGATCTTGTCCAGCCTGGGGATCATCATGTCGTTCTTGTAGGAGAACTGTTCCTTCATCGCGGCACGGATGCGGGAAACGTATTCCTTCTTGAGCCGCGGCTCGTACTTTGCCTCAGCCATCGATCACATCTCCCGTACGCTTGGCCACACGCACCTTCTTGCCGTCGACGACCTGGAAACCGACGCGGGTCGGCTTGCCGTCCTTGGCGACGATCGCAATGTTCGACAGGTGAATGGATGCTTCCTTGTTGATGATGCCGGCTTCCTGCGTCTGGGTCTGGCGCTGGTGGCGCTTCACCATGTTGACGCCACGCACAACGGCACGATCTTCCTTCGGCAGGACCTGGACAACTTCGCCCGTGCGACCCTTGTCCTTGCCGGTCAATACGACGACGTTGTCGCCCTTCTTAATCTTCTGCATGTGTCCCGCTCCCTCTTACAGAACTTCCGGAGCCAGCGAGATGATCTTCATATGGTTCTTGGCGCGAAGTTCGCGCGGAACCGGTCCGAAGATACGGGTGCCGATCGGCTCTTTCTTGTTGTCGATAAGGACCGCTGCGTTGTTGTCGAAGCGGATGACGCTGCCGTCCGGACGACGGATATCCTTGGCGGTACGCACAACAACCGCCTTCATCACATCACCCTTCTTGACGCGGCCGCGCGGGATCGCTTCCTTGATCGAAACGACGATGATGTCGCCGATCGAAGCGTACTTGCGCTTGGAGCCGCCCAGCACCTTGATGCACATGACACGACGTGCGCCGGAATTATCCGCCACGTCGAGGTTTGTTTGCATCTGAATCATGTCAGGTCGCCTTTTTCTAATGACCGAACCAAAGGACGCAAAGACGCCCTGTTTCGGCTTATGGACAGAATTTCGATGTGCGCGGGATGGGTCTTGCCAAGGTGGTTTCCCTGAAAGGGACCTTCCCTGCGCTCAAAGCAAAAGAACGCCCGTTGCCGAGCGTCCTGCGCCAATGCGCTGCTTCATACAGATATTTCAGCCAGACGCAAGGGCCTGGCTGCATTCTCTGCAAATTAAGCCTGGGCGGAAACGACCGTCCAGCGCTTGTCCTTGGAGATCGGCGCGCATTCCTCGATGGAAACCACGTCGCCAACCTTGTACTGGTTGTTCTCGTCATGCGCTTTGTACTTCTTGGAACGGCGGACCGTCTTTTGAAGCAACGGATGCGCGAATCGGCGCTCTACCCGGACAACAACGGTCTTCTCGTTCTTGTCGGAAACGACTACGCCCTGCAGAATGCGTTTCGGCATATTGTTCTTCCTTAAGCCTTGGCTTCTGCCGCCTTCTGGCGGGCAATGGTTTTCACGCGGGCGATATCCTTGCGGACTTCGTTGATGCGCGAGGACTTTTCGAGCTGACCGGTCGCCTTCTGGAAGCGCAGATTGAACTGCTCCTTCTTGAGGTCGGCAAGCTTGTCCTTGAGCTGGTCGGCCGTGAGGCCGCGTACGTCTTCGGCTTTCATCGTGCCTTCTCCTTACTCTGCGATGCGCTGTACGAAGCGCGTCTTGACCGAGAGCTTGGCGGCGCCGAGGCGAAGCGCTTCACGCGCCGTGTCTTCCGGAACACCATCGATCTCGAACATGATACGGCCGGGCTTGACCTTGCAGGCCCAGTATTCGACCGAACCCTTGCCCTTACCCATACGCACTTCGGTCGGCTTGGCGGTGACCGGAACATCCGGGAACACGCGGATCCAGACGCGGCCGGCGCGCTTCATGTGACGGGTGATCGCGCGGCGGGCCGCTTCGATCTCGCGGGCATTGACGCGGTTGGGCTCCTGTGACTTCAGGCCGAATTCGCCGAAGGCCAGATCGAAGCCGCCCTTGGCCACACCCTTGATGCGCCCCTTGAACTGCTTGCGGTACTTGGTACGCTTTGGCTGCAACATTTTCTTACTTCTCCGAGCTTATCTTTCGCCAGCGCTTATCAAGCGTTTTCGCGTTCGCGGCGACGATCGCCACGATCGCGGTCACGGCTTGCCGGACCCTGCGCATCGCCTTCCAGCGCGCGACGTTCGGAAGCCATCGGGTCGTGCTCAAGGATTTCACCCTTGAAGATCCAGACCTTGATGCCGCAAATACCGAATGCGGTTTCGGCTTCAGCCGTACCGTAATCGATGTCGGCGCGCAGCGTGTGCAGCGGAACGCGACCTTCGCGATACCATTCGGTACGGGCGATTTCCGCACCACCGAGACGGCCGGCGCAGGTGATCTTGATGCCTTCGGCGCCGAGACGCATGGCCGACTGAACGGCACGCTTCATCGCACGGCGGAAAGCCACGCGGCGCTCGAGCTGCTGGGCGATCGACTGAGCGACCAGCGTCGAGTCGATTTCCGGCTTGCGCACTTCGACGATGTTGAGGTGCGTTTCCGAGTTGGTCATCGTGGAAAGCTTCTTGCGGAGCTTCTCGATGTCTGCACCCTTCTTGCCGATGATCAGGCCCGGACGAGCCGAGTGGATCGTGACGCGGCACTTCTTGTGCGGACGCTCGATGACAACCTTTGCGATGCCGGCCTGCTTCAGCTCCTGCATCAGGTAGGCGCGGATCTTCAGGTCCTCGTGGAGGAGCTGGCCGTATTCGGCGTTATCGGCGAACCAGCGGCTGTCCCAGGTACGGTTGATGCCGAGGCGGAAACCGATCGGATTGATTTTCTGGCCCATTATGCGGCCTCCCCTTTTTCCTCGACTTCGCGAACGACGATCGTCAGATGCGCAAACGGCTTCTCGATCCGCGAGGCGCGACCGCGGCCACGGGCGTGGAAGCGCTTCATCACGATCGACTTGCCGACATAGGCTTCGGAGACGATCAGCGAGTCGACGTCGAGGTCATGGTTGTTTTCGGCATTGGCGATCGCAGACTCGAGCGTCTTCTTCACCGTGCCGGCGATACGCTTGCGCGAGAACTCAAGCTCGGCGAGCGCGCGATCGACCTTCTTGCCGCGGATCATGGCGGCAACGAGGTTCAGCTTCTGGGGGCTGACACGGAGCGTGCGCGCAACTGCCTGCGCCTCGTTATCCTTCAGCCGGCGTTCGGTCTTAGCCTTCGCCATGATTACTTCCTCTTCGCCTTCTTGTCCGCGCCGTGACCATAATAGGTCCGGGTGGGAGCGAATTCACCGAACTTGTGTCCGACCATGTCTTCGTTGACGCTGACCGGGATGTGCTTCGAGCCATTGTAGACGCCAAAGGTCAAACCAACGAACTGCGGCAGGATGGTGGAACGACGGCTCCACATCTTGATCACTTCACTGCGTCCGCCTTCACGTACCTTCTCAGCCTTCTTGAGAAGATAGCCGTCAACAAACGGACCTTTCCAAACTGAACGAGCCATTGAACGACTTCCTCTCTTACTTCTTCACGTGGCGCGAGCGCATGATGAACTTGTCTGTCGACTTGTTCGAACGGGTGCGCTTGCCCTTCGTCGGCTTGCCCCACGGGGTCACCGGGTGGCGACCACCCGAGGTACGGCCTTCACCACCGCCGTGCGGGTGGTCGACCGGGTTCATGACGACGCCGCGGTTATGCGGACGCTTGCCCCGCCAGACGGTACGACCGGCCTTGCCGTCATTGATGTTGCCGTGATCGGGGTTCGATACAGCACCGATCGATGCAAGGCAAGAGCCGTGCACCAGGCGCTGCTCGCCGGAGTTGAGGCGCAGGATCGCCATGCCCTGGTCGCGGCCGACGAGCTGAACATAGGTGCCTGCAGAGCGGGCGATCTGACCACCCTTACCCGGCTTCATCTCGACGTTGTGAACGATGGAGCCGACCGGGATGTACTGCAGGGGCATGGTATTGCCCGGCTTGACATCGACCGCCTTGTTGGAAGCGATCACCTTGTCGCCGGCAGCCAGACGCTGCGGAGCGAGAATGTAGGCCTGCTCGCCGTCCGTATAGGTCACGAGCGCGATGAATGCCGTGCGGTTCGGGTCGTATTCCAAACGCTCGACCGTGCCCTCGACGTCGAACTTACGACGCTTGAAGTCGATCAGGCGATAGGTCCGCTTGTGACCGCCGCCGATAAAGCGAGCGGTGATGCGACCGTTGTTGTTGCGACCGCCGCTCTTGGAGAGACCTTCCGTCAGCGTCTTGACCGGCTTGCCCTTCCAGAGGCCCGAGCGGTCGACGATGACCAGCTGGCGCTGGCTCGGGGTCGTCGGATTGTAGCTTTTCAATGCCATTGTCTTATACCTCAGAGACCGGTGGAGACGTCGATCGTCTGACCTTCGGCCAGGGTGACGACAGCCTTCTTGACGTCCTTCTGCTTGCCGATGAAGCCGCGGAACCGCTTCACCTTGCCCTTGCGGACAAGCGTGTTGACGGCCGTGACCTTCACGCCGAACAGCGCCTCGACGGCAGCCTTGATCTCCGGCTTGGAAGCAGTCTTGGCAACGTTGAAGACGACCTGGTTCTGCTCGGATGCCAGCGTCGACTTTTCGGTGATCGCAGGAGAAACGATCACATCATAGTGGCGAAGATCGGTCACTTGAAACGCTCCTCTAGAGCTTCCACAGCAGCCTTGGAAAGCACGAGCTTGCCGCGGCGCAGGATGTCGTAAACATTGATGCCCTGAACCGGCAGAACATCGACATTCGGGATGTTCTGGGCAGCGAGCTTGAAGTTGCTGTCGAGTTCGACACCGCCGATGAACAGCGCATTGGTCAGGCCGAGCGTCTCGAAGGAGCCGGCAAGAGCCTTGGTCTTGGCTTCAGCGGCGACCAGGTTGTCGACGATGATCAGATCTTCAGCCTTCATCTTGGCAGAGAGAGCGTGACGCAGAGCCAGCGCACGGACCTTCTTCGGAAGATCATGCTCGTGGCTGCGGACGACCGGACCATGGGCCTTGCCGCCACCGCGGAACTGCGGAGCGCGAGCGGAATGGTGACGAGCGCGGCCCGTACCCTTCTGCTTGTACATCTTCGAACCGGTGCGGGCGATTTCCGAACGGCCCTTCGACTTGTGAGTGCCCTGCTGCTTCTTGGCGAGCTGCCAACGAATCATGCGGGCCAGAATGTCTTCACGGGGATCGAGTCCGAAAATCTCATCCGACAGGGAGACCTTGCCGGCGTCTTTTCCCTCGAGGGTCTTGACGTTATATTCCATTGTAGCTGGCTCCCTTACTTCGCGGCCGACTTGACGGCGTCGCGAACGACGATCCACGAGCCCTTGGAGCCGGGAACGGCACCCTTGACGAGGATCAGGCCACGGTTTTCGTCGGTGGAGACGATTTCGAGGTTCTGGGTGGTGACGCGCGTCTGGCCCATGTGACCAGCCATGCGCTTGCCCTTCCAGACCTTGCCCGGATCCTGGTTATTGCCGGTCGAACCATGCGAGCGGTGCGAAACGGACACACCGTGCGTGGCGCGCAGACCGCCGAAATTGTGGCGCTTCATGGCACCGGCAAAACCCTTACCGATCGAGGTGCCGGTGACGTCCACCAGCTGGCCGGCCTGGAAATGGGCGGCCGTCAGCTCGGTGCCGACATCAATCATGTTGTCTTCGGAAACGCGAAACTCGACGAGCTTCGCCTTCGGCTCGACATTGGCGACGGCAAAGTTGCCGCGCATCGCCTTGGACGTGTTCTTCACCTTGGCCGTGCCGGCGCCCAGCTGAACAGCCGTATAGCCATTCTTCTCGACGGTGCGCTGCGCGACGACCTGGCAGTTGTCCAGCCGCAATACGGTTACCGGGATATGCTCGCCGGCGTCGTTATAGACGCGGGTCATTCCCACCTTCTGTGCAATTACACCCGAACGCATCGGTTCAATCCTTCTCACTCAGTCTGAAACCCTGGCCGAAACCAAGGTCTCAGAGCTTGATCTCAACATCGACACCGGCGGCGAGGTCGAGCTTCATCAGCGCGTCCACCGTCTGCGGCGTCGGGTCAACGATATCGAGAAGGCGCTTGTGGGTGCGCATCTCGAACTGCTCGCGGCTCTTCTTGTCGATGTGGGGGGACCGGTTAACCGTAAACTTCTCGATGCGGGTCGGAAGCGGAACGGGGCCCCGGACGCTAGCACCGGTGCGCTTCGCCGTCGACACGATCTCGCGCGTGGAAGCATCGAGAATCCGGTGATCGAACGCCTTCAGGCGAATGCGGATATTTTGGCCGTTCATTCGACGTTATCCTTGTTGTCTGTTATCCACGTGCCCAAACGAAACGGCACGGGTTGTTCTTCTTCCTAAGGCGGACCACCGGTTTCAAAGATCGAAGGGGACGCCGCAACCGGCATCCCTTTCCAGTCTCCAGGCCCTTAAGGCCCACCTTATGTGTTTGATTTCTGCCTCGAAGCGAAGCAGGAGCAAATCGCGCTGGCGCGCCATTTGCTACATTTTTATGTCATAAGCAAGCGGCTATCCGCCGCTTGCTTAAAAAGATCACTCGACGATGGATGCGACGATGCCGGCGCCGACGGTGCGGCCGCCTTCG
>NZ_JPYQ01000014.1:0-20882 GCF_000757525.1 Rhizobium sp. YS-1r | reverse complement strand
CGAAGGCGGCCGCACCGTCGGCGCCGGCATCGTCGCATCCATCGTCGAGTGATCGACGGCGACATTGGAATAAAAAGGGCCTCGCCGGAAACGGCGGGGCCTTTTGTAATATAGGGCCGGCTTTAGTCGGCAACCGGATCGGCCGTGCATCAGCTGGATGGAAAGAGTTCGCTCTCGTAACGAAAGAAAGCTGCGTCGCGCGGTTTGCGGAAGGCAAGCGGAAGTCTGTCTTCTGTTTCCATGAGTCGGCCGGCGACATTGTCCACCCCGGCCCGGATGGCTTCCCGGCCTATGAAGCCGCCGCGAACCTGCGTGGTGGCAGCAAGCGCCCGGTTGAAGACGTCGAGCAGGTCCGGGTCCGGCGGTGACGGCCTTTGCCAGAAGGCGGCAAGGCTGTCCTGAAAGGTCAGGCCCGGCACGTCGTAGATCGCCGAGCCCAGCGCGATCACCGGCTTTCCCGCCGAAAGTGCCGTCAGCCCCACGGTGGAATTGATCGTTACGACGCCGGTGGATTTTTCGATCAGCATGTTCGTATCTCCGCCATCCGCGACGAATACGCGCGCGGCCGCGCCGTGTCGTTGCGCGGTTCTGCCGATCCGGTCGGGCCAGCCCGACAGGCCGTTGTCGATCGGATGGACCTTGAAGAGCAGCCGGCTTCCGGCAGGCGCATATCGGGAAAAGGAGGCAATGGTCGCATCGACGAGCCTGAAGAGGTCGCCGCCCGGTGCCTGTCGGCGGATCTGGTAATCGCCGGGCAGTTGCAGAGGAAACAAAAAGAGGCCCGCATTCCCACCGGTTTCGGGAGTGAGGAATGCCGCTATCGCCTTTTCCGCCGCCCGCCGGCGCTTGCGCCCCGTCAGGGCCTTCAGGATCCAGCCGCCGTATTCGATCACCGGATGGACAGGCCCATGCGTCCGGTAGTTCGGATGCACAAGCCAGCCAAGGAGGACGTTCGGGATATGGAAGGCGAGGTCGTAAAGCGCATAGGTGAGGAAGCTCGACCGGTAGAGGCCGCCGGATGAAATCGCCGGCTCCCTCGCAGCCAGCGCCTCGATCTCGCCCGGCTCGTGCGGAAATCGAGAGTGGGCCGACATGCCGTCCGGTTCGATCGTCAGCCAATCGGGCCTGAGATAGCCGTGTTCAAGAACATGGACCCGCAGTCCTTCCCGGATGCCGGTCTCCGCCGCAACCGCATGGGCGGCTCGCCCATCACCCAACATGACAATGTCTGTGACATTGTGATCACGGATGTAGCAATTGAGATACACCGGCCATTCATTCTCCGGGCCGCGAAAGAAGTCGCTTTCCCTCGGCCACCAAAACACCACATCCCCGAGGCAGAAACTTATCTTTCGGACGGAAGCGCCTTGTTTTTCAATCGCTTCCGCCAGGAGCCGGAGGAATGGCGAGGCCGGTCCCTGCAGGAACAGGAATATACGTGGGGTCATGTAGCACAACCTGTGGAAGAGATCGGGCGCGTTTGGTTTGGCATTGACGGAGGAACTGCCATGGTCAAAATACCGCTGAACATTCATCGACAAGTCCGTTATCGAAATTGCCTTATAAACGAGTCCTGCGCTTAATGGAGCCTCCAGCAGCAATGGCTACCGAATGACCAAAGTCCTCTTTCTGCAGGGACCTCCATCGATTTTCTGGCGCGAGCTGGCTGATGCGTTCGAGGCGCAGGGTTTCCAGACGAAGCGGGTGAACTTCTCGCTGGGAGACCAGCTTTATTGGCGCAAGCGGGGCGCGATCAACTATCGCGGGACCTTGCGGGCCTGGCCGCGCTATCTGGCGGATATGATTCGCCGGGAGGGGATTACCGACATCCTCTATTACGCCGATCGGCTTCCCTACCATCGCCTGGCGGCACGCGTCGGCCGAAAGCTCGGCGTGCGCTGTCATGCGGTGGAGTTCGGATATCTGAGACCCGATTGGATTACGATCGAGCGGAATGGGATGGGGCGATTTTCTCATTTCCCAAGCGACCCGGATCATATTCGGCGGATCGCGGCGCAAGTGGACACGCCTGATCTGCATGCCCTTTACGGCCACACCTTCGGCCAGGAGGCGGCCAATGAAGTCGTCTATAACCTTGCGGCCTATTTCGGTCGGCTGATGTTTCCCTTCTACCGCGCAGACAAATATTATGACCCGCTTTTCGACTACCTCTCCTGGGTGCCGCGCATGTTCAGGGCACGCCACGACCTGCCGGAAGGTTTCTTCGACGACAAATTGAAGAAGAACTATCTTCTTGCCCTGCAGCTCCAGAGCGATTACCAGATCCGCGCAAATTCGCCCTACCGGCACCTGTCGCAGATGCTGGAACAGGTCATTCAATCCTTTGCGCGCCACGCACCCGAAAATGGTCGGCTGGTCGTCAAGCAGCATCCGCTGGACAACGATCTGGAAGGGTGGCGCAAGGTCGTTGCCCGTCTTGCGGAACGTCACCGCGTGCAGGGCAGAGTGATTTTCATTGAGAAGGGCAATCTGTCGGCCATCCTGCGGGATAGTCACGGTGTGGTCGTCGTCAATTCCACGACGGGATTGCACAGCCTTCGGGCGGGCATTCCGACCATTGCGCTCGGTGCTGCGATCTACGACGTACCTGGCCTGACCCATCAGGGAGGTCTTGACAATTTCTGGCGCCACCCGGAGCCGATCGATAAGCGGCTTCTGGCTGATTTCATCAAGGCCCTGGCCGGCAGCGTGCAGGTGAAGGGCAATTTCTATCACAAGGCCGGCCGCAAGCTGGCTATCGAGGCAATCATCGCCCGCGTTTCCGGCGGACTGGTCAATCAGCCGGACGCTTATGTGGAAAGGCCGCCGCGGCTTTCCTGGCGGCGTCTGCCGCTGCTGCCCGAAAGGGGAGCGCAATCATCAGTGACAGGGGCGAGCGGCTACGATCTGCCGGGCAAGGAAATTCTCGCGACCGGGGGAGGGCAGTCGCTTTCTCTTGCGCGATTTACCGAAGCTTCCAACGCGAGCAACAGAAAGCTGAGATAGAACGCAGGGATATTCAAAAACGCTCTTGCAAAGCGTGACGCATCCCCTTAAAGGGAGCGCCGGGCCTGGTGGCGGGAACCGGACTTTAGAATTCCGCGATCCGTCCTGGTTGAAGGGGTATAGCTCAGTTGGTAGAGCGGCGGTCTCCAAAACCGCAGGTCGGGGGTTCGAGCCCCTCTGCCCCTGCCATTTCCAAGGCGATTGGCGCGGAACATCCGCAGCGGGATTGTTTGGAAATGGTTGCCGCCCAAAGCGGCAAAATTTCATCGGGCACTGTTTTCCCTCTTGTGTAAAGGGGAAGGGGTGTTTATGTAGGGTTCAAAACAGACACGCGGTGCGTGGGGCTGAGCGAGGTCAGCTTTACGCGCCGTAATTGCGTGGGCAATCGATGGCATCCAAAACCAATCCTGTCACGTTTCTGCGCCAAGTGCGCTCCGAGGCGTCGAAAATCCATTGGCCGTCTCGTCGCGAGACTATGATCTCCACGGCTATGGTGCTGGTTATGGTCATTTTCGCTGCGCTGTTTTTCTTCGCTGCAGATCAGCTGATGGGCTGGTTGTTACGTTTGATCCTGAACGTCAGCGTTTGATTCTTGGAGAGTGAAGATGGCGGCGCGTTGGTACATCGTCCACGCATATTCGAATTTTGAGAAGAAGGTTGCCGAGGACATCGAGAACAAGGCTCGCCAGAAGGGGCTTGAGCATCTGTTCGAAAAGATCCTTGTGCCGACCGAGAAGGTCGTGGAGGTCCGCCGCGGCCGCAAGGTCGATTCCGAGCGCAAGTTCTTCCCTGGTTATGTTTTGGTCCGTGCGAACCTGACCGACGAGGCTTATCACCTCATCAAGAATACGCCGAAGGTCACCGGCTTCCTGGGTTCTGACAACAAGCCGGTTCCGATTCCGGATTTTGAGGCTGAGCGCATCCTGGGCCAGGTACAGGAAGGCGTCGAGCGGCCGAAGTCCTCGATCAGCTTTGAGATCGGCGAGCAGGTTCGCGTCTCGGATGGTCCCTTCGCATCGTTCAACGGCATCGTTCAGGATGTCGACGAGGAGCGTTCCCGCCTCAAGGTGGAGGTCTCGATCTTTGGTCGCGCGACCCCGGTCGAGCTGGAATACGGTCAGGTCGAAAAGGTCTGATGAGTTTCGAATTGGGGCTTGCCATTTGCGTGGCGGGCCTTGAGCGGCGTGTGCCGCAAGCGCGTGGGAGGGGTGGCGTCTTTAGCCGGGTGCCTCGACCGAACCACGCAACCGCAGCCGCCGGGCGAGCCCGGCATGTCGGACCGGGCAACGGGTCCATAACGAAAGGCAGAGAGAAATGGCTAAGAAAGTAGCGGGCCAGCTCAAGCTGCAGGTCAAGGCAGGATCGGCAAACCCGTCCCCGCCAATCGGCCCGGCGCTTGGTCAGCGTGGCATTAACATCATGGAATTCTGCAAGGCGTTTAATGCCGCTACGCAGGAAATGGAAAAGGGTATGCCGATCCCGGTCGTCATCACCTATTACCAGGACAAGTCCTTCACGTTTGCGATGAAGCAGCCGCCGGTCACCTACTGGCTGAAGAAGGAAGCGAAGATCACCTCCGGCTCGAAGACTCCGGGCAAGGGTGCGAAGGTCGGTACGATCACCAAGGCGCAGGTCCGCGCAATCGCCGAAGGCAAGATGAAGGACCTGAATGCGGCCGACGTCGAAGGCGCAATGGCAATGGTCGAGGGCTCTGCCCGCTCCATGGGTCTGGAAGTGGTGGCTTAACATGGCAAAGCTTGCAAAGCGTATTCAGAAGATCCGCGAAGGCGTTGATCCGACCAAGCTCGTTGCCCTGACCGACGCCATCAAGATGGTGAAGGACCGTGCCATCGCAAAGTTCGACGAGACCGTTGAAATCGCCATGAACCTCGGCGTCGACCCGCGTCATGCCGACCAGATGGTTCGCGGCGTGGTCAATCTGCCGAACGGCACCGGCCGTGACGTTCGCGTTGCCGTCTTCGCCCGTGGCGCCAAGGCTGATGAAGCCAAGGCCGCCGGCGCCGACATTGTCGGTGCCGAAGACCTCGTTGAAATCGTCCAGGGCGGCAAGATCGACTTCGATCGCTGCATCGCGACCCCGGATATGATGCCGCTCGTCGGTCGTCTCGGTAAGGTGCTCGGCCCCCGCGGCATGATGCCGAACCCGAAGGTCGGCACGGTCACGATGGACGTCACTGGTGCCGTCAAGGCGTCCAAGGGTGGTGCTGTCGAGTTCCGCGTCGAGAAGGCTGGTATCATCCATGCCGGCGTCGGCAAGGCTTCGTTCGACGCCAAGGCGTTGGAAGAGAACATCAAGGCTTTCGCCGATGCGGTCATCAAGGCGAAGCCGGCTGGCGCGAAGGGCAACTACGTCAAGCGCGTGGCGATCTCCTCGACCATGGGTCCAGGCGTCAAGATCGACCCGTCGACGGTAACGGTCTAAAGCATTCGCCGGGGCTTCGGTCTCGGCTACATGAATTCCCGGCCCTTCGGGGCCGGGAATTTCCGGAGAAATCCGGAATTCCTGTCCGAGATTGCAGGTGGTTTCGACCTTAATCACCTTGCCTGCATGAGACGGGTAAGAGCACGAGTTTTTGAAGGGCGCCGAGGCGCTTTTCGAGTTCGGTTCGAGCCTAGTGTGCCTTGTGCCTGGAACCCGAAAGGGGACAGTGCGAGGGGACAGGATCCTCAAGCGCCGCTTGGGGTCCGAGAAAAAGGACCCCTTGAGGCAAAGGCAAACCCGGTGGGGCCTGCAGGATTGCGGTCCTACCTACTGGAGACAGACAGTGGAAAGAGCGGAAAAACGCGAATTCGTCACGGAGCTGACCGAAGTCTTCAAGGCTTCCGGTTCGGTTGTCGTGGCCCACTATGCTGGTGTCACAGTTGCGCAGATGAACGACTTCCGTTCGAAGATGCGCGCTGCTGGCGGCACCGTCAAAGTCGCGAAGAACCGCCTGGCCAAGATCGCTCTTCAGGGCACGGAGTCGGAAGGGATGTCGGACCTGTTCAAGGGTCAGACGCTCATTGCTTACAGCAATGACCCGATCGTCGCTCCGAAGGTCGTTTCGGATTTCGCCAAGACCAACGACAAGCTCGTTGTTCTCGGCGGTGCCATGGGATCGACCACGCTCAACGCGGAAGGTGTCAAGTCGCTTGCGACCCTGCCTTCGCTGGACGAGCTGCGTGCGAAGCTGCTGGGCATGATCCAGACCCCGGCTACCCGCATCGCAGGCGTCGTTCAGGCACCGGCAGCTCAGCTTGCCCGCGTGTTTTCGGCGTATGCCAAGAAGGACGAAGCCGCTTGAGGCGGTTTTTCGCTGTTCATATCAAACCAGTTCGAACCGAACAAAGGAACTAGTAAAATGGCTGATCTCGCAAAGATCGTAGAAGACCTCTCCTCTCTCACCGTCCTGGAAGCTGCTGAGCTTTCCAAGATGCTCGAAGAAAAGTGGGGCGTTTCCGCTGCTGCTCCCGTAGCGGTTGCTGCTGCTGGCGGTGCTGCCGGCGGTGCTGCTGCTCCGGCTGAAGAAGAAAAGACCGAGTTCGACGTTATCCTCACGGAGGCCGGCGCCAACAAGATCAACGTCATCAAGGAAGTCCGCGCTATCACCGGCCTCGGCCTCAAGGAAGCCAAGGACCTCGTCGAAGGCGCTCCGAAGGCTGTCAAGGAAGCCGTCTCCAAGGCTGAAGCCGCAGACCTCAAGAAGAAGCTTGAGGATGCCGGCGCCAAGGTCGACGTCAAGTAATACCGGAATGCGGTGGGAGAGGGGACGTCTCCTCTCCCGCCGATTTCCACCGAACTGATTACCCAAGAACCGCGAAAACGGTTCTTGGGTAATGGGTTCTCAAGAGGATGGTCCCGAACCGAACCGAGAAGGCAATCCGGCCTGGCGTGTTCGGGAAGTGGGACGAGATTGGGAATACCCATTGATCGACGGGATCGACTGGCCAGCGAACCCCGTCCGTTGCAGGCCCGGATGCAATTTTGAAGGAGCGACGATGGCTCAGACCCTTTCGTTTAATGGTCGCAGGCGCGTACGCAAGTTTTTTGGAAAAATCCCCGAAGTCACAGAGATGCCGAACCTCATCGAGGTTCAGAAGGCATCCTATGACCAGTTCCTCATGGTCGAAGAACCGAAGGGCGGCCGCCCGGACGAAGGTCTAAACGCCGTCTTCAGGTCCGTCTTTCCGATCACCGATTTTTCCGGCGCCTCCATGCTGGAATTCGTGTCCTACGAATTCGAACCGCCGAAGTTCGACGTGGAAGAATGCCGCCAGCGCGACCTGACCTATGCTGCACCTCTCAAGGTGACGCTGCGTCTCATCGTGTTCGATATTGACGAGGATACCGGCGCGAAGTCCATCAAGGACATCAAGGAACAGTCCGTCTATATGGGCGACATGCCGCTGATGACCGATAACGGTACGTTTATCGTCAACGGCACCGAGCGCGTGATCGTGTCGCAGATGCACCGCTCGCCGGGCGTCTTCTTCGATCATGACAAGGGCAAGAGCCATTCTTCCGGCAAGCTGCTCTTCGCCGCCCGCGTGATCCCCTATCGCGGCTCCTGGCTTGATATCGAGTTCGACGCCAAGGACATCGTATTCGCCCGTATCGACCGCCGCCGCAAGATCCCCGTGACCTCGCTCTTGATGGCGCTCGGCATGGACGGTGAAGAAATCCTGTCCACCTTTTACACGAAGTCCGCCTATGAGCGCGACGGCGAAGGTTGGCGGATTCCGTTTGATCCGGACACCTTGAAGGGCGCGAAGGCGCTTTCCGACATGATCGACGCCGACACCGGCGAAGTGGTTGTCGAGGCCGGCAAAAAGCTCACCCCCCGTCTGCTCCGTCAGCTCTCCGAAAAGGGCCTGAAGGCGTTGAAGGCGACCAATGACGATCTCTATGGCACCTATCTTGCCGAAGACATTGTCAACCTGGAAACCGGTGAGATCTACCTGGAAGCTGGCGACGAGATCGACGAGAAGACACTGCCGGTCATCCTGAACGCAGGTTTCGACGAGATCCCGATCCTCGGCATCGACCACATCAATGTCGGAGCCTATATCCGCAATACGCTTGCCGCCGACAAGAACGAGAACCGCCAGGACGCTCTGTTCGATATCTACCGCGTCATGCGTCCGGGTGAGCCGCCGACCATGGAATCGGCGGAAGCCATGTTCAACTCGCTGTTCTTCGATGCGGAGCGTTACGACCTCTCCGCCGTCGGCCGCGTGAAGATGAACATGCGTCTTGACCTCGAAGTCGAGGACACGGTCCGCACGCTGCGCAAGGAAGACATCCTGGCCGTGGTCAAGATGCTGGTCGAACTGCGCGACGGCAAGGGCGAGATCGACGACATCGACAACCTCGGCAACCGCCGCGTCCGTTCCGTCGGCGAGCTTATGGAGAACCAGTATCGCCTGGGTCTGCTGCGCATGGAGCGCGCCATCAAGGAGCGCATGTCGTCGATCGAGATCGATACCGTCATGCCGCAGGACCTGATCAATGCGAAGCCGGCGGCTGCCGCCGTTCGCGAATTCTTCGGTTCCTCGCAGCTCTCGCAGTTCATGGACCAGGTGAACCCGTTGTCGGAAATCACCCACAAGCGCCGTCTTTCGGCCCTTGGCCCGGGTGGTCTGACCCGTGAGCGCGCAGGCTTCGAAGTCCGCGACGTGCATCCGACCCACTACGGCCGCATTTGCCCGATCGAAACGCCGGAAGGCCCGAACATCGGTCTGATCAACTCGCTGGCGACCTTCGCTCGCGTCAACAAGTACGGCTTCATCGAAAGCCCGTATCGCAAGATCGTCGACGGCAAGGTCACCAACGACGTGCTTTACCTCTCCGCCATGGAAGAGGCGAAGTATTACGTCGCGCAGGCGAACGCGCCGATGAACGATGACGGCACCTTTGCCGAAGAGTTCGTCGTTTGCCGCCATGCCGGCGAAGTGATGCTGTCTCCGCGCGACACCATCAACCTGATGGACGTTTCGCCGAAACAGCTCGTCTCCGTCGCAGCCGCGCTGATTCCGTTCCTGGAAAACGATGACGCCAACCGCGCTCTCATGGGTTCGAACATGCAGCGCCAGGCCGTGCCGCTGGTACGCGCCGAGGCTCCGTTCGTCGGCACCGGCATGGAGCCGGTCGTCGCCCGCGACTCCGGTGCTGCGATCGCTGCCCGGCGTGGCGGCGTGGTCGACCAGGTCGACGCGACCCGTATCGTTATCCGCGCCACCGAGGACCTCGATCCGTCGAAGTCCGGCGTCGATATCTACCGTCTGCAGAAGTTCCAGCGTTCGAACCAGAACACCTGCGTCAACCAGCGTCCGCTGGTCGCCGTCGGTGACGTTCTGAACAAGGGTGACATCATCGCCGACGGTCCGTCGACCGATCTTGGTGACTTGGCTCTCGGCCGTAACGCGCTCGTCGCGTTCATGCCCTGGAATGGCTACAATTACGAAGACTCGATCCTGATGTCAGAGCGGATCGTGGCGGACGACGTGTTCACGTCCATTCACATCGAGGAATTCGAGGTGATGGCTCGTGACACCAAGCTTGGTCCGGAAGAAATCACGCGCGACATTCCGAACGTTTCGGAAGAAGCGCTGAAGAACCTCGACGAAGCGGGCATCGTCTACATCGGCGCCGAAGTCCAGCCGGGCGACATTCTC
Source organism: Rhizobium sp. YS-1r (assembly GCF_000757525.1). Lineage (NCBI taxonomy): Bacteria > Pseudomonadati > Pseudomonadota > Alphaproteobacteria > Hyphomicrobiales > Rhizobiaceae > Rhizobium > Rhizobium sp. YS-1r. The sequence continues at coordinate 11,201 of NZ_JPYQ01000014.1, read as the reverse complement.
GTCGGCAAGATCACGCCGAAGGGCGAAAGCCCGATGACGCCGGAAGAAAAGCTCCTGCGCGCCATCTTCGGCGAAAAGGCCTCCGACGTCCGCGACACCTCCATGCGCATGCCGCCGGGCACCTTCGGCACCGTCGTTGAAGTTCGCGTCTTCAACCGCCACGGGGTGGAGAAGGACGAACGTGCGATGGCGATCGAACGCGAGGAGATCGAGCGCCTCGCCAAGGACCGGGACGACGAACAGGCGATCCTCGACCGCAACGTCTATGGTCGTCTGACGGACATGCTGCGTGGGCAGATGTCGGTTGCCGGCCCGAAGGGCTTCAAGAAGGGCGTCGAGCTTTCGAATGCCGTGATCTCGGAGTACCCGCGCTCGCAGTGGTGGATGTTCGCCGTCGAGGACGAAAAGGTCCAGGGCGAGATCGAAGCGCTGCGCGCCCAATACGACGAATCCAAGTCGCGCCTTGAACAGCGCTTCATGGACAAGGTCGAGAAGGTCCAGCGCGGCGACGAAATGCCTCCGGGTGTCATGAAGATGGTCAAGGTCTTCGTCGCCGTGAAGCGCAAGATCCAGCCGGGCGACAAGATGGCCGGCCGTCACGGGAACAAGGGCGTCGTGTCGCGCATTGTGCCGGTCGAGGATATGCCATTCCTCGAAGACGGTACGCATGTCGACATCTGCTTGAACCCGCTTGGCGTGCCTTCACGCATGAACGTCGGTCAGATCCTTGAAACCCATCTCGCATGGGCATGCGCAGGCATGGGCAAGAAGATCGGCGAGCTGCTCGAAGAATATCGCAAGACGATGGATATCACCGACCTGAAGCGCGAGCTGACGGACGTGTATGCCAGCGAAGCCAAGAACGAAGTCGCCAATTTTGACGACGAGTCGCTGGTAAAGCTTGCAGAGCAGTCGAAGCGCGGCGTTTCGATCGCGACGCCGGTCTTCGACGGCGCGCATGAACCGGACGTTGCTGCCATGCTGACCAAGGCTGGCCTGCATTCGTCGGGTCAGTCGGTTCTGTACGACGGCCGCACGGGCGAAGCCTTCGACCGTAAGGTCACCGTCGGCTACATGTACATGATCAAGCTGAACCACCTTGTGGACGACAAGATCCACGCGCGTTCGATCGGTCCGTACTCGCTCGTCACCCAGCAGCCGCTGGGCGGTAAGGCGCAGTTCGGTGGCCAGCGCTTCGGCGAAATGGAGGTCTGGGCTCTGGAAGCTTACGGCGCCGCCTACACGCTGCAGGAAATGCTGACCGTGAAGTCGGACGACGTGGCAGGCCGTACCAAGGTCTACGAAGCGATCGTCCGTGGCGACGACACGTTCGAAGCGGGCATTCCGGAGAGCTTCAACGTTCTCGTCAAGGAAATGCGCTCGCTGGGCCTGTCCGTGGAGCTCGAGAATTCGAAGGTCGAGCAGGCGGATGGCGGCCAGCAACTGCCTGACGCCGCCGAGTAACGACAAGAGAAGGCGCGCGCTTGGATTGGCGCGCGCCGCTCCCGCCGCTGGCTCCTGCCGGCAGGATCGGGAAATTTTCGCCGCATTCAGCGGCTACGACTACTTAAAGCATCGGACTGCCATTCCCGGAAATAGGGCCTGGGAGTTTGGACAGCACCGATCGCAAGCCGAGGGCTTCGGCCCCTAAAGGAGATAGGCATGAACCAAGAGGTCATGAATCTTTTCAATCCGCAGGTGCCTGCGCAGCACTTCGACTCGATCCGTATCTCGATCGCGTCGCCGGAGAAGATTCTCTCCTGGTCCTACGGCGAAATCAAAAAGCCGGAGACCATCAACTACCGTACGTTCAAGCCGGAACGCGACGGTCTTTTCTGCGCCCGCATCTTCGGGCCGATCAAGGACTACGAGTGCCTGTGCGGCAAGTACAAGCGCATGAAGTACAAGGGTATCATCTGCGAAAAGTGCGGCGTCGAAGTCACGCTGTCGCGCGTACGCCGCGAGCGCATGGGCCATATCGAACTTGCCGCTCCCGTTGCCCATATCTGGTTCTTGAAGTCGCTGCCGTCCCGCATCGCCACCCTTCTCGACATGACCCTGAAGGATGTCGAGCGCGTTCTCTATTTCGAGAACTACATCGTGACGGAGCCGGGCCTCACCGCGCTGAAGGAAAACCAGCTTCTTTCCGAAGAAGAATACATGATCGCCGTCGACGAATACGGCGAGGATCAGTTCACGGCGATGATCGGCGCCGAGGCCATCTATGAAATGCTGGCTTCGATGAATCTTGAGAAGATCGCCGGCGACCTGCGTTCGGAGCTTGCCGACACCACGTCGGACCTCAAGCAGAAGAAGCTGATGAAGCGTCTGAAGATCGTCGAGAACTTCATCGAGTCCGGCAATCGCCCGGAATGGATGATCATGAAGGTCGTTCCGGTGATCCCGCCGGATCTGCGCCCGCTCGTGCCCCTCGACGGCGGTCGTTTCGCGACGTCCGACTTGAACGATCTCTATCGTCGCGTCATCAACCGTAACAACCGTCTGAAGCGCCTGATCGAACTGCGCGCTCCGGGCATCATCATCCGCAACGAAAAGCGCATGCTGCAGGAATCTGTCGATGCGCTGTTCGACAACGGCCGTCGTGGCCGCGTCATCACTGGCGCCAACAAGCGTCCGCTGAAGTCGCTGTCCGACATGCTGAAGGGCAAGCAGGGCCGCTTCCGCCAGAACCTGCTCGGTAAGCGCGTCGACTATTCCGGCCGTTCGGTCATCGTGACCGGTCCGGAACTGAAGCTGCACCAGTGCGGCCTGCCGAAGAAGATGGCGCTCGAACTGTTCAAGCCGTTCATCTATGCCCGCCTCGACGCCAAGGGTTACTCCTCGACCGTCAAGCAGGCGAAGAAGCTGGTCGAAAAGGAAAAGCCGGAAGTCTGGGATATCCTCGACGAGGTCATCCGCGAGCATCCGGTCCTGTTGAACCGTGCGCCGACGCTGCACCGCCTGGGCATCCAGGCCTTCGAGCCGATCCTGGTCGAAGGCAAGGCGATCCAGTTGCACCCGCTCGTCTGCACGGCCTTCAACGCCGACTTCGATGGTGACCAGATGGCCGTTCACGTGCCGCTGTCGCTCGAAGCCCAGCTCGAAGCCCGCGTGCTGATGATGTCGACGAACAACATCCTGCATCCGGCGAACGGCGCCCCGATCATCGTGCCGTCGCAGGACATGGTTCTCGGCCTTTATTATCTCTCGATCATGAACCAGAACGAGCCGGGCGAGGGCATGGCCTTCTCCGACATGGGCGAATTGCACCACGCTCTGGAAAACAAGGTCGTCACGCTGCATGCCAAGATCAAGGGCCGCTTCAAGACCGTCGACGCTGAGGGAAAGCCGGTTTCGAAGATCTATGAAACGACGCCCGGCCGCATGATCATCGGCGAACTGTTGCCGAAGAATGTCAACGTGCCGTTCGACATTTGCAACCAGGAGATGACCAAGAAGAACATCTCCAGGATGATCGACACGGTCTATCGTCACTGCGGCCAGAAGGACACGGTCATTTTCTGCGACCGCATCATGCAGCTTGGCTTCACCCACGCTTGCCGCGCCGGCATCTCCTTCGGCAAGGATGACATGATCATTCCGGACACCAAGGAAAAGATCGTTGGTGATACCGAAGCGCTGGTGAAGGAATATGAGCAGCAGTACAACGACGGTCTGATCACCCAGGGCGAAAAGTACAACAAGGTCGTCGATGCCTGGGGCAAGGCCACCGAGAAGGTCGCCGAGGACATGATGGCACGCATCAAGGCCGTCGAGTTCGACGCCGAGACCGGTCGCCAGAAGCCGATGAACGCGATCTACATGATGTCCCACTCGGGCGCCCGCGGTTCTCCGAACCAGATGCGCCAGCTGGGCGGCATGCGCGGTCTGATGGCCAAGCCGTCGGGCGAGATCATCGAAACGCCGATCATCTCGAACTTCAAGGAAGGCCTGACCGTGAACGAGTATTTCAACTCGACGCACGGCGCCCGCAAGGGTCTCGCAGACACCGCCTTGAAGACCGCGAACTCCGGTTACCTGACCCGCCGTCTCGTCGACGTGGCGCAGGACTGCATCGTCAACCTGGTCGATTGCGGCACCGAAAGCGGCCTCACCATGACGGCGATCGTTGATGCCGGCCAGGTCGTTGCTTCGCTTGGCGCCCGCATCCTGGGTCGTACCGCGTTGGACGATATCGATCATCCGGTCACGGGCGAGCGTATCGTCGATGCGGGCAAGATGATCCTTGAGCCGGATGTCATCGAGATCGAAAAGGCTGGTATCCAGTCGATCCGCATTCGCTCCGCACTGACCTGCGAAGTCCAGACGGGCGTCTGCTCGGTCTGCTACGGCCGTGACCTTGCTCGCGGTACGCCGGTCAACATGGGCGAAGCGGTCGGCGTCATCGCCGCTCAGTCGATCGGCGAGCCGGGCACGCAGCTCACCATGCGTACCTTCCACCTGGGCGGTACGGCGAACGTGGTCGACCAGTCGTTCCTCGAAGCGTCTTACGAAGGCACGATCCAGATCAAGAACCGCAACATGCTGCGGAACTCCGAAGGCGTTCTCGTTGCGATGGGCCGCAACATGGCGGTCACCATCCTGGACGAGCGTGGCGTCGAACGGTCTTCGCAGCGCGTCGCCTATGGTTCGAAGCTGTTCGTGGATGACGGCGACAAGGTCCGCCGCGGCCAGCGTCTCGCCGAGTGGGATCCTTATACCCGCCCGATGATGACGGAAGTCGAAGGTACGGTTCAGTTCGAAGACGTCGTCGACTCGATCTCGGTTTCGGAATCGACCGACGAATCCACCGGCATCACCAAGCGCCAGGTCATCGACTGGCGTTCGACGCCGCGTGGTTCGGACTTGAAGCCCGCGATCGTCATCAAGGATGCTTCCGGTGCGATCGCCAAGCTGTCGCGTGGCGGCGAAGCCCGCTTCCAGCTGTCGGTCGATGCGATCCTGTCCGTCGAGCCGGGCCAGAAGGTCTCCCAGGGTGACGTTCTTGCCCGTATCCCGATGGAAAGCGCCAAGACCAAGGACATCACCGGTGGTCTGCCGCGCGTCGCCGAACTGTTCGAAGCCCGTCGTCCGAAGGACCACGCCATCATCGCTGAGATCGATGGTACGATCCGCCTCGGTCGCGACTACAAGAACAAGCGTCGCGTCATGATCGAGCCGGCGGAAGACGGTGTCGAACCGGTCGAATACCTGATCCCGAAGGGCAAGCCCTTCCATCTTCAGGACGGCGACTACATCGAGAAGGGCGACTACATCCTCGACGGCAACCCGGCGCCGCACGACATCCTGGCGATCAAGGGCGTGGAAGCGCTTGCTTCCTACCTCGTCAACGAAATCCAGGAAGTCTACCGGTTGCAGGGCGTTGTCATCAACGACAAGCACATCGAAGTCATCGTCCGTCAGATGCTGCAGAAGGTCGAGATCACCGATGCCGGCGACAGCCAGTACATCGTTGGCGACAATGTCGACCGCATCGAACTCGACGACGTCAACGAGCGCTTGGCGGAGGAAGGCAAGAAGCCTGCTTCGGGCGAGCCGGTTCTGCTCGGCATCACCAAGGCGTCGCTGCAGACCCCGTCCTTCATCTCGGCCGCATCCTTCCAGGAAACCACCAAGGTTCTCACGGAGGCTGCGATCGCCGGCAAGATGGACACGCTGCAGGGGCTCAAGGAAAACGTCATCGTCGGCCGTCTCATCCCGGCTGGTACGGGCGGCACCATGACCCAGATCCGCCGCATCGCCACCTCGCGCGACGAGCTTATCCTCGAGGAGCGCAAGAAGGGGTCGGGAGCCGCCTCGGCAACCCCGATGCTGCAGGACATGGCGGGAGAAAACACCCCGGCCGAGTGATAGGCCGGAGTGCCGATCTGTCGCACCCGCTGGAATTGACGAAAGAAAGAACGCCCGGAGAAATCCGGGCGTTTTCGCGTTTTCGGGGATAGGTGAGGTTTCAAGGGTTGACCAAGGGCAAACGGGCATCATTGGAAGGTTTCTAATCTGGTCTCCGTTCGATGACGAATGGAGGCTCAAATGAATAAGTTAGTGTCCACGGTCGCCGTCAGCGTTTTGCTTGCAACGGTGACGCACGCGGCGGACCCGCCGGTCCCTGCCGATCTTCGCGAAACAGCGCTTGAAGTGTTCAAGCCCTTGCCGTCGACCATCCCCGCAGTGAAGGACAACAGGATCACCACGGAGAAGATCGCGCTCGGAAAGGCGCTCTTCTTCGACCCGCGCGTGTCGGCTTCGGGTGTCTTTTCCTGCAACTCCTGTCACAATCTTGCGACCGGCGGCGACGACAATCTCGAAACCTCGATTGGCCACGGATGGCAGAAGGGACCGCGCAACGCGCCGACCGCGCTCAACGCCGTCTTCAATATCGCGCAGTTCTGGGATGGGCGCGCCGAAGACTTGAAGGCCCAGGCCAAGGGGCCGGTCCAGGCCGGCGTCGAGATGGCCAACACACCGGACCAGGTTATCGCGGCGCTGAAGTCGATGCCGCAATATGTCGAGTGGTTCAAGGCGGCCTTTCCGGGGGAGGCCGATCCGGTCACTTTCGACAATTTTGCCAGGGCGATCGAAGCCTTCGAGGCGACGTTGATCACACCGGCGCCTTTCGACGCCTGGCTGAACGGTGACGACAATGCCATGACCGTCGAGGCGAAGCGGGGCCTGTCGCTCTTCATGGACAAGGGGTGTGCGGCCTGCCATGCGGGCATCAACGTCGGCGGGGAGGGGTATTATCCCTTCGGACTGATCGAGAAGCCCGGGGCCGAGGTCCTGCCGGAAAACGACAAAGGGCGCTTTGCCGTCACCAATACGGCAGATGATTCTTACGTCTTTCGCGCCGCGCCGTTGCGCAACATCGTGCTGACGGCACCCTATTTCCATTCAGGGAAAGTGTGGGACCTGAAACAGGCGGTCGCGATCATGGGAACGGCGCAGCTTGGCGAGGAACTGAAGGGCAAGGAGGTCAATCTGATCGTCGCCTTCCTGGATTCTCTGACCGGCAAGGTGCCGGACGTGACCTATCCAATCCTTCCGCCCGAAACCGACGTAACGCCGCGGCCGGTCAGCATCATACCGACTTCCAAATAAACAAGACCGGCGTTGGAGCATGCCGCCCGAAGGGGGACCGGTTCGGGACAGCATGCGCAAAATAAGCCGGCGAGGGGGCACCTGCTGGTCCACCGCACCAGCGGGTGCCATCCATTCTAATCTCTTTATTCGAAGCGGATGATCGAGACTTCGCCTTCGAGCGCACCCTGATAGGCGGATGCATGCGGTTCTTCCGTCGGTTCGTCGGTCAAAACGCCGATCTGGTCGAGATCGGCTTCGAGGAAACCTTCCTCCGAGAGCGCGTTGAGCGCTCCGCGCACGGCGGAATCGTCGTCCGGTGCCTGCAGCATGATGTGGAGGTCGACGCCCTCGCCATCCTTTACTTCATATCCCTTGCCGATGATGATAAAGATCATCGGCCCGTCGAGATTGTTGTCGTTGTCAGCGGCCGCCATCATCATTGTCTCCAGATACGGGAAAGACCTTTGCCCCGAAGCGGAAGCGGGATGAAAGGTTTCCGTCCTCTTTAGTTCCATTGACAGCGATTCCCAAATACAAATGCCGGCGAAGGGCCAAAACTCACGAAACCTTGTCGGAAAACCTGCCCTGTGCCCGGTAAGCCAGGGGTTTGAGGCATTATTTTCGGCGCGGCTCTTGACGGGCGGGGGGGAAAACAGTAAACGCCCCGCATCGGAAGCGATGTGAGGCTTGCCCGTTCGGAACGACTCGTTCCGGAGTACGCCTCAGACACGGTTCCATACGCACGTTGACGACACGAATGTTGCACGCATGACGCATGAGGAATGCGTCCTCTGCCTTTTGTGGTCCATCCGGAAAGCGGATCGGGCCACGTTTTGCGCATGAGGAAATGTGTGTGTCGCCGCCGGAAACGGCATCAGATTGGCCCTGATAAGGGCTTTGGAAGAAGATTTTGCAAGGGATGGTTATATGCCTACCGTAAACCAGCTGATCCGCAAGCCGCGTCAGGCGCAGGTAAAGCGCAACAAGGTTCCTGCCCTGCAGGAAAACCCGCAGAAGCGCGGCGTTTGCACTCGCGTTTACACCACGACCCCGAAGAAGCCGAACTCGGCTCTGCGTAAGGTTGCCAAGATTCGCCTGACCAACGGCTTCGAAGTGATCGGCTATATCCCGGGTGAAGGTCACAACCTTCAGGAACACTCCGTCGTCATGATCCGTGGCGGCCGCGTCAAGGACTTGCCGGGCGTTCGTTATCACATCATTCGCGGCGTTCTCGATACCCAGGGTGTCAAGAACCGCAAGCAGCGCCGTTCCAAGTATGGTGCAAAGCGTCCGAAGTAATTCGGTTTTGATTATCCCGGCGCTGCGCGAGGTTCTCCGCGTGGTAAAGCGCCTTAACAGTTGAAGAGACGAGAAGAAGTATGTCCCGACGCCATCGTGCAGAAAAGCGTGAGATCAACCCGGACCCGAAGTTCGGTGATCTCGTCGTCACGAAGTTCATGAATGCGATCATGCTTCACGGCAAGAAGTCCGTGGCTGAAAACATCGTTTACGGTGCGTTCGACGCCGTGCAGGGTAAGTCCAAGGCCGACCCGCTGGGTATCTTCCATCAGGCGCTCGACAATGTCGCGCCGCATGTTGAAGTCCGTTCGCGCCGCGTTGGTGGTGCGACCTACCAGGTTCCGGTCGACGTGCGTCCGGAGCGCCGTCAGGCCCTCGCGATCCGCTGGGTGATCGCCGCTGCCCGCAAGCGCAACGAAACCACCATGGTCGATCGTCTTTCCGGTGAACTCATGGATGCCGCCAACAACCGTGGCAGCGCCGTCAAGAAGCGTGAAGACACGCACAAGATGGCCGACGCCAACCGCGCATTCTCGCACTACCGTTGGTAATCTTCATCCGATCGAATTTCGAAAGGCAGTCCTATGGCTCGCGAGTATAAAATCGAAGACTACCGAAATTTCGGTATCATGGCGCATATCGACGCCGGCAAGACCACGACCACCGAGCGTATCCTCTATTACACCGGCAAGTCGCACAAGATCGGTGAAGTTCACGACGGCGCGGCCACGATGGACTGGATGGAGCAGGAGCAGGAGCGTGGCATCACGATCACCTCTGCCGCCACCACGACCTTCTGGAAGGGCCGTGACGGCAAGATGCGCCGCTTCAACATCATCGACACCCCCGGCCACGTCGACTTCACCATCGAAGTCGAGCGTTCGCTGCGTGTGCTCGACGGTGCGGTCGCTCTTCTCGACGCCAATGCCGGCGTGGAGCCGCAGACCGAAACTGTCTGGCGTCAGGCGGACAAGTACAACGTCCCGCGGATGATCTTCTGCAACAAGATGGACAAGACCGGTGCGGACTTCTACCGCTCGGTCGAGATGATCAAGACCCGCCTCGGCGCCACCGCCGTCGTCTGCCAGCTGCCGATCGGCGCTGAAACCGAGTTCAAGGGCGTCGTCGACCTGATCGAGATGAACGCTCTCGTCTGGCGCGACGAATCCCTCGGCGCCCAGTGGGACGTCGTCGAGATCCCGGACGACCTGAAAGCCAAGGCTGAAGAGTTCCGCGAAAAACTGATCGAGACTGTCGTCGAGATCGACGAAGAGGCGATGGAAGCCTATCTCGAAGGCGAAATGCCGGACAACGACAAGATCCGTGCGCTGATCCGCCGCGGCACGATCGACGTCAAGTTCTTCCCGATGTTCTGCGGCTCCGCCTTCAAGAACAAGGGCGTTCAGCCGCTGCTCGACGCCGTTGTCGAATATCTGCCGTCCCCGGCCGACATCCCGGCGATCAAGGGCATCGACGTCAAGACCGAAGCCGAGATCGACCGTCATGCCGATGACAACGAGCCGCTTTCGATGCTCGCTTTCAAGATCATGAACGACCCCTTCGTCGGTTCGCTCACCTTCTGCCGTATCTACTCGGGCAAGCTCGAAAAGGGCGCCTCGCTGATGAACACGGTCAAGGAAAAGCGCGAGCGTGTCGGCCGTATGCTGCAGATGCACTCGAACTCCCGTGAAGACATCGAAGAAGCCTTTGCGGGCGACATCGTCGCTCTCGCCGGCCTCAAGGAAACCACGACGGGTGATACGCTCTGCGATCCGCTGAAGCCGGTCATCCTCGAGCGCATGGAATTCCCCGAGCCGGTCATCCAGATCGCCATCGAGCCGAAGTCCAAGGGCGACCAGGAAAAGATGGGCCTTGCGCTCAACCGCCTCGCTGCCGAAGACCCGTCCTTCCGCGTCAAGACTGATGAAGAGTCCGGCCAGACCATCATTGCCGGCATGGGCGAGCTTCACCTCGATATTCTCGTCGACCGCATGCGTCGCGAGTTCAAGGTTGAAGCCACCGTCGGTGCTCCGCAGGTCGCCTATCGTGAAACGATCACGAAGAAGCACGAAGAAGATTACACGCACAAGAAGCAGTCCGGCGGTACCGGCCAGTTCGCGCGCGTCAAGATCGTCTTCGAACCGAACCCGGACGGCGACGATTTCAAGTTCGAGTCGAAGATCGTCGGCGGTGCGGTCCCGAAGGAATACATCCCGGGCGTCCAGAAGGGCATCGAAAGCGTGCTGTCTTCCGGTCCGCTTGCCGGCTTCCCGATGCTGGGCGTCAAGGCGACCCTCATCGACGGCGCCTTCCACGATGTCGACTCGTCGGTTCTGGCCTTCGAAATCGCTTCCCGCGCCTGCTTCCGTGAAGCAGCCAAGAAGGCTGGTGCCCAGCTTCTCGAGCCGATGATGAAGGTCGAAGTCGTGACGCCGGAAGATTACGTCGGCGACGTGATCGGCGACCTGAACTCCCGCCGTGGCCAGATCCAGGGCCAGGAATCGCGCGGCATCGCTGTCGTGATCAACGCCCACGTGCCGCTGGCGAACATGTTCAAGTATGTCGACAACCTGCGTTCCATGTCGCAGGGCCGCGCTCAGTATTCGATGGTCTTCGACCATTACGCGCCGGTCCCGACCAATGTCGCAAACGAAATCCAGGCAAAGTATTCCGGTCAGAAGTGACCGGAATAACAGGCTGAAACAGTAGAGATTTTTATCCCCGGAAGGGGACAAGAACGGAGAGCCGGAAATGGCAAAGAGCAAGTTTGAGCGGAATAAGCCGCACGTCAACATTGGCACGAT
>NZ_JPYQ01000013.1:0-268539 GCF_000757525.1 Rhizobium sp. YS-1r | reverse complement strand
CCTCCAGGGCCGTCACAAGTCCACGAAGACCACTTGTGCCGAACTTCATGAAGTGCTTTCTAACAGAAAGAGAGAGATCATGCGGCCCGGCGCCAATCAGCCGACCAGCGTGAGAGACGGCCCTCAATCGCGCCACCGTCCATCAATACCCGGACTTCGATTGCCGTCCTGGGCTCCACTATCTCCACAGGGATGATCGCTTCGAACGAGCCGACACCCTGTGGGCAGACTCGACGCTTGGCAAGCAGGTCCGACGAGTGAACCTCGATCGAAAATATCTGGCCATAGCAGTCCTCTTCGACGTCGAAGAGCAGCCTGACATCCCAGTGCCCGGCGGGAAGATGGAAATAGGGGCCATAGACAAGGCAGCGGGCGCCACCGGTAAGATCGATCGTCTCACCAATTAAATAGTCTCCAGGCCGATCACCCGAAAAAAATGTCCAGGCGGGCCACGAGACGGTTCGCGCCTGCATTTCCGGGCGCCCGAGCTCCAGCGGAAGCAGGACCTTCTCGGCAGCCTCACGCAAAGACGGATCGAGATCAGCGCCATTTCCCAGTGGTGGCATGTATCCCGCAATGATTGCCGCAGCAGCCTCTTCAAGCCTCGGCGGGGCCAGAGGCCTTGCCTCACCCGACACCGCCAATCCGATATGCTGCAGGGCCGATGTCATTTGATTGAGGGTGAGGCCGATACCGTAGTGCTGATCTATTCGCTGCAACAGCCAGTCGATACCACCCGTTCCCCTAGCGTCGTTACGACGCATGACGAGTGCGGCGGGCGCCGTGGCAAAGGGCTCCAGACAGGCCAGACTCGCCGAAACCGCCCTGACCAGCGCGAGATCCTGCTGATCGGAGGAACGGGCAAGGTAGGATACGGCGTCGACAGGATTCTCAAGAAAAAGCAGGAACGGCACGTTCATTCGCATAATCAGTTCCGACAACCTCGCTTCCGGAAACTGGGAGAGAAGGAGGGCATGCTTTTTCTCTCGCTTCTGGACAAAATGCCTGAGGTCCTCGATCGTGTCTGCGGATATGATCGCATAGTCTCCGAAGACCTCACGCGCCACAGCATGCAGTGCGGCAAACCCCCAGGACGACATCACACCCGGCATGCCGAAACCACAAAGGACGGTCATGATGAGACTCCTTGCGCCATGGTTCTAGAGCGATCCCCGAAACAGGGAATCATAAAACGTTCCTACTCTCTTTTCATATTGATCGGCGGAGAAGCGGTCTGCCTGCGCCGGTCCGGCGCGGGATAGCTCGAGGCAGAGATCGCCGTCACTCGCGAGGCTGGAAAGCGCCTTGCGCATCTCGTCCGTATTATATGGATCCACAAGCAAGGCGCCTTTGCCGGCTATCTCGGGAATCGATCCTTCCGTCGAGCTGAGAACCGGGGTTCCGAGTTGCATCGACTCCAAAACGGGCAGGCCGAATCCTTCATAAAGCGAAGGAAAGACAACGGCCCGCGCCCCTCTTATGAGGCTCACAAGCATGGGATAGGATACAAAATCGAACCGCTGGATCCGGCGTTGCGGAATGATCCTGTCCCTGTCACGCAAAAAGAAGCGGAACCGCTCCTCCTCGATGAGCTGTTGGGTTTCGGCCCCCTTCCAGCCCGGCGCGCCGACGATGATAAGCGGCAGGTCCACCTTCGCCGACAGATAGGCGTCGACTAGGCGCGAGATGTTCTTCTTCGGCTCGAAAGCCCCGAAGAAGAGGAAATATTTCTTCCAGTCCAGACGGAAGATCCCCGCCAGTTCATCCGCTACCATGTCGTCCGGTTTGTCGCGCAGCGCCTGCGGCACATGAACAGCCTGGTAGATGTTACTGACGCGTTTTTCCTCCACGCCAAGCACCTTGATGATGTCGGCACGAGATGTCTCGGACACCGTGACAATATGGTCGGCCTTTCGCACCAGCGCGCGCAACATCTTGTAGTGATAACGTTTATCGTCTTCCGTCAGGTAGGGCAACCTGAGCGGAACGAGGTCATGGATCGTATAGATATTCAGCGCCTTCCTGGCCGCGAGAGGCATGGGATAGGTGCAGTGCAGGAGATCCGGCTGCTTCTCGAAGCTCATGGTGAGTCTGCCGCCGTAGCGCTTGAAGTGACGGCGGGAAAGACTGAAGAGATCGCGGGCGGCATAGAGGAATTCGGCGTCGCCGATCTGCGCCTTGAGCGACTTCAGGATGACCGTTCCGTTCAAGGGTATGGGAACAGGCCTGATACCGAACGGAGCAGCGACGCGTCGTCTCAGCCAGCGCCGCGTCGTGGAAAGCGGCCCGGCCGGCTCCTGCTGCGCATTGTCGTCGAAAAGAACGATCTCCCGCAACATCGGGTCACGCGGGATGTTGCTCTGAATACCGTAGACGACCCCCGTATGGTAGCCGAGCGCGCGGGCGGTCGTCAGCAGGCTCCTGGCGTAAGTGGCGACGCCGGTGCCCTTCTTGAGCGAAAGGTTGAGCCCATCATATAGGATCGTCCGGGACATCGTGCTTTCTCCTACGCGTTCTGGCTGCCCAGATACCATCTCAGGCCGGCTCATCAGGGGAAAGGACCAGAAGGCAATCATCCTTGGCATAAATGGACAGGAGATCGCCTCGCTGAACCGAAACGGCCTTGCCGCTGAAATCAAGGCGCCGGAGCGTGCCATATACGGCCGCAAGCCGGTCGATGAACCCGCCCGGATCCGCATAACGCGCGGCGTTGAATTCCACGACGACGATCGGTTGATGACGGGTGATGGTTTCCTGCATTCCCTCAAATATGCCTTCCTCGGCACCCTCCGCATCGATCTTGATGAAATCGATCCGGGATGACGCAGAGCCAACCCTGTCGAGTGTCGTGAGGGGAACCCTGACGATCTTTCCCTGCTCGGCGCCGGTAGTGAAACCTTCGGAAACGATCAGCGCATTCTTCGGCTCGTTATGCGGGACGTAAAGCGGAGCCCAGCCTTCCGCAAAACGGCCGAGAGCGGCCCGCTCGATCCGTGTCCGCCCGGAAAACCCGTTGATTTCGATGCTGCGGCTCAACATGTCCGCCGCATGAGGGTTGGGCTCTACCGAAATAAGCCAGCCGTCCTCCCCCGCAAGCTCGGCCAAAAGAACCGAGTAGTAACCGAAATTCGCGCCGACATCGACGGCGGTCATCCCTCGTTTCACATTGCGGGCGCAAAACAGCGTCAGCCAGATTTCCCAGAAACCATCCAGCAGAATATGTGAGCCAAACCCCCTGTCGCGCGTGTCGATATAAAGCTTGTAGCGGCCGAGCACACGGACCAGGGCCGTATGGTCCCCGAGATAGGCGCTCGCCACACGCTGCAGGATCGCCGCCTCGGCCTGGTCTCGATCGAAAGCCATGAGCTCATGGAGATGAAGCAGGGTGGAAGAGTTCATGTCAGGCCTCCATCGCAATCGCCTGCCCCAGGCATGCAACAAGCCCATCGTCAACGCGGTCCCTTCCTTTCGCTCCGGCACGCGCCTCGGCACTCTCGATCGATAAACCCAACAACCTGGCCTCCATTGGCATCAATTCGCCGCAGCTATGCCGACAGACGTGGCGGAGAGTGCAGGTCCGCTGATCCCCTGGAACAGCGAAAGAAACTTCTGCAGTTCGATACCGGACGCATTGGAAACATAGATGATATCGCGCGGGTGAATGTCGAAATCCTGCATAGCAAGCAGCGTCGCCGCGCTCTTCAGATTGAAGCGATAGACGATCGGAACCGGATCGGCCCGGTGCAGGATCGGGTTTCCGGAAGGTACAACGCGGCTTGCGATGGCACGCGGTTCGTAGCGAAGAAGGAATACACCAGCCGCATCGGCACGATTGTCGAGCAGCCCGCCTGCGCGCGCCAACGCGTTCGCCATGGTGACGCGCAAGGAGCTGAACTGCACTTCGGCATTTTGGCCGGTTGCTCCCAGAACCGTATAGGTCCGTGGCTCCTGCACGACCGTCACCACGTCACCCGGGCGTAGCCGAACATTCTCATGCGGATTGCGGACAATCGCCTCGAAGGGGATGCTGAGCGTCGTGCCCTTCCGCGTCAGGTATACGACGCTTTCGTTCACGCTCGCCCGCAATCCTCCGGCGGCGGCAACCGCGTCGAGTATGCGATCTCCGGCCGGCGACAATGCCACGCGGGCGCCACCTGCAACCTCGCCCGTGACCGTTACCGTGTTGGCCGTGCTCTGCTGTACCGTCACTAGAGCCTGTGGCATCACGGCCTTGCCGGCTAGTGACGATACCACAAGTCGTTCGACCTCGGCAGGTGTCCGGCCGGCGGCGACGACGCGCCCCACATAAGGCACGGCTATCGTCCTGTCGCCGTTGACGACCTGCGGCGGAATGGTCACAGAACCGCCCGACGCTTGCTGTTGTCCCGCCGTCGTGGCCGTAGTGCCAAAAAGGGTGCCGGGCGGGGCCTCCCAGAGACTGACCGAGACCACATCCCCGACCGAAATTCGAAGACCCGGATCGCGCGCGCCCTCACCGAAATGGGCAACCAGGCTCGATTTCGGTCGCGCCATGTTCCTCACCTGCACCTGCGATGTGACATCGACCATGGCGAAGGCTGGCGGTGTCCCGCCTGTGCCGCTTTTAGCCTCTTCCAAAACGGCGGCGGTTTTCGGGCCAGCCGCTGGTAACGCGCAACCTGTCAAAAGGGAGGCGGCAACACACAAGACAACAAATAGTAACTGCATCGCCTATCCTGATAGGTCACGAGAGGTCGCGGGGTGGGAATGCGGTCCTGAACGTACGTCAGGTTCCGATCTCGTCTTGATATCCCCGAGCGAAGCGGAGGTTGGATGAGGGGCTGAGGCCGTAAGCGCTTTTGTAAAGGACGGAAAATCTTCCAGGATTGGAGAACTGCAGACTCATTGCCAAATCGGTTATGCTTTCCGCCTGACCGCCTCTGATTGCACCATGAGCAGCGGCAAGCCGGTAGTTACACAATATGCCCATCGGCGTATCTCCGCGATAAATCCGGAACATCCTCTGCAACGCCCGAGGGCTGCACCCTGCTGCATTGGCCAAATCTTCCAGCATGACGGCATTGCGGAGATTGTCCCTCATGAAAGCTTCCGCCTTCAAAAGCTGCCGCGGTGCTTCCTTGAGTGCCGCTCGGCCGAAGGCGTACGCCAGATTATGAGGGAGTTTGGCGAATAATTTGGCTAGGATAAGCTGCTTATAGGCTTTGGCCAGCATCATCCTTTCGGCGGGGCGGGCAAGCTTCAAGTCCTTTTCCGCCTGGCGGAGGGTCTGATAGAAGCCTTGAGCGTCGCCCTGGCGGAAGTTTGTGGGCGGCAGCGCGAACTCCTGTACGTAAGGCGCCCCTGTCAATTCCTCGAAATGCTCCCGCAGCCCCGTCGTCGATATCCGCAGCAGGAGCCACGAACTTCGTGATTGAATGCTGACCCGACTCCCGGCCAACTCGTTGATGCTGGCGACCTGGTTCGGCGCGACACGCAATATCTTGCGCGTTCGCCTGTTTTGCATTTCAAGACCACCCGCCAGCAGAAACACGATACTGACACGAGGCGCATCACGCTTGACGACGGCTTCAAGACGGGAGGAATGCTCTGCACTGACTATCGATACCGACTCGACGGGCTGCCGGTCGATCTTGAAAGAATAGTCCCCGCCCTCCTCCTGAGGCGCCGTCCATCTCCAATTCGGCTCAAAAACCTCAAGGTTACGAACAATTGCATCGCGCGAATATGCCTCAAAGCCGCTGACGCACTGCTCGACAATTCTCCCCAATTGGACCATTGTGCCATCCTGAATAAAATCTGACGTTGCAGCCTTTTCATCGCCGCCAACAGTTTTTCGACTAAGTCAGATACCGCATATGCTGTCATGGCTAAGTCATATGCGCAGCCCCCCCTGACAACCTCACATGCAATATACCAAGCAGCTAAACTCCATAATTTATTGCTGAATTAGCATGGGCTTTCGGCTTTGACAGTACAAATAATGCCGCGACTATACAGATTGGTGCCTCTCGGCTTTTCCCCGGCGATTTCAAATTACGATCAACAAAGGGTAAAATCAGTTGCACTTTCTCCATCCCATGCGAAGCGACCAAAAAACATCTTATAGTTGTATTCGCTGTGTAAATATAGGAGAAACCCGAACTGGTAAGTTCTGTCCCAGCGCGAGGCCGCGAAAAAAGAGCCCCCATGCGCAAGAGGAGTGGCCGACATCAATATATCTGACCATCTCCTCTATCGAGATAAATTAGATATTGATAACCTCATGAAAATCAAAGTATTTATTTAGATAAATAGAATATTACCTGGTATTTTGCTTTGAGCACACGCAATAAGATTGACCTTTTTTGGGCCGATCTGATTTCCTACCCACAAAATTCAGAAGATACTTATAAAGTGGAATAGATGGCAAAGGCCTGTTCGATATTTTCGAACACGCGGCCCCGGCCGTTTCGCAACACCAGAGCCGACGTGCAGAGATCACCAATAACATTGAGGTTATGACCGACAATGATCATCGAGCGATCCTTGCGCTTGACGAAAAGCTCCTCGAACGATCGAGTCTGAAACCGCCTGTCACCGACGGCAATCACCTCATCGATAAGATAACAGTCGAAATCAATGGCAAGCGACATGCCGAAGGCAAGTCGTGCACGCATTCCTGACGAATAGGTTCTGATAGGCATGCGCAAGTATTTGCCAAGCTCGCTGAAAGTTTCCACCGACTCGCGAATTTCTTCGAATGGCTTGTCGTATATGCGGCACAGAAAGCGCATGCAGTCAAAACCCGTCATCGATCCGCTGAAACCGCCGCTCAACGCGATCGGCCAAGACATGGACATGGTTCGCACAATCCTGCCAGACGTGGGTTCTTCTATGCCGGCCAAAAGGCGGACCAGCGTCGACTTGCCGGCACCATTGTGGCCCAGGACCGCGATCTTCTCGCCGCGCCCAATCTTGAAGGTTATGCCATCCAGCACGCGACGCATCCGCCCGTGAACTGGGTACTCCTTGACGAGATTTAGGACGCTGATACCCCCTTGGGATTCTGGCAGGTCAGTTTTCCCGACCGGCCCGAAGGCCGGCGCGAACTTGGCAAGACTTGTGGGGATATCGTTCATTGCGAAGCCGCATGCTCCAGAACCTGAGCAATCCAAAGACGCACGATCCAATAGGCGGCCCCGCACAAAGCAAGAAACATCAAGAATGACACTATGCGCTTTGGGTACAATGGATGGTCAGGCAGGCTTGGATCGGCGATGCGCTCGAGATAGAGTTGCTGACGCTGCGCATCGATTTTTGCGTTTTCCAGCGAAGCCGTTGCGGATGTCAGCATTTTGGCTGCCATCTCTCGCTCCAGCAAAAGCTGTTCATATTGAGCGATCCTTGGCGCCATGGAATTGTCGCTCCCAACAATTTGGGAGCGTTCGTTACTGATCTGCCTCTCCACGGCATCCACGCGCGCGCGCAACGCTTCTCTCTGAGGGCTCTGCGGTGCCTGTTCGTCAAGGGCCATCAGGCGCGCCTTATTGGCGGCCACTTCGTCCGAAAGTCGTGCAATCAGGTCAAGAGCTGTGGCCGATTGCTTGGTCGGATCGACAAGCGCTTCCCGATTCCGAAAATCAGTCAGGCGGCTTTGCACAAGGGCCAACTGAACTTCGCTGTCTTCCATCTCGGCCTGCGCATAGCGGATGGCATCCAGCCTTGCCCGATCGTTGAGCCGATTGATAAGCGCCTCGGCGTGCTGAAGGAGGGCCTCACCCAGATTGCGGGCATCTTCCGCCCGAAAGGCACGCACCTCCAAGGTGCTTACGCCACTGCCGCTGTCGGTCTGAACCTTGACGAAGCGCAGGTAGTGCCGGAAGAGATTCTCACTGTTCTCTTCACCCCAAGGCAGTGGAAAACGTGTCAGGAAATCCGCCTCGGGACGCGATAGAATATCCTTCAGCCCGTTGTGTTCTATCAATTGATCCAGGGCAGCCCGAGACAACATGAACTCGCTGACGATATAACTGTCGTCCTGGGCCCGAACAAAACCCGTGCTCTGCAACAAGCCGCTCAACAGCCCCGTTGCGTTCCGATTGGGGCTTCGTATCACGAATTGCGTTTCGGAGACATATTGATCGGCACCGATGAAGGCATAATAGGCGCCTGCGGCCACTCCCGGAATGATGACCATAAGAAGGAGGAGGAGGTGGTCGCGAAGCCATCGTAAGGTCAGCCTCCATGCAGCGATCTGCTCGCATGGCGCCTTGTCCAAAGAGCGCAGGCTTACCAGCGTGACAAAATCGGTGAATTCCTTGTTGTTCTCAATACGGCTCATCAAAAATCCGTCGGTTTCACCGCAACCTCGCCCCTGCCTCGATCCGCCCATGGCGACATTTCCATTGAATGCAAATCTTCAATGTCGAATGGGGCATAATTCTGAAGTTCTTGCACGCTCGAAACGAAAGTCAAATATATTTTGCATTTTCCGTCCAATAATTACACGAAATGTCGCAATGTATACTTCTAAGTCGCAATATGTATAGAAACTATAAAATATGACAGCGATAAATTACACTACAACATGTTTCTCTTATTGTTGCTGATTTAGGGAATTCGGAATGTTCGAAGGTGCGCGGGACGGCGGCGGCACATCTACCGACCGATACGAATACACGGCTCCGGCCGCGTTTGGCTCTCAGCCCACCGACCGCCATGCGGCTCTGTCAGGATGCCCCCCCTCGTTGCGACACCCTCTGCCTGGTCCGTTCTTCCTTTACAAGAGGAGGTGTGATGCGTCGGTTTACCTACAAGCGCAGCTTCGGCTGCCCGATGCGGAAAACGGAAGACCGCGATGAATGCGATCGTGATGGATATTTCCCGGCTGATCGAGCGGGAACATTATTCGACGCCCACCGGCATCGATCGCTATGCGCTCCATTATGCAAATTGGTTGAACGAGAGACGAAAGCGGGGGGCAGATACTCGGCTTCCACAGTCCTTGTGGTTCATTGAGACCGGCTATCGCGGAGCGATACCTGTTGGAACCAACCGGGCTGACAGGCTAATCTCAACTGTCAATCGCCGCTGGGCGACAACGGAACTGTCGCCCTCACAGGCTGCCCTTCTGGAACATATTTTCGCGGCTATCGATGGTAAATCCGCTTGGCATGCAGCAAAAGAGGAAACGCCGGCGAGCAGGGCCTCCCTGGAACGGCTGCGAAGGAACGCGCGCCTAATTGCCGGCAGCCTCTTCGACCGGCCGGCCGTTCCAGGCAACACGTCGCTGATACACGTTTCTCATAGCCGACTCGACTGGACTTCCGCTTTCTCCTGGCTCCAGGAGCCAGGTCGGAAGGGTATTTTCTACGTGCACGATCTCATTCCCTTGTCGCACCCGGAATACGTTCGGCCCCATGAGCCTCGGCGCCATCGCCATCGAATGGAAACGGTGCTCAACCACGCAGCGCTCGTTCTCTGCAATTCGCAGCTCACTGCCCGCGACCTATACACTTTCGCCCAAGAGGAAAACCTGCGGCTGCCGTCGATAGCCGTACTTCCGCCAGGGGTGGAAGAAAGCTTTGTGAATGCGCCGCAGGACCTGCCCCGCCCGTTGACTCCCTATTTCGTGGTCGTGGGGACAATCGAACCGCGCAAGAACCACATGCTGTTACTCCATCTGTGGCAATATCTGGCGGAGCGCGACGGTTCCCGGGCTCCTCGTCTCGTCATTGTCGGCAAAAGAGGCTGGGAAAACAGCCAGATCCTGGCAATGCTTGAACGGTGCCGTGCCTTGCCGGGACTCGTCATCGAGGTCCCGGGACTTGGGGACGCCGCGCTGGCAAGACTGCTCGGTGGCGCTGCCGCGCTGCTTTCTCCATCCTTCGTAGAAGGATACGGCATGCCGGTAACGGAAGCGCTTGCCCTACACATACCGGTCATCGCTTCCAATATTCCATCGCATCGCGAAGCTGCCGGCAACGGAGCGATCCTTCTGGACCCGCTCGACGGCCGCAGTTGGCGCGCGGCGATTGATGCAGTCGTTGCCTCGCCGCGCCGCCTCTCACCCCCCAGCGCGATCCATCGGTGGGAAACACATTTCAGCGATCTGGAAGCCCTGATCGAAAACGATGTCGCCACACGTCGTTATGCAGCTCAGCGCATGCCCCAAAGGGCCTTTGCGATGCCGAACAATGTAATGTCTTGACATCAGCACGGAGCTCTTCCGTGCCGCATGCCAAGGGAAGAATCTGCCGGTGAGGGATCAGCAAGGTGACAAGCTATTACGATATTGAAAATTGCTACAAGTTCATCCTGGGCCGTTCACTGAACAAGGATGAAAAGGAAGCTATTGGCCGCAATCTCCTGCAGCTTGCGGACATACCACTTGAAGAACATCGCAAGCGCTTTCTCTCTTCGGCGGAATTTCACCAACGCTACGGGGAGCTTCTCTTCAACAATTTTGTTCCCAAATCCGTAATTGTTCTTTTTGAGACAAAAAACGATTTCAAGATGTATCTCGACCTGCGACAGTATCACATCTCCTTCGGCATCATGAGCGGAGAGTACGAGAGGTTCGACATCGATCTTATCAAGTCGATCACGCCGGATGACGGTCACTTCATCGATGTCGGCGGGAATGTCGGCTACTATTCGCTCTCTATGGCCGCCCGTCCTTCCTTCCGCGGCAAGATCCTGGCATTCGAGCCCCTCCCAACGCTCCACAGCCTTTTCGAACGTTCCGTTATGGAGAATGGTTTCAATGATCGGATCAATGTTCGCCGGCTGGCCCTCGCCGAGGCGCCAGGCAAGATGCAACTCAGTAACGCCGAGGAAACCGTCAACGCCGGCGCGACAAGACTGATCGCCAAAGCCCTCAACGATGGCGCCGAACGGGTGGCTGAGGTGGAGACACTCGATCGCGTCGTAGGCGATTTGCGTCCGGACGCATTGAAAGTGGATATCGAAGGTGCCGAAGGGCTCTTCTTGAAGGGAGCGACCCTCACCCTAGCCAAGCACAGACCGACTCTGTTGATGGAGATCAACCGCGACATGCTCACGGTCCTGTCAAGGGTGGCGCCAGGAGCAATCCACCAAGGGTTGCGGGAATTGGGTTACAATATCTGGAATTGTTCCAACCGCAACCTGAAGCCCGTCACAACAGCCTCAGCGCTCGATACTGACTTTCCCAACGGCGCGGTGGCGAACATTCTCGCCGTCCATAAGGACCGCATGACGCAAGTAAGCGAACGGCTTCAGTCTCTCAATATCGAGCTGGAGCGACCGCGCGGCAGGCGGGGCAAAAGAAAGTGGCCTCGACAACCAATCCTAAATTGAGAACGCTACGGGCCGAAGGAGCGTTGATTTGAAAGCAATGGTCAATACGAATGAGTCGAACGCATGAGCACCATCGCCTATTACGGCTCATGTCCCAGTGAAGAGTTCGTGAAATATGCTTTTCCCGAAAGCAACCTGGCTTTCTTCTGCTACGGGATAAATGCTGCCAGCTTCATGGATGATAGCAAGATCGAGCTTGAGGGGATAGAAAAGTGGCCTGAGCCGGTCAGAAAGAAAATGCTGTTCGAGGCCAAGCGCGGCTTTCGCGAAAGACTGAGGAACGCCAATCCCCATACGCTTGTGATCGATTTCACACGCGCCTCGCGTGCTTCTCTCTTGCGTTTCAAGAACAGTCTCCTGACGGTCCCATACGAACTGCTCGAAGCAGGTGCAGAGGCTCAGCGCCAAGCCTTCACTCTCTTTGAAATTATACCTTTCGGCAGCCGTGAATTCTGGACGCTCGTGACCGATTCTCTGATGGAATTCTGCCGTTTCATGTCCCGCGAACTGCCTAAGACGGAGGTGATTTTTCTCGACGTCCCTCCTGCATCCGAATATCGAGGGGTTATTGTCGACAGCGACACCTACGCGATGGATTTCTGCCGCTGGCAAATCCGCTATCCGATCTGCCGCATGCTGATCGATTTCTGCCGCCCGCGTATCGAAAACAGCCGGATACTGATGCCGTTCATCACCCCTTTTTCCGATGACGCTGCGGCCTACGGCCCCGCTCCGATGCATTATTCACCACAGGTTTGGCAGGAGACGGCGAGGCTTTTCCATGCCAATGGAGGCTTCGCGGGGCTGGCGCGCTCCAGTGATCCTGTCGTGACGCTTACTAGCTATTCCGGACTTATGAATGCTTTCACCAGGACGGCTTCTTCGTCCCGTCCGGACCTTCGCCGTTTCGGCCTTGACATCCTGCACGGCGCGCTGCCCTTCCTGTTTGCTAAAATCAGAGGACCTGCCGACCGCTATTTCCGCGATCCGATCGATTCCCAGGACGTCGTTGCGGCCTTTCGATGGATACTTGGGCGAGAACCGGAGTCGGCGATGACGTTCCTGAACCACTACGCCTTGGCCGACCGCAGGGAATTGCGCAACACGCTATTGCGCTCCACCGAATTCCAGAATCAGGTCAAACACTATGCGCAAACCTAGCTTCAATGGAGATGCGCTCGATGGTGTATCATTCGAATTTGATGTGATGGCGCGCCTCCTTGACGAAGTAGAGGCCCGCGGCGGTGGTGAACAAGCACGCTTTGAAGAGATAACCGATGTCGTAGTAGGTCTTGAGCGTATCGCCGAATATTCCGGCCCGGAAAAGCTCGAAACAATGGACGAGCGGCACGTAGAGCGCCAGCTTCTGTGCGTCGGCAGGCAGCCAGGCGACCATGAAAAACATACCCGAGATGGGAAGCATAAGATACTGAAAGGGCTGAACAAGCTTGTCGGCGAACTCGAACCTTTCCGACGCTGCGGCGAAGATCAGCCCTACAGCAAAAGCAAACCAGGCCATGAACATCCATCCCGCAAGGATCAGACCCAAATCACGGTAAGGTTCGATAAATCCCAGCAGCCGGACGATGACATAGGTGATGATCAAGGCGGCGGTGATCCCGCCGATCTCCATGAGAGCGCGGGCGATGAGTGCGTCATGCAGGCGGATCTGCCGATAGTACATCAATGGCAGGTTCTGGCGCAGGCAGGAGACAGAATGAGATGTCACATGCCTCCAAAGGGTCAGGGGCATGTATCCACTGAGCGCGAATGCGACGATGACAAGCCCATGCGATTCGTGCTTCAGCAAGGACCACATCGCCATGACGCCGCATGTCAGAATCATGGGCTCGACGATCAGCCACAGGAAACCGAGGTTTTCCCGACCATAGCGCGCCAGCACTTCGCGCATGATGAGCGCGCCGAGAACACGCGCCTGAATTTTCAGCCCCACGATGAATTGCGTGGAGCTACGCGCAGCGCCATAGTTCGTGTTCATGCAGGGAGTTCCCCTCTTCAGCTCCGCTTCGGTGACGGCACCGTTCCACGATACCGGCGGCGCCCCTTCGCTCAATCTTCTTTACGTCAGCTTTGGACAATTACCGCACCCGGCAGAAAGGCCTGGCCGGCAAATGCCGGTTCGTTTGTGGATAACCGACAGGAAAGGTGCCGCCATGGCACAGGTAGTTGACAGAATTAAATCGCAGGACTGGCAGACGCTCAGCCGCAGAATCTCGCGCCTAGCTCCAGGACCGTCTGGAGTGGGAAAGGGCCCAAAACGCCCGGGGCGGCTGGCTGTCTTCCTTACCGTCGTGGGGCTGCCGGTCATGTTCGTCAGCTTCTACCATGCCTTCATCGCGGCTCCGATCTTCGTCTCGGAATCTTCCTTCGTGGTCCGAATGGCAGCGCCGCCATCATCGAACGCCTTCGGCTCGCTGCTGCAGAACAGCGGGATTACCCGTTCGCAGGACGATACGTTTTCGGTGCAGGAATTCATGCGTTCCAGGCAGGCCCTCAAAGAGCTTGGCGAACGGCTTCCGGTGCGCGCGATTTTTGGGAGTCCCGACGCCGACTGGTTGATGCGCTATCCGCGTTTCTGGGAGAGTAACAGCGAGGAGGAACTCTACCGCTACTATTCCAACCGTATCTCCGTCATACACAACGATACGACCGGCATCACCCTGCTGCGCACCACCGCTTTTCATGCAGCAGACGCATACAACCTCAACCAGACGCTGCTTGCGCTCAGCGAAAGCCTCCTGCAACGCATGAACGAACGCGCGCATAACGATGCCGTCGAATTCGCCGGCAACGAGGTGCATCAGGCTGAACTGCGGATGATCGCGGCACAGAAGAGCATTACAGCCTTCCGCAATAAGGAACTGATGATCGATCCGAACGCCAGTTCCACTTCGATGGTAGAGCTCGTCGGCCAACTGTCCGCCGAACAGGCAAACATGCGGGCCCGCCTGGCGGAAATGCGGGAGACGGCCCCCGACAGCAACGCGATACCCTTCATGGCCAGCCAGATTGCCGCGCTCGAGCGGCAGATCGAAACGGAACGTCAAAAGATGGTCGGTTCCGATAACTCGATCGCTCCGAGAATTGCCGATTACGAGAGCCTCGTGCTGATGCGGGAATTCGCCGACAAGGCGCTCGTCTCGGCCCTCGATGCCCTTGACATCGCCCGATCCGATGCGCGGCGGCAACAGCTTTATCTCGAAGTTGTCGTGCCGTCACACCTGCCCGACGAGGCGGAACTGCCCCTGGCTTTGAAGAACATCTTCATCACCTTCCTCGTTATGTCTTTCGCCTATTTGGTAGGCTGGCTGCTGGTGACAGCCGTCCGCGATCACGACAACGGCTGAAGATATGCCCTGCGGAAATGCCGTCGAGCATCTCAGGCGGCATGCCAGAAGCAAGTGTAGATTTCGGCCATGCAGGAGCGGATTTCATGGCCACTGACGGAATCCGGCGCGACGTGATCGTAAAGCTCGAACTCCGTATCCCGGGCGCGGATATAGTGCTGCAAGGCGGAACGGAAGTCGCCCATTGCCTTGTGGAGGTGACCGATCTGTATTTCCACGTCGATAAGGGATTTCGGATCGTTCGCCTGGGCGTAGCTGCGGTAGTCGTCGTAGAGGCCTAAGGCCTGTTCGAAGGCTCCGGTTTCTTTCGTCACATTCGCATAGATGGCGATCAGATCAATTTCCCCGTCAACCGTCACCAGTTCCCGCAGCAACTCACGCGCCGGCTGCCAACACCGGGCTCGCACGAGTTCCAGGGCCTCTTCGCGCTTGCGCTCGACTTGGAGGCGGGACAGACGCAAACCGGCCGCCGCGAAATGATGGCCAACTTCCGGATCAGCAGGCGCCAAAGCCTGCGCCCGGCAATACCATTTGAATGCAGTTTCGGGCTCGCCCATCCGGTTGTACAAATGGCCAAGCTGCAGATGAATATCCGCATCGTGCGGCTGCTTGTCGAGGAACTGTCGGTAGGCTTCGAGGGCCGCGTCAAAATCCCCCAATTCCTTCCAGGCATGACCAAGCTGAACGAGCAGCTCGATACGCAATGGGTCATGTTTCACCGCCTGGCGATAGTACAACGCCGCATTCGCCCAATCCTGCCGATCGCGGGCTGCATCAGCCGCAGCAAGCGCATCGACTAACGGCAGAAGCTCCGTTGTTTCATCGGCACGACGACCGGCCCAACGGAGTGGAGAGGTCAGACGAAACTCCCGCATCACGACGACTGCCGCAGGGAAATGTTACGAGGACGCAACCAGGCATCTTCAGGCGCCCGCTCGTGAATTCTGATACGCAACTCGATGAACCGGTGTTCCGGCCTAATATTGACGCACAGTGCACCTGAGAACGGCCCCGCTATCGTTAGCTGTTGCAGGAAATCCAGGCCGGAATTGGCAACGATCTCCACGTCTAGTCTGGCGTTCGCCGGCTGAACGAGATCGAGATCCAGCAGCCAGATGCCTTCCGCGAAGCTACGTTTAGGGCCGACCAGCAGCCAACCGGGTTGCACATTCCACCCCTTGTCCGTGACCCGGAGCGGCTGGCACAGAAAGTCGGCGCCGATCATCCAGCCAACCCTCTCGACCTCGCGCACAAAAACCGCCGTCGCTAGGCCTTCCATATCGACAAGGAGCCCGGCCGGCATGACGCGGGCATCGGAGGGGTCGATGCTCTCGGGGAGATCGTCTTCGTCTCTCGGCAGCAAGGTATCCCAGAAGGCCGCCTGCCCATTCCTTCTCGCGATGGCGACGATCTTCTTTACAACCTTCGCACGGGTGGCCACACCACGCCTGAGATCGAATTCAAGTCCAAGACGTTCCGCCGAGTCTGGCTCACGCCCGCATATGCGCGAAAAGCTGTAACGGAGGAACGCCGCGTCATCGTCCGGCGCGAAGCGGGTGAAATTCTCCAGGATGGCGAACTGGTCCGGCTCGCGCTGGAGGGCTTGCAAAGCCGAGCGGTTGCCCAATGCCACCGGCACGGGGCGCCGCGCCTTCAACGCATCGACGACACGCAATCGGTTGGTTCCCTCGCGGATCGCGTTAGCAAGGGAAGACCTGTCGTCCTGGGAAAGCTCGCTTTCGGTCAGATCCAATGCCTTCGCCCAAGCATCCACGAAGGATTCCGCCGGCAACGAGAATACGTCCCTTGGCAGTGCCTCCAAGGGTTGTCTATGCAACTCGGCGATGGTCAACATTACCCCCTAATATCTGTTCGATCGCTATTACATGCCGTTCCGCCACGCGCGGATAGGAATACCACTGCGCGGCCCTTCGCCGGTCGGCATCGCGCATATGCCGCAATTGCGAATTCTGGGAGAGGCTCACGAGAGCTTCTGCGACACACTCCACTTCGGTGCTTTTCACGACATGACTGATGGGCCACATGTCCCGCAAGACCGTAGAACGCGAGCAGAGCATCGGCCGATCCACGCTCATGGCGATGCGTGCCGCGCCGGTTGCCGTTTCCGTCGAATGCCCGTAGAGGAAAGCCAGCATGTCACAGGTGACGAGTTCACTTCGCAGTTCTTGCTCGGAGATGAAATCGAAACGTGCCGTTACATGATCCGACAGGTCCAGATATTCGATCAGATTTTCAACGGTCGCGCGTGCCGCGCGGGATTCATCGTTCGGCACCATGCAGTTGAGCAGCTTCAGCCGCAGCCTCAGATCGTAGGTGCGCGCTTCGGCAAAGGCGAGTACGAGCCGGTCGATATTCTTGTGCGGCATCAGGAAACCGAAGGAGCCGATCGTAAACAGCGACGGATCCGGCGCCAGAGCATTCTCCGGCTCCGGAAGGATGCCGTGCGGGATCACCACCGCATTGGGGTGCCCGGCGGCTGAAAGGGCGCCTGCATCCTCCGACGAATGCACGAACACGACGTCGAATGCCTTCGTCCACTGCAAGGAGCCGCCGCGCAGAGCTTCCTTCACGCTGTGCATCGTGACAGCACGCAGCTTGTGGCCGGTCGACGGCAGCGCCTGCACCAGCAATTCCATGTCGGGCGTGGAGAAATGGCCTGGATGATGTTGCATCCAAAGGACATCTGCGCGCCCTTCATCCAGCTTGGCGACGAGACGCTTGAGGGAGACCAGATCGTATCCCCAAAGTCGGGAAAGCCTGCGGGGTACCGCGCCATCCTTGTGTGCCGGAGCTTCCGGCAAAGAATCATTCATGATCCGACGCGCGAAGACGTGGTCGAGCCTGCCCGCGAATGCCGGCGTGGCATAGAGATGCTCTGAATAGGTGGCGATGCCACATTGCTGCTGCCACGACGAGATCAGGTCGATGCTCCAGGTCCGCTCGGGCTCGGCGGTGACGGGGGCAGGCTTGGCAAGGGCAGCCAATACGCGGCGAGCCACGGCGGACCATGTGAAATGAGCGGCAAGCAGCTTCTGCGCCTGCCGGCTGCGGGCCTGGGCCTCTTCAGGCCGGCTGAGCACGGCGCGCATCTGCGCGCCCAGATGTTCCAAGGAAGGTTCCGCC
This sequence comes from Rhizobium sp. YS-1r, assembly GCF_000757525.1. NCBI lineage: Bacteria > Pseudomonadati > Pseudomonadota > Alphaproteobacteria > Hyphomicrobiales > Rhizobiaceae > Rhizobium > Rhizobium sp. YS-1r. The sequence continues at coordinate 250,708 of NZ_JPYQ01000013.1, read as the reverse complement.
CAAAGGCTAAAGGAACCGGCGACATGCGCACGCGATGCCGACATGTGGCAATCAACCAGCCACGCGGTGTCGGCACGGCAAAAATCGAGCTGCCCGCTATAGTTCGTTGTCACAACGGGAACGCCGAGCCGCATCGCTTCGGCGAGAGGCAAACCAAAACCCTCACCTCGGCTGGGCGCGACGACCATGGCAGCTGACTGATAAAGTGCCAGAAGCTGCTCATCGTCATAGTAACGATTGATGACGGTGATCGGAGGAGCGCCGGCGAGCCGCTCGCGCCTCTCAGCAAGCACGGCCTCCAGTATATTGTCGGGATTGGGAAAGGTCTTGATGACCAATTCCACCGGCTCATCCGATCGGAAGCTGCGGAGAAACGCCTCGACGAGGACATCGACGCCCTTGCGTGCGAAGCAGGAGGAAACATGAAGGATGCGCGTACGCTGATGCTCCTGTGGCGACCTCAACGTAGAATCGGCGGCAACGTTCACGTGGTCACAGCCATTCCCGATCACTTCGATCGGGATCGTCACGCCAGATTGCACGAGCGCATCGCGGACGAAATTCGCCGTCACCATCACAAGGTCCAAATCGCGATTGAACCGGTCCACCAGGTATTGGGGAAATTCAAGCTCTTCCCATGCGAATCCCACATAGGCATTCATGTTCCCGACCATATCATGGGTCGCGGGTGGCCAGGTGTTTCGCAGGTGAATGTCGAAACGCTCCGTCGCAGGATAGGTTTCGCGCATCCGGCGCTTGATGTCTGGGACAGCATCGAGACGAGCATCCGTCTGCCAATCCTCCTCCGCCGTATAACAGACGACGTTCATACCGAGCGCGATTAGTGCCTGAGCCAAATGGCGGTTGACGATTGCCAAGCTGTAGTCGCCCTTGAACACACCGTCGAAGAATATCGTCTTGCCTGAAAATTTCTCAACCAGCAATTTTTCATCGATGTCCCCTGCATCGAGCGTATAGGGCGACACGGTTGCATCGACGTGCATACACTACTCCAAAGCCGTTGCTATCTCTAAGACAGAGGACGCCTTGCCACAAAGCAAGGCCGTGGACGAGCAAGATGGTATCCTTGCGGCTCGCCCCCGCTGCTCTCGATTCGAGGCGGGCGACTTGCGCCGCCCACCTCTCCCCGCGCCGCAATTAGGAGGCCTTAGCCTCTTCAACGATGTACCCCAGTTCTGCAGCACGCTGGGTAAGGGAGTGGCGTACCTTTTCGAGGACACCCCCGGCATAGACCGGCGGATAGCACCAGTCGTTCCAGGAGCGCGTAGCAGTCAGTGCGCCAAAGCGCAGAACACCCGGCTCAAGGAAGGCGACGCGACCTCCGAGATCGAGATAGGTCTCGGTAAGCGCGCCTTCAGCAAGAATGATGTTATGACGTTCAAGTTCGATATGGAAATACTCGAACGGGGTCAGCATCGTATCCTGAGTGATGGTCGTACCGTTGACCAGGAATTTCGCCGGAATGAGCGAATCCTCGAAGAACATGCAGTGGTCCGGGGAGACAAGCAGATCCCGTTCGGGAACATTCTCGGCGATCGCACCTGCCTTGATGCGGATCGGCATCGTATCGCGCGGCTTGTCCAGTGCCTTCGGGTCGAGCATGCGGCGACCAACCCACTTGATTTCCGACACGCCCTCGCCGTTATAGGTCACGACAAGATCGCCAACCCGCAGTTCTTCGACAGGCACTTCTCCTTCCGGGGTCCGGATATAGGTGCCGCGCAGGAAGCAACTGGTAAACGTCAAAGTGTCGGCGCCGCCATCGTAGTTGTATGTAACGCCATCCGGGATCGAGTAGGAGCCCACCGGGAGGAGGTGCAGCGGATCTGAGTAGAACGTCACGACATTTCCGATCTGACCGACATAGTTGGAACCAACGACCTCGATCCGGTCGCCGGCGCCGACATTGATGACATTCGGCGGGGTCGAAAGGTTCAGGTTGATCAACCCCGAATCATAAGTGAACAAGCCGGTTCCGCCGGAACTCGCGAAATCTACCGTAACGCCGTTCAAAAGGCCGAGATTGAGCGTGCTTGCCTGCACTTCAATGCTGGAATTCGCACCGATGGAATAGGTGAAGCTCGAACCTGCCTGGACGCCCGCAAGACCCGAGTCTACGACGACGTTCGCTCCATTGATGGCCTGGATCGTCGTGTTCGACAGAAGGCCACCCCCGACAATGCTGGTCAGGTTGACATCGACGCCGTCGACAACCAGCGTGCCGCTGGAAACGAGCGAAAGCTGGAGCGTGTCGGCACTGTCCCAGTTGCTGGAATCGATGACCGTCGTGCCCTGGTCAAGCAGATCAATATTAATCAAAGCCATGCTACTACCCTCTTTTTACAGTGATGCGGTTTTCAGAATTTGTAGTTCAGACCCACTCGAATGCTGTGGAAGTCGGGAGTTGCCCTTGTCCAGAAAGCGTCTCCTTCAGCATCGAACTTGTCGAATTTCACGTATTGGTATTCGAACTTCGCAGTCAGATGGTCGGTGAATGCGTGCTCGACGCCGGCACCGAGAGCCCAACCGACACTGGTCTTGTCGTCATCGATCAGCGTCACCCCTCCGAAGGAGGTCTTGTAGTCGATGTGTCCGTAGGCGAGACCGCCCGTGCCGTAGAAGAGCGTTCGGTCAACGGCGTAGCCGACACGGGGTCGAAGGGTGCCGTACCAATCGATTTTGGAAGACGTATGCAGGCCGCTCTCCGTCACGGAGTCGCTGATGTCCGCCCCTTGGAAATCAACCTCGATCCCAACGACCCAGTTGTTGTCGAACTGGAAATTGTAGCCGATCTGCCCCCCACCTGCGAAGCCTGAGACATCCACCGAACCGAAATCACCGATATGCACGTCCCCTGAATGAAGACCCACCTTGTCGTCACCGGCAAAGCCTCCACTGGCATTCGCCCCGAGATAGAATCCGGTCCAGGAAAATACAGGCCGAACAGGCGGTTCAGAGGGAGGGTTCACTACTGCGGGATCTGCAGCATACCCCTCTCCTGCTGCCCCTATCGTCAGTACAAGAGCCGTGACAATGCACTTCATATACACCTACACCCCTCCAATGAAAGTTAAACTTGCGGCCAACGCATTAAATAGATTGGCGGATCTCATAATATATCGACATCAATGCGTGTAAATTGAATCTAGAAATAATTTTTAGCATAAATTATACTTTATATGTACAAAACAGTCGCATTTCGTATTGTTTTATACATAAATCGCATGCGTCGGAGCCGAATCATAGAAAACGGACTGGATCCGGTTTCTGTTGACGGATTAGGAACTCGCGGGAGCCGATATCGTGTCAATTGCGTCGTAACGAGGTCTGTCTCGCTTTCGATGATCGCCTTATCGCCCGCCTGAACAGAATGACCAGCGGCCCGTCAGGTCGGAGACTTAGCCTCTCGGCCAATGCAATAACCACTTTCCACGCAGACCGGCGATGGACGGTGAGCCGTGCCGCTCATCAACCCGACGCAGATATCGTTGATGGCGGGGAGTCAATCGATGAGAGGTTTGGAATCGGGCGCTTCAGTGAGCGTTTGAGCGATATCCGGCAGCGGTGAAGCTTGTTGCCGCTTCTCCACGGCATTTAATGGTGCGGAGATTGTTGTTGCCGCAACGGCGCCGATCGTGCGTGCCGTGCCTCCGATGACCGCTGCCACCCCATCTCCCAAGGTCACGTTGGAATCCGTCAGCGTCTGTCCCTTCATCAGCCGCTCGCCAATGAGCTGGACGATTTGCGGACTTTCCGCAAATTTCCCGTGATTGAGGCGATCGCTGGTATCGAGCTTCGTCAAATCAACGACGGTAATGCCTGCCTTCTCAAATTTCGAGCGGTAGACTTCTTCTGCCGGATTGACCGCGCCAAGACGCTGCACCTTGCCGGTAAGGAAGCTGGAAACCGCGAGCGCTTTGTCGTCTTGTGATACGAAAATCGTGAATTTCGCGGTGTGTGGCCCCATCTCGACGAACTGCTTCGCAAAAACCTGTATGTCGATATCGGGCGAAGCAAGGATGACATTGGCAATTTTCGGATTCACGCGACCGTTGCGGATGCCCATCTGACGCAGTGCTTCCATCGTGAGCCACGTTCCCATCGAGTGGGCAAGGATGGTAATGTCCTTGACATCTGGGTTCGATGCCAGAACTTGCAGTGATTGCTCCAAGGCCGTGCGGGAGTAGTTGGCACTCTCCTTGTCATATTCATACGCCATCAGTTGAGCCCGCGATGGCCAGGTGAAAAGGATCGGGGTGGCCTGCATGCGGCTGTCATGGACAATTTGGGCCAGGCGGAAAACAGAATCCTGATATCGATTGTTATATCCGTGAACGAAGACCAGAGCATGACCGCCTGCCATGTTCTGCCTAAACCATGTAGTTGCCTCGGAGAGGGTCTCGACCTGCTTGACCTTCATAACCGCGAATTCGCTGGCCGGGTTCGGCGGCAGTTGCCGAGGCCACTGCACAGCGCCCTGCTTTCTCTCCTGCGGGATGGAAACGGCGACCTCCGTCAGATACGGCTTCGGGCTGCGCTCGCCGTTAAACAGTGTCTCCGGGTCACCAGAAGGCTGACGGTTAGTCGCGACCAGCATCTCCACCTGGGATGTTTTCTGGGAATTTGCGGCCAGCTTGACGGGTTGCATGACACCGAGGGGATGGCCGCAGCTTGAAAGAGTAAGCAAGATACCGAGGAAAAGCGCCTTGTGCATGGCCACTCCGTCGAGGAGCCACCCACGATCCGGTGACCCAGGTTTTGAGCAAGAAGGTTCGCGCGGCGTGCTTCGAACCGTCGAGCTCGCCGCGGACCACGAATTAAAAGCGCTACTGATGCTAACCTTGGACGGCAGGTTGGGGTGGAAGCGAAGGCCACCCCAACGCCTTCAAGGAGGCCTGGAACCGGCCGCTGGTCAAGGGAGCGTCTTGGCCTTGCGACTAAAGCGTTTCGACCGCCGGCGGCTTCCAACGGCCGTCCAGCGCCTCCGCCCTGGGCAGATAGAGCCTCATGACCGCATAGAAGATTTCGGCCGGGGCGGGGAGCCAGTTCGATTCCAGCTCCGGTCCTGGGCTTTCGTGCTGCAGGTGGAGGACGATCTCGCCCTTGTCGCTCTTCTTGAGTCCGGCAAGCATCGGCGAGTTGATCAGGTAACGGTTGATGGGGTTGTCGACAAGGAACTGCTTGGGCCTGTCATACATGGTCAGCGACCAAAAGGCATCAACCGGTGGAAGCGTCTCGGGGGTGAAGGTCAGAGTGTATCTTCCTGTCTTACCGTCGAGTGGCGCTTTCTGTGCGTCGAAGGCATAGATTACATAAAGCGCCTCCTGCACGGAGTTACCGTAGATGCCGCCTTGCGCCGCAGCGGCGCGTGTCATGTATTGGCCTTTCATGAACTCGGGTGTACCGAATATCTTGGATGAATCGGTCAGCCCAGCGGCGACGTCGCGGATTTCCCGTTCTGTCGTAACGGCGACTTCTTTCATCAGCGTAACGGTATCCGGTAACAGATCCTGCGGAGGCCATGCCGCCCCGCCCCGTACGGCGAGCTTGTCAAGATGTTTCCGCTGTGCATCATCACCCGGATAAGGGGGAGCGAACTGCAGCAGGAAGGCAGCAAGCGGCCAGTAGTTCGTGACCATCAGCTCGTCCGAGACAGGCATCCAGTCGACGGACGGAGGAGCGGCCGGAGCCGGCATTCCCGCATAGGCCGACAGGAGCGCGGCCTTGTAGCCTGCCTGGATCTCCTTCACCTTGTCGAGATCAACTGGCGAGAAAAGCTGCGTCCTGACGATGCCCATGGCAAGCGTGGTCGGCATTTCGATCACGCGCTTGATGCTCTTCGGTATATCGCCCTTCCAGCCGGGGCCGGTGATCAGAAAATCACCGCCTCCATTGCCGTCGACCCGCGTTCCCGGATAGTCGACATTATTGGTGTAGAGGTCGATGAGTTGCAGCGAATAGTAGCGGTCCTTCTCGATCGGCGGCATCGTCACCACGACGGGCTCAGCCCTCAGATCGAAGACGATGAAGGAATAGGGCGTGTCGGAATTCGGCGTGATGATTGCCGTATCTTCAGGCGTGTAGACCCTGGCGATGCTGACCAGAGTGTTGAGTGGCCCCTTGTATTGGCTACCGCCCGGTTCCAGCGCGTATTGATACATGGTGAGGTAGTTCTTCACCATCGGATATGTGTAGATATACGCTTCACGGGCGGCCGCCCTGATGTCATCCTGCGCGAAAGCCGGAAGTGACGGCAGCACCATCAATGCGGTGGTGCCTTGCAAAAAAGTGCGACGTTTCATTTCACTTCCTCCAAAACGGGGAATTTCCAGCTTCCGTCGAGAATTTGCGTCTCGGGCCGATACAGGCGGACCATGTAGTTCCAGCCTTCAGGCGTCGGCAGACAGTTGGCGATCTTGCCGTCGCAGCCTCCGAACTGGATCGTGATCGAGCCATCCGTGCTCTTCTGCGCGGTCACGTCGTTCAGCGAGTAGGCATTCAACTCGTTCGGCGTGAAGAAGCCGTCCTTGTTGTAGACCGTGACCGACCAGAAATCTTTTACGGGAACATCCTTGACAGTCAGCCGATAGATGCTCCTGCCATCGTTCTTTTCCGGCGTCACGTTGAGGTAGAGCGCTTCCTTGTCCGGGTTTCCTCCCCATCCGAGCGCTGCTCCGATCAGATGCCGGACCGGATCCACCTCGTCGCGTGATCCGAACATCTTCGCTGTGTCCGGGAGCAGCGCGCCGAGATCCAGGAGCGCGCGGCGGGTCTTGTCCCGGCTTTTGCCGTCCCACTCGGGAATCTCGAAACGACCCTCTGCCGTCTGCTTGACCGTAACCGCATCCTGAAGCGCATGAACCTTCTTCATGTCTTCCGAGTTGTTGGGATCAGCAAAAAAGCGGAAGGCAGCCACGACATAGCGGGTCCCTATGTCCTTGCGCGTCAAGGTGTACGAACCAGCGCCGTAATATACGCCATGGGCATAGTGGTCCTGGTCGATTATAAGAAGCGACACGAACCGGCTTCCGGTATCCGGCACGTTGATCGTCACTGGTCCTGCATCCAGATCGAACACGGCGGAAGAATAAAGTGTGTCGCGGTTCAGGCGGATGACCGTCTGCTTGTCAAGCGGCGCCATTTCGCGCGTATGGTCGAACTTGGCGAAGCCTCCGTTCGCAGCGATGCCGGAGAAGTAGAGGTCGCTCTCAGCGCGCACGAAGTTGTCGCTGTTGACGAGGATTGGATCGGCTGCAGCCGGCAACGCATGAAGCAGTGCCGCCGCCGCAATTGTCGAAAAGCTCAATCTTGCAAGAAACATGGAAGTCCTCCAAAGCTAGTTCTGTAAAGAAGCGGATTGATCGACGAACGGTCAGAAGCGCACGACCAGGCCGAGAATCGGGCCTTGCTGCACCACGTCGAAAACAAAACCGTCGTTGCTGTAATCGACGCCTAGTGCGCGATAGCCGGCGACGGCCGAGATCCTGTCATTGAACTGGTAGCCGATGCCGGCAGCGAGATCCCAGTCGAGGTCTGCCTGCCCGGCCCCCACCAATGCCCAGGCGCTGAGATAGAGATTGTCCGTCAGGAAGTACCGGCCGCGCACACCCGCCATCGCGTCGACCCAGGTGGCGCTGTCTTTGGCTGAAACGCCGCCCAGAAGACCGCCGGAAAACGAGATCTCCGTGCTCGCGTGCCAGACGCGCGCGCCGGCGACGACGTCGATGTTGCTGGGGCCATCCTGGAAGACGGCATAACCCGCACCGACAAGTCCAGTGAACGTCTCCGACGTGGCGTCGACCCGTTCTGCGACGATGCCGAGCGGCGTGGATGCCCCCGACGATACCTTGGTGTAGATGACATCGCCGAAGATGCTGAACCGATCGTAACGCGCTTCGCCAACCGCCATGAACCCGAAGTCGAGATCCTTCAGAATGTCGCCGAAATCGGATTCAAGATGAACGGCCGGCAGACCGAACTGCCCGACATCGCCAGAGATGCCGGCGCCCCAGAAATAGGGGCTCACCGCAAAGGTCCAGCCGTCACTTACAGCCGGCTTAGCCTCGGGGATGATAAACGGCTGCTGAAGGTCCGCAGCACTTGCGGCCGAACCCGCGGACGCACTGATCAGTACCATCGCCGTGAATATTCTATGGACTTTCATTGACTGGTCCCTCTGCCAACAAATATCAATCTCGATCCGGCCCCGCATTTATTTCGGGAACAGGAATGCGAGCGTGGTCCGCCCCCATTCCGGGCTGTCCGACGGTACGCCGGCGTAGTACCGTCCTCCGATCTGGGAGCTCATGGCCTGAAAACCCAAGGTGAAAATCTGGGAGCCGCCGAAATTGACCGGAACAATCCGTTGTTCGTTGTTCCCGTCATGGTTGGCGTCGACGCTGAGGGAGACCGACCTTCCACCGCCGAAATTATGAGATGCGAAGGGCGGCAGGAGATTGACGCTGACGTCGGGCCGATCATTCGGTCCTGCGATCGACCAGATATGGTTGGCCAGTGCTCCGACCATCCAAGGCCCCTGCTGAACAAGACCGACGGCTGTCGATCCAAGGCCAAATATTCCTGCTCCGAGGAAGTCGTCCGTGGCTGTCGGCAGTAAAGCAACGGGGCCAGCACCCCTGATCAGTCCGCCGGGTCCTGGACCCTTGGGCGAAAAGAAGAAGCTCGCATTGACGTCACCCAGACCCGAGACATCTGCGCCGGGCAGATAATCGCGGTAGCCGATGGGAATTATGGTGCGCGTAATCAGGTTCCAGTCTTCAGTCAGCTCGAGCGGCATGACCGGCTGGATATTCAACGTATAAGCAAAACCGTGGCCGTTGACGCCTGCGCCGAAATCGACGTTGTTTTGGAGCGGAACGCGGGTCAGATTTGCAGGTGGATTGGCCAGTTTCTGCGAACGGTCGTCCGCAGTTGCCTGCGCCGCGGCATTGCCGCAAGGGAAGCTGACGAATAGAAAAAAAAGGGAAATAAACGCGAGTTCACCGCCGCTGTACTTGCGATTCACGAAGGGTGAATGTCCCGACATTCCAGAATTCATCTTCCGCCCCAAAAGTTCTTTGGCATATTTTGGTCGGCGAGAATTGGTAGGAAGATCTCGCGAAGCTCAAAGGAGGTCCGCGCTATTTCCTGACTGTAATGGTGTGTCGCGATCTAAGCGGGCTTCGATTTCTTCTCTACAAATCAATGCTTGCGCCACACCATGACAATTCATCATCGACGGGCCCAGATTGCATATTCGCCGACATCAAATTGTCCGGATTCGGACATTCTTAGAAAATTCGGACAAGTATATCATCACCGGCATTCCCCGGCTGCTTTATTTTGCGACCGTGATGCAAGCGCGTATTCTCGAGTGCTTTGTAGCTGATCGGTGACATCTATTCTGTCCGGATCTTGGCAATGTGGAGGAAATCATGCTGGATCTGACGCGAAAGAAGGCGGAAGAAGTCATGGCCCAAGGCGCCTGGCTCGCGAGCATGAGCGAGACCTTTAGGACGGAGCTGCTGCGTAACGCGCATTTGCAAAAGTTCACTGCCAACCAGATCATATACCGATACGGCGATCCGGTCGGTGGCATGTATGGGCTAGTCGCCGGCTCCCTTACCATCAATTCAGCGCCACCTGACGCGACCCCCCGGCTGATCCATCTCGGGATGCCGGGTGCGTGGACAGGTGAAGGCCCCTTCTTGACCGGCCAGCCACGCAGGGTCGAGTTGAAGGCCCTTGGTGGCGCTTGGATGATGCATGTGCCACTCGACGCCCTTGAGCAGATGGCGGCACGCGATCCTGGCGTATCGCGTGCGATTGGAATGAACACTGTATTCACCGTTGATGTTCTGCTCCGCATCGTCCACGATTTGCAAAAGCGCGATGTGGGGCGCAGGATCGCATCGGTGCTTCAACGGGCTGGCTGGCTCGGCGACATGCCTATCGGCCTGTCTCAGAGCGATCTTGGCGTCATGGCGAATGCTTCACGGCAGCAGGTCAACATCGCAATGCAGCGTTTCGTTGCCGCTGGTTGGGTCGACTACACCTACCGATCCATCACCGTCGTCAATCCGCAGGCGCTGCGACAGTTCTCGGAAGGCGACGGTTCTGAATAATAGACCATGGAATAACGCTCGCTGGGGGAAACTTTGAACGTTGAATCTCAGACATTCAGGACACAAGCGGCACTCTTTCTAAGCTTGGCGGTCTTTACCACCGGGCAATCCTTCCTTCTTGTCGTCCTTCCTCCGCTGGGCCGGCGTCTGGGCTTCGCGGACCTCCATATCGGTGGCATACTCAGCCTGTCTGCTTTGCTGATAATGGTATCAGCACCTGCATGGGGCTACCTCAGTGAACGTGTCGGGCGCCGTCCAGTTCTGTTGACGGCTCTTGCTGGCGCGACGTTGGGCTCCATGGGATTTGGAGTAATCGTCTATTTTCGACTGTCAGGTGTTTTGAGCGTTTTCGTGGCGCTTATATTGATAGCCCTCGTCCGCGCAACTCAAACCTTGGTCACCAGCGGCATCTTGCCCGCAGCGCAAGCCTACATGGCCGACATTACCACTCCAGCGCAACGTGCAGGTGGCATGGGCACCCTCGGAGCAGCTATTGGCGTTGGCGCTATCGCCGGGGCAGCGCTCGCCTGGCGAGTTGCAGCAGGCAATCCGGCCCTGGCTTTCGCCGTCATCGCGATGCTGGCCGCCATTGCACTGTTGAGCATGCTCCTGGCCAAGGAACCTGTCCGCACGGCGTCAATGACGATTTCAGATGCCCGCCTGCCGCTTGGCCAGATATGGCCGTTCCTGGCGATCACGCTGGCGTCGATTTCTGCCTACAGCATCCTGCAACAGGTGACGGCGCTCCGCTTGCAGGATTCGCTAGGCTTCACGGTTGAGGAGTCGATCGCCCGCGGAGGCGCAGCGCTGATGGCGACGGCGCTTGCCATGATCGTGGTGCAGGCATGCGCGGTTCGCGTCTTCCGTTGGAAGGCCACTCGATTGCTGGGGGTCGGAGCGATCACGGCGGCCATTGCCATGTTGATCTGCACGTTTGTGACAACGTATTCAGGGATTTTCGCCACGTTGATCCTGCTCGGCATTGGTCTGGGCCTGATGTTGACCGGCAATCTCGCTTCGCTTAGCTTGCAGACCGGACGCGGCGCCCAAGGCAAGGTTGCTGGCGTCAACGTCCTGGCACAGGGCCTCGGACAGGCAATCGGGCCAATCGCCGGCGCGGGCCTTCACCGGATATCGCCACAGATCCCGTTTTTCGCGGCAACAACCTTGCTCGCGATGGCGTGTTTCGTTGCGGCTATCTCACGCAGATCTACCGCGACAAACTCGACAATATCTGCGGAATTTTCCTAGATGGACGTATGGAAATGTCAGCGACATCAACGGACTGTCATCAGCGCCAATAAAATTCTGCCGCGGACATGATTCGACGCCGAAGAGACTTTGCAACTGGCGCAATCATCGAATAGCTACCACTTGGAAGCATTAGAGAAGCGTACCGGTTGGAACCGTTGACGACGGCGAAGGGCTGCATGCGGTGTGATCGTCAGAGTCTTGATGGCCGCCACATACCAGCATACCATTCATACCCTCAGTATCCCCTTTAAGAGCAATCCTGAACACCATCGGCAAGTGCGACGGAGTGGAGGTCGCGGAACAAATACTTGACTTCAACAGTCTTGTTCAAGCAGGTCGTTCACGTTATAGGCGCAGCACCACAACTAAAAACTCCACTGATAGGAACATGAAAGTGTCTGCGTTCAGACCTCTTCTTGCCGCTGGCCTCGCAGCCGTGCTCGGTTTTGCCTTAACCGAAGCTTCAGCAACGCCGACGAAATATCCCCTGGTGCTCGACAATTGCGGTGCCCAGGTTACGATCAACAAGGCGCCGCAGCGGGCGATTGGACTTGGCCAGAACAGCGCCGAGATTATGCTGCTGCTCGGCCTGGAAGACAAAATGGCTGGCACGGCATTCTGGCCGAGCAAGGTTCTTCCGCAACTGGCCGCAGCCAATGCGAAGGTCAAGCTCCTGACTGTCGAATTCCCGACTTTCGAAGCGATTCTGGCCGAGAACCCGGATTTCGTCGCCGCAGCCCTCCCTAGCCTGCTCGGCCCGACCAGCAAGGTCGCAAAGCGCGAGGACTTCGACAAGGTCGGTGTGCCCAGCTACATCTCGCCCAGTACCTGCCTCAGCACCGAAAAGGCAAAAGATCAATATGGCAGCCGTGATCAGCTATGGAGCATGGACCTGCTCTATAAGGAGATCGACGAGCTGTCGCAGATCTTCGATGTCGCCGATCGCGGCCAGGATCTGATCGCCGACTTCAAGAAGCGCGAGGCGACCTTGCGCGCTGGCGTCTCGAAGGACGGGAAGAAACTCTCCTACGTCTTCTGGTTCTCCAGCCCGTCACCGACAGCCGACGCGTATCTCGGCGGCAAGAATGCCGCATCGGGCTTCATCGCCGATCTTCTCGGCGGCAAGAATGCGATCATGGCGGAAGCCGAATGGCCGACGCTTGGCTGGGAAAGCATCATTGCAGCCAATCCCGACGTCATCGTCATCGCCAGTCTCGACCGCAACCGCTGGGAACTCGACAAGCCAGAAGCCAAGATCAAGTTCCTGAACAGCGATCCCGCGGTCAGCCAGATGCCGGCCGTCCGGAACAATGCGATCGTCGTCATGGACGGTCAGGCTATGAACCCCACGATCCGCACGATATACGGTGCGGAGCAGGTGGCCGAACAGCTGAAGGCCCTCGGTCTGCTCAAGTGACTGCCTCTCACCGCCCTCCCCCGCAGGCTGCCGTCTTTGGTGCCCTCCTGCTGGCCTCCCTTGCGGCGATCGGATTTGTCGTAGGTGTCAGTGTCGGGATTGGCGACCTGCCGATCCCACTAGCCACGACGTTCGCCGCCGTCACCAACAGGCTGGGATGGACGGCGGTGGAACTGAACCGCATCCATGAGACCGTGATCTGGGATTATCGCCTCAGCCGCGCACTCGTTGCCGCCTTCTGTGGCGCGGGCTTGGCGCTTTCTGGCGCGATCATGCAGTCGCTGCTGCGCAATCCGCTCGCAGAACCCTATGTGCTGGGCATTTCCGCCGGCGCATCGACCGGGGCCGTCGCTATCGTCATCCTTGGCGTTGGCTCGGCGGCCGTCTCGTTGTCGGCGGGGGCCTTTGCTGGGGCGTTTGCCGCCTTCTTCTTTGTGGCCCTCCTGTCGAATGGAACCCGCGGGGGCGCCGACCGGACAATCCTTGCCGGCGTTGCCGCATCGCAGTTGTTCAACGCCGCTACGTCCTATGTCGTGACGACGTCTGGCAATGCTCAGCAGGCTCGCGACGTGATGTTCTGGTTGCTTGGCAGCTTCGGTGGCGTGCGGTGGCCGGAATTCATGCTGGTCTCGGTCATCGTCGGCCTCGGGCTTGTCGCTTGCCTTGCCTATGCCCGGGTTCTGGATGCCTTCGCCTTCGGCGACGAGGCTGCCGCTTCACTTGGCGTCGATGTCGGGCGGGCGCGCATTGTGCTCTTCGCCCTGACCGCGATGATGACGGCGACGATCGTCAGCATGGTCGGCTCGATCGGTTTTGTGGGATTGGTGGTGCCACATGCGGCACGCTTCGTCGTCGGGCCTCTCCATAGCCGGCTGCTTCCGGCCTGCGCCGTCGTGGGGGCTATCTTCATGGTGCTCGCCGACATAACCTCGCGCGCACTCGTCCCTCAGCAGATCCTGCCGGTCGGCGTCGTCACCGCACTCGTAGGCGTTCCCTTCTTTTCCGTCATTCTGTACCGGTTCCAGCGCGCATCATGAGCATCAGGACCCAAGACCTCGTCTGGAAGATAGGCAAGAAGATTATTCTCGATCGCGTTTCCTTCGAAGCACGGCCGGGAAGGATGCTCGGCCTGCTTGGCCCGAACGGGTCCGGTAAAACCTCGCTCCTGCGGCTTCTCGCCGGCCTGAAGCGGCCGCACTCCGGCGAGATCACGCTCGACGGGAAGGATATAGGCAGCATCGGTCGTCGCACGATCGCGCAACGCGTCGCCTTCGTCGAACAGCATGCGACGACCAACGCGAACCTCAGGGTCGTTGACGTAGTCAAACTCGGACGCTTTCCGCACCGCTCGATGTTTTCCGGCTGGACACTCGCTGACGACCAGGCTGTCGAGCAAGCGCTTGAATGCGCCGGTATGATCGATAAACGAAATGCCCCCTGGCAGAGCCTGTCCGGCGGCGAGAAGCAGCGCGCTCATATTGCCAGAGCTCTTGCACAGTCGCCAAAAGAGCTGATCCTCGATGAACCGACCAATCATCTCGACATCCAACACCAGATCAGCCTCATGCGGCTTGTCGCCGATCTACCAATTACCAGCATCATCGCTCTGCACGACCTCAATCACGCAGCGATGTTCTGCGACGAATTGATCGTCATGCAGCGCGGCAGGATCGTTGCGTCGGGCACACCCGACAAAGTCATGACCGAGACGGTCTTAAGGGACGTTTTCGCGGTAGATGCGCGTGTCGAGACCTCACCGCATCACGCACGGCCGCATATTCACTATCTTCCCTGAGCAGCCCACCCAAAGTATCAAGGTGAAAGAGATTGCGTCGCGTTCGCCGATCGTGCTGGAGGTGAGAACGAAACCCCGACAGCCTTGAAAGACAGCCAGGTTAATCGTGACTTATCTGCGGCGGCGCATTAAGTTGCTGCCTTCTTCGCCGCCGCACCCGGCTTCACCGGCACCGGCGATGAACTGCATCCCTTGCTCATCATCGCGGACTGAATTGCCTGGACTTTCCCCTTGGCAACCGCCACTTGCCCTTCCTTGTCACCGCCGAACGTCGAGGACATCGGGACGCCGAGGAGGAAAACGCCAAAGGCATCGCCTGTCGCGGCGTCGTGCTGTTGTTTGGATACACTTGTCAGAGCCGTTTGCTCCTTGATCATCTCCTGACCAAGCTGTTCGCATGACAAATTGGTATATGCCGCCATCGGAATGTCGGCCGGCACGATTGCGTCAGGCCTTTTTGCGCAGCCAGAAACCGCCAGCACAACCGCCAGCGGCATAATATAGATTTTCATGTAGTCCCCCATGTTGCCCGCGGGAGGATAAAGCACGATTCAGCCAGAAGTGGAAGCGTCCACCGCAAGACATGCACCAAAATACATCCGCGTCATGGTTGATCGAAGCGCCTCTGCGAGCCACCCCGCCGGCTCCTCCGCCTTGCCTCCCACCAAAGCCGAATTTCCTTTAAAATTGCGGGCATCACGGGGATCGCTACGACCGCCAACATCAACCAATCCATCTTCGTCATCAAACCGGTCTCCAACGGAGGATTTAAACACTCTGGGAGGGTATGACCGAAATGACCGAGGGGGATTTCCGGCCGCGAGAAAATCAGGGCGGCTTTATTCAAAGCATTGATATGTCTGCCTTTATCGCCAGGAGATATTGCCCTCAAGCACGCTCGACGTCCCCGGAAGCTCACGAGACCGGCTATTCCAGTTGCTCAGGCGCCAGGCACAAGCCATGGAACCTCCAGTAATAGTTGAATGAAGGTGACGTTTGTATCACTCTTGTGATCGCGACGGAGGGCTGCAGTGATGGATCAGAAAAAACCAAATCCCATTGACATTCATGTTGGATCACGGATCCGGCTCAGGCGCACGATGCTGAAGATCTCTCAAGAGAGACTGGCCGATGGACTGGGGATCACTTTTCAGCAGGTGCAGAAATACGAAAAGGGAAGCAATCGGGTCGGCGCCAGTCGCCTCCAGAACATTGCAACCCTATTGGATGTGCCCGTCAGCTATTTCTTCGCGGACGCCCCGAATGGTTCGCCGTTGGTCGACGGGAAACCCGTGATGCAAGAGGAAGACGCGGTGACCGCGTTCCTGATGAGCCGCGAGGGGATGGAGCTCAATATCGCCTTTCAAAGGGTGGCAAATGCGAAGCTGCGCCAGAACATTGTTCAGCTGGTCAAATCGTTGGGTCGTCCCTCACCGTTGGATCACGATCACGCAGATCCAGACGCGACGCGTTGACGGATCATTCCGGTGCTCCGGCTTGTAACTTTTGGCGGCCTTTGGCTTGTCGACGACGAACGAGGGACAGTCCCGCTACCGCAAAAGGCGTTGTTTGCCGTTGTCTATATGCTGGCCAGCCGTGAGTTCGAACTGCCTCGTGATCATCTCGCGAGACTGCTTTGGGCAGGCGACCAGGGTGCCGCGAAGATCAACCTCCGCAAGATGATCGAGCGTGTCCGCAAATGCGCCGCGGAGGGCTGGCCCATTCCTCTGGATTTCACGGCATCGACTGTACGCCTGTCGGCAGAAGCCATTGACCCGGACTTTTCCGTCTTTTCCGCTGATCTTGAACCGCTGCGGCGATTAACCGTGATATCGAAATTGATGAGGCATCAATTTCTAGACGAGGCGAACTTACCCGTCGGACTAAAGTCATGGGTTGGGAAGCAACAGTCGGCCCAGTGGGAGCACTTCAGGGTGGCGTTCTTCGATGCGCAAGCCGCGGCGGCATTCCGGTCGCATTGGGCCAGCGTCAAGGATAGTGCCAAACAACTACTTGAGCGCTATCCGGATGATACCGCTATTCGCGAGGTGCTGCTTCGGGCGCATCGTCACGATGAGCGAACCGGATCCTTGACACGCGCTACACGCCAGACCGAATTCCAGTTGTCCGCAGAGGTTGCCGTCGCCCCTTCGACACTGATAGAACTTCCCCGGCTGGTTTTGCTTCCTCCCCAGGAGGCTCAGGAAAACTCCGCTTATCCCGCCCGGGCACTGATGGAAGACATCACGATAAGCCTGTGCGCCTTAAGGACGGTCGCGGTCGTTGCCCCTTATACGGCTGCCCGCATTCGGCAGGATGCGGACAAGATCACGCAGTTGGAGAGACATTCCATCTCCTATGTGATCGATACGAGCATCAGTGGCGAGGGTCTCTTTGTTCAGATGATCTTCCTGCCATCCGACAGTGTATTGTGGGCAGAGCGTTTTCGCCTCAAACCCGGCTCACTTGCTTCACATCGCAAGCAAATTGCGCAGATGATCGTCAATGCAATCAGCAATCATCTTCAACGCACCGAACCGGTGCTCGCCGACTTCCGCGCTCACCCCGACGTCTACCGCTCCTATCTTGCAGGCGCACAGCATCTCAACAGGTTCACACTCCCCGACCTGCGCCGGGCCAGAAATGCCTTCAGGGGAACGCTGAAAGCGCGCGCGGATTTCGCGCCAGCATTGGCGGGCCTGTCGCGTACCTATTCCTGGGAATGGGTGTTGACGGCTCAAGGGGAGAGAGAACTGCTGGTTAAAGCAGAAGAGGTCGCCCAAAAGGCAATCGTACTTCAGCCGGAATTGGCATCGGCGCATCGAGAACTTGGGCTATCAAAGCTCTACCTTGGCGATGTCGACGGCAGTCTGGAGGCATTCGATCGGGCGGAAGGACTGAGCCCGCATCTCGCCGACGCAATCTGCGGGTACGCCGATGCCCTGGTTCATGCATCGAAGCCCGCCGACGGTTTGGCCAAGATCGGCAAGGCTATCCGTCTCAATCCCATCTGCCCTGACGACTACTTCTGGATTGCGGCCGGCGCCAGCTATTTCCTGGGCGAATTTCGTCAGGCGATCAGCTATATTGATCGAATGGGCGACTCTTCGTCGGCCCGCCGATTGCTTGCGGCAAGTTACGCGATGGCGGGTGATGCCGCAAAAGCGCGTATCCATCGGCGCAAGGCTCAGGCGCTCAATCCGCAGTTCGATCTCCACACATGGCTTTCCGTGCTTCCGGTGAAGGAGCAATGGCAAAAGGACCTTTATCGCGAGGGCTTACTTAAAGCTGGATTTTAACTTTAATACCAAACCTAAGGGGGTAAGAGATGGCAAGAGTGGTGATAATCGGCCTGCCCGAAGACGATCAGCTCTATGTCGCGGACATCGACGCGGGAACCGTTCAGCCTATGCAGCCGCCGGCTTCCGGACCGCTGGCCTCGGCAAACGATCTTCGAAATGTCGGAGCGACGATCGTCAAGGACGTCAATCTGGCCGTTGCGGTCTCCTCCTCCGAACAGGCTTTCTCCGGCGTCTTCGACGGCTAGGTGGCAGGTGCGTCAGCAATGGAGCGCGCCTACCCTACCGACGAGACCTATGAGCGGGTGCGTCCTTTTCTTAAGACGCTGGGGATCACCCGCATAGGCCGGCAGACCGGACTTGATCATATCGGCATTCCGGTCTGGTGTGCCTACACGCCGAACGCCAAGTCGATCGTCGTTGCCCAAGGCAAAGGGCTTACCGATGCCGACGCGAGAACATCGGCGGTCATGGAGGCGATCGAACGGGCTGTCGCGTGCGACCCGTTCCTGGCCCGCAACGATACATGCGCGTCAGCTCTATCAGATGCCGGCGAGCGGGTAGATCTCCTCGTTCCGCTGATCGCCAAAGGCCGGCCCCTTCCCCATCAGACCGACAACATGACATTTGCTCCGGGAGAGGACCTACTGAGCCATGGCCGGGTCTTCGTCCCGGTGGAAGCCGTCTCAATCGACCGGACGCTGTCGAACTGCCGCTACTGGCAGTCTTCGGATGGCCTTGCATCGGGCAATACCCGTGACGATGCGATTCTTCACGGTCTTCTTGAGCGTATCGAACGCGATGCCCATGTCTTGTGGCAGGTTCTTCCTGAACCGAAGCAGCACTTAAGATGTCTGGCACCTGACGCATTTGACGATGAGAATGTAAGCTCCCTTGCCACAAGGATCGAAGATGCAGGTGTCATGCTGCGCATGTTCGACATGACAAGCGATGTTGGCATACCGTGCATCGGTGCCTTTCTTGCGGCCAAAACCGCGCTCGCGTCCCCGGCGCCGCGTTATATTGACGTGACTTTCGGCTGCGGTGCCCATCCATCTCCCGAGCGGGCAGCCATTCGGGCCTTGACGGAAGCCGCGCAATCTCGTGTCACCTATATCAGCGGCGCGCGCGATGATGTGTTTCATGAGACATATCGACGATCGCTGCCGGAGCGGTTGCACAGGCTATTCGATGCCGATCCTATAGGCCGTCTGCCCTCGCCCGGCCCACAGACGCTTCCAGGAATCCTGACGAGTTTGAAGGGGGCGGGTGTAACCCAAGCGGTCGCCGTACAGTTGAGCGCACCGGCATTGCCCTTCGCGGTCGTCAAGGTTCTGGTGCCTGGACTGGAAAATCCGCAGGGAGAGCGACGACAAAGATTTGGCAACAGGGCGATGGCAGCGTCGTTTACATCATGAAAGTCATCTTCGTCGGCCCAAGCCTTCCGGACGCAAGGCGTTTCGTTGCGGAGGATATGATCATAAGACCACCCGCGACGCAGGGCGATGTCCGGCTGGCTGTCGATGAGGGTGCACGAGCCATCGGATTGATCGATGGCGCTTTCGAATATGTTGCCCCCGTCTGGCACAAGGAAATCCTTTATGGCCTCTCGAAAGGTGTGGCGATCTTTGGGGCAGCAAGCATGGGCGCCTTGCGGGCCGCTGAGTGCCACACCTTCGGAATGACCGGCATTGGAGAAATCTTCAAAGCCTACGCCGCTGAAACTCTGGTCGATGATGCGGATGTCGCGCTGCTGCATGGACCGGAAGAGCTTGGATATGTTGCCATCACCATTCCCATGGTCAACGTGGACGCGACCCTCGCCCGATGTTGCGCGGACGGTCTTGTCTCGGATCGGGAGGCGCGGTGGCTCAAAGAAATCGCCCGTTCCTTGTTCTTCAAGGTCCGCAGCTGGAACACGATCGTGAGAAATTGCCCGCAAATCAGCAACACCCGCACCGAAGAATTGTTGCGAATTCTGAACAATAACTATGTCGATCAGAAGAAGGCAGACGCTATAGCCTTGATTGAAGCTCTGCGTCGGAGTGATGGACGTTCTCCACCTCCGTCGTTCGTCTTGAACCAAACATCTCTTTGGAGTGATGGCTGATGTCATCAGCCATGCGTTGTGTCACGCTGATGTCACGCCCATCGCCCCCAAATCGTTTTATGCTGGCGCCTCAGTCGAGGTGTGATGCATGGAATGTCTGGATTTCGAAGGCGTTGACAGGAAAGCAGAACTCGTCGCTTTGGCGAGGCTGGTGATTTACGCGCGAGAGACCGCAAAGGGTCTCAAATCAATCGAGGTGGAGGCAGGGCTTTCCGTGACGCTCGAAGCGATCACCAGGGAGCTCACGGCCGACATGGATATAGACGTGGGGGCGATCGAGCGATCATCCAAGACGCCGGGCCAAACTTACCAATGATAGGAAAAGGTGCAGAATGGGGCGGCACGAAGGGCTCGACAAGCGGCATTGAAAGAGCCTGCCGAGCCCTCGCCGCAGTGGGGGTAACCGCTCGGGGGGCGGCCTGCGGCAGTGGAACTGTCACAGCCGTGGGCTTCGTCCAGTTCAGAGCGCAAATTAAGCGAGCTGTGGATAAATTTCTACCGCGACGAGTAGATTCACTGGGCCAATCTCTCCAGCCGGGCAATCTCATCAGCGCACCGAATGAGCACGACAGCAAGCAGCTCCGGCGGAATCCTGTCAAGGTTGGCGAGGAGGTTCGGGAGATCAGCCGTAAGGTCGTGCGTCAACGGCACGACATTGGTGGAGATAGCCAACCGTTCGCGCTGATCGTCAATGGTTGTTGCTGCCCGTTCAATGAGACGCTGGGCTTCCAACCGAGACACCAGATGGATCTGGTTAGCCGCAGCAAAGAGTTCACGGACAAAGTCGGACGAAACTGGCATGAATGGAAGACTATCAGACGTAGCTTCGGTTGAGGAGCGTCGAACGGCCATTAGGTTTCAACGTTTTACAGGCAAGGGACCGCCAAAGGCCTGCGAGTTCATCCTGAAGGTGCGTGCCTTGAGGGGACGTCAGAGGTGTTGTTGTCCCCTTCCTGTCTAGCCGGGCCCCGGGGCATTCGCCAGCCTCGCGTTTGGGAATGGATTGAAGATCGCCGCTGCCCACGGTCACTCTACCGCAGCTCAACTTTTCCCCGCGGTGGATGCCAGGCGTATTCCTTTGATGGACATTGGATCATAGGAACGCTCGTGGAGGGTGGCCTCGGAGAAGCTATGCGACCGAACTTTTCGCAACATACATCATCAGAGTTTCAGCGCAGTTTGAGACTCATCCTTTTCGGATTGCTCACTATTCTACTCTCGGTGATAGTATACGGCAGCGGTCTTGCAGCCAGGTCCCAGTGCATCGTCAAGGGCAAAGTAGCCAGCGAGAACGGCGAACGCTTCTATCACTCGCCATGGCAGCAACATTCTGAGCGGTTCCATTTCGATCCATGGCGTGCGGAACAAGGGTATTGCACGCCATCGGAGACTCACGCCACGGGTTGGCGACCGGCAAATGCGTGAGTACCTATGCGCTTGATGCCGGCTGCCGCGTAGACCTCGACTTAGCGAAATACCCGCATCGATATGAGATGACGGGCCATGACGAACCCTGATCCGCCGTATCGTCGCCATCGCTTTCCTGCTGCGATCATCGCACGCAGTGCGGATCTATTTACCCTTCCCTCTGAGCCTGCGGATGGTCGAGGAGTCTCTCCGTTCTGCACGAGGATTGTATTTTCCCCAGATATTCGACGTCATAGAGGTGCATCAAAAAGCGGTTTGCGATTCAACAGCGTATTGTTACTTCGGATTTGCCGAAATTTGAGGGAGTTTACGATGGCACAAACTGAAACTACCCGCCTGCAACATGCCCGGCGAACCGCACGCGACGTAAGCGATATGACGGATCGGGAGTGAGTGCAGCTTCAGCCTTTTCGGCCGATGCCCCGTCGCTAGTCGACGTTTCCAGGGCAGTGACGTCAGTTTTCGTGCTAATCCGGTAAAAACCAAGCCGGGGCCCGATTTCACTTGCCCATGCCGCATCACTCCATGACTGTGCTGCAAAAAGCCAACAAACCCTGGAAGACGCGCCTCCGAGAAAATTTTGTCGAATCAATGCGAATTCGCCACCGGCCATTCAGTGCCTCAGCGACCGGATTGGATCACTCAAAATCTGCTCCACCAGCACATGCACGCGGCGGAAAGCCGCTTTAGCGGCCTCGGCCATTTCCATTTCATCGGCATCGGAAAGATCGAGCGCGTTGAGGGCCGAAACAAAGGTGCGCCAATGCAGACCACGCCCGCTCGGATGCGGCGCGAGGTGACGGGCGCCGAATTCCACCGACAGGTCGAGCCTTGCCGCCTCCTTCAGAAGGAAAGCCGCGCCGAGGTTGGAGCCCTCGGCAACGTAGAGCCAGCCAAGCGCAGCTGATACCGTCTGAAGCGGAGCCGTGACGCGCGAAACCGCCGGCATCGTGCCACGGATATCGGCGATATCCTGGCGGAGAAGCGAAAGCCGCGCACGGCTGGCAAGATCCGGTAGCAGTCGGTTGAGCCGCGGGTCGTTGTAGTGCGGATCGACATCTGCGTGGAAATGATGCTGGACGTCCAGGAACAGCGCATAGCGCTCACGGTCTTCAAATGGGTTCGCCGCTATGATGCGCTTGTCGAGGCGCTCATGCGTGGCGGCAGTAAGGGCCTTGAGGCGCTGGGCCCGACTCGGGGTTGCAGGGGTTTCAAGTTCGATCTGCATGGTTTTCCTTGTGTCTGGATTGTCAAAACTTGGCGGTCAGCATGGCCCGGATCGTCCGACCCGGCGCGGGGTTCCAGCCGTCGAGAGCGTCGATGTAATAACGGTCCGTCAGATTCTCGGCCTGGAGATCGAAGGTGAGGTTGTCGGTGATCTTATAGGTCGCGAAGGCATCGACGACCGTATAGGGCACCCACATGCCCGTATACATGCGCGCGCCCGGAGTGACCGGCGAGAGACGATCCCCGGCCTGGGTGACGCGGATGCCGGCTGTCAACTTGTCATCGAAGAGCCGCGTGCCGATCGTCAGCCGCTTCATGATCTCGGGCGGCATGTGGTTCGCCGCATAGTCCATGTCGACCGTCGTGTCGGCGCAAGTGGAGGACGTGCGGCAGAACGCATAGTCGGTATAGTAAGTGAGCATTCCCTCGACGAACAGGAATCCGACGTCATAGGACACGGATGCCTCGATGCCGGAGAAGCGCGCTTTCTTGAGGTTGTCGAAGGTAAAGACCGGCTGGCCGGGACCCGCATTCGACGACACGCGTGAGATGTAGTCGAAGTAGTTATTATCGAAATAGGCAAGCTTGATCCGTGCCGAATCGTCAGCCGTGAAAATCCCGTCCCGGCTATAGTTGATCCCGATCTCCCAGTTCTTGGCGATCTCCGGCTTCAGATAGGGGTTCTCGATGACATTACCGTCATTGCCCATCGTCTCACGCATGGTCGGCGGGCGCATGCCTTCCGCATAAAGCGCGTAGAGCTCAAACCCGTCGATGGGCTCGATGACCACGCTGATGGCGGGATTGAGGCGACCGCCGTCTCGCTCGCGCACGCCCGTTCGCGAGGTGACGCCGTCGTCTTCCAGCCGGTAATGGTCGTAACGCAGACCGGCATTGAACTTCAGCCAATCCGTTACCTGCCACTCACCTTGCGTAAAGGCGCTGGCGATCGCGCGACTGCCGACGCTCGGGTTCATCAGCACGCCGATGTCGGTCGCGTAGCCGCGGCTGCGGTAAGGCCGCGAATCGATATCTTCTACCAGGTAGGAGACACCATAATTGACGTTGAACTTGCCATGGGCGGTATCGAACGTGCTCGCGTTGGAAATGTCGCCACCATAGGTATGCGTCATGGCATAGCGCGGATCGTCGCCCGGTGGGCGGGTCTCCGGCGTGATCCACGGCGGCAGGTAGAATGCGAGGCCGGTCGAGATGTTGGTCTGGTCGACGATGCTCATCCAGGCATTGACCTTGAGGTCGACCATGTCGTTCGGATTGTAGCGGTAGCGGGCGGTGAAGGTGTCGGTGACCACATCGGAAAGGGCTGCCTGTCGGAAGGTCTGATCCTGAGTGAAGAGCAGCGATGGCAGCGCCTCGCCGAACGTGCTCTCATAGCGCACATAGCCGAGTTCGAGGCTCTGGTCGTCGTCGAGACGCAGCGTGCCCTTGGCCAGGAAGGACGTCGATTCGGCCGACGTATTGAACACCTCCTCGCCCGGCTTCGTATAGGAGAGCGGATAGTCGCGACCATTGAAATGGTAGGTCGTGGGACCGTCGGAACCGGCGAAATAGTTGCCGCGGTAGCGGCGTGCGGCGGCGATGATGAAATCGAAATTGTCCTGCACGGTGGCGAGCGCCACGCTGCCCGAACCGTTCTTGAAATCGAAGAAATCAGCGGGCTCCGTCTGCTGCATCATGGAGTTGATGGTGAAATCGGAGGTCGTGTTGTCCTGCGCGCCGATCCGGATGCGGCCGCCGTACCGTTTGCCGTCCTCGACAATGTCGGTGGCGCTCAGCGTGCGAATGCCGACAACGCCGCCGTTGACCCCGGCACCGGCTGCCCCGCCCGAAGGCCCCTTGGAAATGGCAACGCCGCCGATCAGGTCCGGATCGATGTAGGTGCGGTCGTCGACACCGGCGTAACCGCGCCAGGTCGTGGTCGTCTGCTGCGTGCCGTCGATCGCAACACGGACGCGGTTCTGCCCCTGCAGGCCGCGGATATTGACGTTGACTGCGCCACCATTGTGGTTGTTGGCGGAAATGACGCCTGGTGTGTTCTTGAAGATATCGCCGGAGGTGGAACCGCGAAAACGCGCGATCTGCTCGGACGAGATATAGCTGGTCGAACCGGCTGTTTCATAGGGCTTGTCGGCGGGATTATCACCCCCATTGTGAAGCACGATCGGTGCGAGCGTCGTATCGCCGCCGCCGGGCGCCGCCGCACGCGCGCCCGCGGCCAGTGTAACGGTGTTGCCGCTGCTGAACCGGTACGAGACGCCGGTGCCGGAAAGCAGTTTCGCCAGTGCTGCGGCAGGAGCCAGCGATCCGGTGGCGCCGCCCGTCACCTTTCCCGCCGTGATCTCGCTGCGATAGACAAGGCGCAGGTCGGTCTGACGCCCGAGGGCGAGAAGTGCTGTCTCTAGTGACCCGGCGGGAATGGAGACGGCCATCGCCTGCGACGGCATGCTTGGCGGCACAGCCTGTTGCGCGACTGCTGGCAGTATGCCGCCAAGCAACGATACACCGGCAAGCGCAACCGTGACAGGCCGCCACAATATCGACCCAGCCGGACCAATTTTGACTAAACTCATTTCCACCCCCTGCACTCAAAGCAACATCCGCTCTCACCGCGGTCCTGATGCCTACGAGCAAAGGAAGGCCTCGCCTCCTGAGGTCGATTCTCAAAAAAATGATTTTTCTACTCAGATTTTTTCTGACAGGCGCTCCAGTCAGCGCGAACGCACGAGCGTGACCCAGCCCGCAAGCCGCGTGATACGGATCGGCAGGCTCTGCTCCAGTGCCCGAAGGACCTGGTCGATATTGCCCGCGCCGAACACGCCGCTGACCCTAAGTCCCGACGCCCGGTCATCGAGCACGACGATGCGGCCACGGTGATAACGGTCGAGTTCGGCCAGCACCTCGCCGAGCGGCTGCCCGGAGAAGACGAGCTTTCCGCTGCGCCAGCTCGTCAGGCCGGCGACATCGCCGGTGCGCGTCCTCAGGCGGCCATGGTCGTCGAGCTCGGCCATGCCGCCCGCCTCCAGCACTGCGCGCTGCGATCCGAAAGTGACCGCCACATGCCCCTCTTCGACCATTACTTCGTCATGCCTGCCGACCTTGACTGCATAGTGAGTGCCAAGCGCGATCGCCTCGGTTCGCTCACCACTAACGACGAAGGGCCGCGCCGGATTCGGCGCCACATCGAAAAAGGCCTCGCCTCGCAGGAGAATGATTTGCCGCCGCGTCTGGTCATATTTCACCTGGATGGCGCTATCGGTATTGAGGGTGACAATCGATCCGTCGTCAAGAGCGAACCGCCCGATCATACCCACCGGAGTATGGAAGTCGGAACGATACCGGTCGATGACACCGGTTTCATCGGCCATGTAGCCAAGACAGCCCAAAAGAAGGAGCCCGGCGACGCCCGCGCCCGCAACGCGCCTGCCGCGATGGGGAGCGACGGATTTCGGCACCTGAGCGAGATCGCGCCAGAGGATGCTCATTTCTTTGAAGGCGGCTGCATGAGCCAGATCTTTCGCCTTCCAGTGCGCGAAACGCCGGCGATCTTCGTCCGTCGCGTCGCGCGAACTCAACCGGGCGACCCAGCCAGCCGCCTCTTCGGCAATAGTCTTCTCCCGTTCCTCGTCCGACATATCAGCCATGCACGCCCTTCTGGCAAGCCGGCAGAGCTGCCTGACGGGCCTGACGGCACGCCATCAGCGCGCGGATGATATGTTTTTCGACCATGTTTCGGGAGACGCCGAGCTTTTCGGCGATCTCGCCATTGGAGAGCCCCTCCAGTCGGCTCAGCACGAAAACGACGCGGCACTTCGGCGGCAGCGCCAGGATCGTCTCGATCAATAAGGCCAGCTGCTGGCGCGCAGCGACCACCCGCTCGGGGCTTGGCGCATCATCGGCAACTTGTGTCTGGTCTAAGTCTTCGCTGAATAGCGCACTGTCGCGCATCAACCGCGCGGTGACACCGTGGGCGACGGACTTCGCCACCTGGAAGAGGTAGGCATGCGGATTGCGCAGGTCCTCCTTTGGCGCTGCCGTTAGCAGCCGCAGAAACGTCTCCTGTGTCGCATCCGCTGCATCCTCCCTGTTGCGCAGGCGCCGTAGAAAGAACCGCCGCAACCTACCCTCCTCAGTCTGCTGCAACTGCTCGACAAGACTGATATCCAAACCTCAAACCCCAAGGCGGCACGAAAAAATTGATTGGAACTGCGCTTAGTTCCCCTCAAAAAGTAATTCAATGTCAATGATTTGGAATGAATCAAAGCTAACGCAAGAAAGATGATTTTAATAGTCATCTTTTTGTGCAAAATCAGCAGGTTGTCCGCTCAGCCAGCCAATAGGCGGGCAAATGTCGCTTCCTTCAATATGCAAGTGCCGTTGCATATTGGCAACGTTTCGCTCCGGCGCGAAGAATGTCTCATGTCATCTACCAATGGGTTGAAACCGGCATTTACGAAGTCGCGGGCCAGTTCGATGCCCTGCGCCTGTGACCGCGTGGAATGGTGAACTCCGGGGCCGTTTGCGATTGCTCCAAGGCTCGGGCGCATCCTCGCTTCACGGCATGATTGACGCTGTCACCAACATTAATGTTAAGACTCCTTTAGGCAGCTATTCCCATTGTCGGATTCATTTCTTTTAGAGGCTCGGCGGCAGCGCGCATGCGCAAATTCATTGACTGGTTTTCGAGGCGCGGCGCTGAGAGCCCCAGCTCCCCCAAACGCCGCCGGATCGACCTCGGTTCGACTTCGCCCAGCTATCCGATCTATGTCATCGGCGACGTTCACGGCTGCGTCGACGAGCTGAAGGCGGCCGAAACGCGGATCGCAGCGGATATGAAGGCAACGAAACGCACCGGGCTCGTCATCCTGCTTGGCGATTATGTCGATCGGGGGCCAAGCTCGCGCCATGTCCTTGAACATCTCATCAGGCCCAGCGAACTCGGCCTGAAAAGGCTCCCGCTATGTGGCAATCACGACGACATCTTCGCCAAATTCCTCAAGGAGCCGGAGCTCTATTCGGAATGGCTGAGGCTGGGGGGAGAACAGACCCTGATCTCCTATGGGATCGATCTTCATCACCTGACTGCCCGCGCACGAGGCCGCAGCGCGAAACTGAGCGACCACTTGGTGGAAGCAGTTCCGGCATCGCATAGGCAATTTCTAGCCGACCTGCCGGTCTGCCTGGGAATCGGCGAACTGCTTTTCGTTCACGCCGGAATAAGGCCCGGCATCCCGCTCCACGAACAGCATGACGAGGATATGCTCTGGATCCGTGAACCGTTCCTCACAGAAGGGCCTCGGCTTCCGCTTCTCGTCATCCATGGTCACACACCAAAACCTGATCTCGATCTCGGGCCGGGGCGGATCGGCATCGACACCGGCGCCTATTACACCGGCAAGCTCACCATCCTGAAAATAGACGAAGGGCGCGCCACGGTGCTCTGAGCAATGGCGGGCCTTATGCCGGTTTTCGCCGATACCACCACGTCACAAGCGGCTTGACGAGCGAGCCGAAGAGGCCGAGACCGGTGATCGAAAAGCCGAAGTAAAGCCTCGGCGTTCCCCGGTCGATCGCTCGCACGATGCGCCTCGCGACGTCCTTTGCGGGCCAGGGCGAAGCCTTGCCTATGAGGGCCTGCGCCTCAGGCGGACGTTTTTCCAGTTCCCGTTCGAGCTGCGGCGTGAACGTATCGGGGGGAAAGCAGATCGCGATACCGACGCCCGATCCGGAGGCTTCCATGGCAAGCGCCTCGGCAAAACCCGTCAGCGCCGATTTGGAGGCGCAATAGGCCGTGTAGCCGTAGATGCCGATGAGACCCGCGCCGGAGGACACGATCATGATGCGGCCGCGGCCGCACGCCTTCATGCCCGGATAGACGGCCCGGACGGCATTGGCCACACCGAGGAGATTGGTCGTCACCTGTTCGGCGAAGGTGCTGCCCGAGAGCTTTTCGAAGACCTCAGGTTCAACGACACCCGCTGCCGCGACCAGGATGTCGCAGGGTCCGAAATCGGTCTCCGCCGCTGCAATCGCGGCGGAAAGTGCGGCATCGCAACCGACGTCGGTCGCGACGACACGGATATCCGCCTGCACGTCTCCCGGCAGGAGAAGGTCCCGGCGGGCCTCCTCCAGCTTTGCAGGATCGCGGGCGATAAGCGTCAGCCGCGCACCGCGGGCCGCATAAAGCCTTGCGACCTCCAGACCGATCCCACTCGATCCGCCGGTGACGATGACATGCATTTGATCCCGCTCGTCCGGAATTGGCGTTAGGTTCAGGATTTGCCGGCCGCCTGCAGCAACGGCGCAAGCTGCATCACCTTGTCCATGTCCAGTGAGGCTAGGCCGAAATTGCGATCCTGTAAATCTTTGAGCTTGCGGGCCGTGACCTCCACGGAATGACGGATCTGCTCTTCCGTATGGTTGCAGGTGATGAAAAAACGCAGCCTCGCCATACCTTCCGGCACCGCCGGATGGATGATCGGCAGGACGTTGATTCCCTCATCCAGCAGATCGTTGGAAAGCTGCACGGCGCGCAGCGAATCGCCCACGATCACCGGCACAACGGAAAAGCCGACGCTCAGGCCCGTGTCGAGGCCCGCCGCCCTGGCGCATTCGAGGAAGAGCGCGCCGTTGCGGTGCAGCCTTTCGGTCCGCTCCGGCTCGCTGCGCAGTATATCGAGGCCCGAACGCGCCGCGGCCGCCAGGACGGGCGCCAGGCCGACGCTGTAGACGAACCCACCGGCCTCCGCCTTCAGGATATCGACAAGAGCCTGGGAGCCGGCGATATAACCGCCGCAGCTCGAGGTCGTCTTGGAAAGCGTTCCCATCCAGATGTCGACATCGCTCGGGTCGACGCCGAAATGCTCGAACGTGCCGCGACCGCTCTTGCCCAGCACGCCGAGCGCATGGGCCTCGTCCAGCATCAGCCAGAAGCCGTAGCGAGAGCGCAGTTCCAGAAGCGCCGGCAGGTCGGCGATATCGCCGTCCATGGAGTAGACGCCTTCGACGATCACCAATATCCGCCGGAAATCGGCAGACAGCGTCCGCAAGACTGATTCCAGATTGGCGATATCGTTATGCCGGAAAAGCCGCCGGGTCGCCCCGGACTGCTTGATGCCCGCAAGCGCGCTGTTGTGGATGAACTCGTCATGGATGACGAGATCCTGCGGTCCCATGAGACAGCTTATCGCAGCAACATTGGTAAGATATCCGCTGACGAAGCAGACGGCGGCATCGACGCCGTAGACCGAAGCCAGGTCCTGTTCGAGTTCGGTATGAACCGGCCGTTCACCGGCGACGAGCCGGCTCGCCGAAGCGGAAATGCCGAACCGGTCGATCGCCGCCTTCGCCCTCTCCTTCGTTTGTGGATCGGTATTGGTCGCGAGATAGTCATAGGAGGCGAAGTTGATGAACTGCCGCCCGCCCATGGCCGTCGTCGCACCGGCCGCCCCGTCGTGGGAGCGGTAGAAGGGATTGGCAACCCCCGTCAGGTCGCCGGCCATGCGCTGAAGCTGGACACGCTGATATTCCGGCAATTCATCGAAACGCAGGGCCTGGCGTACCGGAGGCTGAGACTGCCGGCTGAGCCGCGCGGCCCGGTTGCGCCCGGACGATTCGCTTGCCTGACGCATCTTGTCCAACAGACCGCGTTTTCCCTCAACGCCGAGCCCTGAGGAAATTTCGTCGTCCGGACCTTCGTTCTTCACTGCGTCGCTGCTTTCTGCTCTCGGGAAACCGAATGGCTCTTCACAAGCCTGTCGACCACCTCGCTCTGGGCGGGGGCCGAATCCTCGGTCTCATCGTTGTGCTTCGACACGCGCTCACGCAGGCGCGTGACGACATCGCCGACGGTCGTATCGTCGCCGACGCCGCTTAAAGGAATATCGAATCCTGTCTTCTGTTGGAAGCCCATGCCGAGTTCCATCGCCATCAGGCTGTCGAGACCGATCTCCTTCAGGACCTTTTCCGGCGTGATGGTATCTTCCGCCACGCGCAGGATCGCGGCGATCTCGGCGGCCACCAGATTGTGAAGGATCTGCTGCGCCTCCTCAGCCGATTTGCCGTGGATCATTTCCTCCAGATCGATCGTATCACCGTCGGCCACGGCGCTGTTGCTGCCGGCCTGGCGGATGATCGTCTCGAAGATCGCGCCCCTGGCGATCGGCAGCATGCGAACAGCGCTCCAATCGACTTCCGCGATCATCACAGCGGCCGCATCGATGCTGCCGGTATCGGCGACCATGTAACGCTCGACCTGTTCCAATGCTTCGCGCGCCTTCATCGCCGTCTTGCCGATGCGCTTGGCAAGTATCTCGTTGACTTCGGCGTTGCGGGCAAGGAAGCCCGTGTCGGCGATCGCACCGAAGCCGACCGCCAACGCCGGAAAGCCGGCGGCACGGCGCGCGCGGGCCAGGCCTTCGAGGTAACCATTGGCGATGACATAGTTCGCCTGGCCCGGATTGCCGATCATCGTGGTAGCGGACGAGAAGAGCAGGAAGAGTTCGAGATCGTCCCCGGCGGTCAGGCGGTGCAGCACCTCGGCTCCCCTCACCTTCACATCCACGACCGGCTTGTTGCGCTCGGGCGTCAGGTTGGCGAGAAGCGCGTCGTCGAGCACCATCGCGGCGTGGACGATGCCCTTCACGGGACCTTCGGACCGCAGGAGTTCCAGAAGCGAAGCAGTCGCGGCCTCGTCGGTAATGTCGCAGGCGTGCACGGTCGCATTGACGCCCTTCTTCTGCCATGCGGCGATTGCCGCCTGCGTCTCGGCGTCCGCGACCCCGCGGCGCGAGCAGAGCGCGATACGGAGCGCACCCTTTGCGACCAGCCAATCCGCAGCCACGAGGCCGAACCCACCGATGCCGCCGGCGACGAGGAAGACGCCGTCGCCCGAGAAGCGCAGCGGCTTGCCCGGCGCGGCGAGAACCTTGTCCCTGCCGATTGCCGGCGGCCGGACCACGATCTTGCCGATATGACCGGCATTCTGCATCAGGCGGAAGGCGCTGCCGATCTCGTCATGGGCGAAAGCGCGATAGGGCAGCGGCGTCAGCTTGCCGTCGGCAAACAGGCGCCCGATCTCGGCAAAAATCTTGCCGGTGACCTTCGGCAAATTGACCAGAAGCTGGTCCGCATCGATGCCGAAATAGCTGATATTGCGGCGGAAGGGTCTGAGCCCGATCTTGCGGTCGGAATAATAGTCGCGCTTGCCGAGTTCGAGGAAGCGACCGAACGGCTTCACCAGTTCGATGCTGCGTTCCATGGCCTCCGAAAAGAGCGAGTTGAGCACCAGGTCAACGCCCTCGCCATTGGTGACGCCGCGCACGCGGGAAACGAAGTCGAGCGATCGCGAATCGAAGATATGATCGGCGCCCAGCGCTTCGAGGAATCGGCGTTTCTCGACGGTGCCGGCAGTGGCGATGACGGTCGCCCCCTTCAGCTTGGCGATCTGCAGCGCCGCAAGGCCAACGCCGCCGGCGGCGCCATGAATGAGGATCGTCTCACCCCTCTCGATATGGCCGAGATGGACCATGGCGTAATAGGCCGTCAGGAAGGTGACCGGCACTGTTGCAGCGGCGCAGAAGCCCATCCGGTCCGGGAATTTCGTGACACCGTCGCGGCGGACCCGGACATGGGTCGAGAAGGCAGCCGGCGCAATCCCCATGACCCGGTCGCCCGGGGCAAGATCGGTCACCGCCGAGCCCACTTCAACGACGCGTCCGGCCAGTTCCATGCCGATCGTCGCGCCGGCGAAGCCGTCTTCCAGCGCCTCTTCCGGCAGGAGGCCCATGGCCCACATCACGTCGCGGAAGTTGAGGCCGGTCGCCTCGACCGCAATCACCACCTCGTGCTTGTCCGGTACCGGAAGATCGCATGCCTCCCAGGCGATGCTGTCGACGCGGCCCCCAACGAACTGACGGATGGTCGCCGCCGGATAATCGGAACGCATGACGTCGGAAGACGGGAACGGGCCGGCAGCGGCGCGGACTTCCCGAACGCGGTCATCCACCATCATCCATTCGCGATTGGTCGTGGATGCAGCAAATATCTCAGCGGGAAGTGACGATGCGGTGATCTCGTCGGTTTCGGTGTCCAGCAGGTGGACATCGAAGGCGTCGTATTCGTTCTGCAGAACGCGGGCGAACGTCCACAAGCCGGCATTGGCCCCGTCCGTCCTGTCGCCGGCAAGCGGCGAACCGCCCGGTGCGACGATCAGAAGCGTCGGCCTGACAGCCGCCGTCCCGATATTGCGGGGATATGTCGACAGCGTTTCCGCCAGAAGACCCAGCCTGCGCAAGCGGTCCTGCGCAAGCGCCGAGGCGTCGCGAGGCCCCGTGCGCTCCGCAACATAGACCAGCCGGAGCGTCTGGCCTTCCAGGCGCGCGAAGGCATCGGCAAGCGCGGCCTCGTCGGCGTCGATATCGACGGCCTCGATCGCGTCGGCGGCGGCGATCCTGCGATCGGCTTCGGAAAGCATGAGGATCGGAGTGGCGGCTTCGTTTGCGACATCTTCCCGCGGCAATGCTGCCGATGTCGCCGTCGCCAGGATAAGCGCGCCTTCCGGGTAGGCCCGTTCCTCTGCATGCGGCCTTTCGAAGCCGAGGGTGGCGATCAGGTCTTCCACCTGACGCGAAGCCCCAAGCCGGCCGATCGGGAATTCCGAAGACTGGCTGCTTTCGAACCAGCCTTCCGATTGGCCGAATGCGAAGTCGTTGAAGGCGGACGGCGCATGGTCGGCAAACAACAAGCCAGCGCCTTTCGCGGACGCCAGCCGGATCGCCGCACGGATTTCCTCATCGCTCGCCAGAAGCCTCTGGCTCTCTGTGCCCGCAGCAATCACCAGGTCGACAGCCGGCTGTTCGCCAAGCTTCTCGATCTCGGGAAGAACGACATGCACGTCATGTTCGAAGGCGATTTCGAGGGTCCGGCGCACGCCTTCGCGAGGCTCGGCGATGATCAGCATCGCCCCCTTTTCCGCAGCAATCGCCGCCAGGCGGCGACTGAACGCCACGGAGGTCGTTCCGGCTTCCAGGATGGAGCGAACCGCGTCATTCCGTTCGGCAAGAGCCGCTTCAACCGCTTCGACCACGGCGGAAAGGCGTCGTTCAGCGAGCGGCGAATGCACCAGCACGTGGTCGAGCATCGCCTCGCTGGTCGTCTCTGCCTTTGCGACGCTTTCATCGCTACCGCGCAGAGAGGCGATGGAGAGACGTGCGAGCGCATCCCGATAGGCGTTGTTGACAAGCACCGCTTCCGCGACGCGGCCGGCATCTTCGCGATAGATCTCCTGCAGGATCTCGCTCACCGGCGGCAGGGTGAATTCCCGCGGGATATGCCATTCGCCTTCATCCGCCGTGGCAATGCCCGCGTCTTCCAGAACGAACAGGCAATTGGTCAGGAAGGAGCGGAACTCCGCATCTCCCGGCAGACGGCGAGTGGAAATAACGCCTCTGTTGTCCGCGAGCATGGCCGCGATCTCGTGACAGGCCCGGTAAATGGCCGCATCCAGAAGCAGCGTCGCATTGTTGGACGACTGGCCCCGTGCCGACCCGAACACGGTGGCGAGGCCGGGCCGGTCTCCGCTTTCCGATGCGAACAGCGTCGACGGAACGGACTCATAGTGAAACGCGACAGAGGCCAAGGTGTGATGACGGCGGAGCGACGTGCGGCGGAAACGGCAATCGTCGAAGGTTGCGACGACGTTTCCTTCCGCGTCGAACATCCAGAACCGGACCTTGAGGGAAAATCCGCTGAACCGCTCGATCTCGATCATTGCCCTGGTGATCGGACTGCCCTTGCCGACAACACAGATCGAGCCGAAGCGCACCGGAATGTAGGGCGCGCCCGCCTCATTGCCGGAAAGCTGATCGAATAGAGCAACCAGGCCATGGAAAGCGGCATCGACCGAGAACGGGTTCAGATTGTATTCGACGAAGGGGTGGGCCGGCGCCTCCGCCGGCTTCAGGTCCACCTCGACAAAGGTGCGGCCATAGGCCGTCGCCCTGGAGAGAAGCTGGAAGCGAGGGCCATACTGGAGACCGAAACGCTCAGCCGTCTCATAGGCTTCGCCGGAGGTCACGACCGTACCCTGTCCGCCTTGCGGCAGTTCCATCGGCACGCCGTTCTCGCCGTCGACGGGGCGGCGCGTGCGTGCGACCGCATGCACCGTCCAATCGTCACTGCTCAACCGCTCGCGCGAACGGATCTCGATATAACCGGTCTCCGGCGACAACATGGTCGACAGTTCGGCCACCCGGTCCTGTCGCAGTTCCAGCGGCCGGACGATCTCCAGATTGGAGATTTCGACTTCGTCTGTGCCGTGATAGCGCTGTGCCGCCGTGACGGCGATCTCGATAAAACCGCTGCCCGGCAGGATGGCGCGCGAATCCACCACATGCTCGGCAAGGTCCGGGAAAAGCCGCGCATCGATATGATTCTTCCAATGCGGAGCATTGGGGTCGCTCCGCCAGCCGAGCAGCGTGTAGGGTTTTCTGTTGTTGCGCCCGAAAACGTCGATTTCGTCGGTTGTCGGCGGGCTTTTCAGCTCGATTGGCTCGAACGGCAGGCTCGGCAGATCGACGGAGGCGTTGCGCTTGCCGCTGTGGCGTGACAGGAGCGGCGAAGCACCGTGGGCGACCGCGCGCGCGAAGGATTGCGCGACCGGGTCCCGGCCCGGCATCGGCGCCTCGCGCTGCAGCGTCGCGGTGACGACGGCCTGGACGGACTGATGCTTGGCGATATCGCTCAGATAGTTCGACAGGATCGGGCGCGGCGAAATCTCGATGAAGAGGTTGCAGCCCATCTCCATCGCCACCTGGGCGGCCGCCTTGAACAGAACCGGTTCGCGGACATTGTGCCACCAGTATTCGGCATCCAGCCCGCGACCATCCTGAATTTCACCGGTCACAGTCGAGATATAGGCGCAGGTCCCCGTTTCCGGCTCGATCTGCGGCAGGTCGGCGAGGAAAGCGTCCCTGGCCTCATCGATGATCGGATGATGGAACGGATAGTTGATGTCGAGGACGTGGGCGACGATCTGCGCCTTGCGGGCCGCATCGCGGAATGCATGGATCTCTTCGGTCGGACCGGAAATCGTTACCGAATTCGGCGCATTGATCGCCGCAATGCAAATATTGTCGAGGCCCTGCGATTTCGCAAAGGCGCGTGCGGCCTCCTCGTTCAGGACGACCGCCGCCATCTTGCCCTGGCCGGCGAAAATATCCTGATACTTGGAGCGCTTGGCAACGATCGCGACCGCCTCGGCAGCGGTCAGGGCCTTGGCCGCATAAGCAGCTGCAATCTCGCCCACAGAGTGACCGAAAACCGCGTCCGGTCGAACGCCGAGCGCGACCAGGCAATCCGAGAGCGCGGCCTGGACCGCGAACAGCATGGGCTGGGCGATCTTGGTATCGCCAAGTCGAAGCGCAAGATCCGACGCATCGAGGAGGTCGGTGAGCTTTTCCCCGAGGTGATATTCGAAGAGAGCGCTGAAGGATTGGAAACACTGCCGGAAATGCCGGCTTTCCCGGTAAGCCTCGACGCCCATCCCCGCCCATTGAGCACCATTGCCGGAAAAGACGAAGGCGATTTTCGCGCTCTGGGCCGGCGCCTCGCCGCGCTCACCCTGTGAGGCCTCGCCAGCAAGGTGAGCCTCGATCGCCGTCAGCACGCCTTCGCTGTCCCTGGCCTCGACGGCGAAGCGATGGCGCAGGATCTCCCTGTTGGCGGCCGTGGCGCTGATGATGCGGCGCGCCTGCTCGGGCTTGGACATGGAAAGACACGTCTTGTAGTCTTCGAGGAGCCTCGACAGCGCCGAAACGGTGTGGGCGCTCGCGACAAACAAAGAGCCTTCCGTTTTCGGCGAATCGAGAGGCGCCGGCCGCTCCGGATCGCTGATCACGACATGCGCATTTGTTCCGCCGAAACCGAACGAATTGACACCGGCGAAGCGGGCCTCCTTGGCCGGCAGCAGTTTCACCGCTGACGTGTTGACCCGCACGTTCAGGCTATCGAAATCGATGTCCTCGTTGACCTTTTCGATATGCAGCGAGGCCGGCAGGAAATTTTCCTCAAGCGCGATCATCGCCTTCAGAAGGCCGAACAGGCCGGATGCCGGCTCGGTATGGCCGATATTCGTTTTGATCGACCCGATCGGAACCGGTGCACGGCGGTTTTGCCCGATCACCGTACCGATCGCCCAGACTTCAGCCGGGTCGCCAACACGCGTGCCCGTGCCATGGCCTTCGATAAAGGCGAGACGGTTCACATCGATCGCATTGTTCTCGTAGATCGAATGCAGGAGCGCTGCCTGGGCTTCACGGGACGGCAGGCTGATAAAGTTCGTGCGGCCGGAGGAATTGACGGCAACCGCATGCAGACGCGCATAACTGCGATCCTGTTCACGCCGCGCCCTGTCGGACCGGCGCAGTACGATCGCGACACCACCTTCCGACCGTACATAACCATGACCATTGGTGTCGTAGGCACGGCAGAGCCCTTCCGGCGACAGCATGCGCGCCTGGGCAAAGCCCACGAAGGACAGCGGGTGGACGAGCAGATTGACGCCGCCGACGATGGCCGTATCGATCTCCCCCTTTTCAAGGGCAGCGGCGGCCTGATCGAGAGCAACGAGCGAGGAGGAACAGGCCGTGTCGATCGTCATGCTCGGCCCCTTGAGACCGAAGACATGCGAGATGCGGTTGGAGACGATCGACAGCGTATTGCCGGTCATGAAATACGGACTGCCGGAGGCAGGATCTTCCGAGATCAGGTTGCCGGCTTCCAGGCTGGAAGCCCCGATATAGACGCCGACACGCTCTTCCGAGAGCTTGCTCCAGGGCAGGTTCGCGTCTTCCAGCGCCTGCCAGACCAGGTTGAGAAGAACACGCTGCTGCGGGTCCATCTGCATCGCTTCGCGTTGCGACAGACCGAAAACTGCCGGATCGAAGGCGTAGATATCGTCGAGAACGCCGGCGGCAAAGGTATAGGTCTTTCCGAGAACGCCCTGGGCCGGGTGCCAGTAGCGGGCACATTCCCAACGATCATCGGGAATCCGAGTGATTGTGCAGCGCCCCTCACTCAGAACCTTCTGTAGCTCCTGTACAGAATTTGCGCCTGGGGCAACGCAGGCCCTGCCGATGATTTCGATCGTCATGGTCACTCGGTGTTCGTCACATTTACCGTGGCAAAGCAGTCGCGCCATCTCGCCAGATGACTCTAACAACACACTTATTAAGGGTTGTCACGAAAAAAACTGCATATATTCAACCTTTCGCATAAAACGGGCTTCGCCTGTTCATACGCCATTCGCACAACAAAAATTCACATCCTGCATCAAAAGCTCGACGAATCCTGTCCGTGACTGGATGGATCCGAAAAATTATTCCACTCACTCTAGGCTGTGGACAGCCTAGTCACTGATCCGCTCGAGATTGTAGGCGACTCCTGCCCCTTGCGATGCAATACCGATCGGTGCGCCGATGAGCGCCAGGAATTTCCGCAGGTCGACGGAAGTATGGCGGGAAGCATAGATCACGTCACGGTTCTTAACCGGGAAGGTCTGCCCGACGAGCAGGCTATCCGGATGGGTCATGTCGAAACTATAAACGATCGGATAACGGCCAAGCCTGTCAGGCTTCATCCCCTTGCTGAGCAATTCGTTGAAACGTTGTCTGCCGAGCAGGCTCATCACGATATCCGCTTCCTCATAACGGAAAAGGAAATAGCCCTTGGCGTCAACCGCTGCATCATTGCCGCCGCCGCCAAGCGCCACGGCTTCAAGCAGGTTGAGGTCGCTGGCGCCGAAATTGATGCGGGCGTTCGCCCTGACAGCACCGAGCAGAGTAAAGGTCCGCGGATCGCGGGCTACGAAAATCTGATCTCCGGGCTGGACATAGATGTTCTCGCTCGGATTGTCGATGACCGACGACAGAAGCGCCGTGCCCGTCTTTTTGCCGCGGACAAGCGTGACATAGGTCTCGTAGGGCTGGCCGCTCGGACCGCCGGCCTTGGCAATCACGTCGGTGATCTTTTCTCCGACCAGGCCAAGCGGCACTTGCGCGGAACTCCCCACAGCACCCGAAACAGTGACCTTGCGCGATGCCGTGTTGACGCTGGAAACAATGACGTCCGGCTCGACGGCTCGGCTCCTCAATGATGAGAGAATCTCCTGCCGAGCCTCCTCAAGCGTCTTGCCTGCAAAACGGATGGAACCGACATAGGGGATGGCCGCCGTGCCATCCTGCTGCACGACGACATCAAGACTGGTCTGTTTCGATTCGGTTGTGGAAAACAGGCCATCGGCCCCCGCTTCGAAGATGCTGATCTTCAGCTGGTCCCCCACGCCGATGACCGCGCGGCCGGCGCCGCCGCCAAATCCGAACCGGCGATTGAGAGCCGTGGCGACATAGTCGGACACAAGCTTTGCCGTTCGGTTGTCGACATTGACGATGTCGAATACTGCCGCATCGATCCGTCCGATCTGGGTGGGTGATTGACCTGCATCCTTCTTGATATCCGCCGTCAAAGGCCCTTCGCCAGGTACGGCCTGGCAACCCGCCAAAACCGCACAGATCATGATCGCAGTCATTCGAACCAAATTCGATACTCCAAGTCAGGCCCACGTGCCCGAAGGGCAACGCGGACACTTCGGGGATTCCGACCGCCTTTCAAAAGCACACCAGGCTCTCGACAACAAGCCGGATCACACCGTGCCGTCGAAAATAAAATTCCTGTGCGCTTTTAAGGCCATAGTCCGCGGCACCCTAATATTCACGAGCGAACCTAAACAAGTTGAGTTAAATGCCTTCTAATGAATTTGGTTAACAGGGCCGGCGTCCGATATCCCATCCAGCAGCTCATAGAGCGCTGTGTATTCCGGGCTCGTGTCCCACCGCCCGGCGAAAGCTCGCCGCCGGTATCCACCACCATCTTTCGGTCGCGATCCAGAGTAACCCTGCCTTAACCGGACCAACACGGAGCAGTTTCCGGTTGTCCGGTAATATGTTATGCGCGGGGCCACCCGCCGGAGATTCCTCGATCGGAAATGGAGCCCATGCCGGAAGAGGACCAGGCAAAAATCCTGACGCCAGCCGCCCGGCGCCGCAGGCAGCGCATGGCAGCCTTCGCCTTCAGCCTCTTCCTTGCCGGCATGCTTATAGCACTTGCAGCAACCGTGCTTGCCGTCAACAACGGCCGCAATTTCGAGCGCCTCGTCCGGCAGGTCGGCCTTGAGGACTATCTCCTTGCCGCGCCGCCGGCACTGCGCATCGACAGGCAAC
This sequence comes from Rhizobium sp. YS-1r, assembly GCF_000757525.1. Taxonomy (NCBI): domain Bacteria; kingdom Pseudomonadati; phylum Pseudomonadota; class Alphaproteobacteria; order Hyphomicrobiales; family Rhizobiaceae; genus Rhizobium; species Rhizobium sp. YS-1r. The sequence goes on along the minus strand of NZ_JPYQ01000013.1, from coordinate 210,739 downwards.
GCCGGCAGCCGCCCGCCAGTCGCTTTCCGCCCTGGCTTCTCAGAGCAGGTCTGGAACGCATGGCGCTATTCGAAAAAGCAGCAGCCTTTTCCGCCGAAGAACGCTGCAATCTCCTGCGAACCCAAAAGGGTACACAGCCAACATTCACCACCTCGGACGACGACTGGGAGTGCCTGATTTTCGAGGAATTCGATAACTCGTCCGAGCCGGCCTCCTTCTTCATCCAGGCGAGAGGCGGCTTGCCGGATACCTTTCGCAATTTCCGGCTCAAGTTCAGCCTGACAAATCCGCTGACGGAAACCGTTGTCCTCAACGAGGCGATCGCCGCGATGCAGCGCTTCGACCTGCCGATGGCGCCGGAGACCCGCGCCTATCTGGCGCAAAAGCTTACCGCCCGCACCGAGTTCACATCGACCTCGGAAAACTATTGGATGGCGTTCAGGCAGGAAATCATCGACAAGCGGCGGTACAATCTCGTCATCCTGCCTCTGCCGCAGACGATCACCTGTGGCGACCCCGCATTACCGCCGCCGGACAGGGCAGGCAGGCCGATCTATGGCATGACCGTCGGTTGCCTCTCCCTCCAGGCCGCCCCTCGCCAGCCCCCACCTGCGTCTTCGCCGCCTAGCCTCTTTCCAGCTGGATGAGATCGAGCTCACCGCCGATTTCGCGGCGGGCAGTTTCGACCAGGCTCATCTGGTGGGTGAAAAGGATCGTCTGGAATGTCTTGCCTGCCGCTGCGAGCGTACGCAGGCCAGCCGCGGTGCGCTCGTCGTCAAAGGTCTGGAAGATATCGTCGAGGACGAGCGGTGCGGGTTCGTTGCGACTGCAATAGTCCTCCAGGAAGGCGAGCCGCAGCGCGAGATACAGCTGATCACCGGTGCCTTCGCTCAAGCCCTCGAGCTTCACCTGTTCCCCGGTGCGCCGTTCGACGGCGAGCTGCAGCTCGTCCTCATCGTCGTAAAGCTGGACAAGACGTGAAAAACGGCCGCTTGTGAGATCGGAAAAGACCTGTCCTGCCCGCTTCATAACCGGATCGGCCTGGCGTTCGCGATAAGCTTCCATCGAGTTTGCGAGGAGGCTCGAAGCAAGCTTCAACACCACCCATCGTCGCGCGAGTTCTTTCGCTTCGGCCTCGGCCGCGTGCTTCTGAAACACCGCGCGTTCCGCGCCAATGCTCGTCTCCAGTTCCCGCCGGCGGCGGAGATTATCCGCTTCGGCGGTCCGCAGCGCCGAAATCCTGTCGACCTGCCGACCATCCTCAGCCTCCAGCCGTTCGATCTCCAGCCCGGCGGCCACCCGATCGAAGCCGTCAAGCGCCGCACGCACTCCCTCTTCATCCAAGCCATCCGCCTGCTCGGCAAAGCGCACGCGGCACTGGCGAAGGCTGGCTTCAATCCGGGCGCGCTGCCTTAGATCTTCGAGCACGGCGTCGAGATCGGAAGGGGCTTTCGAAACCGATTCGGCAAGCTCTGCGAGCTCCGCCTCAAGTGCCGTCCCTTCTGCAGCGTGCCGCGCCAGCGATAATTCGGCACGTTCCAGCGCCGCCGTCAGCGTGGCCCGCTGGTTTTCGGCAGTCTTCGCGGCCACGGCCCGCTCGTTCAGCAGGCCTGCCGCGACATCGGCCGGGACAGAGGCAAGATCCGGCGCGATCTCCGTGCAGAACGTCCGGACTTCCTCCTCGAATGCCTCCATATCGCGCGCCATGCCGCGCACCCGGCGGTTGCGGTTTTCCCGCTCGGAGAAGAGATCGGGCACCGTGCGCCAGACATCGAGCGCGGCGAGCGCCATATCGACGGTCGCGTCTTCCGGCAGGCCAGCCAGCGCCGCCGCATTGGCGAAGTCGGCACGCCAGCGATCGATCTCGCGGCGCAATTCAGTTTCCCGCTGCTCCAGCCGCTGCAATGCCTCCTCGGCGGAATGGCGCTTGCCCTCCAGAGAGCGGCTTTCCGTCCAGCGATCGGCGATATCACTGATCCGGCGATCGAGTGCCCGTGCAAGAGCGGGCGACGGCAAGGCCGCAGAGTCCAGGCCGATACCATCGGCCAGGGCCAGAAGCACAGGCTTCAGCTTCTCTTCCTTGAGGCGAAGCGCCTCAAGCCCGTCCCTCGCCTCGTCCAGCGCTTCCGCCAAATGGGAAAGCCCGTCCACAGCGCGGCGCCATTCGATCATCCGTTCCGGCGTCGACGGCGAAACGGGCGCCGCATGGAAAAGGTCTTCGAATTCGGTCACCGCATCGGAGGCTGCGATCTCGGCCTCTTTTGCCGCGGCGTCGGCTGCTGCAACGCTTTGCTCCAGTTCCCGCTGCCGCAGGGTAAGCTGTGCATGGCGGGAGACACGCTCGGCATCGGCAAGTGCCGCATCGGCAAGCCGGTCGGATTGGTCGATTGCCGTTTTCAGCTCTTCGAGCGTGTCCGCGGAGGGTCTTGCACCCAACATTTCGACGAGCTCGTCGCGTCGCGCCCGAACGACTGCGATATCTTCGCGGGAAACGATCTTGCCCTGTCCTTCCAGTCCCGCAAGCTGCCCGGCGACCGCTTTCGCCTCATCGCGCAACGCCGTTCGCATCTGTTGCGCCTTGGTGCTTTCTGCCCTGGCTTCCTCGATCAGGCGGCGATGGCTCACCAGTGTCGCGATATCCGGCAGCGGCACGGTCCGGAGCTTTTGGATGTCGCGTACGGGCGGGTCGAGACGGTCGGCGGCGGCGTTGAAATTCGCCTCGGCCCTGGCCACCCTTACCTGCAGGTTTTCGAGCTCCGTCATCGCATTGATGTCGGGCCTTAGCGCCGCAAGCTGTTCCGTCCACGGCTTCGGATCGATGAGGCGACCATCGGCCCCGGTCGCCTCCAGCCGCCGCAGCGCGTCGCGTTCTTCTTCGATGCGCTGGCGGAGCTGCTTCAGGCTACGGTCGAATTCGCCCCCCTCCTCCACCAGTTTCTTCAGCCGCGCCAGATCGGCATCGGCCGGCTGGGCACGCTCGAGTTCCTGGGCGCTTGCATAACCAAGCCGGCGAGCGGCCTGAAAAAGGCGAAGGTCGAAGTCATCGACCTCGCCGCGCACCCGGGCAATATCCTCCCGCGCTTTCAGATATGCGCCCTTTTCCGCATGGGTTGAAAGGATCCTGGGTGCCGCCGCGATCAGCGCCTCGTCCACATGAACGGTCTCGATCTCCTCCCTGAGCCGCGCCACGTCCGCTTCGGCCGCGCCACGGGCCTCACCGTTCTTCCTACCGGCTTCCAGCGCCTTCTCAAGCCGCTCCTCGAAACCGGCCGGCAGCGCGGCAAGCGCTTCGTATTGGGCAAGAAGCTGTTGTTCCCGGTCGATCTCACGCAGCAACGGCTCCAGCGCCAGAAGCCTGCGCAACCGGTCGAGCGAGTGCCTGGTCTCCTGCCGTTCGGCCTGGACCGCGGCCAGATCCGCCTCGATCCCGGCCTGTTCGGCCAAGAGCTTCTTCCAGTCGCCGGATTTCAGCTCACTGTCGCGTTCGGCTCTGCGGGCTTCATCATGGGCATCGATTACCTGATAGAAGAGACGATCCTTCGAACGGCGTTGCGCATAGATGCCATCGGCCTCCGCTTCCAATTGCTTCCGCAGGCCAGAAAGCCCGGTCAGACCGGACGCGGCGGAAAACAATAGACTGCCGATCTCACCACCACTTTTCAGCATGGTTTCCCCACCAGCCCGCAGCGACAGGGAATCGAGCCCGAAGGCACGTTCGAAGACCTCGCGGGACAAGGTGCCGAGGAATGGCGCCAACGCATCTTCGGGCAGCGCCTCTTCGGCCTCTGTCGAAGAAAGCAGCGTATTCTTGCGGCCGCGCCGGCGGCGAAAAGCGAGCGTCTGCCCTTCGCGCGCGACGATCTCGGCGCCGACCCTCAGCGAAGTCGGATCGTGCAGGAAACTCATTTCGGCGGCGCTCGGGAAACCGAAGAGCAGATCGGAAATCGCCGAAAGAGCCGAGGACTTCCCGGCCTCGTTGGGACCGTAGATCACATGCAGCTTCGCATCGGGCCGGAAGGTGAGAGCCCGGTCGGTCAGCGCGCCGTAACGCATAATGTCGAGACGGTTGAAACGCATCTGTCAGCCAGCCCTCGCCGCACGCGCGAGCAAAAGATCGCGGGCTTCGGCCAGCAGCGTTTCCGCGTCGTCACCGAGGGCAAGATCGCCGGCGCCGATGCCACCCGGCAGACGCGCGGTGATCTCAGCGATCCTGGCGTCGGCGTCGGCCAATAGTTCCGGCGGGAATGTCCCCATGGGGATGAGGCCTGCCAAGCCGAGCATGTCCACCGGTACCGTGGCACCGGCTGTCTCCGGCTCCAGCCGCACGTCCAGCTTCTCCAGCCAGATGTCCTCGTGGCAGCGATGGCAGGCGGCCTGCACTTCGTCGCGGAAATCGTCGGCGCGCGCCGTCAGCTCGTTGCGGAAACGGCTCCTGCCGGTCAATCGGATACGGAGCGCCAGCGGCCGTCCTTCCATCTTCTCGGCAACGGATTCCAGTGCATTTTCCAGTCGCCGGAGAATGGCCGGGATATCGTCGTCCGGTTCGACCGTCGCGGCAAGCTCGCCGAAACGGGCGCTGTCGGTGATGATCCGCTCATGGGTGACGCGACCGTCCTCGACCGTGACCAGCACGGCGCCCTTCGCCCCCTGCTCGCGGATCGAACGGCCCTGCAGGTTGCCCGGGAAAACCACCAAGGGGTCTTTCGCGACGATCTCGAAATCATGAACATGGCCGAGCGCCCAATAGTCGTAGCCGCGCGAGCGCAGATCTTCGACCGAGCACGGCGCATAGGGCGCATGCGGCTCGCGGCCGGTCAGTGAGGTATGCAGCACGCCGACGTTGAACCAGCCGGGCTCCGGTTTGGGATAGGCAAGCGCCAGGTTTTCGGTTGCCGAGCGTTCGGCAAAACCCTGGCCGTGCAGCGCCACCTTCAAGTGTTCCAGCTTGAACGTGCCGGGCTTGTTGACCGGAAATTCGCTGACATTCTTCGGCAGCGTGATCGTCTTCGTGATCACACTTTCGGCGTCGTGATTGCCCTTCAGGAGGAAGACTGGGATGCCGGCGCGCTCCAGCCGTGCCACTTCGCGGTTGAAGAACAAGCCGATCTTGTTGTCCTTCCAGTCGCCGTCATAGACATCACCCGCAACGATGAAGAAATCCACCCGGCGTTCGACCGCCTGATCCACCAGTGCCGAAAAAGCCTTGCGGCTCGCCTCAATGAAGAGTTCCGCGATCGCCGCGTCCTTCATCGCCAGCCCCTGGAAGGGACTGCCGAGATGCAGGTCGGCGGCATGGATAAAACGGAAGGTCATCGAATCGCTTGTTTTGATTGCCAGCTTGAGCATGTGTTTTAGGCAAATGCCGGGCGCGACGGAAGCTCCGGCTTGAGCGGCCTGTGGATATATCGGAGGACATCATGAGACAGCACGCGTTCGGACGCACATCCCTCACCGTCAGCGAGGTCGGCTTCGGCGCCTGGCAGATCGGCGGCTCCTGGGGCGATGTCAGCGAGGCGGATGGCCGGGCGGCGCTGGAAGCCGCGCTCGATTCCGGCGTCACCTTCATCGACACCGCAGACGTCTATGGCGACGGCCGTTCGGAAAAGATCATCGCGAGCGTTCTAAAGTCGCGTGGCGGCGCGCGCCCGATGGTCGCGACCAAGGCGGGCCGGCGGCTGAACCCGCATGTCGCCGACGGTTACACCAGAGCCAATCTCGAAGCCTTTATCGACCGCAGCCTCAAGAACCTCGAAGTCGACAGCCTTGACCTCGTGCAGCTCCATTGCCCGCCAACCGAGGTCCTTTATCGCCCGGACGTCTTCGGCGCGCTCGACGATCTTCGCCGCGCCGGCAAGATCAGGAACTACGGAGTCAGTGTCGAAAAGGTCGAGGAGGCCTTGAAGGCGATCGAATATCCCGACGTCGTCAGCATCCAGATCATCTATAACATCTTCCGCCAGCGACCGGCCGACTTGTTCTTCAAGGAGGCCAAGCGGAAAAACGTGGCGGTTATCGTCCGCGTGCCGCTCGCCAGCGGCCTGCTGTCCGGCAAGATCACCCGTGAAACGGCCTTCGCCAAGGACGACCACCGCAACTTCAACCGGCATGGCGAGGCCTTCGATGTCGGCGAGACCTTTGCGGGCGTACCCTTCGAGGTGGGCCTTCAAGCCGTCGACGAGGTGCGCAAGCTGGTGCCGGCCGGCGCCTCCATGGCCGCCTTCGCACTGAAATGGATCCTGATGAACGAGGCGGTCACCGTCGTCATCCCCGGCGCGCGCAACGAGGCGCAGGCGAAGGACAATGCTGCGGCGGCCGAACTTGCCGCACTTTCTGCCGACGTTATGACGGCAACGAAGGAAATCTATGCGCGGCTGGTTGCCCCGCATGTGCATCAGCGCTGGTGAGGGATCAGATGATCGGCGGCGCCCCTCATTCCCCTGCCGACGGTACTTGGCTTTTCTTCCGTCAGCCGATCCTAAACCGGTAAATAGTCTCGCTATCCGATTTCACCCGCTCCAAGTCCCCTCCGCCGGCAGCATCGATCGCCCGCGGCCAGAAGGCTTGGGCCGGCGTGTTCAACGCCATGACGCTCAATTCCCAGCGGCCAGGATGGGCGCGCAGGACGGCGGTGGCGGCGTCGCGTCCAGCGCCATGCCGTCGCGCGTCCGGAACGATATAGAATTCAGCTATCGAAAAATCCGTGCTTCGGCCCGACGGGGACCAAGTATTGACGAAGGCGAAGCCGATGCATTCGCTGTCCCGTCGTATGAGATAGGGCCAGCGGCTTTCGATCTCCTGCCAATAGGCATCGAAATACGGGTAATCAGCGCCGGAGCCGCCATATCTTTCGAACTCTGCGAGATATTGGGAAAGAAGATCTCTCAGCAGAGGCTTTTGCGCCGCGGGTGCCAGCTCTATGCCAATATCCATCGCATCTCCTTACACAAAAAGGCCGGGCGAAACCCGGCCTTTCCTTATTCTGGCATCCATGGATGCTCAGTTGGTGGCCTTCAGCTCGACCGGAAAGAACAGCGTTTCGCCGGAGCTATCGTCGATGCCGTCGTTGTCGGTGACGGCAAAGGCCTTGCCAGACTTGTCGAAGGTAAAGCCTTCGAGCTTGTCGAGGACATAGCCGTTGGTCACCTTCAGGTCCGGGATGAAGTCGTGGACTTCTTCCTTTTTCACCAGCGGCAGTTCGCTGCCGATCTTGCCCGGCTTGAGGTCGGCGATTGCGACGCGATAGAGCTTCTTCAGCCTGGCATTGTCGCCGATCTGGTTGTCGCGCTCGATGATGTAGACGTAATCGCCATGCGCGGTGATTTCCGACAGACCGACCCAACCGGCATCTGCCTTCTCCAGTGGATAGCGGACGGCACCCCATTCCTTGCTCTTCGGCTTATAGGAGACGAGCTTCACGGTGCCCTTCGGGTCGTCCTTCCATTCGCGCTGGATTGCCATCCAGAGCGTCAGGTCGTCGCCGGAGCCAACGGTGGTGATGCCTTCGAAGCCGTAACGGCTCTCGTTGGAAAGCAGATCCGCCGGCAGGCCGATCTCGGTCTTGATCTCGCCCTTGGCGCTGACGCTGTAGAGGCCGTGCCCGACCAGCTTGGAGGCATCACCCTCCGACGCAAGCCAGAAGCCGCCCTTGCCATCGAGCGCGATACCTTCGATGTCGAGCTTCTGGGCCGGCTGCCCTCCGCGGGTCACGCGCAGGACATTGGTGATCTCAGCCGGCGTCCTGGTCGTGTCGATGGTGAAGATCGACGGCTGCATGCCATAGAAGGAATCACTGACGGCATGGAGGATGCCGTCCTTTTCAGCATCGCCGACGAGACCGGACAGAGCGCCCCAGCCGAGCACGTTGCCGTCGACATCCTTGGAAACGAGCGTTGGATAGCTCGGCTGGCCTTCGGCAAGCTCGTAAATCATCACATGCGAGCGTGCACCGCCGTCTTCGCCAAGATCGACTTCGTTGGCGGTGGCAAACAGGTTACGGCCAGGAATGGCGACAGCACCTTCCGGCGAAATGCCCGACGGCAGAAGCTGGGCAAGTTGCGGTTCGGCGCCGGTATCCTTGTAGACGGCCACGACGGAAGCGCGTTCGGAAAGAATGAAGATGTAGTTCTGGCCATTGAAGGAAGCGAACTCCATGCCTTCCAGTTCAACGCCCTTCGACTTCGCACGCTTGTCCGGGAAATGTCCAATGCGGGCGATTTCGCGTTCCAGCGACGCGCCGGACTCGTAGAGAACCTTGCCAGTACGATCGAAGATCGTGAAGCTGCGCGAACCACCCTTCCAGTCACCTTCATTGGCGATAACGAGGCGGTTGTTGTCCAGCCACTTGATGGCATCCGGTTCGCGCAATACGCCCTCCGCCTTGCCGGTGAAGGAAAGCTGGCCGTCGGTCTTGTTGTCGATGCCTTCCAGATCGGTCTTGCCAGCGGAGAAATGGCCGACGACGGTCGCTGTCTTGCCATCGATGATGGCGATGTGGTTGTTCTCCTGCAGCGTGACGGCTATCTCGCCGGCATCGTTGATGGCAACGAATTCCGGTTCCGGATCTTCCGGCGCGATCTCCGCAAGGCCGGTCAGCGAGACATGCTTGATGGAGGCGCAGTCGGCGGCACCATCCTTCAGCGACACGATGACCAGATCACCGACCGGCATCTGCGGAATGGCGCCGTCGTTCACGTCCTCGTCGCGCTCGTTTTCGATGGCGATCGCAGCAAAGGTCTTGTCCTTCGAAATAGCGATCGAATCCGGCTGGCCGCCGAGGTCGCAGGTTGCTTCGATCTTCTTCGACGCGATATCCACGACATTCAGCTTGCCGGACGGCTTCACGTAGCTTTCCGACGTATTGACGGCGGCGAGAACCTTGGAGCCGACTGCGGCTACGGATGTAGGCTCGCCGTCTAGGGACAGCGCGCCGAGCGCCTTCGGAGCCTTGGGATCGGTGATGTCGATGAAACCGATCGCGCCAAGCGGGCTGTCGGAATAGATCAGCGTATTGCCGTCTTCGCTGGCGGTGATGATTTCCGCCGACGTGGTCGTCAGCTTGTCCTTGTCCGCAGGAAGATTGCTGGCAACGGGGAAGGATGCGATGCGGTTGAAGACCTGCTCTGCGCTGGCAGGCGCTGCGACCGAGGCGAGAAGCACCGCTGTCAGCGCGGCGTGAATACGGAATGTCATAGGAGCCCTCCTGTCCATAAAACCGTCGCTGGTTATTGGAGCATGCGCATGACAGAGGGATGACGGTTTTCACACGTTGGAGCTGCCCAACCTACGATGTTCTGAGAAAACGAAAAAGGCCCGGGAAACCCAGGCCTTTCCGTTATTGAGACTGCTACAGGGTTGCCCGGAGGCAGCGCGTTAGCTGTTGACAGCGTCCTTCAGGCCCTTGCCGGCCGAGAACTTCGGCACGTTGCGTGCCGGAATGTCGACTTCGGCGCCGGTCGACGGGTTGCGGCCCTTGGATGCCTCGCGACGGGAAACGGAGAAGCTGCCGAAGCCGGCGAGACGAATGTCACCACCCTTCTTCAGCTCAGCCTGTACGGTCTCAAAAACGGCATCAACAGCAGATGCGGCATCAGCCTTGGAGAGACCGGCTTTTTCGGCCACTGCGGATACCAATTCGTTCTTGTTCATGTTTCCACCCCTTTCAGCGGTTTTGGAACGACTCATGTATTTCGGCGCCGACAATAGTTCGGTGTCAGGCCTTGGCAACCCAAAAGCTCCGCAATCGCCTGAAAAACAAGGGGTATGCGGCAGTTTTCACAAAAAAAGCCGGCTTGAAACCGGCTTTTTCCGTGGATAGTGCCAATTTGGCATGACCAAAAGACGATCGATCAGTGGGCGACCGCAGTTCCGACGTCGTCGACCCCTTCGACGGTCGCAATCACCGGCGTTTCCACCGTGCCGTCCCATTCGATCGGCTCGGGCTGGCGGACAAGCGCCTGGCGGATCACTTCACCCATACGCGAGACAGGAATGATCTCCATGTTGTTCTTCACATTGTCCGGAATCTCCGCCAGGTCCTTGGCGTTTTCTTCCGGGATCAGAACCTTCTTGATGCCGCCGCGCAGCGCCGCAAGGAGCTTCTCCTTGAGACCGCCGATCGGCAGAACACGGCCGCGAAGCGTGATCTCGCCGGTCATGGCGACGTCCTTGTTGACCGGAATGCCGGTCATGACCGAGACGATCGCGGTGGCCATGGCGACACCCGCCGACGGGCCGTCCTTCGGGGTCGCCCCTTCCGGAACGTGGACGTGGATATCCGACTTGTCGAAGCGCGGAGGTTCGATGCCGAAATCCACAGCGCGCGAACGGACATAGGATGCCGCCGCCGAGATGGACTCCTTCATGACTTCCTTCAGGTTGCCGGTGACCGTCATGCGGCCCTTGCCCGGCATCATGACGCCTTCGATCGTCAGGAGTTCGCCGCCGACTTCCGTCCAGGCGAGACCGGTGACGACACCAACCTGATCCTCACGTTCGGCCTCGCCGTGGCGGAAGCGCGGAACGCCGAGATAGTCATTGATGTTGGCAGCCGTGACCTCGACCGACTTCGTCTTGCCCTTGATGATCTCGGTCACCGCCTTGCGTGCGAGCTTCATCAGTTCACGTTCGAAGTTACGGACGCCCGCTTCACGGGTGTACTGCTGGATGATCGCCATCAGGGCATCGTCGCTCACCGAGAATTCGTTCGGCTGCAGCGCATGCTCCTTGATTGCCTTCGGCAGAAGGTGACGCTTGGCGATCTCACGCTTCTCGTCCTCGGTGTAACCGGCGATGCGGATGATTTCCATACGGTCCATCAGCGGTGCCGGGATGTTCAGCGTGTTTGCCGTGGTGATGAACATCACGTCGGACAGGTCGTATTCGACTTCCAGGTAATGGTCCATGAAGGTCGAGTTCTGTGCCGGGTCCAGCACTTCGAGCAGCGCCGAAGACGGGTCGCCGCGGAAGTCCATGCCCATCTTGTCGATCTCGTCGAGCAGGAAGAGCGGGTTGGACTTCTTCGCCTTCTTCATCGACTGGATGACCTTGCCGGGCATCGAGCCGATATAGGTGCGGCGGTGACCGCGGATTTCGGCTTCGTCACGGACGCCGCCGAGCGCCATGCGGACATATTCGCGGCCGGTCGCCTTGGCGATCGACTGGGCAAGCGAGGTCTTGCCGACGCCCGGGGGGCCGACGAGGCACAGGATGGGGCCCTTGATCTTGGTTGCGCGCGCCTGGACGGCCAGATACTCGATAATGCGTTCCTTGACCTTGTCGAGGCCGAAGTGATCGGCTTCGAGGATCTTTTCGGCGTTGTTGAGGTCGGCCTTGATCTTCGACCGCTTGCCCCACGGAATGCCAAGCAGCCAGTCGAGATAGTTGCGCACGACGGTGGCTTCCGCCGACATCGGGCTCATCTGCCGAAGCTTCTTCAACTCCGCATCGGCCTTCTCGCGGGCTTCCTTCGAAAGCTTCGTCTTGGAGATGCGCTCCTCGAGTTCGGCCATCTCGTCGCGGCCTTCCTCGCCGTCGCCGAGTTCCTTCTGGATCGCCTTCATCTGCTCATTGAGGTAGTATTCGCGCTGGGTCTTCTCCATCTGGCGCTTGACGCGCGAGCGGATGCGCTTTTCCACCTGCAGGACGGAAATCTCGCCTTCCATGAAGCCGAGCGCCTTTTCGAGACGCAGCTTGACGCTGACGGTCTCCAGCATTTCCTGCTTCTCGGTGATCTTGATCGACAGGTGCGAGGCGACCGTGTCTGCCAGCTTCGAATAATCCTCGATCTGGCTTGCGGCGCCGACGACTTCCGGCGAGATCTTCTTGTTCAGCTTCACGTAGTTCTCGAACTCGGAAACCACCGAACGGGACAGAGCCTCGACCTCGACGGCGTCCTCTTCGGGCTCGTCGAGAACGTTCGCCGTCGCCTCGTAAAACTCTTCGCGGTCCGTATAGCCATCGATCTGGGCGCGCGCGCGGCCTTCGACGAGCACCTTCACGGTGCCATCGGGAAGCTTCAGGAGCTGCAGCACGTTGGCAACGGTGCCGACCTTGTAGATTGCCGAGGGTTCGGGATCATCGTCGCCGGCATTGATCTGGGTGACGAGCATGATCTGCTTGTCGGATCCCATCACTTCTTCGAGCGCGCGAATGGATTTCTCCCGTCCGACGAACAGAGGCACGATCATATGCGGAAAGACCACAATGTCGCGCAGAGGCAGCACCGGATAGGTTTCGCCGCCAGGTGCCGCAGACGTTGAATTCGTCATTTCAATTCCTTTCCATCGTCCCGTTTCCGGGATACGTCGCCTGGGCAGATCACAGGGCAATCACCCAGGCACTTCACTCCCGCCCAAAGTGGCGTTTCCGAAATTTGATTTCAAGCCTTGCAGTGCTGCCGCCGCATCAGCATTGTGACAGTAGCATTACAAAGCGCGCACTCGAAACGCTTATACGGGACGCCAAGAACACAGCACGCGGTCACCGACCGTCAGCAACTATAACCGAAGCAGGCCAAGCCGCTATAGAGTTACTGTTGATCTTCCTGCGCATTTTCTAATGCAAGATGCACCCGGCGCAACTCTTCGCAATGCGAAAATGGTGGAATAATTAAAAAAAGCAAGTGTGTACATCGACACGAAAAGAGGCCCCTGTCAGGGCCTCTCCAAGATGATCATCCAGCTTGCGTAGCTCAGGCCGAGACGTTGGCCTTTTCTTCCTGCCGGTCGGCATAGATGTAGAGCGGGCGAGCCGTGCCTTTTACGACGTCTTCGGAGATCACCACTTCGCGCACGCCTTCCAGCGCCGGAAGCTCGAACATCGTATCGAGCAGGATCTTCTCCATGATGGAGCGCAAGCCACGTGCGCCGGTCTTGCGGACGATCGCCCTCTTGGCGATCTCGCGCAGTGCATCATCGTGGAAGGTCAGTTCCACGTCCTCCATCTCGAAAAGCCGCTGGTACTGTTTGACGAGAGCGTTCTTCGGTTCCGAAAGGATCTGGATCAGCGCATCCTCGTCCAGGTCTTCGAGCGTCGCCAGGACCGGCAGACGGCCGATGAATTCCGGGATCAGGCCGAACTTGACCAGGTCTTCCGGCTCCAGTTCACGCAACACCTCGCCGACCCGGCGCTCGTCCTGGGCGCGCACCGTGGCGGCAAAGCCGATCGACGTCTTCTCGCCGCGGGCAGAGATGATCTTGTCGAGACCGGCAAACGCGCCGCCGCATATGAACAGGATGTTCGTCGTGTCGACCTGCAGGAATTCCTGCTGCGGATGCTTGCGGCCGCCCTGGGGCGGGACCGAGGCGACCGTGCCTTCCATGATCTTCAGCAGCGCCTGCTGGACGCCCTCGCCCGACACGTCGCGGGTGATCGACGGGTTGTCGGACTTGCGGGAAATCTTGTCCACTTCGTCGATGTAGACGATGCCACGCTGGGCGCGTTCGACATTGTAGTCAGCCGCCTGCAGGAGCTTCAGGATGATGTTCTCGACGTCCTCGCCGACATAGCCGGCTTCGGTGAGCGTCGTGGCATCCGCCATGGTGAAGGGCACGTCGATGATGCGGGCGAGCGTCTGGGCAAGATAGGTCTTGCCGCAGCCGGTCGGGCCGACCAGCATAATGTTCGACTTCGCGAGCTCCACATCGCCACCCTTGGAGGCATGCGCCAGGCGCTTGTAGTGGTTATGCACCGCGACCGACAGGATGCGCTTGGCCTGCTTCTGGCCGATGACGTATTCGTCGAGAACCTTGATGATGTCCTGCGGTGTCGGAACCCCGTCGCGGGACTTGACCATCGAGGTCTTGTTCTCTTCGCGGATGATGTCCATGCACAGTTCGACGCATTCATCGCAGATGAACACCGTCGGCCCGGCGATCAGCTTCCGGACTTCGTGCTGGCTCTTTCCGCAGAAAGAGCAATACAGAGTATTCTTGGAGTCGCCGCCGTTGCTGCCGCTGACTTTGCTCATATCACTTTCCTTCCAGCACTCCGCGCTCAAGTCAGAACGGGCGCGGTCCACTCTACAAGCCCGCCAAACCCATCTGACGGGCTTCACGTGCCTGCCTGCCCTTAAGGGTACTCTACCGATCCGGGCACATCATGCAGATCGGCGGCAACGAAACCCTCAGGAAACGCATGCTATGTCATAAAAGTTCAACACAGCATTAATAGGTACTAATAGCGCTTTCCGTGCGACTTGAAACCCTTTTTTGCTCACAACGGGGTGAGACACACAGGTTCACGCTTCCACTCAATCTCCCGAGCCGCCTTCGATTTCCTGACGCGAAGTCAGGATCTTGTCGACGACGCCCCATTCCCGGGCCTCGTCGGCATCCATGAAGTGGTCACGGTCGAGCGTCTTTTCGACTTCTTCGTACGTGCGGCCGGTATGCTTCACGTAGACCTCGTTCAAACGTCTTTTCATCTTCAATATGTCACGGGCGTGGCGTTCGATGTCGGAGGCCTGTCCCTGGAACCCGCCCGATGGCTGGTGCACCATGATGCGGGAGTTCGGCGTCGCAAAGCGCATACCTTTTTCGCCGGCCGCAAGCAGAAGCGAGCCCATGGACGCCGCCTGACCGATGCAGAGCGTCGAGACCGCGGGCTTGATGAACTGCATCGTATCGTAGATCGCCATGCCGGCAGTCACGACGCCGCCGGGCGAATTGATGTAAAGGGCGACTTCCTTCTTCGGGTTTTCCGCTTCGAGGAAGAGAAGCTGGGCGCAGACGAGCGACGCCATCTGGTCCTCCACCGGACCGGTCAGGAAGATGATCCGCTCCTTCAGGAGGCGCGAAAAGATGTCATAAGAGCGCTCACCGCGATTGGTCTGCTCTACGACCATCGGCACCAAGGCCATTGCGGTATCAATTGGATTTCTCATGTCCGTCCTTTGTCAAGCACTTGCCGAAGGCAGAGAGGCGCTCCGGAATCAAATGGAATAGGTCATTCCCTACATAGAGTGTCAACGCCCGGTACTTCAAGACGGAGCACCTGATATCCTTAACTGCCGCGGGATGCGTGGGATCGAGCGCTAGTATGATTCCTCCGAGATTGCAGCCGGCCGGGATTCGTTTCCGCTCGCATGCACAAGTTTTTGCCCGATCACGGTAAAGTGTGTGTGAACACATTCGGGCATTGCTTGTTCCGCTTCGCGGCAGGTCCCGGATTCTGTCATCCCGGCAACCTCGTTTTAAAGAGTCTCAGCCATGTTGCTCCTGCCCAAAGTCGGGCGCGGAGGGGCGAGTGGACATTTTGACGGGCCTGCTGATCTGGTCGGTGGAGGCGATGACGCTCGCCGTCCTCTTGTTTTCGCGCTGGTTTCACGAGCGGGACGACTTCTATCTGACCTGGGGCTGCGGCTTCGCGCTGCATAGTCTGGGCGTCGCGCTCGTTGCCTTGCGCGGCGACATTCCCGACTTCCTTTCCATCCAGATCGCCAATACGGTCATATTCGTGGCCATCGGCCTGTGGATCGCCGGCCTCCTGCAATTCGATCGCGAGCCGGTCCAGGGTTTTGTTGCCATTCCGGCACTTATCTGGATCGCCGGCATGTTGCTGGACCCGATCCGGGAGAACTTTGCGAACCGGGTGGTGCTCTACAACGCCGCGGCCATGGTCGGTTATGCCATCATGATCGGCACCCTTGTCAGGAACAACGGGCCATCCCGGTCCACACGCCGCTTCATGGCCAGCTTCATCAGTGTCCAATTCCTGGCGAACGGCGCCAGCGCCGTCCTTGCCGTCGTCAATCGCCCGACCTCGTTTGCCACCGCGCCGAATGCCATGTGGCTTTTCTTTCCCGCCGCCTTCTGCTTCGTCGCCGGTATCATGAGCGGCGCGAAACTGCTGACCGAACGATCGGAGGAGAAACTGAAAACGCTCGCCGTGACCGATCCGTTGACCGGCGTGCTCAACCGTCGTGGCCTCATCGATGAATTCCATGGCCTGCGCATCGTCCAGAAAGCGGAGAAGCCGCTGATCGCATTCCTGCATTTCGACCTCGACGGCTTCAAGCAGATCAACGACCGCTGCGGACACCAGGCCGGCGATGCGGTTTTGGTGGCGTTCTCGCAGGTCGGCCAGACCTCACTGCGCGGCCGCGGCTTCTTCGGCCGCATGGGCGGCGAAGAATTCGCTTCGATCGTGCGCGTCGGCGATATGATCGAGGCCGCCAGCATAGCGGAGGCGATCCGCCTCACCCTAAAGCGTCAGGTCATCGCTGCCGGCGAGCATCGGATCAAGGTCACGGTGAGCGCCGGCATCGCGCTTGCGACGGCTGGCGAAGCCGATCTCGACCAGCTGCTCAGCGCCGCCGACCGGGCGCTCTATACCGCCAAGGAAAGCGGCCGCGACCGCACGGCGATCGATACAGGTGCCGAAGCCTCCATCATCCCCGCCGCCGACCGGCAGGGCGAAGACGAAGCACCGACCGATATCCGCGCCAACCGACAGGTGGCGGCCCTGAAACGCCTCACAGCGCTCGGCAAACGCTGACCCTCTTGTCCTTCCTCCGGTAAAGTCCACATTCTCCGTTAGGGATCAATGGCGGAGGGAATGCCATATGCGAGCAACTTTTTTCATGAGCCTTGCGCTTTCGCTTCTGCTTTCGGCAGGTGTGATCGAGGCTCAACAGGCATCCGATACCATCGCACCGGAACGCGCGACCGGGATGACGGCGGCAAAGCGCGTCGAAGCGAAGAATTTCATGGTCGCGGCCGCCAATCCGCTGGCGGCAGAAGCAGGACGGGATGTGATCGCCAAGGGCGGCAATGCGATCGACGCCATGGTGGCCGTCCAGACCGTGCTCGGTCTTGTCGAACCACAGAGCTCCGGCCTCGGCGGCGGCTCTTTCCTCGTCTACTACGACGCAGCCGCCAACAAGCTTACGACCTTCGACGGCCGGGAAACCGCACCGATGGAGGCAACGCCGAAACTGTTCCTCGATGCGCAAGGCCAGCCGCTGAAATTCATGGACGCGGTGGTCGGCGGCCGGTCGGTCGGTACGCCCGGCACCGTGCGACTGCTGCACGAGGTCCATAAGCGCTACGGCAAGACGGAATGGACGAGCCTGTTCGAAGCGGCCGAAACTCTCGCCACAAATGGTTTCGAAGTCTCTCCGCGCCTGGCCTCCCTGGTTGCCGCCGAAGGCGACCGGCTGAAGAAATACGAAGGTCCGCGCGGCTATTTCTACGACGCTTCCGGTGCGCCATTGAAGGTCGGGGCCATCCTCAAGAACCCCGCCTACGCGGAAACGCTGAAGGCGATCGCCACCGGCGGTGCCGACGCCTTCTATAACGGGCCGATCGCCGAAGCCATTGTCAAAACCGTACGGGAAGCAGCCGGGAATCCGGGCGTGCTGTCGCTTGCCGACCTCGCCAACTATCGGATCAAGGAACGCGAGCCGGTCTGCTTCAACTATCGCGCGCTCGACGTCTGCGGCATGGGGCCGCCGTCGTCCGGCGCAGTCGCGGTCGGCCAGATTCTCGGCACGATCGAGAATTTCGACATCAAAGGCCTCGGGCCGCAAAGCGCCGAGAGCTGGCGGATCATCGGTGATGCGCAGCGCCTCGCCTTCGCCGACCGCGAGCGCTATCTCGCCGATCAGGATTTCGTCCCCTCGCCGATCAAGGGTCTCATCAAGAAGGACTATCTCGGCACACGGGCCGCATTGCTCGACGGCGAGAAAGCGCTTGCCGCCGACGCCGTGAAGGCCGGCGAGCCGGAATGGGACCACGCCCTGCTTTTCGGGAACGGCGAAGCGATCGAACTCCCCTCCACCAGCCATTTCGTCATCGTCGACAAGGAAGGCAATGTGGTATCGATGACCACGACGATCGAAAGCGGTTTCGGCTCGCGGCTCATGACCAACGGTTTCCTGCTCAACAACGAGCTTACCGACTTTTCCTTCAAGACCCATGACGGAAGCCTGCCCGTCGCCAACCGCGTCGAGCCCGGAAAACGGCCCCGCTCTTCCATGTCGCCCACCATCGTCATGAAGGATGGCAAGCCGCTTCTCGCCATCGGCTCGCCCGGCGGCAGCCAGATCATCGGTTACGTGGCGCAGGCGCTGATCGCCTATATCGATTGGGGCATGCCGGTCGAACAGATCGTCGCCCAGCCGCATTTGATCAACCGCTTCGGAACCTATGACATCGAGGCCGGCACGGACGCGGAAAAGCTGGCGGAGCCCTTGAGGGCACTGGGTTATGAGGTGAAGGTTGGCGAGATGAACTCCGGCCTGCATGCGATCGAGATCACCGCGAACGGCCTTGTCGGCAGCGCCGATCCGCGCCGCGAGGGCGTGGCGCTCGGCGAATAGACAGGGCTTCCGCGTTTCAAGGGATTGCGCTAGGCATCGGGCATGAGCAACCTGCCCGATTTTCTCCGCATCGATTCCGAAACCCGCCGCGTCTTTCTCGACGGGCGCAATCCTGCCTTCTATAGCGATCCGAACCGCGTCTACGCGCTTCTCCACGAACACTGCCCGACCTTTTATTGGGAAGAGCAGCGGCAATGGTTCTTCACCGGTTACGACCATGTGAACGCGCTCTTGCGCGACCGGCGGTTCGGCCGGCAGATCCTGCACATCGCCAGCCGGGAGGAGCTCGGTCTCCCCGCTCCTCAGCCGCATCTTGAGAACTTCGATCTTGCCGAGCGCTATTCGTTGCTGGAACTCGAACCACCGGAGCACACGCGACTAAGGACGCTCGTCAACCGCGCCTTCGTCTCCCGGCATATCGAAAGGCTGAGGCCCGAGATCGCCGAGCTTGCTGAAAAGCTGATTGATGGTTTCGAGAAGGACGGCGGAACAGAACTGCTCTCCTCCTTTGCCGATATCATCCCGGTGACGATGATCGCCCGGATGATCGGCATTCCTGACGAGATGGGGCCGCAATTGCTCGCCTGGTCGCATGCCTATGTGGGCATGTACATGTTCAAGCGAACAGCAGAGGACGAAGATGCGGCCGACCGCGCCGCGAAGGAATTCGCGGACTACGTCAAGGACTTGATCGCCGAACGGCGCAGGTCGCCACGTGAGGATCTGCTCACCCACATGATCCATACGGAGCATAAGGGCCAATACCTCACCGACGACGAGCTGGTTTCCACGACGATCGTGCTGCTCAACGCCGGACATGAGGCGACCGTGCACCAGATCGGCAATTCGGTGAGGGTCATACTGGACGGCGGGCTGCCGCCATCGGAACTCTTCCGCGACGATGCAGCGACGGAACGAACCGTAGAAGAGACGCTGCGCATCTGCGCTCCGGTGCACATCTTCCAACGATGGGCGTTGGAAGATGCCGAGATCGACGATTTGACGTTCAAGCGCGGCGACAAGGTGAGCCTCATCCTCGCCGCCGCCAACCTGGACCCGAAGAAATTCTCCGATCCGCTGACCTTCAAGCCGGACCGGCAGGAGGCGCCGAACCTTTCCTTCGGCGCCGGCATCCATTTCTGCATCGGCGCGCCGCTTGCCAGGCTCGAACTCAATACCGTGCTGCCGATCCTCTTCCGTCGCCTGCCCGGAATGAGGATCGCCAAGACGCCCGTCGTCAAAGACGTCTATCACTTCCACGGATTGGAGAGGCTCGATCTTTCCTGGTGAAGCCGATCAAGCGGCTTGCGAAGAGGAAACCCCGAAGCGCGCGGCCGGCTTGTTCAGCGACAGATGGGGCCGCAATTCACTGCGAGCATTTTCGAAAGCCTCATAGAGCGTCTTGTCTGCGAGCGATGGGATAGTGATCAGTTCGCCCTGGTCGAAACCCGCGAGTGCCGCATCGACGAGATCGGTGACATCCATCACCATGTTCGGGTCCATGTTGTCGAATGAGCCTCCGACACGGTCGAAGATCTCCGTGCGGGTGAGCCCCGGCAGGACTGCCTGGATGCGGACGCCGGTTCCGGCAAGTTCGCTCGCCAGAGATTCCGTCAGGACAAGAACGAAAGCCTTGCTGGCGCTGTAGGTGCCGCTGAAGGCCTGGGGCCACAGCGCGACGACCGAGGCGGTATTGATGATCGCCCCCTCGCCCCGCCCCACGAAAGCCTGGGCGGCTGCTACTGCAAGCCGGTTCGCGGCAGTGACGTTGAGATCGACCATCTGGTCAAGATAATCGGCATCGCTCTGGAGTAGCGATCCCTTCGGCCCGATGCCGGCATTGTTGACGAAAAGCGTGATCGCGCTGTCCTGGCGCAGACGCTTTTCAACGGCAAGAACGTCGGCCCGCTGCGTCAGGTCGGCGCGCAGCACCTCTGCCGTTACGCCATGGCCCTGCGTCAGGCGCTCGGCGAGCGCTTTCAGCCTGTCCTCATCGCGGGCAACAAGAATGAGATCGTAACCGCGCCTGGCCAGGCGGTCGGCATAGGTCGCGCCGATTCCGGACGAAGCTCCGGTCACGAGGGCAGTTCCGAGTTTCGATGATGTCGTCATTGGTTCATCTCCTTTGATTGAAATTTACTGGCATATGCCACCATATATGAAAACGGGATTTCTAAGTCGCAAGAGGAGAACGGAAATTTTTATCGGGAGTGGAAGCGCCAGCCAAAAGCGGGCATCTTCCCCACGGAAAGCAGGTAAAGACATGGTGAACGACGAAAAAATGCGGGAAGACGGCATCTGGCTTTACTGCAGCAACAGCGCAGTGCGCCGCGCTTCGCGGCAGCTCGGTCAGCTCTATGAGGATGCGATGGGTGACACCGGTCTCAAGGGCACGCAATTCTCGCTTCTGTCGCAGATCGCACGCTCAGGAGAACCGACCCTCAAGAGCCTGGCAGAGGCAATGGTCATGGATCTTTCCGCACTCGGCCACACGTTGAAGCCGCTGATTCGCGACGGGCTGGTGGAACTGGTGCCCGACGCCAAGGATCGGCGGGTAAAACGCGTGAGACTGACGGAGACCGGAATTGCAAAGCAGAAAGAGCTGACCGCACGCTGGCAGATCGCTCAGGACCGCTTCGACAAGGCTTTCGGAAAGGAAAAGTCGGAGGAGATGCGGCGTACGCTCGCCTTCATCTCGTCGCAGGAGTTCGCCGAAGCGTTCAATGGCAACGAGAAGGACTGATTTCAGATCCGGATCACGTAATCCTTGCGAGTCGTTTCAACGACTTCCCAGGTTCCCTTGAAGCCGGGTCTCAAGATCATCCTATCTCCGGCCTTGAGATGAACGGGCCTGCCGCCCTCCTCGGTCACGATCGAATGGCCGGAGAGGATGTGGAAATATTCCCACTCGTCGTAGGCGATCCGCCACTTCCCCGGCGTCGCCTCCCAGATGCCGGCGTAGAGCCCGCCTTCCGCCTCCTCGACATTCCAGGTGCGGAAGGTCGGATTTCCGGAGATCAGCCGGTCGGGCGCCGGAGCGCCCTCTTCCGGTTCGATGCCGGCGAGATCGAATACAGTCCAGGTGCCCATGGTCACTCCTTGTCGATATGTTGCGCGGCGCCATCGGCCGCCATCGCGGCGATGACCCGAAGCCGTTCCGCCAGCATGCCATTGCGGGCGCTCGCCGACAGGCCCGCAAAAGCCGTCATGATGTAATCCGCCAGAAGGTCAGCCTGCAAACTGCCGCGTGCAGCAATCCGATCCCGGATGAAACGCCGGCTTGCCTCCATGCGGGCGCGCGCTTCGGCGCCGGCATCGGGATCGATGATGCCGCGAGCGCCCTCGATCACCATGCATCCCCTGGCGTCACCGCTGACATAGGCATCTGCCGCCTGCCGCAGGACGTCTGCAATACCATCCGAAAGTGGCACGCCCTCGGCCAGCGCGCTGGCGACATCCAATCCCTCGTTCTTTTCGTAGAGCCGCAATGCCTCGGCATAAAGCGCCGCCTTGCTGCCGAAAGCCGCATAAAAACTCGGCGGCTTGATGCCGATTGCCGCCGTCAGATCGGCAACGCTCAGCGCATCATACCCTTTCAGATGAAACAACGCCTGTGCCTTGGCGAGCGCCTCATCCCTGTCGAAAGCACGGGGGCGTCCACGGACTCCCTTCTTTTCTGTATCACACACTACAAAAATCCTTGACGTCGACCATCACGGGATTTATGTAGCGTTCATTACATTAAATCTCAACCCCAGTGACAAGTGCTGCACAGGAGACATGACAATGACCGACTTCCATGGAAAGAAAGTTCTGATCCTTGGCGGCAGCCGCGGCATCGGCGCCGCACTCGTCCGCCGTTTCGCCCAGGACGGCGCCGACGTGACATTCACGTATGCGGGTTCGAAGGACGCGGCTGAAGAGCTGGCACGGGAAACCGGCTCGAAGACCATGAAATCCGATGCCGCCGACCGCACCGCCGTCATCGAACGCGTAAAGGCCTCCAGCCCGCTGGACATCCTCATCGTCAGCGCCGGCACGCTGGCCCTGGGCAATCCTCTGGAAATCGAAGCCGATGCCATCGACAAGATGATCGATGTTAACGTGCGAGCGCCCTATCACGCCTCCGTCGAAGCAGCCCGCAGCATGCCGGAAGGCGGACGGATCATCATCATCGGATCTGTCAACGGTGACCGCATGCCGTTTGCAGGCGGCGCGGCCTATGCACTGACCAAGTCCGCCGTGCAGGGCATGGCGCGCGGTCTGGCGCGCGACTTCGGCGATCGCGACATCACGGTCAATGTCATTCAGCCCGGCCCGACCTCCACCGACATGAACCCGGAAGACGGCCCGATGAGCGAGTTCATGCACGGCTTCATGGCCATCAAGCGCCATGGCCGTCCGGAGGAAATCGCCGGTCTCGCCGCTTACCTCGCAGGTCCGGAAGCGGGCTTCATCACCGGAGCGATGCACACGATCGACGGTGGTTTCGGCGCCTGACGCCGAAACCACATCTTCATGGCCCGCCTCCTCAGACCTGCGAGAGCGCCTGTTCGAGATCGGCGATGATGTCGGCGGCATCCTCGATGCCGATCGACAGCCGCACCACGTCGGGACCGGCGCCGGCGGCGATCTGCTGCTCTTCGGTCAACTGCCGATGTGTCGTGGAAGCCGGATGGATGACCAGCGAGCGGGTGTCGCCGATGTTGGCGAGGTGCGAGAAGAGCTTCAGACCTTCGACCAGAGCTTTGCCGGCCTCATAACCGCCCTTGACGCCGAAAGTGAAGACGGCACCCGCGCCTTTCGGCGAATACCGTTGCTGCAAGGCGTGGTTCGGATCGTCCTCGAGACCGGCATAGTTTACCCAAGCGATTTTCGGATGCTTCTTCAGCCATTGCGCCGCGGCGAGTGCGTTATCGCAATGCCTCTGCATTCTGAGGGGAAGCGTCTCTATGCCGGTCAGGATCATGAAGGCGTTGAAAGGCGAGATCGCCGGGCCGAGGTCGCGCAAGCCCAGCACGCGGGCGGCGATCGCAAAGCCGATATTGCCGAAGGTCTGGTGCAGCACGATGCCGGCATATTCCGGCCGGGGCTGCGAGAGCATCGGGTAATTGCCGGACTTCGACCAGTCGAACGTGCCGCCATCGACGATGATGCCGCCCATCGAATTGCCATGCCCGCCCAGGAATTTCGTCAGCGAATGGACGACAATGTCGGCGCCGTGCTCCAGCGGCCTGACGAGATAGGGGGTTGCCATGGTATTGTCGACGATCAACGGAATACCGCGCCGCTGCGCCACGTCGGCGATCGCCGCGATATCCACGAAGGTGCCGCCGGGATTGGCAAGGCTTTCGATGAAGATGGCGCGGGTGCGGTCATCAATCTGTTTGTCGAAACTCTCCG
The DNA here is from genome assembly GCF_000757525.1 of Rhizobium sp. YS-1r. NCBI lineage: Bacteria > Pseudomonadati > Pseudomonadota > Alphaproteobacteria > Hyphomicrobiales > Rhizobiaceae > Rhizobium > Rhizobium sp. YS-1r. The sequence continues at coordinate 187,017 of NZ_JPYQ01000013.1, read as the reverse complement.
GCTCGTCCGTATCGGCCCAGCGGACCTGCCAGTCGAAACTTTTGAAGGCGTGACCGAACTGGTTGATCGAACCACCATAGAGTCTTCGCGCCGAGACGAAATTATCGCCGGGCTGCATGATCGTGTGGAAGGTCAGCATCTGAGCCGCATGGCCGGAGGCGACCGCAAGCGCTGCCGTGCCACCCTCCAGCGCCGCCACCCGCTCTTCCAGCACCGCCTGGGTCGGATTCATGATGCGGGTGTAGATATTGCCGAACTGCTGCAGGCCAAAGAGGGCCGCCGCATGGTCCGCGTCATTAAAGACGAAAGAGGTCGTCTGGTAGATGGGCGTCGCCCGGGCACCCGTGGCGGGATCGGGCTGGGCGCCTGCATGCACCGCCAGAGTTGAAAAGCCCGGATTGATCGTCGGCATGGTCTCTCTCCCTTATTGCCCAAGTGCTTTTTTCAACCTTTTATCACACCTGGGAAATGCGGCCTGGTTGATCTTGATCAACGATCTCCGCTTCTCCGCACGTATGCTCCAGGTGCGAAGAGGAGTATGCCATGAATAATCAAGCCTCCACCACACATGAAAACTTCGTTTCCCGGATCGCCCGCTGGTGTTCCACAACCTGGGACTCCATCGAGGAGGCAAAGGTCCTCGCGAGCCTCGATGACGAGACCGTCAAGATCCTCGCGCATGACAACGCCATGTCCAGGGATGAGTTCATTTCGCTGATCAGGCGCGGACCTCACGCCGCCGACGAAATGGCCTCACTGATGCGCCTGCTGAACATCGATCCGGAAGAGGTCAAGCTCGCCGAGCCGCTGGAATTCCGCGACATGCACATCACCTGTTCCAAATGTCAGGAAAAGGCCCGCTGCAGCCGGGAACTCGCCGATGGCGCCGCCGTCGCAGACTTTGCGGATTACTGCGCCAATGCGGAGTTGCTCAACGAGATGCGGGCCCGGCCGGAACTGCTCGCGGACTGAAGGCATCAGGCGACAAGCCGGGGATATTCGATTGCCGGGCAACGGTCCATGACAACCTTGATGCCGGCAGCTTCCGCCTTGGCTGCCGCCCTGTCGTCGCGGACGCTGAACTGCCCCCAGATCACCTTGGGCAAGGTCTCAAGGGCGAGTGCTTCATCGACCACGCCATCCAGGTATTCGGCGGCGCGGAAGACATCGACCATATCGACCGGCTGCGGCACGTCGGAGAGCGTCCTGTAGACGGTCTGCCCCTGGATCTGCTTGCCCGCCTGACCCGGATTGACCGGAAAGACCGTATACCCCTTCGACAGCAGAAAACCCATGACACGATTGCTCGGCCTATCGGGATTGGGAGACGCCCCGAGAAGCGCTATGGTCTTCACGGTCCTCAGGATATCGGCGATATAGGCGTTGTCGTAATGATCATGATTCATGGACGGCAGACTCCCTGATGATGCCTCTGGCGGCACAATCCTCCCGCTCTATGTAAGTCCGTGTCTCGATAAAAGGGATGCAGGTCATGAAAAAATTTCTCGCAAGCCTTACCGTCATCGCCTGCGGCGCCGCCCTCCTGCCGGTCGAACCGGCCTTTGCCATTTCCCGCTATAATTCCACCGGCATGTCCTGTGCCGCCGTGCAGCGCGTGATCAGACGCGAAGGCGCGGTCATCCTGCGCTATCCATCCAGAAACGTGCGCGGCATGACCCTCTACGACCGCTATGTCGTCGACAGCAGCTTCTGCGACGGCCGTGAATTTGCGGATCGCGCAACGGTGCCGGCCGCAGACACACCCCGCTGCCCCGTTCGCGCCTGCAAACCCAGACCTGATCGGGAAGACTGCTTTCCGCTGCAGCCGGGCTGTCTCGGATTCTGACGTGCAGATTCCTGCCCGGCAGCCGCGGTGGCCGTTCTAGGAACGTTCTTGCTATTTTCCGCTTACGTACAACGCATATTAGCATCATCTACAGTTGAATTAGGGGAGCCTACTATTCATGATCCGTGATAATTCGCATTCTCATCAATAGTGACAAAACCAAGTATCCATCACTGTGTCATGTTGAAACCACAAGGGATTTTTTGATCAAAACGCGGCTGCTATATCGCTCTCTTCCCATCCGACTCTGGAGGCTTTGTAGACGGCGGCCACATAAATGACCCCATAGGTTGTATACACAACCATTCATCCCGCCCCACCAACGGGGCCGCGCCCCCAATTACATCGCCCGAAAGTGGGGTGGCGAAAACCTGTCTGTATTCATAAAGAAAACCCTTCCAAGCATCTCGAAAGGAAGAGAATGCGGCCTATCATGACAGTAGAGGAGATCCATGCCTTCCTGGATCGTGAATTTCCGCAAATCCACGTGGATGGACGAGCACTTGCCGTGACGGATGTCCGACCGGGTGAGCTCGCCATGCGCTTCGATCCAAGCGACCGGCACCTGCGCCCCGGCAATACGATTTCCGGTCCCTCGATGGTCATGCTGGCGGATGTCGCGGCTTATGCCGTCATCCTCGCCCATATCGGGCCAGTGGCGCTCGCCGTCACCACCAGCCTCAACATCAATTTCCTGCGCAAGCCGCAGCTCGCTCCGCTCTTCTGCGACTGCAGGCTTCTCAAGCTCGGCAAGCGGCTCGCGGTGATCGACTGCCTGCTGACCCAGCAAAGCGGCGGAGAGCCGGTCGCCCAGGCGACTGCCACCTATTCGATTCCGCCACGATAAATTGTGGTATTATAAAACCACATATGTAAGCCTTTGATTTTGTTGCATCTATTTTTCAATCCTGCAAATCCGTCATCTTGACGCTTCGCATCCGCATCGGTATAAGCCGCCACAGATTGCGGACCTTCTCGGCCCGCATTCTTTTTGTCGGTCCTTCGCGCCTTTTTTCGGGAATTTCGGCCAACAATCCAAGCAACAAGAAACGCCCTTGCATCCGGTTTCGAATGCCACGGGTCCCAAATGAAAGAGAAAACCATGTCAACCTTCGTTCAGAAGCCCGCCGAGGTGGAGAAGAAGTGGGTGATCATCGATGCCGAAGGCCTCGTTGTCGGTCGCCTCGCCACCATCGTTGCAAACCGGCTCCGCGGCAAGCACAAGGCCACCTACACCCCTCATGTCGATGACGGCGACAACGTCATCGTCATCAATGCGGAAAAGGTTGCCCTTACCGGCAAGAAGTATTCCGACAAGAAGTATTACTGGCACACCGGATATCCGGGCGGCATCAAGGAGCGCACCGCGCGCCAGATCATCGAAGGCCGCTTTCCGGAGCGCGTCATCGAAAAGGCCGTCGAGCGCATGATCCCGCGTGGCCCTCTCGGCCGTCGTCAGATGAAGAACCTGCGCGTTTATGCCGGTTCCAACCATCCCCATGAAGCCCAGCAGCCGGTCGCTCTCGACGTGGCTTCGCTGAACAAGAAGAATGTAAGGAGCGCCTGAACATGGCCGATCTCTCCTCTCTGAAGGATCTCGCTCCGGCGGCCGAAAACCAGGCCCCGGTTTACGTCCGCAAGGTTGACAACCTTGGCCGTTCCTACGCGACCGGCAAGCGCAAGAACGCTGTCGCCCGCGTCTGGGTCAAGGCCGGCACCGGCAAGATCACCGTCAACGGCAAGGATTTCTCCGCCTATTTCGCACGCCCGGTCCTGCAGATGATCCTGCAGCAGCCGATCGTCGCTGCGAACCGTGGCGGCCAGTTCGACATCGTTGCGACCGTTGCAGGTGGCGGCCTTTCCGGCCAGGCCGGCGCGGTGCGCCACGGCCTTTCCAAGGCACTGACCTATTTCGAGCCGGGCCTGCGTTCGGTTCTCAAGAAGGGTGGCTTCCTGACCCGCGACAGCCGCGTTGTCGAGCGCAAGAAGTACGGCAAGGCGAAGGCCCGCCGCTCCTTCCAGTTCTCCAAGCGCTGATTGCTTGCCGAAAACACCGATTTGCGAAGGCCGGGGTTTCCCGGCCTTTTCTTTTGCCGGCGCTTGCAGGCATTTCTCAGATCGGCAGTTCGGTCGTCGACTTCAGTTCGCGCAGGACGAAGCTGGAAACCACGTTGCGCACATGCGGATTGCGCATCAGGTGGCGGGTCATGAAAGCCTCATAGGCTTCGACGTCGCGTGCCCTGATCTTCAGCATGTAGTCGAACGTTCCGGACAGCGCATAGCACTCCATGATCTCCGGTCGGTCCCGCACGACGCCTGCAAAAGCTTCGATCGCCTCCTCGTGATGATCCTCCAGGGTCACATGAGCGATGATGCAGAGCTTGAGGTCGAGCTTTGCCGGATCGAGAAGAGCAACCCTCTTCCGGATGACGCCTTCGGCCTCCAGTTCCTGAATCTTGCGCCAGGCGGTGCTTTGCGACATGCCGGCTTTCTCCGCCAGTTCGGAGAGCGACAATCCATCTCCGGTCTGCACGAGTTGCAGAAGCCTGCGGGCAGCCTGCAGGTTTTCTTTCATTCTGGCTTCTCCTCCTGGAATATTCTCCCATTTTCAGATCCTAATCCGGCAATCCTGAAATGTTTACCCGCTTTTCCCGGGATATAATGGTGATCTGACAGCCGGAGGCTGGAGCGCCCCGGCTCATTGGACTGATCACGGGAGGCCGGTCATGACCAAGGAAAGCACCTATACGGCGAACCTGCCGGATGCGGACGGCGTCTATCACTACACCGCCGAGGAAGACCAAATCTGGAGCGAACTCTACAGGCGGCAGATGACGCTTTTGGCCGACAGGGCCTGCCGGGAATATCTGGACGGCGTGAAAACGCTCGGGCTGAAGCCCGACAAGGTTCCGCAGCTTCGCGACGTCAATCGGCGACTCAACGAGACCACAGGCTTCGGGGTGGAGGGCGTGCCCGCCCTCATCCCGCCATCGCGTTTTTATGAATTGCTGTCGCAGGGCAAGTTTCCGCTGGCGACGTTCATTCGCCGCCGCGAGCATATCGACTACATCGAGGAGCCGGATATCTTCCACGAGGTCTTCGGCCACTGCCCCTTGCTGACCAACCAGAGCTACGCCAATTTCGTGCGCCGCTTCGGCGAGAAAGCTGTCAGTCTCGGCAAGGGCTATTCATGGCATCTGTTCCGGATATTCTGGTTCACCGTCGAGTTCGGCCTGATCGATACGCCGCAGGGGCGCCGCTGCTTCGGCGCCGGCATCGTCTCCTCCCCCAGCGAAACGGGGGCCGCGATGGAAGGCAAGGAATGCGAATTCCGACCGTTCGACCTGATGACGGTGCTCAGAACGCCCTACCGCATCGATATCGTGCAGCCGATCTATTACGTCATCAAGAGCTTCGCGCAGCTGGAATCGATCATCGAGGAGGATATCGGCGCGCGCATCAACGAAGCCAAGACTCTCGGCGACTTTCCGCCGGCATTCGAAGCCAAGGCCTCCTGAGCAAAGAGGAATTTGTTTCACTCAGGCTTGCCTTGCCGGCTCCGATTGTCCAACGTCCCGCCACGGAACGATGGAGGGATGCCATGGCAGAAAAGTCGATCGATCACGCCTTCACGGCAACCAGCCTCACCTCCGCCGCAAGTGATCCAACCTTTGCGGGCGCGCTTTCCTTCATGCGCCGGCGGTTTACCAAGGCGTTGACCGGCGTCGATGCGGTGGTCTGGGGCATCCCTTTCGACGCGGCGACGTCCAACCGGCCGGGTGCGCGCTTCGGGCCGCAGGCGATCCGCCGGGCTTCCGCCATCTTCGACAACGACCCGCAATATCCCTTCTCACGCGATCTCTTCGCGGATCTGGCGGTCATCGACTACGGCGATTGCCTGCTCGACTATGGCAACCACCAAGAGACACCGGCAACGATCGAGCGGGAAGCCGCGAAAATCCTTGGCAGCGGCGCTTTCCTGCTGACCCTCGGCGGGGACCATTTTATCACCTGGCCGCTGTTGAAGGCTCACGCCGCCAGGCACGGCCCGCTTGCCCTCGTCCAATTCGACGCCCATCAGGACACCTGGTTCGACGACAACAAACGCATGGACCATGGTTCCTTCGTGGCGCGCGCCGTGCGCGACGGCATCGTCGATGCCGCCCGTTCGATCCAGATCGGCATCCGCACCCATGCGCCGGAGGATTTCGGCATCCGCCTCCTCTATGGCCATGAGGTGGAGGAGATGACCGCGAGCGAAATCGCCAGGACGATCCTCGAGCATACCGGCGGCAAGCCCGCCTATCTCACCTTCGACATCGACTGCCTCGACCTGGCATTCGCACCCGGCACCGGCACGCCGGTCGCCGGCGGCCCGTCGAGCGCGAAAATCCTGTCGGTGCTCAGCAAGCTCGGCCCCCTCGATATCCGCGGCGCCGATGTTGTCGAAGTGGCGCCGGCTTACGACCATGCCGATATCACCGCCATTGCGGGGGCGACGGTTGCCATGTATATGCTCGGGCTGCGCGCGGAGCGACGTGGCGCGTTAAAAAACTGAATCAACAAGCTGGCACAATGATTCCGGCTCTCAATCCAAGGCACTGATCTTACAGGACAAAGACAATGACAGCGAAAATCTTCATCGACGGCGAACATGGCACGACGGGACTGCAGATCCGCACCCGCATGGCCGGCCGCCGCGACGTCGAGCTGCTGTCTATCCCGGAAGCGGAGCGGCGCAACGCCGCCATGCGGGAAGACCTGCTGAACAGCGCCGACATTGCCATTCTCTGCCTGCCCGACGATGCTTCGCGCGAGGCTGTCTCGATGCTCGCCGGCAACAACAGGGTGCGCGTCATAGACACCTCGACCGCCTATCGCGTTGATCCCTCATGGGCCTATGGCTTTGCGGAAATGGACAAGGCACAGGCCGACAAGATCAAGTCGGCCCGCCATGTGGCCAATCCCGGCTGCTACCCGACCGGCGCGGTCGGCCTCATCCGGCCGCTGCGCGCCGCCGGCCTCCTGCCCGATGGCTATCCGGTGACGGTCAACGCAGTTTCCGGCTATACCGGCGGCGGCAAGCAGCTCATCGCACAGATGGAAGACCAATCGAGGGACGACGCCGTCAGCGCCAACAATTTCCTCTACGGCCTGACGCTCAAGCACAAGCATGTGCCGGAAATGAAGGTTCACGGCCAGCTCGACCGCGCGCCGCTCTTTTCGCCGTCCGTCGGACGCTTCGCGCAGGGCATGATCGTGCAGGTGCCGCTTTTCCTCGAAGACCTCAAGGACGGGGCCACGATGGAGAGCATTCACGCGACGCTCGTCGGGCATTATGCCGGGCAGGATATCGTCACCGTCGTTTCGCTTGAGGAAAGCAAGGCGCTGCCGCGCGTCGATGCTGAGGAACTCGTCGGTCAAGATACGATGAAGCTCTTCGTTTTCGGTACGCCGGGCGGTGCGCATGTCAACCTTGTGGCTCTGCTCGACAATCTCGGCAAGGGCGCCTCGGGCGCCGCCGTCCAGAACATGGACCTGATGCTTTCGGCGTGATGACCGGAAGCTTCTCCTTCCCCGCCGAATGGGCCATCGAAAGCGCACGCCAGATTGCGGACACAGTCGTCGGCACCGTCTATGAAGTGACGCGTGCCGGCGGTGAAGTCGACATTGCCAAGGTGTTGAAACCGCGAGCGCTGGAGGACAGTCTTCGCGGCGCCGATTTCATGGCATGGCGGGACGGCATCGGTTGTGTACGGCTGATCGCCCGATCCCAAAATGTTCTCCTGATGGAGCATGCGGGCAAGGTGACACTGCGCGATCGTATCGCCACACATGGCGACCGGGACGCGACACGGATCGCGGCCGAAGTGCTCACAGAATACCATCGCCCATCCGAGACCCCGCCGCCTGCGAGCCTCCAGCCTCTTCAACGTTATTTCTCAAGCCTCTTCAAGAAAGCCGAGGAAGATCATCGCAACGGGATCACCGGCCCGTTCGTGGAAGCGGCAGAGATGGCGCAAGCGCTGATCGCCGACCAGCGGAACGTCAAGCCGCTGCATGGCGACCTGCATCACGAGAACATCATCTTCGGGCCGCGCGGCTGGCTGATCATCGATCCGGCAGGACTGATCGGCGATGCGGCGCTCGACATCGCCAACATGTTCTCCAATCCGCTCGACCGACATGACCTCACCCGCGATGAAGACCGCATCGCCTTCATGGCCGGTGTGTTTGCCGATACGCTCAAGCGCGACGTCCGGACCATCCTGCGCTATGCCTTCGCCTATGGCTGCCTGTCTGCGGCCTGGCACGAGGAAGACGGCAACGAGAAGGATCGCGGCCACGAGCTTGCCGTCGCCGCCGCAATCAAAAACGTCCTTCGCCAGGCCTAGGCGACCTGCCGCACCGGAGCGAATGCCTGCTTCAGCCCCAGATGGATGGCGAGCTTTTCGCCCGGTCCGTGCACGGCGGCAAACAGCAGTCCGGCCAGGAACGTGAAATGGTCGACGAAAAAGCCGAACTCCGCCTGATTGCCTTGCCAGTGGCTCGGCCCATGAAAGGCGAAGGCCAGGAAGATCACATAGACACCTGCGAGCAATGCGGCTTCCGAGAAGAACGCGCCGCTCAGGAAAGCAGCGGCCAGAGCGATCTCGAAAATCGCGGCGACCCAAGTCAGGAACAGCGGGAACGGAAAACCTGCGCTCGCAATATATGCGGCGGTCGTCTGCATATCGATGAACTTGAATGTCGTCGCCATGACGAACAGGCCGCCGAAGATCAGCCTTGCGACGAGAATTGCGATTGTCTTTGCCATTGTCCTATCCTCTCTGCTTGGCCGCAGCCGTTGAACTCTGCTTCAAGGACGGGCGGATGGAGCGCTTTCCGACAAAGGGCCTGCAAATTTCTTCGACGCTAATTCCGGACTGCGACCGCGGTTTCCGGAGCATATTCGCCGATGAAACCCCGCCAATGGGCAATCGCGAAGCCGAGGACCACCAGCGCGCCGGCCTGGTGCGTCAGCGCCACGTCAAGCGGCACCTGCATGAGAAGCGTCGCAATGCCAAGCACGGCCTGGAGACAGATCAGGCCGAAGAGCACGACTGCGCGGCGGGCATGTGTCGTGCGAGGCGCGGTCTTCAACATCACCACCATATGCCACAGCGCCAGCGCGAGAAGCGCATAGGCTCCGACGCGATGAACGAACTGCACCGTCTTCGGGTTCTCGAAGAGATTGATCCACCACGGCTGCTGGATGAGGAGATCGCCGGGGACCAACGCCCCGTCCATCAGCGGCCAGGTATTGTAGGAGAAACCCGCGTCGAGGCCGGCGACCAGTGCGCCAAGATAGATCTGGAAAAGGCTCATCGCCGCCAGAAGCACCGCGCCGGCCTTCGCCCGGCCTTCCGGCGCGACATCGTCACTATGCGGAGACAGGCCGCGCATGATCCACACACAGGCGGAGAAGATGAGACAGGCGATCACCAGATGCGTTGCAAGCCGGTACTGCGAGACGCTGACAAGCTTGGTCAATCCTGAAGAGACCATCCACCAGCCGATGAAGCCCTGGAAGCCGCCGAGCGCCAGAACGCCGGTGAGCGGCCAGCGCAACCGCCTTTCGATGCGACCGGTCAACCAGAAGAAAATCAGCGGCACGGCGAAGACGACGCCGATCGAGCGGGCCAGAAAGCGGTGCGCCCATTCCCACCAGAATATCGACTTGAACTCGTCGACCGTCATCTCCTTGTTGACTTCCTGGTATTGCGGGATGCGCTGGTAGAGGCGGAACTCCTCCTCCCATTCCTCGGCCGAAAGCGGCGGGATGACACCGTGGATCGGCTTCCATTCGGTGATGGACAGGCCGGAATCGGTGAGCCGCGTCGCACCTCCGACGAGCACCAGACAGAAGAGCGTGAAGACAACGAAGGCGAGCCAGATGCGCACCGCCTTGCGGTCGCGCTCGCGGCGCTTCGTCTGTTTCAAAACGTCGATGATCACGGCATCGGTCGCCGACATGGGGCACGCTCCTGTCGCTCACGCCAAAGACGCATTCATACGCCTTTTGTTCTTTCGCGTTGCTTTGCCCCATCGACCCGTGCAAAACAAGCCCCGGCGCTTTGCGGCATGCGGTCGCGGACAGGCGGTCGCCATAAAGGAGAAGCATTTTGGTCCCGCGTTTGAGAAGTTTCATCGGCACCATCCTGATCATCATTCTGGTGATCACATATGCGCTTCTCGCCACGACTTTCGCGACGCTGCTCCTCGCCACCTCGCCCTGGTGGGTGCATTTCCTCTATTTCCTGCTCTCCGGCATGCTCTGGGTGCTGCCGGCGATGCTGATCATCAAGTGGATGGCCGGGCCGAAGCCTGGAAAATAACCTTTTTACCGCCGATTAACCAGCAGCAGCGGTTTTGTTGCCTATAAACCGAATCTTGGCGCTCCTTCCCTATCCTGCCTGCAAGAGGCAATAGCGGGCGCGCCATGCAGCAGCGGAAAGTCCAGTACGGGGAGCAGGCCATCGAGACGCCTGGAGAGCGGGCTGGCGACACCGCGATGCGTTTTTCCGAACTGACGCTTGTCATCTCACGCGATCCGCGCTCAGTCGAAGCGGAATGGCGCCGCCTCGAAGGATTTACGAAGAACTCGCTGCATCAGGGTTTCGACTGGTGCCTTGCCTGGACAGAAGCGCACGAAAGCGCGCTTACGATCGTTCAGGGGATTGCCGGCGGACGTGTGGTTTTGATCCTGCCACTCGAAATCGTGCAAGAGAACGGCATTCGGATAGCCCGCTTTCCCGGCGACCGATTCAACAACATCAATACCGGCCTTTTCGATGACGGCCTCGCAGCGCCGAATACGGAGGATCTCCGGAATTTCGCCTTTGCGCTGCGGATCGCCTTGCGGAACGAGGCCGATCTCATCGTTCTCGACAATATCCCGCTCATGTGGCGCGACAGGCAGCACCCGCTGTCCGGACTCGCGACGATCGAGAACCAGAACCATTCCTTCCAGCTTCCGCTCTTTGCGAATTTCGAGGCGACGATCGCGCAGTTGAGCGCCAAGAGCCGCCGCAAGAAGTTTCGCTCTTCAACCCGCAAGCTCGAAGCGATCGGCGGTTATGAACATGTCATCGCCACCGAGCAAAGCGAAAAACACGCGCTTCTCGACCCCTTCTTTCATCAGAAGGGCGCACGGCTGGCGATGTTCGGCTTGCCGGACGTCTTTTCGGCACCTGTGATCCGCGACTTCTTCCACCGGCTGCTCGATGTGCCGGTTGATGGCTTCGACACACCGCTTGCCCTGCACGCCATCCGTCTGCGTGGCGAGCACGAAGGCCATATTTGCGCGATTGCCGGCCTGTCGCGCAAGGGCGATCATGTCATCTGCCAGTTCGGCTCGATCGACGAAAGCATATGCCCGGAAGCCAGCCCCGGCGAGCTTCTGTTCTGGCTGATGATCGAACTGTCCTGCCGGGAGGGTGCTTCGATCTTCGACTTCGGCGTCGGCGACCAGCCCTACAAGCGCAACTGGTGCACACAGGAAACGGTGCAGCACGATATCCTGTTGCCGCTGACATGGAAGGGGACATTCATGCGTCCCCTGCGGGTTGTCGTGACCAGGGCCAAGGCGATGATCAAGCGCAATCCGCATCTTTATGCGATCGTGCAGCGTTGGCGATCCAACCGTTGCCAGAAGGCTCCGGAGTCCCCGATCTCCAGCACGGCATAATTCAATCAGGCGGCGCGGCGGCCGCGGCGCGGCGAATGCCGGTCGCCGGCTTCTGTCATGATCAGCAGATTGCGGTAACCCGCTCCTTCGAAATCCACGACCAGCTTTGCCACGTCCTCGTCCTTGAAACCGGGGACGGAGAGGATGATCTCCGGCGTCTCGTCGCGGGTCAGGCGCGAAATACCGGATATCTCCGCCGGGCCGCATTCGATGAGCACGAGGTCATAGGCATCCGCCAGCGCATCGATGATCATCGTCAGGCGATCCGCGCCGCGCATGGCGCGGTCCGGATCGGAAATGCCGTGCGGGATGATATGGGCGTCGGAGAGCCGGTCCCGATGGATGGCGTCGCCAAAGACGGTTTCGCCGCAGAGCAGATCGGTGATGCCGGGCAGCCTGGGATTGTCCGCCATCAGGCCGGTCGGGCAGGTGGAGCCCGTCATGTCGATCAGGACCACGGTGGAGCCTCGCTCGGACACCTCGCGAGCCAGCATGACGGTTGCGGCCGAGCCCTCGTCACCGGCCGGTGATATGGCGATCGCAACCGGAATGTCGTGGCGCAGGAGGTAGTGAGCGACCGAACCGATCGTGAAGCTTCGTTCCTCGGCTTCGATTGCGTCGCTCCGTTCCTCGACCTCGCGTGCAAGGGCCTCCCCGACCACCTTGGCGCGGACCTTCTCGGCGGTTGTCCTGACGTCCTCCCGCGCTGGCGCGGGCCGATCGAACCGTGCGGCTTCCGCCTGCATCTGGTGGAACGGCAGAGGAGCGGCCGCCACGGGTTCGGCAGGCAGCGGCGCGTCGACCGGCGCGACAACCTCCCCCTCCTCGACCTCGCGCACCCCCGACGGACGGAGTGCGCGGCCGCTGAAGAGCTCGATGACCATGACAATCAGGCAACCGAAGATGAAGGTCGCAAGCGATACGACGATCACAATCGGGATGACCTTCGGGAAATAGGGCTCGGACGGTTCGACGGCGCGCGACACGATACGGGCGTCTGCCGGAGCGGCATTGCCGTCGAGACGGGAGGTCGCCTCGCGATAGCGGGCAAGATAGGTTTCGAGCAACTGACGCTGGGCAGCCGCTTCACGTTCGAGCGCGCGAAGCCCCACTTCCTCCTCGCCGGCCTTGGCGGAATCAGCCTTCAACCCGTTGAGCTGTGCCATGAGCTGGCGTTCGCGCAGCCGCGACACTTCCGCTTCGTTATCGAGGCTTGCAAGAATTTTCTTGGTCTCGGCGTCGATCTGCTGGCGGATGCCGGCGAGCTGGGCCCGCAAGCCTCTCAGCCGCGGATGGCCTTCGAGCAGCGACGTGGACAGGTCAGAGACCTGAGCCTGCAGATTGGCTTCCGCTTCCTTCAGGCGCTGGATGACCTGCGAGCCGACCACATCGGTCAACGTATCGGACGCCCGGCCGGCTTTGAGCGAGGCGCGGACGTTTTCGGCGCGCGCCTCGGCATTCGCCCGTTCCGCCCGCACCCGGGCAAGCTCGGTGGAGATATCGTTGAGCTGCTGGGTCGAGAAACTGTTGGTCTCCGTGGTCTGGAAGAGGCCGTTGGAGGAGCGGTAGTCGGCCACCTTCCCTTCGGCTTCCTTGACCTTCTGCGTCAGGCTGGCGATTTCCGGCTCGAGCCATTTGGCAGTCTCCGAATGGGTATCGAGCTTGGCGCTGCTCTGGATCTGGAGATAGACCTCCGCCATCTTGTTCGGGATGTCGGCCGCGAGCTTCGGATCGTGCGAGGAAAATTCGATCGCGATGACGCGGGAGTTTTCGACCGGATAGACCTGCAGCTTCTCACGGAATTCCTGGATTACCCGATCCTCCGGATCAAGCGTCATCGGATCCTGCTTGAGTCCGATCAGCACCAGGGGATCGGGGAACAGAGATTGCGCAGCCGGATCGAATTCCTCGAGCTCGGCAAGCTTGAGATCGCGAACGACCCGATTGATGAGGTCGGTGGATTGCAGGAGTTGCGCCTGGCTGGTGATGTTGAGCGAGTCGAGGATCGGATCGTTCGCCTGCGGGGTGCCCTCTCCTCCGGTCAGGTTGGGCGACCGGGACTCGATCAGCAGCCGCGTCTCGCCCCGGTAACTCGGTTTCATCAGGCTGGTTCCGACGAGGGCCACGGCGGCAGCGACGATTGTAGCGCCGATGATCCTGGCCTTGCGCTCCCAGACCGCCGAGATGATCCGCCCGAGATCGATATCCACGTCCTGACTGCTGCCGTTTACGCCTGACATCATACGCTCCAACTCATCGATTTCGGCGGATGGTAAAGGATCATGGTAACGCGAGGGTTAATGCTCTTTCAGGGTAGCACCGGCTCCACCATAAAGCGCAAACTTGCAGCCTCTTTACCGGGCATTAACCCTAACGGATCGATAACGGGCGCAATGGTATGAACAGCCGGAGCTCGGAAGCGGAAATGTCCTTCGCTCGCCCCCAACATGTGCTGGCGCTCGCACTTGCCGTGGCCGTGACGGCGATTGCCGGCTGCACGAGCAATGCGCCGGCGCCCAGAAGCTTTCAGGAAGCGACGGTCCAGCCTTACCGGCTCGACAGCGGCGACCGGCTGCGCATCAGCGTTTTCGAACAGCCAAGCCTCAGCAACACCTATACGGTCGACCAGGCCGGTTATATCGCCTTCCCGCTGATCGGTCAGGTGGCGGCACGCGGCCAGACGATGCCGGCACTGGAAGGCGCGATCGCTGCCCGCCTCCGGCAGGGCTACCTGCGCGATCCGGACGTGACGATCGAAGTCGACCGCTATCGGCCCGTCTTCGTGATGGGTGAAGTGGGGCGGCCTGGACAATATTCCTACGTTCCCGGCATGACCGCCCAGAACGCCATCGCGATTGCCGGCGGCTTCACCTCCCGCGGCAACCAGCGCGATGTCGACGTCACCCGCAAGATCAACGACCGGGTGATCACGGGCCGCACGACGGTCACCGCGCCGGTGCTGGCAGGCGATACGATCTATGTCCGTGAGCGGCTCTTCTGACCGGACCATAGATATGGCCGAGCGCGCGCCCTTGAGGATACTCCACTGCTTCCGATCGCCCGTCGGCGGAATCTTCCGCCATGTGCGCGATCTGGTCGAGGAGCATCGGGCCGCAGGCCACGAGGTCGGCATTCTGTGCGACAGCTCGACCGGCGGAGCGCATGAGGACCGGCTTTTCCAAAGCATCGAGCCGCAGCTTTCGCTCGGCCTCACCCGTATTCCGCTGCGCCGTGCGATCGTTCCATCCGACCTCATGGCCATCTACAGAAGTTATAAACATATCAAAAGTTTGAAGCCGGATATCCTGCATGGGCATGGCGCCAAGGGCGGCGCATTGGCCCGGCTGATCGGCTCAACGCTGCGGGTCAACAAGTATCGCGTAGCCCGCCTTTATTCGCCTCACGGAGGCAGCCTGCATTTCGATCGGTCGAGCCTGTCCGGTCGAATCGTGCTCGGCCTCGAACGTTTCCAGGAGCATTTCGGCGATGCCCTCGTCTTTGTCTGCGATTACGAGCGGCGCACCTACGAAGCCAAGGTCGGAAAGCCGCGCACGCTCACCAAAGTCATCTACAACGGCATCAAGGATGCCGAGTTCGAGACGATCGCCGCCGACCCGTCGGCTCCGCATTTCCTCTATATCGGCATGCTGCGCGACCTCAAAGGCCCGGATGTCTTCATCGACGCCTTCGCCCGGACCGAGCGAGCCGTCGGGTACCCACTCCTGGCCCTGATGGTCGGCGATGGGCCGGACCGGGACCGTTACGAGGCGATGATGGCGGAGCGCGGGCTTGGCCGCCGCATCGAGATGAAACCGGCCATGCCGGCGCGGGAGGCTTTTGCTCAGGCGAAGATCGTCGTTGTTCCCTCCCGCGCGGAAGCCATGCCCTATATCGTGCTGGAGGCGCTTGCGGCCGGCAAGGCGGTGATCGCCTCGCGGGTCGGCGGCATTCCGGAAGTGCTCGGCGAGACGAGTGAAGCCCTTGCAGTGCCCGGCAATGCGGAGGATCTCGCCCGCGTCATGACACAAGCGGTCACCACGCCCGGCTGGAAGGATCGCGTCATGCCGAAACCGGAAGCCTTCAAGGCGGTGTTCTCCGCCTCGGTCATGGCCCGGGAGATGCTGGAACTGTATCAAAATCTGTTAGATCCCAACCCTGTTGCAGGACATCGTTAAAGGCTTCCTTCACCTCTTTTTGCTAAGCGGTTCGCATGCCTTCCAACCCGCAGGGGTCGGAGGTCGAAGGGATCGGCCATGAACCAGCCAAGCAAGTCCGAACAGTTCGATATGGAAAGTCTTCGCCGGAAGGCTTCGGAGATACGCAACACCGGCGAAAGCCCTGATCCGGCGGATGTCACTGCGCTCAATCCGTTTGCCCGGCAGATCGCCGAGCAGTTTCGCAACGACAGCACCTCGCCGACCATGCTGATCGGCCAGTTCCGCCTGTTCGAACTCGCGGTGCTGCTGGCGATCGGCCTGCTCGTCGGTGCGTTGATGGCGCCGATCGATACCGGCGATTTTCTTGCCCGCTTCGCCCTCATCACATCGGGGGCGACACTCACGGTCCTGCTGTTGCAGGTTGCCGATACCTATCAGATTCCGTCTCTGCGCGGTGCCAGCCGTACTGCCAGCCGCGTCTTCATCGGCTGGACGCTCGGCTTTCTGGCGACCGCCGCAGCCCTCTATTTCGCAGAGCCTCGCCCCTACTCCATCGCCGCCCTTCTCGTCTGGTTCGTCGCCGGCGCCGGCTTCCTGTTCCTCGAACGCCAGCTCACCGCCTTCGCCATCCGCAACTGGGCCCGAAACGGGGTCATGGAGCGCCGTGCCGTCATCGTCGGCGGCGGCGAGCCTGCCAAGCAGCTCGTGCGCCAGCTCGAGCAGCAGCCCGACAACGACATCCGCATCTGTGGCATCTTCGATGACCGCAACAGCGAACGTTCCCCGACCGTGGTCGCCGGTTATCCGAAGCTCGGCACCTTTGCGGAACTCGTCGAATTCGCACGGCTTGCCCGCATCGACATGCTGATCATCGCGCTTCCCGCCACCGCCGAGCAGCGCATCCTGCAGCTTCTGCGCAAACTCTGGGTGCTGCCGGTCGACATCCGCCTCGCCGCGCACGCCAACCGCCTGCGTTTCCGTCCGCGCTCCTATTCGCATGTCGGCGCCGTGCCGATGTTCGACCTTTTCGACAAGCCGATCCGCGATTGGGATTCGGTTGCCAAGCGTGTCTTCGACATCGCCTTTTCGCTGATCGCGATCGTGCTCTTCTGGCCGATCATGCTTGCCGCGGCGATCGCCGTGAAGACCACGTCCAAGGGGCCGATCCTCTTTCGCCAGAAGCGCCACGGCTTCAACAACGAGGTGATCGAGGTGCTGAAATTCCGCTCCATGTACACCGACATGAGCGACCAGACCGCGATCAGGGCCGTCACCAAGGGCGATCCGCGCGTGACACCGGTCGGCCGCTTCCTGCGCAAATCCTCGATCGATGAGCTGCCGCAGCTCTTCAACGTGCTCCGCGGCGAGCTTTCCCTCGTCGGCCCGCGCCCGCATGCGGTGAGTGCGCAAACGGGAACGCGCAAATATGTCGACGTGGTCGAGAGCTATTTCGCCCGCCACCGCGTCAAGCCCGGCGTCACCGGCTGGGCGCAGATCAACGGGCTTCGCGGCGAACTCGACAGCGACGAAAAGATCCGCGCCCGCACGGCTTACGATCTCGACTATATCGAGAACTGGTCGCTGCTCTTCGACCTGAAGATCCTGTTCCTCACGCCGGTCCGGCTGCTCAACACGGACAATGCCTATTGAGCGCGATCGCCCAAGATCATCGTGCGCATTTTGACAGCCGGCTTGCGGCCCTGAGGCTCGCCGGTTCCGGCATGCTCGCCTTCGGCGTCTTCCTGTCCGGCTTCGTGATCTCGGAACCCGCGCCTTACGAACTGATCATGGTGATCCAGATCGCCATCTGGTTCCTGCTGGGCCTTGCGATATCCCGTACGGTCGCGCCACTTCTGGTCATGCTGCTCATCTTCAACCTGAGCGGCCTCACCACCATGTTCGTCATGAAGGACATGAGCGGGGCGCCGATGTATTTCGCCGTCTCGACTTTCCTGGCGTTGAGTTCGGTCTTCTATGCCGCGATGATCGAAAGCGATCACCGGCGGCTCGACCTGATCTTCAAGGCATGGGTGGCGGCGGCGATCATCACGGCGATGCTCGGTATTGCCGGTTACTTCAACGCCTTTCCGGGCGCGCATGTCTTCACCCGCTACAACCGCGCCATGGGCGCGTTCCAGGACCCGAACGTCTTCGGCCCCTATCTGGTCGCCCCCCTCCTCTACCTGCTCTACCGCCTGCTGACGGGACCGCTTTTGAAGGCGCCGCTGCTGATCCTCGGCATATTGATCCTGGCGCTCGGCATCTTTCTGTCCTTCTCGCGCGCCGCCTGGGGCCTGCTCGTCTTTGCGGGCGTCGCGCTCGTCGTCGTCATGCTGCTGAAAGAGCGGACGACCGCCTTCCGCTTCAAGATCCTGGCGATCTCGGTGGGGGCTGCGGTCTTCCTCGTACTGGCGCTTGCGATCGCGCTGCAATTTCCGCAGGTCTCCGATCTCTTCACGAACCGCGCGAGATTGGTGCAGGAATACGACGGCGCACGTCTCGGCCGCTTCGAACGCCACAAGATCGGCTTCCTGATGGCGATGGAACGGCCGCTCGGGCTGGGACCGATGGCGTTCGGCAAGATATTCGGCGAAGACGAGCACAATATCTGGCTGAAGACGCTGACGACCTACGGCTGGCTCGGCGCTATCACCTATCAGGTCACGATCTGGTCGACGCTGTGGTTCGGCTTCCGCTACATGCTGCGCGAACGCCCCTGGCAGCCCTACCTGATGATCGCCTGGGTGATGATCCTCGGCCATGCGATCATCGGCAACGTCATCGACACCGACCACTGGCGGCATTTCTACCTGCTGCTCGGCATCGTCTGGGGCTGCGCCGCACTCGAACATCGCCACACTCTTTCCCGTCGGCCTGCCTCGCCTGCCACAGCCCGGACTTGACTTCCGGCCTCTTCGCGCCAAATCTGTTCCCATGCTGATCGCCTCTCAATTGCGCGCCGCGCGTGCCATGACGGGAATGACGGTGGAGGACCTTTCCGCCGCTTCCGGTCTTTCCAAATCCGCCATCGAGGAAGCCGAAGCCGCCCAGGTCTTCGCCGATGCGGGGGTAACCGAACGGCTGCGCACCATCTTCGAATCGAGAGGCATCCTTTTCCTCGGCGCCGGCGAGGGCGACGATCCCGGCGCGGGACCAGGTGTCCGGCTGCGCCAGCAGTTCCATGACGAAGGCATCCGACCGCAGAACCTCAATGCCGCCAACGACGGCTAGAGCGGGATGCCGAAAAGTGTGAGCGGTTTTCGGGTAATATCCCGCTAACCTTTTGATGTAGACCAGGATTCAGATTCTAGGCCGATCGGACCTAAAATCATCCTGATCTGGAGAGAAGGCCGGCTGCGCCTCAAGACCTCCCTGGTCTTCATGCGTGTTTCACCGATCCGGACGGTGAAAGGCGCCGCACATGACCTGTCCCGACGATTGTCATCTCGTCATCGTCGGTTTGATCCTGATCATTGTCGGCCTCGGTTTCCACGTTTATCGGGAAAGCACCTGATTGCGTCCAGACGATCTTCGTGAGGGCAGTATCAAAGTCTAAGGGACCCGAGGGCTCTTAGCATGTACATTTTTAACAATAAAAGCGCAGAATTCCGGGAACAAAGATTCATTCATGAACATTGAGGTCTGAATAAGCAAAAGAGGGGAAGGCCATGACGACAAACATCAACATCGGCGAAGTTGAGAACAAGGGTTTGAAGAAAGTCTGGAGCGTCGCTGAGTTCGCCAAGCGCTACCGCCTGGACAGGCAGGAGGAAGCCCGTCTCCTGAAGCTTCTCGGCCCCTTCGCATCCCAGCAGGAACTTCTGATGAACGCCAGCCGGGCACCGCGCTTCCGCTGAGTGCCGGCGTCCACAATCTTGCATGATAAGCAGATTCGACCCTCGTTTCCCGAAGTCCTGAACAGGTCGCTTTTCGGTCTTGTCCCCGCGCCACCCCTCTGCCGGGCAGACACAGGAACAACGATTATGACGGGGAATTCAAAGAGTTAAATGGTCGGGGCGGCGGGATTTGAACCCACGACCCCTTGACCCCCAGTCAAGTGCGCTACCGGGCTGCGCTACGCCCCGACCAGCTCAATGAGCAGGATTTCCCTAGTCTTTCGGGCTTGCGGATGCAAGCCCTTATTTTCGGTCACGGAGAACAAATCGGTACAAAAGTCCCACGTGGGACTTTGGAGGCGGAAAGCCGGATGTTCTTCATCCACCCCGAGGGAGGAAGCGGCTTGCGACGAGGGCCGGTATCGAAGCCTCAACAAGCCCCGTCCGGAAAGTGCTTCGCCGTGACCGTTGACAGGGCCGTGCGAGTTTCTATCCTGCTACTCTCTCCGGTTTCATTGGCATGAGAAGGAAGAACGAGTGGCGAGAAGCGGCCTTTTACGTTTATTGAAGACGATCGTCCTGTCACCCCTCTACACGCTGCAGATTTTTTCCACCGCAAAGAGTTTCCGGAAGAATCCCATTCTTGGCAATGAACGGCTGAACCGGCGCGGATTGCATATCTGGCGTGTGAAGCTGGCCGCGAAAATCGCCGCGTCACGGCGCCGGAAATTGCAGCATCTCGTTCCGGAAGAAGAACGCAACTTTTTTGCGGAAAACGGTTACATTGAACGCCGCAACCTCCTTCCCGAAGCGGCGTTCCGGAAACTCGTTGCCGAGATCGATGCGCTGGAAGCGCCGGCGCTTGAAATGAAGGAGGGGGCTGCCGTCACGCGCCGCATGCCGCTGTGGCCGGGCATTCTCGGCGATTCCCCGACGATAAGGGCTCTCTTGGACGATAGCAGCTGGTTGAATGCCGTTCGCTATGTCGGTGGCTTCAATAGCGAACCCCTCGTCTCGGTCCAAACGATTTTCGGCACGCCTTCCGTTCATCTCGACAAGAAGGATCCGCAGACCAATTTGCATATGGATACATTTCATCCGACGGTGAAAGCCTGGTATTTCCTCCATGACGTGCCCGAGGACGAAGGGCCTTTCACCTATGTCGCGGGATCGCATAAACTTACCAGGCGCCGGCTTGCCTGGCAGAAACGCATGAGCATCAGCGCCGCCCGCGCGAAGTCCGGCGGAGCGTTCAGGATTTCCCGATCCATGCTGAAGCGATTGCATCTGCCGCCGCCGACCGCATTTGCAGTTCCGGCAAATACGCTGATTATCGGCGACACATTCGGATTTCACGCTCGCGGATATTCCGCCCGCCCTTCCATAAGAGTGGAAATCTATACCTCGCAGCGATTGAACCCGTTTCTTCCCTTCGTCGGCCCCGATCTTGCCCGGCTGCCCTTTGTTCGCGGGTGCAAGCAAACCCTCGCCTGGCATGTCGAAAACCTGGCGACGCGGCTTGGCCTCTATCGCTCACCGATGCGCCTGATCGGCAAGGTTCGCCCCCGCCAGCCTCGCACATAGAACCGCTGATCGCCGGCTCCACCGACTGCCGGTGCAAGGGAAAAATCCACCGAATGCACACGACGCCTGCAAAGCCGCTCCGGACACGGGAACCCGCCCCGCCTTCGGCGACGGAGCGGAGCTTTCCGCGACCTCAGTAATACGGCGAGATGCACCGGCGGCGTGGGCCGTGATAGGGCTGGAACGTGTTGTCATAAGCCCTGTACGACCGGTAGCGGGCATAGCACCAGCGCGTATGGGCGCTTGCGCCTCTGTAGTACCGGCGCGGCGGCGCATAGCGTGGCTGTGCCAGCGCACCGCCGATGATCGCACCCAAAGCCAGACCACCGATGATCGCGCCGGCATCCGGACCGTGACGATGATGACGGCGGTAGTAGCGGTCGCGGTAATAGCGGTCGCGATAGTAGCGGCGGTCCCGGCGATCGCGATGTCGCCAGTATTGCACCTGTTCTGCGGCCTGCGGCGCCTCGATCCTCGGCGCGCTCACCGACGGAAAGGCCTGGGCCGGCGCGACACCTGTGAAAGCCGTGATCAGGGACAAGCCGATGATTGCGAGCTTCTTCCTCATAATTCACCTCCTCTGATCCTTCCTATTGAAGAAAATATTCCTCCTTTTCGCCTGAACCAGAGGTGAATGGTAAATTCATCGTTATATGCGCAAAGATTAGTGCTCTACCTGACCTGATCGAGCAGGCGCTTGCATTCCAGAAGATCGAACAGCGCCTCCTGCAGGAGCGCGCGATCCTCCTTGCCGACGCTCGACTTGCCGACCGAGACTTCCGGCACATCGTCGTCATGGGAAGAGCCGAAGCCGAAAAACCGGCCGCTTGGCTTGACCTTGGGACGCCCGACGATCTGATCTTCTTCGGTCGTGCTGACCTTCGGCTCGACATGCTTCTCGGTGTTTGCCGCCATGAGCGCTTCCATGGTGGCAAGGTCGCCGGAAGCAATCGCCGCAACGAACTTGTTGCCGTTCGTCTTCAGGAGCTTCTGAACGCCCTTGATCGTATAACCATGGTCATAGAGCAAATGGCGGATGCCCTTCAACAGATCCACGTCTTCGGGACGGTAGTAGCGCCGTCCGCCGCCACGCTTCATCGGCCTGATCTGCGGAAAGCGCGTCTCCCAGAAACGCAGCACATGCTGGGGCAGATCGAGATCGTCTGCGACCTCGCTGATCGTACGAAAGGCGTCCGGGCTCTTGTCCAAGTGTCACTCTCCCAACAGCGAACTGCCGATTCTCCCCGCCGATAGGCATCCAGCCTCCGAGACATTCAATGATTATGCGGCGAATCGAACATATCTCAACGGTTTAAGCCGCGAGATTCAAGTATGTTCACAAGATTGGAGAAGACTGCAGCCGCGTCAGGCGACCGGGCTTGCCGGCTTCTGCTTCGCCTTGCGTGCCGTATGCGCCTTCAGAATGCGCTGCTTGAGAACGTTGGAAGCCTTGAAAGTCATGACCCTACGCGGCGAGATCGGCACTTCCTCGCCGGTTTTCGGATTGCGACCGATCCGCTCGTTCTTGGACCGCACCTGGAATGTTGCGAAGGAGGAAAGCTTGACGACCTCGCCCCGGATGATCGCGTTGCAAATCTCATCGATGACCGTCTCGACAAGCTCGGCCGATTCCGTCCGCGAAAGCCCGACCTTGCGGAATACCGATTCTGCAAGGTCCGCTCGTGTCACTGTCTTGCCGGCCATGATCCCCGCCCAATTCTCGATATTGATCTTTTCGAAGCCGATAGAGAGTATTTTGCTTGGGCGCGAGGGTCAAGCACCTGTGCTCAATCACTTATTTGGTTTGACCGCACGGTATCGCCTTACCAGCGGACGAGCAGCGCACCCCAGGTGAAGCCTCCCCCCATCGCTTCCAGCATGACCAGATCGCCTTTCTTGATGCGCCCGTCGGAAGCCGCGACCGAGAGCGCCAACGGAATCGAGGCAGCAGACGTGTTGCCGTGCAGGTCGACCGTCACGACCACTTTTTCGAGCGGAATGCCGAGTTTCTTGGCCGAGCCGTCGATGATGCGGCGGTTGGCCTGATGCGGAACCAGCCAGTCGAGATCTTCCGCAGTCGTACCGGTCGCGGCGAACGCAGCTTCGATCACGTCGGTGATCATGCCGACGGCATGTTTGAAGACCTCGCGGCCCTCCATCCGCAGATGGCCGACGGTGCCGGTCGAGGAAGGCCCGCCATCCACGTAGAGCTTCTCCTTGTGCGTGCCGTCGGAGCGCAGATGCGCGGTCAGTATGCCGCGGTCGAAGATCGTGCCCTTGCCTTCCTGCGCTTCCAGAACGAGCGCGCCAGCGCCGTCGCCGAAGAGCACGCAGGTGGTCCGGTCCTTCCAGTCAAGGATGCGGGAGAAGGTTTCCGCGCCGATGACGAGCACGCGCTTCGCCATGCCGCCGCGGATATACAGATCGGCGGTCGCCATCGCATAGACGAAGCCGGAACAGACAGCCTGCATGTCGAAGGCATAGCCGTGGGTCATGCCGAGCCGCCTCTGGATGTCGACGGCCGTCGCCGGAAAAGTATTATCGGGCGTCGAGGTCGCGACCAGCACAAGATCGATGTCGTCCGGCGTCAGGCCGGCATTGTCAAGCGCCGCGCGCGCCGCCTCCGCGCCAAGCGAAGCCGTGGTCTCCCCCTCGCCCGCGATGTAGCGCTGGCGAATGCCGGTCCGCTGGACGATCCATTCATCGGAAGTCTCGACGACACCTTCCAACTCTTTGTTGGTCATTACCCGCTTTGGGAGCGCTGCTCCGTAACCGCGAACCACTGAACGGATCATTTACACTACATCCTGTCGTCATGCCGCTTCGGGACCAGCCGGCGGCTGGCGACGGGCATGATAAAAATTCAAATCCTGCGCGATCTTTTCATTGAGATCATTGCGCGCCATGTCGTAGCCGACGTCGATCGCCGCAGCGAAACCCTCCGCATCCGTACCGCCATGGCTCTTGATGACGATACCGTTCAGCCCAAGGAAAACACCGCCATTGACCTTGCGCGGGTCCATCTTCTCGCGCAACCGGTCGAAGGCGCCCTTGGCAAACAGGTAACCGATCCTGGCGAAGACGGTACGGGACATCGCCTCGCGTAAAAGCGTAGCGATCTGCCGCGCGGTGCCTTCTGCCGCCTTCAGCGCGATATTGCCGGTGAACCCTTCGGTCACCACAACGTCGACGGTGCCCTTGCCGATGTCGTCGCCTTCCACGAAACCGTGATAGGCGATCGTCGGCAGGTTGGCTTCACGGATCAGGCGGCCCGCCTCCCTAACCTCTTCCTGACCCTTCACTTCCTCGACGCCGACATTGAGAAGCCCGACGGTCGGCCGTTCCACTTCGAAGAGCGCGCGAGCCATGGCGCCGCCCATCAACGAGAAATCGAGAAGCTGCTGGGCATCGGCGCCGATCGTCGCACCGATGTCGAGCACGATGCTTTCCCCCTTCAGCGTCGGCCAGATGCCTGCGATCGCCGGCCGTTCGATATTGGCCATGGTGCGCAAACAGAATTTCGCCATCGCCATCAGCGCGCCGGTATTGCCGGCCGAGACGACGACATCCGCCTCGCCGAGCTTGACGGCTTCGATCGACCGCCACATGGTCGAGACATAGCGGCCGCGGCGCAAAGCCGCGCTTGGCTTCTCCTCCATGCTGACGGCCAACTCGCAGTCATGGAAGACCGACCTGTCCCGAAGCTTCGGATATTTCGCCAGCCACGGCTCGCATTGGGCTTTCAGGCCATAGATGAGGAAAGTCACATCCGGATGGCGCTCCAATGCCTTGGCGGCACCGGGGATGACGACCTCGGGACCAAAATCACCACCCATGGCGTCGAGAGAAATTCTGATCACGCGTCCCTGATCCTTAATCTTCGCCGAGCGCATCACCCGATCATGGAGCCATGCGCCAGTTTATCGTCTCCAGCGACCCCGCTCATGCGCGGCCCTGCCGGCGAATTCGTGGCCAAAATATAGTTTTTGTTGCCGCTTACAACCGCCCTCAGTCCTTTTTCCAATCTTTCAGGACTGCGAAGGGGTTGGGTCGTGCCGGCGTCTCATCCGCATCGTCTTCCAGGTGATCGGCAAACTCGATACCGGGCTTGCGCGGATAGGGATCGATGGCAAGTGCTGCAAATTCCGCAACCACTGCGCCGGCATCGATCGTATCACCGGAAAAGGTCTCCGGAAGATCCGGCCCTTCCGGATCAAGCACCATCTCGGCGGCATCGCTGGTGACGATCCGTGCAAGTTTCGAGCCTTCCGGCACGAAGATCTGTTCCAAATCCTCGTCGATCTTCGAACTGACGGGCTCAAGCGTCACTACGCAGGCCTGGACGATATCCGCTGTGACCCGTCCTTTGAGGCGCACGCCATCCTTCTTCCAGCGGGCGACCTGGAGGTCTGCCTTCAGCGAATTGACTGCAAGAACCTGCCAAAGGCTAGCCAGTTCCCCCAGCTCGCGCGCATTCGCCTCGATATGCACCGTCACGGGATTGGCGGAGATGTGCCCGACTTTCACGGGATAGGAAAAGGGAGGCTTGTCGCCTCCGCCGTATTTGTTCTTCATGGAACCTCACTTTCCCGCCAAAGGCTCCGGCGGCGGCAGAACGACCTGCCCGCGGGAAATCTCGTCTTCGGACACTCCGGCAAGTGTCACTTCGGCCGCAATCATCCACTCCGCCAACCCACGCATCGCGGGCGCATCTTCTCTCTCCGGATAGATATTGCGCCGGACCGCTGCCGCAAGTGCCCCGCCATCCCTCTCTTCCAGGGCTGCGGCATAAGTCTCCAGGCGCCCGTAGAACATGCCTGCCAGTTTCTTCATCCGCTTCGGCACGCTCTGGTCGCCGATGCCGAGTTCCCGGATCGAATGGTCGATATCCTGGAAGAAGGCATCAACGATCTCCTGGGCGAGTTCCTGGCCGCTGGCGTCGGATTTCGCCGTGCGGCGAAAGAACAGGATCATCACGATCGAGAGCATTTCGAAACGCCCCATCACCGTGTCGGGCACGTCGAGATCGCTATAAAAGAAAGGAACGCGCGCGGCAGACGTCAAGGCCGCGTATTGCCGGTCGACGATCGACTGATTGCGATTCTTCTTCTTGAAAAGGCCGAAGATCATCCGAATTCCTGTTCCTTGCTTCCGCGAATGACCCAGAGCGACGCCCGGCCATGTTGCATGGAAACGAAAGCTGGTTTACCGAAGCAGGCACGAATTGCAATGCCGTTCCGCCGGATCAGCGAACGGGGCGATGATCTTTGTGCCCGAATATCGGGAGCAAGATCAATCCTATGTCCCCGAATAGCCACAATGGTATGAGCAGCAAGGGCGCGTTGAGTTGGGGAATGCGGTTGAACAAGCGGGTTTTCGGGTACGAGATGACATTCTTGAATAAGACCGCGATGGCGATGGTCGTCGCATCCATCACCGTCTCGGGTTGCACGTCCATGCAAATCGGCGACACCATGTATAACGGCTATGTTATCGACCAGCAGTCGCTGAACCTCATTCCAGTCGGATCGAGTCGCGAACAGGTGCTGCTCACCATGGGCACCCCGTCGACGACGGCGACCTTCGACAGCGAGGTCTTCTATTACATCTCGCAGAAGCGCACGCGGGCGGCCGCCTTCATGAAGCCTCGGCTCGTCGAGCAGACGGTGCTGGCGATCTATTTCGACAAGGACGGCGTCATCGCCCGCCGCGCCAACTACACGCTGCAGGATGGCAAGGTGTTCGACACGATCTCGCGCACGACGCCGACCGGCGGCCGCGACCTCACCTTCCTGCAGCAGCTCCTGTCCGGTGGCACCGGCGCCGCCAGCGGCGGTGCGGCCGCAGCCCGCAGCATCTTCCAGAATCTCGGGAACTGATTAAAGCCGACTGCGAATGGGAAGGCCCGCGGAGATCGCTCCCCGCGGGCCTTTTCCGTTTCAGGCAGAAGATATCAACCAGCGAGAATCGCAAGCAGCAGCAGCGCCACGATATTGGTGATCTTGATCGCCGGGTTGACAGCCGGGCCGGCCGTGTCCTTGTAGGGATCGCCGACGGTGTCGCCGGTGACGGAGGCCTTGTGCGCATCCGAGCCCTTGAAGTGCTTGACGCCGTCCTTGTCGGTAAAGCCGTCCTCGAAGCTTTTCTTGGCATTGTCCCAGGCGCCGCCGCCCGACGTCATGGAGATCGCCACGAAAAGGCCGTTGACGATGACGCCCAGCAGCGATGCACCGAGTGCTGCGAAGGCCGAGGCCTTGTCGCCGCCGGAGATCAGCAGAACGCCGAAATAGACGACGATCGGCGCCAGAACCGGAAGCATCGACGGCACGATCATCTCGCGGATCGCCGCCTTGGTCAGCATGTCGACCGCACGACCGTAATCCGGCTTTTCCGTGCCTTCCATGATACCGGGCTTCTCACGAAACTGGCGGCGGACTTCCTCGACCACCGCACCACCCGCCTTGCCGACGGCGGTCATGGCGATGCCACCGAAGAGGTAAGGGATCAGGCCGCCGAAGATCAGGCCAGCGACAACATAGGGGTTGGACAGGCTGAAGGAGATTTCACCGATGCCGCTGAAATAGGGATATTCGGCAGGGTTGGCGGCGAAATACTGCAGGTCGTTGGAATAGGCGGCGAAGAGAACCAGCGCGCCCAGGCCCGCCGAACCGATCGCATAACCCTTGGTGACGGCCTTGGTCGTGTTGCCGACCGCGTCGAGCGCGTCGGTCGACTTGCGCACTTCCGGCGGCAGGTGGGCCATTTCGGCGATGCCGCCGGCATTGTCCGTCACCGGGCCGAAGGCGTCGAGCGCGACGATCATGCCGGCAAGGCCGAGCATGGTGGTCACCGCGATCGCCGTGCCGAACAGGCCGCCGAACTGGTATGTGGCGATAATACCGCCGACGATGACGATCGCCGGGAGGGCGGTCGATTCGAGCGATACGGCCAGGCCCTGAATGACATTGGTGCCGTGGCCGGTCACCGAGGCCTGCGCGATCGAGTTCACCGGCCGCTTGTTGGTGCCGGTGTAATATTCGGTGATCACCACGATCAGCGCCGTCACCACGAGGCCGAGCAGGCCGCAGATGAACAGATTCGTGCCGGTGATTTCCATACCCGCGATCGTGCCGATCGTTCCCCAGCCAATGGTGAGCGATGTGGCCGCACCGAGACCGAGGATCGACAACAGGCCGGTGACGATCAGACCTTTGTAGAGCGCGCCCATGATCGAGCCGTTGGAGCCGAGCTTCACGAAGAACGTGCCGATGATCGAGGTGACGATGCAGGCCCCGCAGATCGCCAGCGGATAGACCATGACGGTTTCGAGGATCGGCGCACCGGCAAAGAAGATCGCCGCAAGGACCATCGTGGCGACGACGGTCACCGCATAGGTCTCGAAGAGGTCGGCAGCCATGCCGGCGCAATCGCCGACATTGTCGCCGACGTTGTCGGCGATCGTTGCCGGATTGCGCGGATCGTCTTCCGGAATGCCGGCTTCGACCTTGCCGACGAGATCGCCGCCGACGTCCGCGCCCTTGGTGAAGATGCCGCCGCCGAGACGGGCGAAGATCGAGATCAGCGAGGCACCGAAGCCGAGCGCCACGAGCGCGTCGATCACTTCACGAGAGCCGCTCGGGTGACCGAGGACGGAGGTCAGGATTAGGTAGTAGATCGAAACGCCGAGGAGAGCGAGGCCCGCCACCAGCATGCCGGTGATCGCGCCCGACTTGAAAGCGATATCGAGGCCGGCGGCAAGGCTCTGCGAGGAGGCCTGGGCCGTGCGCACGTTGGCGCGGACCGATACATGCATGCCGATAAAGCCGGCAGCGCCCGAAAGCACAGCGCCGATGATGAAGCCGATCGCCGCCGAGCCGGACAGGAGCAGCCAGGCCAGGATGGCCACCACGACGCCGACCATGGCGATGGTCATGTACTGGCGCGTCAGATAGGCCTGCGCACCTTCACGGATATAGCCGGCGATCTCCTGCATGCGCTGATTGCCCTGATCGGCAGCCAGCACCGAGCGCGTCGCCCAGATGGCATAAATGATCGACAGCAGGCCGCAGACGATCACACCCCAAATTACGGTCATTCGCTTTCCCTCTCCCTAAGCGCCGGACGGTCAAATCCCTCCGGCCATGCACCCCGCGGCGCGGCACCTTTCCCGAAGATGCCAGAAGCACCGCAATATTCCATGCGCATTTCCGCGCAGGCGACCGCCTCCCCTCCCCGGGAGTTCGGGTTCGCTCACGCGGAGGCGAGATTGCGGTGGAGAAGAACCGGCGTCAAGCCCGAAAGGGCAAGACTTCAAGCAGATTTGGTGGAACGCGACTTGGCCATCAGCGCCAGGATGAGGACGAGGCAGAGGATCGTCACCGGCCAGATGATGAGGTTCATGAACGACCAGCCATAAGCGGTGAAGACCTTGCCGGAGGAGAACGACGAGAGGGCCACCGTGGTGAACAGGATGATGTCGTGGAAACCCTGCACCTTGTCGGCCTCGTGCGGGCGGTAGCTGGAGGCGACGATCGCGGTCGAGCCGATGAAGCCGAAGTTCCAGCCGATGCCGAGCAGCACCAGCGCACCCCAGAAGTTCCAGAGTTCGATGCCCATATGGGCGACGACCGCGCAGCCCATGAGGATGAGAAGGCCTGCGGCGACGATTTTCTCGACGCCGAAGCGGGAGATCAGCATGCCGGTGAAGAAGCTCGGCGCGAACATGGCGAGCACATGCCACTGGATGCCGAGAGTCGCCATTTCCGACGGGAAACCGCAGCCGATCACCATGGCGAGCGGCGCGCCGGTCATCATGAAGGTCATCAACGCATAGGAGCCGATGCCGCAGACCATGCCGGTGATGAAGCGCTGCGTCAGCACGATTTCGCGCAGCGGTCGTACGGGCCCCGCCGAAGCGGTGCCGACAGCCTCCGGCAGTTTCAGCGGCGAAAGCATGGCGATGGCCAGCAGGCAGAGCGGAATGATCGCCATGAAGGCACCGGCAAACAGAACCGGCTCGAACAGATCCTGGGTCCAGATCGCAAGTTGCGGGCCGAGCACCGCAGAGACGATGCCGGCCGCCAGAATCCAGGAAATCGCCTTCGGCTTGTAGAAGGACGGCGAGGCATCGGCGGCGGCGAAGCGGATTTTCTGGGTGAAGCCGTTGCAGAGGCCGATCAGCAAGAGGCCCAGCGCGAAGAGCCAGAAATTCGCCTGGAAGAGCGCGATTGCCGCAACGGCTGCGCCGAATGCACCCAGAAGCGCGCCCAGCATGAAGCTCGACTTGCGGCCGAGGAAACGCGAGGAAACGGCGATCGCGACGGCGCCCGCCGCCATGCCGACGTTGAAGCCGGTCAGCGGCGCCGTCGAAAGCGATTTGTCGTCACCGAGAAGCTGATAACCCGCGAGCCCGCCGAGCGCAAAGACCATGGGCGGACCCGAACCCAGGATCGCCTGGGTGGCGGCAAGGAGCGCGACGCTGCGCCGGGCCGTCTGCAACTGCTTCTGAAGACCGTCCACCGTTGCGTCCATAGGTCCCTGCCCGGCTATTTCTTCGCTTCGCCGCGCGCCTGCTTGGCGATACGGTCAAGAACGGCGTTGACGATGCGCGGCTCGTCCTCTTCGAAGAAGGCACGGGCGATTTCGACATATTCGGTGACGATGACGGCTACCGGCACGTCCTTGCGCTCGAGAATCTCGAACGTACCCGCCCTAAGGATGGCGCGCAGCGTCGAATCGAGGCGCGAGAGCGGCCAGTCTTCCTGCAGCGAGGCACGGATCAGCGGGTCAATCTTCGTCTGGTCGCGCACAACGCCGGAGACGATGGAACGGAACCAGGAGGCATCCGCCTTCAGGTAGGTCTCGCCGTCCAGTTCCTGGCCGAGGCGATGGGCCTCGTATTCCGCCACGACCTCCAGCACGCCAGTGCCGCCTATATCCATCTGATAAAGTGCCTGCACGGCGGCAAGACGGGCGGCGCCTCGCTGATTGGCCTGCTTGACCGGCTGTTCGCCTTCCTTTGTCATGAAATCAACCACCATAAAGTTTTTCTCGCAGCGCGATCATGGAAAGCGCTGCCCGGGCAGCAAAGCCGCCCTTGTCCTTGTCCGAACGGCGCGCACGCGCCCAGGCCTGTTCCTCGTTCTCGCAGGTCAGGATGCCGTTGCCGATCGCCAGTGATTCGGAGACGGCAAGATCCATCAGCGCGCGCGCGGATTCGTTCGAGACGATGTCGAAATGATAGGTCTCGCCGCGGATCACCATGCCGAGCGCAACGAAACCGTCGTAATTCCTGCCCCCTTCCTCGGCTGCATCCAGCGCCATCGCGATCGCCGGCGGAACCTCCAGGGCACCCGGAACCGTCACGACGTCATAGGTCGCTCCCGCTTCCTTGAGCGCATGAGTCGCACCGTCGAGCAGCGCATCGGACATGTCGTCGTAAAAGCGCGCCTCGACGATCAGCATGTGGGGCTTGGTATCGGACATGGGTTTTTCCTGCGGAAATTGGCGGGATTTGCATCTTTCCCGATTGCGGCGGTCAAATCATGGCGCGGGCGGATTGGCAAGTGTTTTTAGAGCCGCAGCCCTGCAGCGCCGGCACAGCAGATCTGCCTACGCGCGGAAGCCGGCGTAGTTCGCAATCAGTTACGGGAGAGCCCACGCACATGCGAAACCTCTCAAATGTATAATGTAGTGGCTCCGCATGTGCGTGGCCTTCGGCGTTCTTTCGGGGCTTCCGGTCCCTACAGATGATCATCTCGCCTCGCTGCGTGGTCTTGTTCGCGACTTCCTTTCGGGAAGTCTCACCACTTGCACGGCTCAACCGAACCTGACCCGGCGGCCAGGGGGAGGCTTGATAGGAGGCGATCGGGTTTGTCGCCCGCTCTCCTCCATGGCTTTCACCTCTTCCACCGTCCCCGCACGTTACGGTTCCGATGGAAGCGCCGGCCCCCGCCTGCCCGCGAACGTCTCGCGAAACACTCCGGCGACGGAAGCGGAGAGATTGTAGGCATGGGTTGGAAGAGCGAGGATGAGAAAAGGGCCAAGTGATTGAGGAATTTGAGCTGCAGAGGGAGATCATCCTCCCTCCCGGAATGAAATGGGTGGTGGAAACGGCTGCGGAGCACGCTCCGATACCTCTTGACCCCGCTTCCCTTGTTTCCATTTCAATGGCGTTTCCAGGAGGAGGCGACCATGTCCGATGATCATAAGGCCGTCCTTGTCAAGATAACCGGGAGGGTACAGGGCGTCAGCTTCCGCGTCTGGACACGCGACGAGGCAGTGCGGCTCGGTTTGACGGGCTGGGTCCGCAACGAAGAGGACGGGGCGGTGGTCGCCCTGATTGCAGGTCCCTATGCCGCGGTCTCGATGATGATCGAGCGCTTTCGACGCGGGCCTCCCGCCGCATCGGTTTCCGGTGTGGAGACACAAGCGGCCACACTGGCAGAGTTTCCGACGGAGTTCCGCATCAGCCGGTGACGGCGCCCACGATGCGCCAAAGAAGACATTGAAAGTTCGGGCTGGCAGAGCGCCACAAAGCGTGGTCTTTTCCTCGCAGAAAAGAGGAGCGCGCCATGAACGAACCGACAGGCCCCGTCGCCAATTCCGCCGATTTCACGTTTGACCCGTTCGAACAGGCTACGTCCCGCAAGGGCGCCGGCATCCCAGCGATCGAGACCGAGCGGCTCATCCTCAGACCGCACCGGATCGAGGATTTCGATGCCTATGCGGCATTCTGGGCCGATCCGGAGGTTGTTCGCTTCATCACCGGGGTTCCCTCAACGCGGGAAAACAGCTGGGGACGGATGCTGCGGGTCAACGGCATGTGGCACCTGATGGGCTTCGGTTTCCTGGCGATCGAGGAAAAAGCGACGGGACGGCTTCTCGGCGAGGCAGGCTTCCAGGACATGCGCCGCGATTTCGAGCCTTCCATCGAAGGTACGCTTGAAACCGGATGGGCGCTCATCCCCTCCGCCCACGGCAAGGGATATGCGACGGAGGCGGTGGGCGCGCTCCTTGCCTGGGCCGATGCGCATTTTCCAGGCCGGCGAATGACCTGCATCATCAGCCCGGAAAACCAGGCCTCTCTGCGGCTTGCCGCCAAGTTCGGTTTCCACGAATTCGCCCGCAGCAACTACCACGGCCCGATCGTCGTGCTTGCCCGTGAAGCAGGCGCACGGACGGCGTAGACCTCAGCCCTTTGCCGGAAACTCCGCCAGCCGTGCGGCATAGCGGGCCATGGTGTCGACCTCGAAATTGACGAAATCGCCCGGCTTGCGGTCGCCCCATGTCGTGACGGCCAGCGTATGGCGGATCAGGAGGACGTCGAAATCCGTGCCTTCGACCGCGTTGACCGTCAGCGACGTGCCGTCGAGCGCGACCGAACCCTTCGGCGCGACGAAGCGAGCCAAATGTTCCGGCGCGCGAAGACGGATGCGCACCGCCTCGCCTTCCGGCTCGATCGCAAGGATTTCCGCCTTGCCGTCCACATGACCGGAAACGATATGGCCGCCGAGTTCGTCGCCGATCTTCAGCGGCCTTTCAAGATTGATCCGTGTACCCTCGGTCCATGCGGAGACCGTCGTCAGCCTGAGCGCCTCTTCCCAGGCTTCCACCTCGAACCAGCGCTCGTTACTACCTTCGTCCGGAAGGGCCGTCACCGTGAGGCAGACGCCGGCATGGGCGATCGAGGCGCCCATATCGATCGTCTTCGGATCGTAATTGGTGGCGATCCTGAGCTTCAGCCCCTCGTCCATCGGCGTCAGTTCGGAGACCGTGCCGACATCGGTGACAATTCCGGTGAACATCAGGAGACCCTTTCGTATTCGAACGTGCGGTCAGGACCGTATGCGGCTTCGCCTACCAGCTCGAAGCCATCCGGGATATCGGATGGCACGACGGGCGATTCAAGTCCGTTGCCGTCAATCGTACCGGTGCCCTGGAATAGCAGGATGCGATCCACGAGGCCGGCATTCAGGAAGGATTTCGCGACCGCCGCCCCGCCCTCGACCAGGATCGAGGAGATCCCCCGAGTCGACAGCGCTCCCAACAGCAGTTCCAGATCGTGCGGGTCGCATTGGAGCGTTTCGACACCGGCCGCCCTGAGGGCCTCCCGGCGCTCGATGACGGCCTGATCCGGATCGTCGCTGAACAACGGCGGTTCGCCGGCGACCGCAATCACCGGCACGTCCTTCGCCGTCCGCACAAGATTGGAGGTCAGCGGCAAGACGAGCCGCCTGTCGAGCACGATGCGGGTGGGCGACCTGTCCTCCATACCGGGAATTCGGACCGTGAGTTCCGGGTCATCCGCAAGCACCGTACCGATGCCGACGAGGATGGCATCGGCCTGAGCCCTCAGCCGATGAACCTCGTCCTTGGCGAGCAGCCCTGTGATCGCCACCTCTTCGCCCGGACGGCCAAGCATGCCATCGGCGGAAACCGCAAGCTTCAGCGTCACATGGGGGCGGCCCTTCGTCTGACGCATGAGGTAGCTGGCGAGCGCCCGCCGTCCCTCCTTCTCCATCAAGCCGTTTTCCACGATGATGCCCGCCTCCTCGAGGATCGCCAATCCTCGGCCGGAGACACGTGGGTCCGGGTCGGTCAGGCAGGTGACGACGCGGGCGACGCCGGCTTCCACCAGCGCATTGGCACAGGGCGGCGTCTTGCCGTAGTGCGAGCAGGGTTCGAGCGTGACATAGACGGTCGCCCCCCTCGCCTTGTCGCCGGCGATCGCGAGCGCCTGGGCTTCCGCATGCGGCCTGCCGCCCGGCGCCGTTACCGCCTCGCCGACGATCTCGCCGTCCTTGACAATGACGCAGCCGACCGATGGGTTGGTGCCGGTCAGGCCGGCATGCCGACGCGACAGTTCGAGCGCCCGCGTCATGAACTTTTCGTCATCAGCCGCGGTCATCCGTCACGCTTTCCTATGGCTCCACGCCGGGATCGCGAGCGATCTTGGCATTGATCTCGGCGATCACCTTCTCGAAATCCTCCGCATGGGAGAAATCGCGATAGACCGACGCGTAGCGCACGAAGGCCACGTCATCTAGGCTCTTCAAGGCTTCCAGCACCTGCAGGCCGATTTCCTCCGACGATATCTCGCTTTCGCCCGAGCTTTCCAGTCGCCGGACAATGCCGGAGACCGCCCGCTCGATGCGGTCGTTGTCGACCGGCCGCTTGCGCAGCGCGATCTGGAAGGAGCGCACCAGCTTGTTGCGGTCGAACGGCACCTTGCGGCCGGTCTTCTTGGTGACCATCAGCTCGCGCAGTTGCACCCGCTCGAACGTGGTGAAGCGGCCGCCACAATCCGGGCAGATGCGCCGCCGGCGGATGGAGGTATTGTCCTCCGCCGGGCGCGAGTCCTTGACCTGCGTGTCTTCCGAGCCGCAATAGGGGCAGCGCATCGCTTCTCCTTAGGTCTTAGGTTTTCGGCTTACATATAAGGGTACATGGGGAAACGGCCGGTGAGCGCCACCACCTTTTCCCGAACACCGGCTTCCACGGTGGCATTGCCCTCGTCGGAATTGGCGATCTTCAGGCCGTCGAGAACCTCGACGATCAGGTTGCCGATCGCCTTGAACTCCGCTTCCTTGAAGCCCCGCGTCGTGCCGGCTGGCGTGCCGAGGCGGATGCCGGAGGTGACGAAAGGCTTTTCCGGGTCGAATGGAATGCCGTTCTTGTTGGTGGTGATGTAGCCGCGGCCAAGGGCTGCTTCAGCGCGCTTGCCGGTGGCGTTCTTCTTGCGGAGATCGACCAGCATTAGGTGGTTGTCGGTGCCGCCGGAAACGATGTCGAGGCCGCCGGCCTTCAGCGTCTCGGCAAGCGCCTTGGCGTTCTTGACGATCTGCGCGGCATATTCCTTGAATTCCGGCTGCAGCGCCTCGCCGAAAGCGACCGCCTTGGCGGCGATGATGTGCATCAGCGGACCGCCCTGCAGGCCCGGGAAGACGGCCGAATTGATCTTCTTCGCCAGTTCCTCGTCATTCGTCAT
Source organism: Rhizobium sp. YS-1r (assembly GCF_000757525.1). Classification (NCBI taxonomy): domain Bacteria; kingdom Pseudomonadati; phylum Pseudomonadota; class Alphaproteobacteria; order Hyphomicrobiales; family Rhizobiaceae; genus Rhizobium; species Rhizobium sp. YS-1r. Next base: position 150,875 of record NZ_JPYQ01000013.1, on the reverse strand, counting down.
GACGACGCCGCCGCGCGGGCCGCGCAGCGATTTGTGCGTCGTCGTCGTTGCCACATGGCAGTGCGGGAACGGCGAGGGATGCTGACCGCCTGCAACGAGGCCGGCGATATGGGCCATGTCCACCATCAGGTAGGCGCCGACCGAATCGGCGATCTCGCGAAAACGCTTCCAGTCCCATATGCGGGAATAGGCCGTGCCGCCGGCGATGATCAGCTTCGGCTTGTGCTCCTCGGCCTTCTTCTGCACGTCGTCCATGTCGAGCAAGTTGTCGCCTTCGCGCACACCGTAGGAAACGACGTTGAACCACTTGCCGGACATATTGACCGGCGAGCCGTGGGTTAGGTGTCCGCCCGAGTTGAGGTCCAGGCCCATGAACGTGTCGCCGGGCTGCAGCAGCGCCAGGAAAACCGCCTGGTTCATCTGCGAGCCGGAATTCGGCTGGACGTTGACGAAGTTGACGCCGAAAAGCTTCTTGGCGCGCTCGATCGCCAGTTCCTCGGCGATGTCGACGAACTGGCAGCCGCCGTAATAGCGTTTGCCCGGATAACCCTCCGCATACTTGTTGGTCATGATCGAACCCTGCGCTTCGAGCACGGCGCGGGAAACGATGTTTTCCGAAGCGATCAGCTCGATCTCATGGCGCTGGCGACCCAGCTCCTTCTCGATCGCACCAAAGATTTCCGGATCGGATTCGGCGAGAGGACGGGAGAAGAAGGCATTGGTGTTCGACATGTGCGAGGCTCCTCGAAGGGGTGGGGCATGCGATGTCGCGTCTTAGCGCCCTGCCGGGTACAGGGCAATATGGAGAACGACATTTGCGGGCCTGAAGGCGCGGCGAAAAGCCTTTGAACGAAAAAGCCGCACCCTTTGCGGATGCGGCCTTCGATAGTCTGACGACTGCGCCGGCTTACTGCGGCAGCATGTCGTCCTCGATGGAACCGGCCGGCTTCTCGACACCGGTCGTGGTCTGCAGCGCCAGTTCCTGATTGCCGTCGAGTTCGTAGATGTCGTCGCGGAACTGCACGACGCGGTCCTTCGCCGACCAGGCCGTGACGTAGACGATATAGACCGGCACTTCCTCCGCCAGCTTGATGGGCGTGTTGACGCGGCCGGCGATGACGCGCTCGATCTCCTGGCGCGACCAGCCGGGCGTGTCCCGCAGCAGCCAGGTGATGAGGTCGCGAACGTTCTGCACGCGCATGCAGCCCGAGGATTCGAAGCGCATCAGCTTGTTGAACAGGCCCTGCTGGGGCGTGTCGTGCATGTATTCGTTGTTCGGGTTGTGGAAATTGATCTTCGTCGAGGCCATGGCGTTGATCTTGCCGGGGTCCTGACGGAACATGAAGTTCGGCGCCTTCGGAGCGAACCAGTCGACCGTTTCCGGCGCGACTTCGTTGCCCTTGCCGTCGATCAGGCGGATGTTGTTGCGGGTGAGATAGGTCGGATCCTTGCGCATCAGCGGCACGATGTCCTTCTCGACGATCGAGCGCGGAGCCGTCCAATAGGGGTTGAGGATGACTTCGTAGATCTTCGAGTTGATGGCGTGCGTCGGCCGGTCGATGCGGCCGACGACGGCATTGGTGCGCAGCGCCACGCGGTCGTTCTCCACCGCCTCGATATAGGCGGCCGGAATGTTGACCATCACGTAGCGGGGGCCGAGATCGCCCGAGAACGTCTGGAGACGGACGAGATTCGTGTTCAACTGCTGCAGGCGGACGTCGGCCGATACGTTGAGCGCCTTGACGGTGAATTCGCCGAGAACGCCGTCGGCCGGCAGGCCGTGACGGGCCTGGAAGCGCTTCACCGCGCCGTCGACATAGGAATCGAAAGCGGACGAGATGCCGGCTTCCCGCGGCAGGTCGCCGGAAATCATCAGACGCTGGCGCAGAACCTGAACGGACGGATCGACGACGCCGATCTTGAGGCGCTGCTGGCCGGGATTGATTTCAGGCCAGCCGCCGTTCGAAACGATCTGCTGATAATCGAAAATCGCCTGCTGGATGTTCGCCGGACCGCCGGGGCCGAGAACCGGATTGTTGGAGACGACGCCGACGGCCGTGCGCGACGCCGCCTTGGCGTCGAACTGATCGTCCCAGGTGCCGCGGCGCGGCGCATTGATGAGGTCGTCGACGGCCGACTGCGCAAGAGCAGGTGCGGCAAGCGCCGCAGCTCCGGCGGAAACGGCCGAGCGGAGCAACGCGCGGCGGGACAGAACTTCGGATCCGGTCTTTTTCGACATCATACTACCCATCTGGTCCCGAGTATCGTCTTAAACGCCTACCGGGATATGGTTAACAAATGCGCAAAAGAATGCGCCGCCAGCCACGGCCTCGTCGTCATCGCGATATCGTGAAGCACGAAGTCCCGCCCGGCCCTTTGGTTCAGCGGGTCCCATAGCAATATGGCGAATTGGTGTCAGGTGCCAGCGTGTCACAATGCCGTGCGGGGCATGTGATCTTTTTGCATGCCCCTGTGCCCGTCAACCGCGAAAACCGGAGGCGCAGGGGACGCATCCGGTTCCGATCGCTGAGGAGGTCTTTTGCCGGCGGCCGCCCCTGTGGATGAGACGGCTGCTGGAGCTTTCGATTACAGACGATAGAGGATCTGGTCGTTCCAGAAACGGTCGAGGCGTTGCAGCAGCTTGTTCATCTGGCTGAACTCGCCTTCGCCGATGCCGCCGACCTTTTCGATCGAGCCGATGTGACGCTCGTAGAGCCTGGCGACGGTTTCGGCGATCGCCTGGCCTTCCGGCGTCAGGCTGATGCGGACCGAGCGGCGGTCGATGCGTGAACGCTGATGGTTGATGAAACCGAGGTCGACCAGCTTCTTGACGTTGTAGGACACGTTGGAGCCGAGATAGTAACCGCGGGAGCGCAGTTCGCCGGCCGTCAGTTCCGAATTGCCGATGTTGAACAGCAGGAGTGCCTGAACGGCGTTGACATCGTCGCGGCCCTGGCGGTCGAATTCATCCTTGATCACATCGAGAAGACGGCGGTGCAGGCGTTCGACCAGATGCAGCGATTCCATGTAAAGGGAGCGAATGGTTTCTTCATGCGGTTCTGCTACTGCCGGTGCCGCCTGCGGCTTCAGTTTCGTGTTCATCATGACTGCCTCACTCTGTTTTGTTTGGCGGTGTTTGTTTCTTCCCGCCTTGAGACAGACACTATCCAATACGCATAAAATTCGACTTAAAACATAGGCTTAACAAAGGCTTAACGCGGCGCGTCGAATTCCGGCGGCCGATTGCCGGCTATGAGAGCCAGCACTTCAGGCTATTACAAATCAACAACTTAGCCGGATATTTTTCGTCAAATGCAGCCCCGAAAGCTTTAATTTCAGGGTAAATCAATCCTTACCCGCTCGGCTTTGCGGCGGGCTTCGATCCATAAGGAGAGGCGGAAAACGATATAAAGCGCCGCCACGAGGCCATGCATGAGAGGCACGAGCCGGTTATGACCGAATATATCCGGCCAGACCATATACATCAGAACCTGCGTCACGGCAGCGATCGCCCAAAGCACCGGTCCCCAGGAAACCGCAAGCCAGAGACCGAGCGAGGCGACCGGGAAAAGAACCGCGAGAGAAGACGCCGCCACCTTCCAGGGAAGGCTCAGGAGATCGAAGCGCGCCATGCCATGCAGCGAATAGCCGACCAGCATCGCCCAATATTGCAGGCCGAACCAGAAGCAGATGAGCGCGATCATCCGCAGGAAGATCACGTAAAGGATTTCCGTCAGCGTGCGCCTCGGCACGTTCAGTGAATCAGGCTCCATAGGATCTACACTAGCCGCCCCGGCCGCCAACCGCCAGTGCCGGACCAGCGCCTGCACAATCGTTCAAGAGCTTTGAATTCGGCCCGGCTACATCTTCCGCCAACCGAAGGAGCAGACATGAGCAGCGACTTTTCCCGCGCATCAGTCAATCTTGCCGAAAAACTGCAGCGGATTCCCGATCTCTGGCAGCCGCGCGTCGTAGCAGAAATGAACGACTGCCAGTTCAAGCTCGTCCGCATCCAGGGCGACTTCATCTGGCATGATCATCCCGAAACCGATGAAACCTTCATCGTTCTCGAAGGAGACTTGCGGATCGATTTCCGCGACGGCTCCGTCCATATCGGCCCCGGCGAAATGTTCGTCGTGCCGAAGGGCGTCGAGCACAAGCCGTTTGCCGAAAAGGAAGTAAAGATGATGCTGGTGGAGCCGCGCGGCGTTTTAAACACCGGTCACGAAGGCGGCGAACGCACCGCCCAAAACGATCTCTGGATTTAGCGCTGCGGCGATCCCGCCCATTCATAAAGATCCTGCTCCATGATAATAGCGGCGCAATTGCAGAAGAATGGAGCCCTATCATGGACAAGACGCATCTGGTCGACGAGATCACCGGCCATCGCCGCATGCGGCGCAACCGCAAGGCCGACTGGACGCGCCGCCTCGTCCAGGAAAGCCGGCTGACGGTCGATGATTTGATCTGGCCGATCTTCATCGTGCCCGGCACCGGCATCGTCGATCCGATCGCGGCCATGCCCGGTGTCAGCCGCATGAGCGTCGACAAGGCAGTGGAAGCGGTAAAAGAGGCCGCCGATCTCGGCATTCCGGCGATCGCCACCTTTCCCGACATCGAAATGGAACTGCGCGACGAGACCGGCTCCAACAGCCTTGTTCCAGACAATCTGATCAACCAGGCGACGGCGGCGATCAAAAAGGCGGTACCGAATATCGGCATCATCACCGACGTGGCGCTCGACCCCTTCACCAGCCACGGCCATGACGGAATCCTGCGCGATGGCGTGATCGTCAACGACGAGACGGTGGATCAGATCGTCAGGGCGGCCGTGATGCAGGCGGACGCCGGTGCCGACATCATCGCGCCGTCGGAGATGATGGACGGCCGCATCGGCGCGATCCGCCACGCGCTCGATGCCGCAGGCCACCAGGATGTCGGCATCATGTCCTATGCGACGAAATTCTCGTCCGGCTTCTACGGACCCTATCGCGAGGCGATCAACACGAGCGGCCTCCTGAAGGGTGACAAGAACAGCTACTATATCTCGCCGGCGAACGGCACCGAGGCCCTGCGCGACGCAGCACTCGACGTCGAGGAAGGCGCCGACATGCTGATGGTGAAGCCGGGTCTTGCCTATCTCGATATCTGCTGGCGCATCAAGGAAGCCTTCGGGCTGCCAACCTTCGCCTATCAGGTCTCGGGAGAATATACGCAGATCAAGGCGGCCGCGATGAACGGCTGGATCGACGGCGAGCGGATCATGATGGAGACGCTGCTCTGTTTCAAGCGCGCCGGCTGCGACGGCATCCTCACCTATTTCGCGGTGGATGCGGCGAAGAAACTGGCAAAAAGCCGTTGAGACTTGTTGTATAAATGGTTTCTACCCATATCCTTTGGGTAGAAACAGGAGACACGAACCCGATGACCCTCGACCCGAACCCCGCCTATGCCGCCCCCGACGACTGGCGGGCCTATAGTGGCGTTCTGTCGCGGCGGGTCTTTGCCTTCGTCATCGATTACCTGATCATCCTGCTGCTCTGCATTCCGGCAGCGGTCGTCGTCTTCTTCCTCGGCATCATCACGCTCGGGCTCGGCTTCATGCTCTATCCCGCGCTCTTCGTGATCGTCGCGCTTCTCTATTTCGGCCTGACGCTCGGCGGCCCGAACCAGGCATCGCCCGGCATGCGCGCCATGGGGGTTGCCATGGTCCGTCTCGACGGCCGGCGGATGGACTTCCTGACGGCGGTCGCCCACACGGTGATCTTCTGGATCATCAATTCGGTGCTCACGCCGCTCATCCTGCTCGTCGGCCTCTTTACCGAACGCTCGCGTCTCGTGCACGACATGCTGCTCGGCACCGTCATCATCCGGACCGCGTAACCGTCACCGACAGAACGTTTGTCGTGCAAGCGGTGCTGCGCCACGCTGCACATGGTTGACGTTTTACTTTTATGCGCCATGGTATGGATTACGATGACAAGACGGGACCACCGCGACGCAATGAATACCCAGGCAACGCCCTCACCGCAGTTTTATCTGACGGCCCCGGCAGTTTGTCCCTACCTTCCGGGCGAGATGGAGCGCAAGGTCTTCACTCACCTGGTCGGTCCGCGCGCCGCCGAAATGAATGATCTCCTCACCCAAGGCGGTTTCCGACGATCGCAAAACATCGCCTATCGCCCGGCTTGCGAATCCTGTCGCGCCTGCGTTTCGGTCCGCATCCTCGCCAATGATTTCGAGCATAACCGTTCAATGCGGCGCGTGCTCGCGACCAACAGCGACCTGGTCTCGACCGTCTATCCAGCGCAACCCTCCACCGAGCAGTTCTCGCTTTTCCGCCGCTACCTCGATGACCGGCACCAGCGCGGTGGCATGTCCGACATGTCGGCGCTTGACTACGCGATCATGGTGGAGGATACGCATGTCAACACCCGCATCATCGAATACCGCCGTCGCGAGCCGGGTTCGGGCATCAGCAATGAGCCGAAGGGGGAATTGATGGCCGTGGCACTCACCGACATGATGAGCGACGGGGTTTCCATGGTCTATTCCTTCTTCAACCCCGAACTCGAAAAGCGGTCGCTCGGCACCTTCATGATCCTCGACCACATCAACCGCACGAAGGCGCTCGGCCTGCCGCATGTCTATCTCGGCTATTGGGTCAAGGGGTCCTCAAAGATGGGCTACAAGACCCGCTTCCTGCCGCAGGAGCATCTCACCCCGCGCGGCTGGGAGCTCTACGATCCCTCAACCGACGCCTGATACCTGACCCTCTCCATGAACAGTCACAAGAAGGGCCTCGTGCTCACCACCATCGGCGGGCTCGCGCTCTCCTTCGACGTGCCGCTCGTCAGGCTCGGCCATGGCGAACTCTGGTCGACGATCCTATTGCGCAGCGTCACCACCTTCTTGGCGGCAATCCTCCTCTGGCTCCTCGTCCGCCGCTTCGGTTCCAGCCGCCCGATCCTGATCCCCGGCAAGGCGGGCCTCGCCGCCGGCTTCTGCTACGGCATTTCGACGATCGCGTTCCTCGGCGCCATCTTCAACACGGCCACCGCCAATGTCGTCTTCATCGTCGCCTTCACGCCGATGTTCGCCGCACTCCTCGGATGGCTGGTGCTGAAGGAACGCCCCTCGCCTGCGACGCTTCTCACCATGCTGATCATGCTCCTGGGTGTTGGACTGATCGTTTCGGGCGGCCTTTCCGGGGGGCATCTCTTCGGCGATGCGCTGGCAATTCTGGTCTCCTTGCTGCTGGCACTGGCGATCACCATCGGCCGGGCGACGCGCATCGACATGGGCTTCGTGCCGCTCGTCGCGGCTGTCATGCCGGGGCTGATCGGACTTGCCTTCGTGGGCATATCTTCCCTTGCCGGCACGGGCGGCTTTTCGGTCCCCGATCCCTTCTGGGTGATATTCGACGGAGCGGTCATGATGCCGCTCGCCTTCTGGTGCCTGGCAACCGGCCCGAAATATCTCTCCGGCCCGGAAGTCGGCATGTTCTATCTGCTCGAAACGATCCTTGCGCCGATCTGGGTCTGGCTGATCTTTTCGGAAGTCCCCTCTTCCCGCACGCTTCTCGGCGGCGCGATCCTCATCCTGGCGCTGATCGGCTATTCGCTCTGGCAGATGCGGAGAGTGGAGAGGGTGAAGGCGCAGATGGCAACCTCCGCCTGATATAGCGCTCGCATTTCAATCTATCTATGGTAGCATCACAGCTCAACCGTGTCCTCGATCGTCTCGGCTGGAAAGAAGGCCATGTACTCGAAATCCATGCGGACGATACAGGCATGGAGCTGTTCGATCCCAAAAACGTGTCGGATGAAGACTTCCAGCGTCAACTCCTCGCCGCCAAGATGGCGATGAGGAAATATCACGTCGCCCTCAGCCACTTGGCGAAGACCTGATCACCCCGCAAATTTCCCGCTTCTCGGAAAGCCCTTCGGCACGACGCGTCCGGCGGAGGCGCGGTCGCCTATCCATTCCAGAAGCTCGTCCTTGTTGCGCGTGAAGACACGGCCGGCGCTGTCTTCCCAGGAAAGCCCGTCGGCCATCGCGAAACACTTGACGTCGGAAATGCCGCCGTCCTTGTAGCGCTGCAGGCGCACGCCCTTGCCGCGACTCATCTCGGGAAGCTGGACGAGCGGGAAGACGAGCATCTTGCGGTTCTCGCCGACCACAGCGACGTGATCGCCCGAAACCGGCACGACGAGCTTCGCCTCGTCCGGCATGCCGACGTTCATGATCTGCTTGCCCTTGCGGGTGTTGGCGATCATTTCGCTTTCCGCCACCACGAAGCCGTTGCCCGCAGTCGAGGCGAGGATCAACTTGCGCGACGGGTCATGCACGAAAGCGGTCAGGATGTCCTGATCGTTCTCCATGTCGACCATGATGCGGACCGGTTCGCCGTGGCCGCGGCCGCCCGGCAGCCTGTCGGCGCCGAGTGTGTAGGCCTTGCCTCCCGTCGTCACCAGCAGCAGCTTGTCGGTCGTCTGCGCCGGGAAGGCGAGCTTCGGCCCGTCGCCTTCCTTGAAGGTGAGGTTCGACGTATCGGACATGTGCCCCTTGAGCGCGCGGATCCAGCCCTTCTGCGAGACGACGACGGTGATCGGTTCCTTCTCGATCATCGCCTGGTTGATCGCTTCGATATCCGCCTCCGGCGCGTCGGCAAAACTCGTCAGGCGCGCATAGGGCTTGCCGCGGCCCTTGGCGAAACTCTTGCGGACCTCCTGGATCTGGTGCTCGACGACCCGCCACTGCTTGTCGTCGGACGCCAGCAGCGCCTCGATATCCGCCTTTTCCTTGGTGAGCTCGTCGAACTCGGTGCGGATCTCGAACTCTTCGAGCTTGCGCAGGTTGCGCAGCCGCATGTTGAGGATGGCTTCCGCCTGCGTATCCGTGAGCGACCAGCGCGCAATCATCACCGGCTTCGGCTCGTCCTCCTCGCGGATGATGCGGATCACCTCATCGAGATTGAGATAGGCTATGAGAAGGCCGCCGAGAATGTCGAGCCGCCGGTCGATCGCCGCCAGCCGGAAACGCGAGCGGCGGATGAGCACTTCCTTGCGGTGTCCCAGCCACTCGCTCAGAATCTCGTTGAGCGCCATCACCTTCGGCACGCGGCCCATGGAGAGGACATTCATGTTGAGCGGGAAGCGGTTTTCCAGCTCCGTCAGCTTGAACATCGATTCCATCAGCAGCGTGGCGTCCACCGTTCGGCTCTTCGGCACCAAAACGATGCGAACGTCTTCCGCCGATTCGTCGCGCACATCCTCCAGCAGCGGCAGCTTGCGGGCGAGCAGCAGCTCGGCGATCTTCTCGATCAACCGCGATTTCTGCACCTGAAAGGGGATTTCGGTGACGACGATCTGATAGCCGCCACGGCCGAGATCCTCGATCTGCCAGCGGGCGCGCACGCGAAAGCCGCCGCGGCCGGTCTTGTAGGCCTCGATCATAGAGGCCCGGCTATCGATGATGATGCCGCCGGTCGGCAGGTCGGGCCCCTCGATGCCGCCCCTGGCGGGATCGGCCGGGTCGGCCATCAGGTCCTCGACGGTCGCGTCCGGATGCTTGATCAGATGCAGAGCCGCATCGCACAGCTCATGCACGTTATGCGGCGGGATCGAGGTCGCCATGCCGACGGCGATACCCGAGGTGCCGTTGGCAAGAAGATTGGGAAAGCTGCCCGGAAGGACGACCGGCTCGCTGTCCTCTTCGTTGTAGGTCGGACGGAAATCGACCGCATCCTGCTCGATCCCCTCCAGCAGGAGACCGGCGACCTCGGTCATACGGGCTTCGGTATAACGGTAGGCGGCGGCGCCGTCTCCGTCGATATTGCCGAAATTCCCCTGCCCGTCGACGACCGGATAACGCTGCGAGAAATCCTGGGCAAGGCGAACAAGCGCGTCGTAGACGGATTGATCACCATGCGGATGGAACTTACCAATGACATCGCCGACGATGCGGGCGCATTTCTTGAAGGCCGAATTCGGGCGGATGCCCATCTCGCTCATAGCGTGGATGATGCGGCGATGGACCGGCTTCAGCCCGTCACGCACATCCGGCAGAGCACGATGCATGATGGTCGACAACGCATAGGCGAGATAACGCTCCTCGAGCGCAGCCTTCAGGTCCACCGGAAGAATATTGTCTCCGCCGTCGCCGCCGGAAGGAGGTGTCAGATTTTGTCCCATGGGCCTTGACTACCGGAAAGCCTGATTCCCGGCAAGAATCATGTACGAAGCGTCTGTGGAGAACGGGCCACAGCGATGAATTTCGCCATCCTTTCGTTCCCAGGGCAAAGCCGCAATTTCGCCGCGAGAAATACCGAACAATCCGATGGACGTTTCAACATCCTCGCCTATAACTGCCGCACCAACTCAAATGATCGCGGGCCAAACCTTTGCCCGCCAGGAGGAAAAATCGATGCAATACTCCACCAGGGCCCGGCTGCTTCTCGCCGGCGTCGTGCTTTCCACACTGGCCGGGCCGGCCTTCGCGCTGGACGGCAACGACCTCGTCGCCAAGATCAGCAATGCGATTTCGGTCCAGAGCAGCGGCAGCCTCTCTGCAGAATCGGTCGCGGTCAACGGTTCGGATGTGACACTTACCAATGCCAGGTTCACCGCCACCTCCGGTCAGCCGAGCTTTCCGCTTGGCACGATCCGCCTCGAAGGCGTGGAGGAAAACAACGGCGGCTACACGATCGAAACCGCTTCCTTCGACAATGTGGACATCACGCAGGACAAGACGACTTTCACCGCTTCGGACATCTCGATGAGCGGCCTTGTCGTCCCATCCGATCCTACCGCCAACAGCCTGGACGCGGTCCTTCTCTATGACGAGGCGCATATCGGCAAGATGGCTGCAACGATCGACGGCAAGCCTGCCTTCTCTGTCGATGAAACGAACCTAACGACGGAAGTGGCAGACGACAATTCCTCCATCGGCTTCGATCTCCAGGCCAACGGCATCAAGAGCGACCTGAGCCTCATCGAGGACGCCAAGGCCAGGGAAGCCCTTCAGCAGCTCGGCATTGCCTCCCTCGACGGCAAGGTGACGATGCAGGGAAGCTGGGCGCCGGAAGACGGTGCACTGGACGTCGACGAATATGCGCTCGACTTCGCCGATATCGGCCGCCTCAATCTCACGTTCAGCATCTCCGGCTACACGCTGGACTTCATCAAATCGGCAAACGAGACCGCCAAGGCGATGGAAGCGAACCCCAATAAGGAAGAGGCGCAGCAAGCCGCGAGCCTCGCCATGCTCGGCCTGATGCAACGCCTCACCTTCAACAGTGCGGAAATCCGCTTCGAGGATGCCGGCATCACCAAGCGCGCACTCGACTATGCGGGCAAGAGCCAAGGCACCACCGGCGAGCAGATGGCCCAGATGTTGAAGGGCATGGCGCCGATGATGCTCGCGCAGTACAACCTGCCGGAACTGCAGAACATGGTGAGCGCGGCGGTCAACACCTATCTCGACAATCCCGGCAGCTTCACTATCAGCGCCGAGCCCGAAAACGGCGTTCCATTCCCGATGGTCATGGGCGCTGCCATGGGCGCCCCCGACACGCTACCGAAGGTACTCGGCATCGAGGTCACGGCGAACGACTGAAACGGCAAGCTTCAATTTTTGGCGCCCCGGAGAGCAGAGCTTTCCGGGGCTCTTTCTCCATCAATGAGATGCCGGAGTTGCAAACGAGGCATGCTCCTTGTCGTGAAGCGCAAAGCGATCGATCATGCTGGCGCTTGCTTCATTCACACCGTGAACGCTCACATCGATTCCACGCCGGCGGAATTTCAGCACGACGTCGTCAAGCGCGCCGACTGCGGAAATATCCCATAGATGGGCCTCGCTCACGTCGATCAGCACTCTTTTTATTGGCTCGTCAAAGTCGAAAGCCTTGATCAGGCTTTCCGTGGAGGCGAAAAATACCTGACCGTCAACTCTATACGTCCGGCTCGTGCCATCGGCGTTGAGTTCCGAGCGGACGTGGAAAAGACGGGCGACCTTGCCGGCGAAGAAAATGCCGGACAGCAACACGCCGACCAGAACCCCCTTGGCCAGATCGTGGGTCGCGACAACCGTCACCACGGTTGCCAGCATGACGACCGACGACGGCAGCGGATTGTGCCTGAGGTCACCGATCGAGCGCCAGGAAAACGTGCCGATCGAAACCATGATCATCACGGCAACCAGAGCGGCCATCGGGATGATGCGGACGAGATCGTCGAGCACAACGATGAGGAAGAGCAAGAAAGCCCCGGCCACGAAGGTCGACAGCCTGCCGCGTCCACCCGAGGAAACATTGATGACCGACTGACCGATCATCGCGCAGCCGCCCATGCCGCCGATGAGACCGGAGGCGATATTGCTGACACCCTGGCCGATACATTCCTGGCTCTTGTTGCTGGTCGTGTCGGTCATGTCGTCGACAATCCTTGCCGTCAGCAGGGATTCCAATAGACCGACCGCAGCAAGAGCAAGCGAATAGGGAAAGATGATCTGAAGCGTCTCCCACGTCAGGGGCACGCTCGGCAGGGCGAAGACCGGCAGCGCGGATGGCAGTTCTCCAAGGTCGCCCACTGTGCGGATATCCATGCCGAGGAAGACCGATGCTCCGGTGAGGACAGCAATCGCGACCAGAGGCGAAGGGATGGCTTTCGTGATCCTCGGGAAAAGATAAATGATGGCAAGCCCCGCCGCGATCATGACATAGGTCTCGACCGGAACGCCGATCAGTTCGGGAAGTTGTGCCATAAAGATCAGTATCGCGAGCGCATTGACAAAACCGGTCATGACCGACTTCGAGACAAAGCGCATGACCCGGCCAAGCTTTGCAAGCCCCGCCAGAATCTGCAGCGCGCCCATCAGCAATGTCGCGGCGAAAAGATATTGAAGGCCGTGATCGCGGACCAGCGTCACCATCAGCACGGCAGTCGCAGCCGTCGCGGCCGAAATCATCCCCGGTCGCCTTCCCGTAAACGCCGAGACACAGGCAATGGCGAAAGAGGCGAAGAGACCGACCTTGGGATCGACCCCTGCTATGACCGAAAATCCGATTGCCTCCGGAATCAGGGCAAGCGCCACCACGATGCCCGAAAGAATATCGCCACGAATGTTGGAAAACCATTCACGGCGGTACGCAGAAAGTTTGTTCATCAGGAAACTTCGCAAAAAGAACTGCATCCGCCAGGAAAGAGATATCCGGGTGTCGGAACGGCTGATGCTTTGCGTTGTCCGGCGGATCGGCGGCCGGAAGAGCCACCCGGGAGTTTCACCCGAGTCCTTGTGATGCGACACAATAGCCTGCGAAATGCTGCGCCGCAACACCAACAGCGAAAACCCGGCTGTCCTTGCCGGGCTTCCTGGTTCTCCTGGTGCGTTATTCCAGAACCTGGATTACCGTACGCGTTTGCGGATTGACGACGACGCGCTGTTCGTTGACGACCGTGTAGGCGTAGTCCGGATGATCCTGGATGGTATGGATTTCCACGGTGTCCGGCAGCGCAGTGCCAACCGCGAGCGTGCCGTCATAGGTGACCGACGGAACGGTCTGTTCCATCACATAGGTCCGGACCTCGCCGGGCAGTTCCATCGTCGTCGAGCCGGTAACCGCCGGATCCTTCGTGATGATTGTCGTTTGTGCATAGGCTGCGCCCGAAAGAGCGATCAACGCTGCGGAAACAGCCGCGAGAGTCTTGTGCATGTTCTTCTCTCCCTGTGCTTGAGCCGACCTAACAATGCAAACGAGCGATCGTTCCCGCGCTCCCCGCTTGCGCTGAATGCGGCAAACGACACCTTGACGCCGTAGGCAGGCGCAGGTGAAAACCGCGGTGCGGCGCAATGGGCAGGCTCGATGTTCGGGGAGCGCCGCTATCTATGAAAGGTTTCTATTCCCATGCTGGCATGGCTTGCCGCGGAAACGCAGACGATCGAGAAGCTGGAGACCGCCCGCAAGCGTTTCGAGCCGGCCCACCCCTCCTATTACAGCGGCCGGCCCGGCAACCAGTTGCAGCGGCTGATGACTGCACGCCAGGATTTCCTGTCGATCTGGCGACAGAGCGACCACCGGGAAACGGTCCGGGACATCAAGCTCTTCGGGCGGCAGATCGTTGCCGTGAACTCCCCCGAGGCGATCAAATACGTGGTCGCGACCCGGCACGAGAATTTCGAACGCAAGACGCCACAGATGCGCCGGGCGCTGGAATATCTGCTCGGCGACGGGTTGTTCATTTCGGACGGCGAAACCTGGAAACAGAGGCGCCCGCTTGTCGCGGACATCGTCCACAAGCACCGCGTGCCCGCCTTCGGCGATATCATGAAGAACACGTCGCTCGAACTGGCCGAACGCTGGACGGGACTCGGGGACGGCGCGTCCGTCAATGCGCTCTACGAGATGGCGGGATTGACGGCGGAAATCATCTCCCGCAGCGTCTTCGGCAATGATCTCGGCGAGGAACGCGCCGGCATGGTCACCGACGGATTCACCAGCTATCAGGCGCTGATCGACTCCATCAATATCGGCTATTTCCTCGGCTTCGACGAAGGCCTGCCGCTCCTTCGAACCCCTTCGCTCCGCCGTTCCGTCAAGCGCATCCATGGCATTATCGACCGGGTGATCGAGGATCACCTGGCCGGCAAGGGCGACGACAATTCGATGGTGGAGCTCTTGATCCGCAGGCAGAAGCGCAATCCGGAACTCAATCTCGACGTGGTCGCGCTCCGCAACGAGGCGGCGACCATCTTCATGGCAGGCCACGAGACCACCGCCGCGACGCTCACCTGGGCCTGGTATCTGCTCTCCAGGGCGCCGTGGGTCGAGGAGGCGGTGCATGCGGAGATCGAAGAGATCTGCGGCAGCAACGTGCCGACCGTCGCGGATGTACCCAACCTGAAATGGTGCACGGCGGTGATCGAGGAAACGCTTCGGCTCTATCCGCCCGTCCCGATCCTCGCCCGACAGGCGAAGCAGGCCGACCTGATCGGCGACCTCGACGTCAGGCCTGCTTCCCTCATCCTGATCGTGCCGTGGGTCCTGCACCGGACACCTTCGCTTTTCGCCGATCCGCATCTCTTCAAGCCGGAGCGCTTCCTGGAAAAGCGGCCGACGCCCTACAGCTATATTCCCTTCGCAAGCGGCCCGCGCATATGCCCGGGCCTGCAATTCGGTCTCACGGAAGCGATCCTCTGCCTTGCCGTGCTCGCCCAAAGGTTTCGCCTGCGCGTGCCGGAGGACCACAGGGTCGAGCCCGTCAGCCGGCTGACGCTGAGGCCCCGCGGCGGCCTGCCCGTCACCCTCCATCGGCGGTGAGGGTCGATGACCGAGACTGGAGATATGCCGCCCACCGCAAGCCCGACCAAGCGCAAGGCCTGGCTCTACAGGGAAACCGATGCGCCGACGCTTGGCGATTTCTTCGCCGGCGGCGAGCCCCGGCAGCGCTTCCTCGATTTCTGGCGCCCCGACGCCCTGAGCAACGCCGGCGAAATCCTGATGTTCTTTGCCTTCAAGCTATTGCCGGCAAAGGCGGTTTCCGAAATCGGCGGCGCGCTTGGCCGCTTTGCCGTGCCGCGCTGGCATAAAAAGGCTCTCTCCCGTGTGAGGAACAATCTCAGGGTCATCCGGCCGAATGCATCGGAGGCGGAGATCGACCGGTGGGCGGAAGAGTTTGCCGATTCGCAGGGGCGGCAGCGGGCGGAATATTCCGTCCTGCAAAGGCTGGCTGCCGGCCGCAACATCCGCTTCGTCGGCACGAAAGACCTCGTTGCCCAGTGCTCCGGCCGCCCGGTGATCTTCATCGGCTTCCATACCGGGAACCTCGAAATTCTCTGGCAATGCCTGATCAACATGGGGCTTACTGTCACCACCAATTACGATCCACCGAAGCGCCGCTCGCACCAGTGGATCACCGACCGCATCCGGCGGCGCGGCGGGCTTGGCCTCTTGCCGCCCGGCAGGAGCTATGTCCGGCCTGCCTTGAGAATTCTCCAGTCCGGCGGCAACCTGCTCATCTATTGCGACGAGGGGTTCGGCGGGATCATGCGCGCCCCCTTCTTCGGACGCAGGCCGCATCTGCAAAGCAATTACGCGCTGGTCTCACGGATGGCGCGAAAGACCGGCGCCCTCATTCAACCCGTCTATCTGACCCGCGACGGCGGGACGCGCTTCACCTTCCATGCTTTGCCGCCGGTCGATTTGCCGCCGGAGGATTCGCCGGGAAGCCGGCTGGTCGAAGATATAGTATTGCTCAATTCCGTGGTCGAGCCGATCATCGCCGCCCATCCGGGCCAATGGTTCTTCCTCGACAACCGGATCGTGCCGCTCTGAATGCATATCGGGGCCGGTCAAGACAGGAGATTTGGCTTATGACTCCCTTCGATGAAAGCAAGCAGAAGACCTACCTCGCCGTCGATAACGCGATCGACACCGCCCTTGCATCGCAACGGCTGGTCGGCACGGTGGTGCTGATCGCCAGGGACGGCGAGACCGTCTATCGCCGCGCCGCCGGCCTTGCGGACCGCGAGGCCAACCTCGCCATGAAAGAGGATACGATCTTCCGTCTTGCCTCCGTCACCAAGCCGATCGTGACGATTGCCGCCATGCGGCTCGTCGAGCAGGGGCGGATCGGGCTGGACGATCCCGTCACGAAATGGCTGCCGGATTTCAGGCCGCGTCTCGAAGACGGAAACGAACCGGTCATCCTGATCCGGCATCTGCTGACGCATACTTCCGGTCTCAGCTATGCTTTCGCCGCGGAGAACGGCCCCTATGCCTGCGCCGGCGTTTCGGACGGCGTCGACCAGCCGGGCCTGTCGCTCGACGAAAACCTTCGCCGCATCGCCTCCGTGCCGCTGCTCTTTGAACCCGGCGCCGGCTGGCAATATTCCGTCTCCATGGACGTGCTCGGCGCCGTCATCGAAAAGGAGACCGGCAAGCGTCTGGGCGATGCGGTGGCGGAACTCGTCATGCAACCGCTCGGCCTTTCCGACACGGCTTTCACGGTGGTCGACCGCAGCCGGCTGGCCGCCCCTTACGTGGACGCATCGCCCGAGCCGAAGCGGATGGGCGAAACGGAAAAGGTCTGGGCACTCGACGGCTCCGTAACCTTCGCGCCCGACCGCATCTTCGATCCCCTCTCCTTCCATTCCGGCGGCGGCGGCATGGCGGGAACCGCAGGCGACGTGCTGGCCGTGCTCGAGACAGTCCGCAAGGGCGGCGCGCCGCTGCTTTCGGAGAAGACGGTCAAGGAAATGATGACGAACCAGGTCGGGAACCTCCTGGAACCGACACGACCGGGCTTCGGGTTCGGCTTCGGATGGGCAATCATCCTCGACCCGTCGGCAGCGGCTCTGCCTGTTTCGCCCGGCACGCTGCAATGGGGCGGCGTTTACGGCCACCACTGGTTCATGGATCCGGCGAAGAAGCTCACCGCGGTGGCGCTCACCAACACCACGCTCGAAGGCATGTGGGGCCAGTTCACGCTGGATATCAAGAAGGCTGTTGCCGCTTCGCTCTAGGCAGGCTCCCTGCCGCCTTCACGCGCGAGACGTCAGCCTGTCGAAAAGGCCCGCGACGGCGTCGGGATCGGCGGCATCGATTGCCTCCAATCCATGTTCCTTTGCCGACGCGCGCATTTCGGAATTGTCGCGCAAGGATCGTTCTATGAATTTGTCGATGAGACCACGGCTGACGTCGTCGGCCTCACCATATTTTGCTTCGGATCGCATCCTTGCCTGCAGGAAATCCGCATCCGCATAAAGACACACCCCCGCAATTTTCTCGGAAACCAGCGGCGCAATATATTCCGGGCGAAGCGCCGAACCCTCGAACACGAAACGTCTCTCGGCCCCGCTCTCTTCCTTGATGATCTGCTCAAGCCGAGGCCACATATTCTCGTGGTGTACCTTCAGAAACCAGCAGATCGTCTCAGGCGAAAGGCGAGAATAATATTCGGCAACGGGCTTGCGGACCTGAGGCCAAGGGCGGCCTGGATGTCGCCCAAGGCTGTCGGTAGAGATCATCCGCCAGCCAAGCGCGTCCGCCAGACGCCTGGCGAGCGTCGTCTTGCCGACGTTTGAACTTCCCGCAATCAGAATGCCCGAGAGGCGCTCCTCCATTGGAGCCGCCGCTCAGTCCTTTTTCTGCGGCGGAATGACCCGGATCGAGAGCTCGCGGAGCTGGGTCGGCGTTGCTTCCGACGGCGCGCCCATCAGGAGGTCCTGCGCCTGCTGGTTCATCGGGAAGAGCGTGATCTCGCGCAGGTTCTTCGCGCCCGTCAGAAGCATGACGATGCGGTCGATCCCGAAGGCGGCGCCGCCATGCGGCGGGGCGCCGTACTGGAAGGCGCGGTAAAGGCCACCGAAGCGCTCCTCGACATCCGCCTGCGACAGGCCGACCAGTTCGAAGGCCTTGACCATGGTTTCCGGCGACTGGTTGCGGATCGAGCCCGAGGCGATCTCGAAGCCGTTGCAGACGGCGTCGTACTGGAAGGCCTTGATCGCCAGCGGCTCCTTGTTTTCCAGCGCTTCAAGCCCGCCCTGCGGCATGGAGAACGGGTTGTGCGCGAAGTCGATCTTCTTCTCGTCCTCGTTCCATTCGTAGAACGGGAAATCGACGATCCAGCAGAGCTCGAAACGGTCCTTGTCAGTGAGGTTCAGTTCCTCGCCGACGCGGCTGCGCGCCTCGCCCGCGAACTTGTAGAACTTTTGCGGATCTCCGGCGACGAAGAAGCAGGCGTCGCCCCCTTCCAGTCCGAGTTGGTTGCGGATCGCCTCGGTGCGCTCCTCGCCAATATTCTTGGCGAGCGGGCCGGCGCCTTCGAGGACTGCGCCTTCCTGCCGCCAGAAGATATAGCCGAGGCCCGGCTGACCCTGCTGCTGCGCCCAGGCGTTCATCCGGTCGCAGAAGGCGCGCGAACCACCGGTCCTGGCCGGGATAGCCCAGATTTCGACATTAGGATTGGAGGCGATCATGTTGGCGAAGACCTTGAAGCCGGAGCCGGCGAAATGCTCGGTCACCGCTTCCATGACGATCGGGTTCCTGAGATCCGGCTTGTCGGAACCGTATTTGCGGATCGCGACGTCATAGGGGATGCGCGGCCATTCCTTGGTCACCGGCTTGCCGTCGGCGAATTCCTCGAAGATCGAGGTCATCAGCGGACCCATCGTGTTCCAGACGTCTTCCTGAGTCACGAAGCTCATTTCGAGGTCGAGCTGGTAGAATTCGCCCGGCAGGCGGTCGGCGCGCGGGTCCTCGTCGCGGAAGCAGGGGGCGATCTGGAAATAGCGGTCGAAGCCTGCCACCATCAGAAGCTGCTTGTACTGCTGCGGCGCCTGCGGCAGCGCGAAGAACTTGCCCTGGTGGATACGGGAAGGCACCAGGAAGTCGCGCGCGCCTTCCGGCGAGGAGGCGGTCAGGATCGGCGTCGTATATTCGGTGAAACCGACATTGGTCATCTCGCGGCGCATGGCCGAGATGACCTGCGTGCGCTTGACGATGTTCCTATGCAGCGTCTCGCGGCGCAGGTCGAGGAAGCGGTAGCGCAGGCGCACGTCTTCCGGATAATCCGGCTCGCCGAAGACCGGCAGCGGCAGTTCCTTCGCCGCGGAGAGCACTTCGATTTCCTGCGCGTAGAGTTCGATCTCGCCGGTCGCCATGTTCGGGTTCACCGTGTCCTCGGAGCGGGCCTTGACAAGGCCGTCGACGCGGATCACCCATTCGCCACGCACGGTCTCGGCCATCTGGAAGGCCGGCGAATCCGGGTCGGCGACGATCTGCGTCGTGCCGTAATGGTCGCGCAGATCGATGAAGAGAACGCCGCCATGGTCTCGCACGCGATGCACCCAGCCGGACAGGCGGATGGTGGAACCGACATCGGACTTCCGAAGGGCGGCACAGGTGTGGCTGCGGTAACGATGCATTTCAAGAATCCTGGACTGATGCGTATGACGGCTTGTCGGCGTGCGCGGCACTGCCGGCCGGTCTCATGGAAAATCGGCGCGAAAAGCGCATGATGGGCCTGCTTTGTCAAGGCAGAACCGGTTTGCGGGCAAAAACGCTTCGAACCCGAGGCCGGATATAGGACTGCCATCAAGCCGCGCCAGTGCCCCGGAACAGGTCCCGCATCGCCTTTTCCTCCTGCACGATGCGGATGGCGAGGATGACGAGATAGACCGGAAGCCCGATCGCCAGCGTGAGATAGGCGTGGAAGATCAGGGCATAACCAATGAGTTCCGGCAGGATGTTCAGAAAATAGTTCGGATGCCGGATCACGCGGAACAGCATATGCCGGCTGATCGGATGGTTCGGCGCGATCATGATCTTCACCGTCCAGATATCACCAAGCAGTCCGACGATCCATACGAGCATCAGCATCGCGGCGACGAAGATGGCGAGGCCGGTCATCGACACGGCGTCGAATTGAGCCTGCCTGATCCACCCCTCACCCAGTCCCGCGAAGTAAAAGACCGTGTGAGCCAGCGCCAGCAGCGCGCTGTTCAATGCGCCATATTCCACCGCCCCCTGCTTTCGAAGCTGCCGCTCATGCCGCTTCGACACGACGACGCTTGCGATTCGGGCTGCAGCGGCAGCGAGGAAAATAACAATGAGAATGGGACTCATGACGATTAAGCCTCCGGTCGTCAGCAATTAACCGAAGCCCCGTCGCGAAACCATAGGCATGGGTCGACTGCGGGTGAATTTTCCAAGACAGATGTAACGTTCTTCGTCTATGAGTTGCTCTGAGCGCATCGATCGGCGCGATTCAAGCCCTGCCTCACGCAACAAAGTTCGATGAACCATCTCCGTCCGTTGATCCCCCTTCTCGTCACCGCAGGCATCCTGATCGGCGGCAACGGACTGCAGGGAACGTATATCGCGTTGCGCGGCTCTGCCGAGGGTTTTTCCCCCTCGGTCATCGGCATGATCGGCGCCGGCTACAGCGTCGGCTTCGCGATCGGCTGCATCTACGTGACACGGCTGCTGCGCGCCATCGGCCATATCCGCACCTTCTCCGCCATGGCTGCAATCACGGCATCCGCCTCGCTCGGCATGTCGATGATCGTCGATCCGGCCGTCTGGTTCGCCATGCGCTTCCTGATCGGCATCGCGGTCGCAAGCCTCTTTGCGACCGTCGAAAGCTGGATCAACGCCAAGGTCACCAATGCCAACCGCGCCCGGACGCTCTCGATCTATCGCCTGGTCGACCTGAGTTCCGTGACGATCGCACAATACATCATCCCGGTGGCCGGCATCGAAGGGCCACTCGTCTTCAACATCATTGCGATCGCTTTGACGCTGTCGCTCGTGCCGATCTCGCTCGCTGACAGATCGAGCCCTGCCCCGCCTGAGAAGATCGCCTTCGATCTCAAGGCCGTCTGGCGCATCTCGCCGCTCGCGGTGGTCGGCGTCATTTCGGTCGGCCTTTCCATGGCCGCCTTCCGCAATATCGGGCCGATCTATGCCGAGGAGATCGGCATGAGCATCACCTCGATCGCCACCTTCATGAGCGCCGGCATCATCGGCGGCGTCGTGCTGCAATATCCACTCGGCATCTATTCCGACAGGCTGGACCGGCGGCGCGTCATCCTCTGGACGACGATCGGCTCGATCATTACCGGCGCCTATCTCTCCTTCGGGGCCGGAACCAACGAGACGGCCAACATCGTCAGCGTCTTCCTGTTCGGCGCCTTTTCGATGCCGCTCTATTCGCTCTGCTCGGCGCACGGCAACGACTACGCGAAGGAAGGCGAACACGCGCTGGTCTCTGCGGGCCTGCTCTTCTACTGGTCGGTGGGTGCGACCATCGGGCCGCTGCTCGCCTCCATACTGCTCGAATATTACGGGCCGCGGGCCTTCTTCGCCTATACGTCCTTCATCTTTGCGGGCTTCCTTGTGTTTACGATCCGGCGCATGGGCGCGCGGCCGCCCGTGCCGCCGTCGGAGCGCAGCTCGCGTTTCCGCGCTCTGCTCCGGACCTCCGCCTATTTCAACAGGCTCGCCGGTCCTCCCGATAAAGACGAGCGCGAGTAACACTTAAATCCCGTTCTGTATTGACATATGCCGTCGGACGCGAAAGGAAGGTTGATCACCCTCAAATGAACGCAAAAATGATCGAAACGACCGCCGCCCTCGAGGAAGCCTGCCATGCGCTGGCCAAATCGGACTTCATCACCATCGATACCGAATTCCTCCGGGAGACGACCTTCTGGCCGGAGCTCTGCCTCATCCAGATGGCAAGCCCGCGCCTGGAAGTGCTGGTCGATCCGCTCGCCAAGGGGCTGGACCTCAAACCCTTCTTCGAGCTGATGGCGAACCCTTCGGTCACCAAGGTCTTTCACGCCGCCCGGCAGGATATCGAGATCGTCTACCATCTCGGCAATCTCGTGCCGCATCCGATCTTCGATACGCAGGTGGCCGCCATGGTCTGCGGCTTCGGGGATTCGGTCTCCTATGACCAGCTCGTCAACCGCATCAAGGGCGTGCATATCGACAAGTCCTCGCGCTTCACCGATTGGAGCCGGCGACCGCTTTCCGACAAGCAGCTCGAATATGCGCTGGCTGACGTCACCCATTTGCGCGACGTCTATCTGTCGCTGAGGGAGCAACTCGAGCGCGAAGGCCGGGCGCTGTGGCTCACCGAGGAAATGGCGATCCTCGAATCGCCCGAGACCTACGACCTGCATCCGGATGATGCCTGGCTGAGGCTCAAGGCGCGGCTCAGGAAACCGACTGAGCTTGCCATCCTGAAATTCGTCGCCGCCTGGCGCGAGCGCGAGGCGCGCAGCCGCAACGTCCCGCGCTCCCGCGTGCTGAAGGACGATGCGATCTATGAGATCGCGCAGCAGCAACCGAAGGATGCGGAAGCGATGTCCAGGCTGCGCACGGTTCCGAGAGGCTGGGAGCGCTCGGCCTCGGGTGCTGCGGTCATCGAGCAGGTCAATGCCGCGCTGGCGCTGCCGAAAACCGAGATGCCACATCCGCCGAAGCATGCGCATGTGCCGGAGGGCACGGCCGCGGCCGTCGAACTGCTCAAGGTTCTCCTGAAACTCATCTCCGACAGGCAGGGGGTTGCCGCCAAGGTCATCGCCAATACGGACGACCTGGAGAAGATCGCCGCCGAAGGCGACAAGGCCGAGGTTGCCGCCCTCTCCGGGTGGCGTCGCGACCTCTTCGGCGACACCGCATTGAAGCTGATCGACGGCGACGTGGCGCTCCGCTTCGTCAACAAGAAGGTCGAGGCGGTCGAGCTTTAGGGGCTTACGGCATTTTCGCTTTTCCCCTGTTTCACCCCCCTCTGTCCTGCCGGACATCTCCCCCTCAAGGGGGGAGATCACAAGCGGCGTGCTCTTTCCCCACCAAACTAACCCCTTGCCGGACTTCGTCGTTGTTGTTTGGGGAAGCCGATGCGTCCAGCCGATCTCCCTCCTTGAGGGGGAGATGTCCGGCAGGACAGAGGGGGGTAAGAGCGGAGCGTCGTATATTTCGCGCCAGGTCATTCCGGCGCTACCATCCGACAGTCTTCCCTATCGAATAACCGGTTCGCCGTGATAGCGGCGTTTCGACGGTTTCGAGACGCCGAATCCGACCTCCATCATCAGACGCGGGCTCTGCTTCGCGAGCGTGCCCATATGAAAGCCGAACGGGTCCTCGACAAAGCCCGTTCCTGCGCGGCCAGTCAAAGTGACGGCGTTTTCCTCGCCGTAGAACTCCAGCACCTCTTCCGCCGGATGACCGACCAGCAGCGTCAGCTGATGCTTGATGCGCCGGCGCCTGTGGCTGCCCCGGACATATATATGCGGGCCGGCATCGGCATCGACGTCCGACAGGTAGAAAAAGAATTTCAGCATGCGCCAGTCGTCCAGGTCGAAGTGGTATTTGAACGAGGCGCGGCTGAGATCCGCGTCGGTTGCCGCCTTGGTGGGGAAACTCCACCAGATCCGGGTGGTAATCAGTTTCGCCTCGCCGCCGAGATAGTGCCGCGCCACGTCGATGAGAAGCGGGTCCTGTTGCACCGCGACGGCCGCCTCACATTGCAGGACCCGTTCGAAGTGATGGCCGCTCAGGATCGGGCGACCGAAACGCCGCTCGGCTTCCGCATGTTCGCCGGCCAGAAATTCGAGCTTGCGCTCGAAATTGCCGAAACACGGCGTTTCCCGGCCAAAGCGGGCGATCTCCCGGTGGATGTCGTCCGGCAGGGTGAGGCCGGCAAATATCCCCGCGCCTTTCAGCTCCGCCGCAATGGTCCGCGCATCCAAATCGCCGAACATCGAAGGTCCCGGCGTTGCCGTTCGGACCGGCTTCGCCGTCAGCCAATGCGCCCGGCGGAACGGCATCGTCCGCGCCAGAAGAAACATCGGCAACCATGCGGGATTTTCGCGCACGTCGGTCAGATAGGTCGGTATGCGTGCGGTGATGCGGCGAAGCGGTCCGCCGGAACGGGCAATGGTCTCGAGATCTCTCGGCTTGGATCTGGAAGCGTCAAGCATCTGATATCCTTTACGAAATCTTTGCTAGAGCGAATTCGTGAATCTTGGCGGCCCCCATTTACGGTAACGCGCCCTCGCCGCTATCGCAATGCAGCATAAGAATTTTTGCATAAAACATCCGATGAAAACCGCCGCCTTCGTTAAGAGAAACTTGACGCCGGCCGGCCGTCTCGATCACACGGGATTGCCGGCGAGCATATGCCCGCACCCGTTTCCGGCTTGATCCGGCCGGTTTCGTATGGTGATCTCGCCCATCATCTTACCCCCGACGCGACGATGTCCGCCCATCGCCGCTCCTTCAAAGCGAGCCAATCCACATGCGCCAGTCCCTCACCGCCGAGACCGCCCAGCATTTTGCCGCGATCGCGCTCGGGCACGTCGGGCGCGAATATCCAAACAAGCCGGCCAACGTGTTTTCAGGCCCGGAAGATGCGAAAACACCAAGCCAGCTTCATCCGATCTTCCACGGCAGCCTCGACTGGCATTCCTGCGTGCACGGCTACTGGATGATGGCGCATATCCTGCGGACATTCCCGGATATCCCGGCGGCAAGGAACATCCGGGCGCTGTTCGACGCGATGCTGGTGCCGGACAAGGTGGCGGGCGAATGCGCCTATCAGGCAAAGCCCACGTCGCGCGGTTTCGAGCGGCCCTATGGCTGGGGTTGGCTCCTGAAACTTTCCGCCGAACTGTCGCTGCTCGATGAGCGGTGCTGGTTCGAGAACCTTAAACCTCTGTCGGATGTCTTCACCGGTCGCTTCACCGATTTCCTGCCGGTCGCCACCTATCCGGTCCGGGTCGGCACACATTTCAACACCGCCTTTGCCATGCGGCTTGCAGCCGACTATGCCGAGACGATCGGCGATACCGCGTTGCTCGGACTGCTAACGGAGACGGCGCTCCGTTGGTATGGCAAGGACGAGGCCTGCCCGGCCTGGGGCGAACCCTCCGGCGACGATTTTCTCTCTTCAGCGCTCGTGGAAGCCGAATGCATGCGGCGGCTGATGCCGGCGGAGGGTTTCCTGCCCTGGTTCGACCGTTTCCTGCCTGAGATCGTGGCGCGGAGGCCCGCGACGCTGTTTTCGCCGGCCTCCGTCTCCGACCGCTCGGACGGCAAGATCGCCCATCTCGACGGTCTCAATCTTTCCCGCGCCTGGTGCTGGCGGTCGCTCGCGAAAGCCCTGCCGCAAGGCGATCCGCGGCGGCCGATCATGGAGAAGGCGGCGGAAGACCATCTTGCAAGCGCACTTCCCCATGTGGAAGGCGACTATATGGGCGAGCACTGGCTGGCGAGTTTCGCGACGCTGGCGCTGGAGGCATGAGCGGAAAAGTTACCGGTGCATCTTCGCTCCCCTGGTGATCTTGTCGACGATCTTCTTCTCGGCCCGCAGCGCAATCCCGACCAGCCTGGCGTCGTCCGGCGCAAACTCGGCGAACACCGCGCGGTTCGCCGCATCGTGGCCTGTCGCAAACATCTCCTCGATATAGGCCGATGTTGTCACTTCCCGTTCGAGCGAGCGCCGGTGGATCATGCGCAACGTCTCCTGCTCGGCAGACAGGACCACGACCGGCTGGATGCTCATCGGATTGTAGACATGGCCGGCCGCATCCCGATATGCTTCACCGATGATCGCGGGAGATTGGGCGACGATGCCGCTCATCAGGAAAGCGGTCACATTGAGCTCCTGCCAGGGGGCGAGGTCATCGCGAAGCACGAGCGCGATCTTGGTGTCGAACATGAAGAACTCCGTCGAAGGTTATGCAAGGACCGACGCGATAGCGGCAGCAAGCACCGCCGGTCTTGAACGTTCGTGCAAGGCGGAGGGAAAGCCGGACGGCATCGTCCAAGCTCCCTCCTCATGCGGCATCGAGCGGATCGAGGCGCGGTTCCACGGCAACGGCTTTTCGCCGCACCGGCATGACACCTATGCGCTCGGAATCACGCTTTCCGGCGTCCAGACGTTCCATTATCGCGGCTCCGTCCGCGTGAGCCTGCCCGGCAATGTCATCGTCCTGCATCCGGACGAGGTGCATGACGGCGCCGCCGGCACCGACGACGGCCTGCGTTACCGCATGCTCTACCTGCCGCCGGAACGGCTGATCGAGGCGGCGGGTGGTGTGGCCGGACTGCCCTTCGTGCCCGAGCCCGTCATGGCAGACGATGCCTTCCGCGACTGCCTCGCCGAGGCGCTCGACGATCTTGACGCCACGCCGCAGGAGCTTCTGCTGGATGACCTGATCGCCCGGCTTACGGCAAGCCTCTGGCGTCACGCGGACAGTCGCGGCGTTTTACCGGACAAATCGACCTCGCGCGATGCCGTGCTCCGCTGCCGCGACTATCTCCAGGACAATTGCGACCGCGCCGTCTCTTCCCAGGAACTGGAAGCCGTCAGCGGCCTCGACCGCTACACGACTTCAAGGCAATTCCGGAAGCTCCTGGGGACAAGCCCACACCGCTATCTGGTCATGCGCCGGCTCGACCGGGCAAAACAACTGCTCTTCGAAGGCGGAAGCCTGGCGGATGCCGCTTTCGGCGCAGGCTTTGCCGACCAGGCCCATTTCACCCGGCACTTCAAGAAAACCTTCGGCATGACGCCGGGCCGCTGGGTGGCGCTCAAGAGAAGCGCCTGACGTTCAAATCGACCTCGATATCCCGTCATCAAAGCTTCATCGAAGCTTCAATGTTCCATCACCCGGCCGTCACGACCGCTCCCTATGCGGTAGGCGTCTTTGACACGCCAACCAACAGGTGATCTCATGATCCGACCCCTTCTCGCCTCCGTTGCTCTCGCTGCGCTGATCGGCGGTTCTGCTGCTGCCGAAGAAAAAGCCTTCCCGGCCAAACTCGTCGGCCAGGCAATCCTGCCCGCCAACACGATCGTTCCGGCTCCGGCCGACGCGCCAGCCTTCCTGAAGACGTCCGGCAAGTTCACCACGCCCGACCGCAAGCGCACCGAGGCCCTCGGCACGCTGCCGGGCAAGGACGGCGTCCGCGTCACCGATGTGAAGCTGCCGTTCGACGGCCAGCCGCTGCAGGGCTTCTCCGGCATCAAGACGATGGCCGACGGCACGTTCTGGACGCTGTCGGACAACGGTTTCGGCTCGAAGGCCAATTCCTCCGACGCCATGCTCTTCCTGCACCAGATGAAATTCGACTGGGCCGCCAACAAGGCGGAAGTCGTGAAGAATATTTTCCTCTCCGATCCGAACAGGATCGCGCCCTTCCCGATCACCATGGAAGGTTCCGACACCCGCTATCTGACCGGCGCCGATTTCGATATCGAATCGATCCAGCCGGTCGCCGACGGCTTCTGGCTCGGCGAGGAATTCGGCCCCTATCTCTTGAAGTTCGACACCGAAGGCCGCCTGACCGACGTGATCGCGACCGTGATCGATGGCAAGCCGGTCAAGTCGCCCGACAATCCGACGCTCACCACGCCGGCCAACCCGGCCGCAAAAATGGCCGCCTTCAACCTGAAGCGCTCGGGCGGCTACGAGGGCATGGCCATGTCGAAGGACGGCTCGAAGCTCTACGGCCTGCTGGAAGGCCCGCTCTATCTGGAAGACGGTTCGGTCGAGAAGGCGGACGGAATGACGGCGCTGCGCATCGTCGAATTCGACGTCGCCTCGAAGGCATGGACCGGCCGCTCCTGGCTCTATCCCCTATCCCAGGGCGGCGAAGCGATCGGCGACTTCAACATGATCGACGCCACGACCGCCCTCGTCATCGAGCGCGACAACGGCGCCGGCACCGCCGACAAGGCCTGCGCCGATCCGGCCAAGCCCGAACCGACCTGCTTCAACGCGCCTGCAAAGCACAAGCGCGTCTACAAGATCGAGATGACCGACGGGAATGTCGGCAAGGCCGTCCGCAAGATCGGCTACATCGATCTCATGAAGATTGAGGATCCGGACGAGAAGAAGAAGGCGGGTAATGTCGAGGGTGTCTACGACATGCCTTTCGTGACGATCGAGAATGTCGACGTGGTCGATGCGACGCATATCATCATCGGCAACGACAACAACCTGCCCTTCTCGGCCGGCCGCGCCGTCGACAAGGCCGACGACAACGAATTCAGCCTGCTCGAAGTCGGCGAATTCCTGGCGGCGAAGTAGTTCAGGTCCAGATCGAACATCTCAGCCCGGCATCCGCCGGGGCCTAGTTTGTTGGCAAACCTTCCGGCATGCAAGACGTCATCCTCGGGCTTGTCCCGAGGATCTGCCATCCCTTGCCAAATCATTGGTTATGTTGGGATAATTTCGAGAGTATAGAGGTGGTCAGATGCTCGGGACAGGCCCGAGCATGACGGAAGAAGAGTTGCCGCCCTTTGTCAGCAGCATCAGCTCCGGCATCCGCCGGGGCTGACGCATTCAATCAATTGACCGGTATGTCGATCGCATAGCGGTCGACCAGTTTCAGGCTCCGGTCCGACTGAATGATGTAGGTCTCGTAATACCGGCGACCGTCCTGACCGTAGAACTGATGGGTGACGGGACTGCCGACCGGCGACTTCGTTAGCTTGCTGCGCGGCTGTCCGCCATAGGTGATGCTGCCCGGAATGGGTTCCAATGCAACGGCGGTGCAGCCTGCAAGGGCCACCGTCAGCAGGGCAACTGCAACTAGCTTCTTCATCACTCGTCTCCCCTGTCCCGCAATTTCCTGCACGCCGGGCAGCCAAAATGGTCTGCCTCACGGTGGATGTCGGGATTGTCGACGTGAATTGCAATCGGGGAGCGATAAAGTTTCCCGGAATCTATTCGAACCGGAACGCCAGCCGCTTGCCGGTCAGCTTCGCCAGTTGCTGCAGGCGACCATCCAGCCTTTCACCGGCAAAATTGCGGTAGGCCGGCGGCACGATGAATTCCAGATCGAGATCGGGGTCGGAAGACGGGCGGAACGTCAAGTTGTGGACGATGCCCGGCATCGCGGCCGAGAAGAGATAGACAACACGCAGCAGGCCACCGAGCAGTTTGGCAAGATCGAGCATGCGCGGTGTGGCAATCGTCGCCAAGGGGCCCGTCGCACCGTCGTCGTTCAGTCCCTCGAAGCGATAGTAGTTGGCGAGCGCCAGATAGGCACGGCCTGCATGGGTGATGCCGACGAAAGAGGAATGAGCGATGATATTGAGCGCCTGCAGACCGCGATAATCCGGATGGGCGCGCCAGCTTATGTCAGCGAGCAGGCAGGCGGCCTGACGATAGCGGCTTTCTTCCTCCGTCTCGGTGATGCCAAAAGCAGGCACCATGCGGCCCGTCCATTCCGCTAGCTCGCGGGCATGTTCGGGCGAGCGGGCGCGCAGGATCGCCAGTTCGCCGGCCGCGGCGAGCAGCGGGTCACTTGCCTTCTCTCCGTCGGAAAGCCGCGAATAGAGATAGCCTTCGCGCACGCCCTGCGCGGAGAAGCTCACCCTGGCGGGTTTCATCGCACTCAGCACTTCCTGCATGGCGATGGCGCCGTAGGGCAGCAGCGAACGGCGGCTTTTGGACACCGCCTGCCAGGCAGGGTCCTTGGAGTCCTTGGCGGCGATCACCTCTTCGAGGAATTTCTGGATATCCGCGAGCGGCAGTTCGTAACCCTGCATCATGTGCAAGGGATATTTCGTCATCTCCATGTGCAGCTTGGCGATATTTCGCCAGGTGCCGCCGACCGCATAGAAGGTGCGGCCAGCGCCCTGTTCAAGGAACCGCGCGGTGTTGACCTGCTTACGGGCGAAGGTGCGCGCCTTGGAGAGAGAATTTCCGGAGGACTCGGACAATCGCAGTCCCCCGAGCGGCAACGTGATGCCGCGGCCGAAATCATTGCCCTTGATGTCGATGAGTTCCAGCGAACCGCCGCCAAGATCGCCGGCGATCCCGTCCGCATCATGAAAGCCGCTGATGACACCGAGCGCCGAATAACGCGCCTCCTCTTCTCCGGAGAGAAGCTGGATCTCCTGGCCGAGGATATCCTCCGCCTCGCGGATGAAGTCCGGTCCGTTCGACGCCTCACGGGCAGCCGCCGTCGCCAGCACATAGATTTCGTTGGCGCGCGCCTGCGTCGACAACGCCTTGAAGCGCCTCAGTGCCGAAAGCGCGCGCTGGACGGCCTCCTCGTCCATCCGGCCGCTGGATCCAAGCCCCTTGCCGAGCCCGCAAAGAACCTTCTCGTTGAAGAGAATCGTCGGCGCGCGGGACAGGCCTTCATAAACGACGACACGAACGGAGTTCGAGCCAATGTCGATGACGGAAACAGGGGCAATCCCCGGAAGGCGCCCCTGGGCTTCGGATCGTACCATATTGCCTATTTCTTGCGTCCGGACATCAGGCCGGCGATCAGTTTGGGAGCACTCGACTTCAGAGCCTCACCGCGCCCCGAGAGGCTTGGATTGGTCATGAAATAGTGCTGCGCGTTAAAAGGTTCTTCGCCTTTGCGCACTTCCATGCGCCGCGACGTGCCGTCGGGCAATATCTCGTAGCTCTGCTGGTTGTCAATCAAGTTGCCCAGCATGATCTGTGAAAGAACCTGCTCATGCACGGTCGGATTGAGGAGCGGCACGAGC
Organism: Rhizobium sp. YS-1r; assembly: GCF_000757525.1. Taxonomy (NCBI): domain Bacteria; kingdom Pseudomonadati; phylum Pseudomonadota; class Alphaproteobacteria; order Hyphomicrobiales; family Rhizobiaceae; genus Rhizobium; species Rhizobium sp. YS-1r. The sequence continues at coordinate 119,844 of NZ_JPYQ01000013.1, read as the reverse complement.
GTCTCGACGCGGCGGTCGAGGTTGCGCGGCATCATGTCGGCCGAGCCGATATAGACGAGCGCCTTGTCGGATGGCAGGCCGTAACCGTTGCCGAAGCAGAAGATGCGGCTATGCTCCAGGAAGCGGCCGACGATCGATTTGACGCGGATATTCTCGGAAAGGCCGGGCACCTGCGGGCGCAGGCAGCAGATGCCGCGCACCACGAGGTCGATCTCGACGCCCGCCCGGCTTGCCCGGTAGAGCGCATCGATGATGTCCGGATCGACGAGCGAGTTCATCTTCATCCAGATCGCTGCGGGCTTGCCGCTCTGCGCGTGGACGATTTCCTCCTCGATATGCCTGAGGATGCGCGACCTGAGCGTATAGGGCGAGACCGCCAGCTTCATGCTCTCTTCCGGCTCGCCATAGCCGGTGATGAAGTTGAAGACGTTCGCCATGTCGTGGGCGATCTTCGGATTGCAGGTGAAGAAGGACAGGTCCGTGTAGATCTTGGCGGTGACCGGATGATAGATGCCCGTGCCGATATGGCAGTAGGTACGGAGCTTACCCTCTTCGCGGCGCACCACCATCGACATCTTGGCGTGCGTCTTCAGTTCGATGAAGCCAAAGACGACCTGCACCCCGGCACGTTCGAGGTCGCGGGCCCAGCGGATGTTTGCCTCCTCGTCGAAACGGGCCTTCAATTCCACCAGCGCCGTCACCGACTTGCCCATCTCGGCCGCATCGATCAGCGCCCTGACGATCGGGCTGTCGTTGGAGGTTCGGTAGAGCGTCTGCTTGATGGCGAGCACGTCCGGGTCGCGCGCCGCCTGCAGAAGGAATTGCACAACCACGTCAAAGGATTCATAAGGGTGGTGAACCACCATGTCCTTTTCGCGGATGGCCGCAAGGCAGTCGCCAGCATGTTCGCGAACCCGCTCGGGAAATCGGGCGTTATAGGGCTCGAACCTCAAGTCGTCGCGCGGCGCCCTGGTGATTTCCGAAAGGGTGTTGAGCGCCAGAAGGCCGGGCAGAACCGCAACGCGATTATCCGGCACGCCGAGTTCCTGCACCACGAACTGACGCAATGACGCCGGCATTTCCGAATCGGTCTCGATGCGGATGACCTTGCCGCGGCGGCGGCGCTTCAGCGCCGTCTCGAAGAAGCGCACCAGGTCCTCGGCCTCTTCCTCCACCTCGATATCGCTGTCGCGGATGATGCGGAAGGTGCCGGCGCCCTTCACCTCATAACCGGGGAAGAGCCTGTCGGTGAACATGCCGACGACGTCCTCCAGCGTGATGTAGCGGATCGCCGCGCCTTCGTCCGGCAGGCGGATGAAGCGATCGAGCGTGGTCGGCAGGCGCAGGAGCCCCGTCATCGGCTCCTTGCCGTGCTTGCTGTGAAGCTGCAGGCCCATGGAGAAGCCGAGGTTCGGGATGAAGGGGAACGGATGGGCGGGATCGATCGAGAGCGGCGTCAGGACGGGGAAGAGTTCGTCGTCGAAGGACGTGGCCAGCCAGGCGCGATCTTCCGCCGAAAGCGCCGCCGGACGGACGATCAGAATGTCCTCCTTGGCAAGATACTGCTGCAGCACGGCGAGCGAAGCCTGCTGTTCCATCTGCAGATTGTCGATTTCCCGAAGGATGGCGTCGAGCTGTTCGGCGGGCGTCTTGCCGTCCGGGCTGCGCACGATGATGCCCTGGCGCACCTGGCCTTCCAGACCGGCGACGCGGACCATGAAGAATTCATCGAGGTTGGCTGCGGAAATCGACAGGAAGCGCACCCGTTCCAGAAGCGGATGGGCCGTGTTCAGCGTTTCTTCCAGAACGCGGCGGTTGAATTGCAGCCAGGAGAATTCGCGGTTGATGAACCGGTCCGGGCTCGTCAACAGTTCAGCGGCGGAATCGACCGCTGCGATTTCGGCCTGCTGCGTTTCCGTCGTCATCGAATCCATTTCGCATCCTCCGCTAACCCTTTGGGTTCGAACGCCAAGTTCGGCGAGGAAAGTGTCACAGTCAATCACCGTCCTTGGCGCCGGCGCCAGAATTTCCGACATCGTTCAGCACTTCGGCCGCCAGCGGACGGGTGATCCTGGTGCCGCGGGCGAGCGCCAGCCGGTCCAGCCGGTCGACGATCGTCTGGGCCGCACCGAGGGAACGCTCCATCCTGTTGACGATATAGCCGACAAGTTTGTCATCGATATAAAGCTGCCGATCCGCGAAAAGTTTCACGATCACCTGGGCGAGCAGCTCCTCGTCCGGCTCACCGATCTCGACTATGGTCGCCGCCTTGAGCCGCGACTTGAGGTCCGGCAGCGTCACGCCCCACGATATTGGCCACAAGCGCGAGGTCAACAGGAGGCTATGGCCATTCTCGCGCACGCTGTTGATGACGTGGAAGAGCTCCGCATCGTCGAAACCGCGTCTATCGGCATCCTCGAACAGGACCGGGCCGGCGGCTGCAAGGGCCGCGGCATTCGAACCGACCACCGGATGGATGTCCGTGGCGCCGGCCTTCTCCCGCCAGATATGCGCGAGATGCGATTTGCCCGAGCCGATCGGCCCCGCCAGCACGACGACCGGCGACGGCCAGGCCGGCCATTCGTCGACGATCGCGACGGCCGCAGCCAGGCGTTCGGAGACCAGGAGGTCATCCCGGCTCTTCGCCGCATCATGAATGAATTGGAGCGGCAATTGCTCGCTTCTCCGCCGCTCGCGCTCAGTGGTCTCGTTCATTGGTCTTTCGAACTGCTCTCTTGAGCATCATTTGCTGCGCTGGTTCCGCTGCCATCCTGACGGTGTTCCAGCACTCGGGGCGGAGGCGCCCCTTCCCAGGGAAGCGTGGTCGTTCGTCCGTAATAGATATCGCTGTCAAGATACCGCGCCAGCGCGAAGCGGACAAGGACGCCAACCACGGCTGCGGCCGGCACGGCAATCAAGAGCCCGACGAAACCGAATATCGCACCAAAGGCAAAGAGCGCGAACATCAGCCAGACCGGATGAAGTCCGACGCTTTTGCCGACCAGCTTCGGCTGCAGGATATTGCCCTCGAGGAACTGGCCGATGAAGAAGACGCCGGCGACCGCAACAATCCACGCGTAATCCGGCCAGAACTGCACGAACGCAACCCCGACCGAAAGCACGAGGCCGACCAGCGAGCCGATATAGGGGATGAAGCTGATCATGCCTGCGATGAAGCCGATGAGCAGGCCGAAATTCAGACCGACCAGCGAGAGGCCTACCGCATAGAAGATGCCGAGGATGAGGCAGAGCGAGCCCTGGCCACGGATAAAACCGGCGACCGACTGATCCATCTCGCGGGCGATCTGCCTGACGGTGTCGACCTGATCGCGCGGAACCCAGCTATCCACCCTGGCGACCATGCGGTCCCAATCGAGCAGGATGTAGAAAGCGACCACCGGCGTCACGATCAGCAGCGATACGACGTCGACGATCGCCTTGCCGGAATTCCAGATCTGCGTGAGCAGCGAGCCGAGAAAGCCGGCGCCCTGGCTCAGCACCTCGGAAAAGTTCTGCTTGACCGTCTCGATCTGCGCACCGACCCAGCTTGGCAGGAAGGAAGTCTCAGGGCTGGAGATGATCTGCTGCAATTGCGAGATATAGCCCGGAAGCGCCGCCGCAAAGCCGGTGAACTGGCTGATGATGATCGGGATCACCAGCATCAGAGACAGCGCGAAGACCAGCACGAAGCAGACAAGGATGACGACCGTCGCCATCAGCCGGTTGAGACCCCGCCGCTCCAGCCAGTCTGCGACCGGATCGAGGAAATAGGCAAGCGCCATGCCCGCCACAAAGGGCAGGAGAATCGTGCGGAAGAACCACAGAAACAGGATAAAGACGACCAGCACGCCGATCCAGAACAGGATGTGGCGTTTCAGGCTCGCGCCGCTGATATGGTATGGCATCTCTGCTTCCCCTGGTATTGGCCGGGCCGATCAAGGCATATGGAAGCGGGCGTATCAGGTCAAGAGTCCGGTCGTTGGGCTGTGAAAAGCCTTCAAAAGCAGCCTGAACGCTTGCATATCGGGGCGTGGCGTGCAATGGCGGCCAGATATATTGCGCATGCCCCCAGAAAGCGCTTCACACTTTTCGGGGGACATGCGGTAATCCCCACTGGAGATGGAAGATGAGCGAGGCGGGCAAGAACGGTCTCACCTACAGCGATGCCGGTGTCGATATCGATGCAGGCAATCTCATGGTCGAGAAGATCAAGCCGGCCGTGCGCTCCACCCGCCGCCCCGGCGCCGACGGCGAGATCGGCGGCTTCGGCGGGCTCTTCGACCTGAAGGCGGCGGGCTTCACCGATCCGGTTCTGGTTGCGGCGAATGACGGGGTCGGCACCAAGCTCAAGATCGCCATAGACGCGAACTTCCACGACACCGTCGGCATCGACCTCGTCGCCATGTGCGTCAACGATCTCGTCGTGCAGGGCGCCGAACCGCTATTCTTCCTCGACTATTTCGCGACCGGCAGGCTCGATCCCGACCAGGGTGCCGCGATCGTCGGCGGAATTGCCGCGGGCTGCCGCGAGGCGGGCTGTGCGCTGATCGGCGGAGAAACGGCCGAAATGCCGGGCATGTATTCCGACGGCGACTACGACCTCGCGGGTTTCGCGGTCGGGGCCGCCGAACGTGGCCAGTTGCTGCCGGTCGGCGACATCGCTTCGGGCGACGTCATCCTCGGCCTCACCTCCTCCGGCGTCCATTCCAACGGCTATTCGCTGGTCCGCAAGATCGTCGCGATCTCCGGCCTCGCATGGGATGCGCCCGCCCCTTTCCGTGACGGCATGACTCTGGGTGAGGCGCTGCTCGTGCCGACCCGCATCTACGTGAAGCCGCTGCTCAAGGCAATCCGCGAAACCGGTGCGCTGAAGGCTCTCGCCCACATTACCGGCGGCGGCTTTCCGGAGAACATCCCGCGCGTGCTGCCGAAGAACCTTTCCGCCGAAATCGATCTCGATTCCATTCCGGTTCCGCCCGTCTTCTCCTGGCTTGCCAAGACCGGCGGTGTCGAGGCGAAGGAAATGCTCAGGACCTTCAACTGCGGCATCGGCATGATCATCGTCACCGCCGCCGAGAACGCCCAGGCGGTCAGCGACATCCTTACCGGCGAAGGCGAGATCGTCGTGCCGCTCGGCCGCATGGTCGAGCGCCCCGAAGGCGGCGCCGGCGTCATCTACAAGGGCACGCTCGGCCTATGACGGCAACCTCCGCACCGTCGGCGCGCAAACGCGTTGCCGTCTTCGTTTCAGGCGGCGGCTCCAACATGCTGGCTCTCGCAAACGCCTGCGCGGCGCCGGATTTTCCGGCCGAGATCGTCGCGGTCATCTCCGACAAGCCTTCGGCCGGCGGCATCGCCAAGGCAAAAGCACGCGGCATCCGGACCTTCGTCTTCGAGCGCAAGCAGTTCGCAGGCAAGGCCGAGCACGAGGCAGCGATCCTTGTCGCGCTCGACGAGATAAAGCCCGACATCCTCTGCCTGGCAGGCTATATGCGGCTCTTTTCCGGCGAATTCATCAGCCGCTACGAAGGCCGCATCCTCAACATCCACCCTGCGCTTCTGCCGCTCTTTCCAGGTCTTCATACGCACCAGCGCGCCCTCGATGCCGGCGTCAAGATCGCCGGCTGCACGGTGCATTTCGTGACCGAAGGCATGGACGAAGGACCGATCCTCGCGCAAGCGGCGGTTCCGGTGCTTGCCGATGATACGGCGGAAACGCTCGCCGCCCGGGTGCTGACCGTCGAGCACAAGCTCTATCCTCTGGCTTTGAGGCTGCTGGCGGAAGGCAGGGTGAGGATGGAGGGGGACAAGGCGGTTTTCAGCGACCTGCCAGCGAAAGACGAGGCGAAGCTCATTTCGCCGGCAGTCTAAAAGCCGCTCGATCTGATCCGGCGGATCACTCCTCCAGTTCATCTCCTTTCACCGGTGGCTTGCCTTTGCCCGCACGGGCGAGGATATCGACCTCGTCAACTCCTCAAAAACGTCATCAGGTCTTTCGCCAGTTGTTCCTTGTTCGAGGCGAAGAGGCCGTGCGGTGCGCCATCATATTCGATCAGCTTCGAGCCGGGGATCATCGCGGCAGCGGCGCGAGCGGAAATGTCGATCGGGACGGTCTGGTCGCTCGTCCCGTGAATGATCAGCGTCGGCACCCTGAAACTCGTCAGGTCGGGCCGGAAATCGGTCGTCGCGAAGGCTTTGGCGCAGGCAAGCGTGGGTTTGAGCCCCGCCATCATCGTCTGGTTGAAGGACCAGTCGAGCACTTCATCGCTCACCGAACCGGTGAAGACACCTACGCCGAAGAAGCTCTTGAAGAAGTCCGCGAAGAAATGCGCCCGGTCCTCCCTGATACCCTTGGCCATCTCATCGAAAACCGATTGCGGCACGCCGGCCGGATTGTCGGACGTCTGCAGCATGTAGGGCACGACGGAAGCGATCAGCGCCGCCTTGGAAATACCCTTGCCGCCGTGGCGCGACATATAGCGGGCGACCTCGCCGCCGCCCATGGAAAAGCCGAGGAGCGCCGCATCCTCGGCTTCGGTCGCGGCGATCACGTCCGCGAGGTCATCGGAGAACGTGTCGTAGTCATAGCCCTGCCAGGGCTGGTCAGATCGGCCGAAACCGCGGCGGTCGTAGGAGATCGCTCGGAACCCCGACTCCGCCGCAACCATGGCGAAATCATCCCATGTGTCGCAGGTCAGCGGCCAACCGTGCAGCAGGATGACCGGACGGCCCCTGCCCCAGTCCTTGACGTAGAGTTCGGTGTCGTCGCGCGTCTTGATCATCGTCATCGGAAAGTCCTCGCTGGATGGGATCTTCCGTAAACGGTGCGGCAATGCCGTTGTTCCTGGGATTCAGCCCGAAATCGCCGTCCGATTGATCACCGCCCATTGCAGCAGCATGATCGTCTTGGCGTCGCAGATCTCGCCGCTTTCAATCATCGCCACGGCTTCATCGAGTGGCAGTTCCACCACCTCGATGTCCTCATGTTCCTCCGCCAGCCCGCCGCCGCCGTTGATGCGGTCGGCAAGGTCGATCGGTGCATAGAAGAAGTGCACGAGTTCCGTCACCGATCCGGGCGAGGTCAAAGCCTTGAACAGATGGCGCACGTCGCGCAAACGGTAGCCTGTCTCCTCCATCGCCTCGCGGCGGATCGCGTCCTCGGGATGATCCTCGTCGAGAAGGCCGGCCGGCACTTCGATCATCCAGCCGGGTTCGCCGGAGAGATAGGCCGGCAGGCGGAACTGCTTCACCAACACCACCATGCCGCGCTTCGGATCATGGAGCAGGATGCAGGCCGCCGGCGTGCGGTGGTAGATTTCCCGGTGCAGGCGATGGGTCTCGCCGTTGCGGTCCATATAGTCGAGTTCGTAGTTCGACAGCCGTGTCCAGCCATCCGACAGCGTCTTTTCGCTGACGATCTTCACTCGTGCATCATTATCCGTCATGCGGCGTCCTTGCGAAGCCAGACCTTGTTGTCGTGGAAGGCCGCTCCACCATAGGGCGCCACTGCGTCGGCGCCGGTCAACACGTTGATACCCTCGCCATCGAGATGCTTCCGGTTCGGCCAAAGCCCTTCGGCGATCAGCACACCCGGCCGCGCGCCCGGTACGATCCTGGCATGCAGGCGGATTTCGCCGCGCTGGTTGCCGAGCCGGACGATATCGCCGTCCGCAATGTCAAGCCGGGCCGCATCGGACGGTTCGATCATCACCTCCGGCCGCCCTTCCCGCTCGTACGAACTCTTCGTCTCGGTGAAGGAAGAGTTCAGGAAGCTGCGCGCCGGCGATGTCGCAAGCCTGAAGGGATGCGCTTCGTCCGCCACCTCGATGACGTCGACCTGATCGGGAAAGACCGGCAGTTCGGAGAGCGGCCCCATCGGCCCGACATTCTTCGGCGGTTTGTCCGGCGACGGGCCGTTCGCCCAGTCCGGGCTGAAACGAAACTTGCCATCCGAATAGCCGAAGCCCCTGATATAATGGGCCGTTTCAAAATCCGGCTGCGCGTCGATCCATTTTTCCCGTTCCAGCACGTCGACGCCCGGCCAGTGGCTTGCCTTCAAAATGTGATCGATATGCTCTCGCTCGTTGAGACCGAAACCCGGATAATGGTCGACGCCGAGACGCTTTGCTAGTTCCTCGATAACGAAGAGGTTGGTGCGCACGGTCGGCGGTGGTTCCGTGATCTTCGGTCCAAGCAGGATGTGCTGCTGCCCACCGGCGCGATAGATGTCGTCATGTTCGAGGAACATGGTGGCCGGCAGGACGATATCGGCGACCTCCGCCGTATCGGTCAGGAACTGCTCGTGGACGGCGACAAACAGGTCGTCGCGCATGAAGCCCTGGCGCACGAGGCGCTGTTCCGGCGCGACGTTCATCGGGTTGGTGTTCTGGATCAGCATAGCCGTCACCGGCCCGCCATAGCGCAAGGCCTCGGCATCACCCGTCAGCACGCGGCCGATCTGCGACTGGTCGAGCTGGCGGATGTCCGGGTCGGCATAGGCCGTACCCATCAATTCCGACTTGTTGAGCCTGAAGATCTCGCCGTTGTTGTGGAAGGCGCCACCGCCCTCGTACTGCCAGGAACCGAGCACGGTTGCGATCGAAAGAGCAGCATGCATAGCGACCGCGCCGTTGCGCTGGCGGGCAAAACCGTAACCCAATCGGAAGAAGGTCTTTCTGGTCGTCCCTACGAGCTTGGCGAAATTCTCGATCTCATCGACGGACAGGCCCGTGATCGCGGATGCCCATTCCGGCGTTCTCGTCTTCAGGTGGGCTTCGAGCCCAGCCGGATCGTCGGCATATTTTTCCATATAGGCGCGGTCGGCATAACCGTCGCGGAAGGCGACATGCATGACGGCGCAGGCGAGCGCGGCATCTGTCCCCGGCCTGACTGTCAGTGCGATATCCGCCTGCTTCATGGTCGGGTTGTCGTAGATGTCGATGACGACGATCTTCGCGCCGCGTTCCTTGCGGGCCTTCACCGCATGGGTCATGACGTTGACCTGGGTCGAGACGGCGTTCGTCCCCCAGATCACCACGCAATCGGATTTCGCCATCTCGCGCGGGTCGGGGCCGCGAAGCGCGCCGGTCCCCATCACATAACCCGTCCAGGCCATGTTGGTGCAGATCGTGCCAAAAAAGCCGGAATATTTCTTGGCGTGACGTAGCCGCTCGATCGAATCTCGCTGCACCTGGCCCATCGTGCCGGCATAGAAATACGGCCAGACGGCTTCCGAGCCGTGCTTCGCCTCGGCCTTCAAAAAGGCATCGGCGATCTCGTCGAGCGCCGCCTCCCAGGAAAGTTCCTGCCAATCGCCGCCGCCCTTGGCGCCCCTGCGGCGCTTCGGCTCCATCAGCCGGCCGGGATGGTAGATGCGCTCGGAATAACGCGCCACCTTGGCGCAGATGACGCCGGCGGTATAGGTGTTGTCGGCCGCGCCGCGCACGCGGCCGATACGGCCGTCGGCGGTCAGGTCGACATCCAATGCGCAGGCGGACGGACAGTCGTGCGGACAGACGGTGTGGCCGACAGTCGTGTGACTGACAGCGGTTTTGGCGGAGATCGGGGTCGCAACGTTCATGGCTTTTCTATATTGCAAGCAGAGGGCCACAAAAAGCGCGATTTGCGGCGCATCAATTTTATTCAAGCGAGACTCCAGTCACAATGAACTACCGGCATATCTATCACGCAGGCAATTTCGCCGACGTCCTGAAACACGCGGTGCTGGCGCGGCTGATCCGCTATGCCCAGAAGAAGGACAAGGCGTTCCGCGTGCTCGACACCCATGCCGGGATCGGTCTTTATGATCTTTCGTCCGAAGAGGCGCAGAAGACCGGCGAATGGCGCGATGGCATCGGGCGGCTCCTGGAAGCAGAGCTTCCGGCGAATGTGTCCGAACTGCTGGAGCCTTATCTCTCGACCGTCAGAGAGCTGAACCCCGACGGCGCGCTGAAACTCTATCCCGGCTCGCCAAAGCTCGCCCGCATGCTGTTTCGCCCGCAGGACCGTCTGTCGGCGATGGAACTGCACCCGGAAGACTTCAACCGCCTGCATAACCTGTTCGAGGGCGACTTCCGGGTGCGCGTCACCGAACTCGACGGCTGGCTTGCACTCGGCGCGCATCTGCCCCCGAAGGAGAAACGGGGAATCATCCTGGTCGACCCTCCTTACGAGGAAGAAGGCGAATACCAACGGCTGGTGAAGGGTCTTGCCAATGCCTACAAGCGTTTCCCCGGCGGCACCTACTGCCTTTGGTATCCGATCAAGAAGGGCGCGCCGATCAAGGTCTTCCACGAGGAGCTGCAGGCGCTCGATATCCCGAAAATGCTCTGTACGGAACTCACCGTCCGCAGTGATCGCGAGACCACCGGCCTCACCGGCTCCGGTCTCGTCATCGTCAATCCGCCCTTCACCTTGAAGGATGAGTTGCACGTGCTGTTGCCGGTCCTGAAGACAATCCTCGCCCAGGATCGTTTCGCCTCGCAGCGCAGCTTCTGGCTTCGGGGCGAATAATCCGATTCACGAGGTCTCCCGTTTGCCTCTCTCCACATCCGGCGGATGCTCGGCGCGGAACCGCGACCGCTCGAAGACCAGGATCACCACCAGCGCCATGGCGAAGGGGATGAGCAGGTAGAACAACCGGAAGACCAGCAGGGCGGCGATGACATCCGCCGGATCCATGTCCGGCAATCCCATGACAAAGACGAGTTCGAGGACGCCGAGCCCGCCCGGCGCATGGGAGATGAGCGCCGCCGAGAAGGAAATCAGAAAGATGCCCAGCACGACGAGGAAGCCCGGATTTCCCGCCTCGGGCAGCGCGAAATAGATGATGCCTGCGGCACCGATCAGCTCCACCGGCGCGATGATGAGCTGCGGCAGCACGACCCGCGGTGCCGGATAGAAGATGCTGATCGAGCCGATCTTGAGCGGCCTGAGCTTCAGGAAGCTCGCTGCGACATAGAGCGCGATGAGGAGAAGGATGACCAGTCCGGTTCCCGTCGAGGCTTCGACCGGCACGACATCGCCGAAACGTTCGGTAAGGTCCGGTTCGATGACGAGCACCAGACCTGCGAGCAGGAGGGTTCCGAGGACGAATGTGAAGGAGCATATGGCGATCAGAACGCCGATTTCGGCCGGTGTCAGGCCCTTGGAAGAATAGGCACGATAGCGGACCACCGCTCCCGAAAAGACGGACGCGCCGACATTGTGCGACAGCGCGTAGGTCGTGAACGAGCAGATCGTGATGAACCACCAGTCGACCTTGCGCCCGAGATGCATCAGAGCGATACGGTCGTATCCGGCCAGTGCCGCATAGGCAAGCAGAGTCGAGAGGCCGGCCAGCATCCAATGGGTCGGCGATATCGCCTCCAGACTGTGCCACAGATCGTCCAGAGACAGCCCGCGCAATTCCTTGTAGAGAAGCCATGCCGAAAGCGCTATCGTCAGTCCGCCTATCGTCGGCCACAGGTATTTCTTGAATGTCATCCAGTCACGTCGCTCTTTACTCCCTGCCTCTATCCGGGCTTTCCGCCTTCCGCGAAGGGTTACTCTATTCGCCGAAACTCTGATTGTTCAACCGTTCAGACCGATGCCCTGTTCCGAAGATCGAGATTTCCGACAATGACGCTGATCTTTAAAGCGACAGCCAAGAGCATCATCGCCGCAGCGCTTTTTTTCATGCCGGTAACAGCCACCATCGCCCTGGCCCAGCAACGTCACGACGATCGCGCCGGGCAGTTCGATTTCTACGTCCTTTCGCTCTCGTGGTCGCCAACCTTCTGCGCCTCGCAACGCGGCAACGAAAGCGATCAGCAATGCGGCGAGACCAGGGATTTCCGCTTCATCGTCCATGGGCTCTGGCCCCAATACGAGAAAGGCTATCCGGATTTCTGCGAGACCCGCGAGCCGAGCCGTGTGCCGCGCTCGGTCGGCGAACCGCTTTTCGACATCATGCCGTCCATGGGACTCATCGGCCATCAGTGGCGCAAGCATGGAAGCTGCACCGGCCTTGGCCAGCGGGAGTATTTCAGCGAGACCCGCCGGGCTTTCGAACGTATCCGCCTGCCCTCCGATCTCTCCCGCGGCGACAGCGCCGTGACGCTTTCGGTCGATCAGATCGAGGAGAAGTTCGTCTTGGCAAACCCCGGTATGAGCCGCCGCGGCATTTCCGCAAGCTGCGAGGGCCGTCGGCTGGAAGAGGTGCGTATCTGCCTCACCAAGGACCTGCAGTTCCGCGATTGCGCCGAGGTGGATGGTGACGGCTGCCGCGCGGGCAGCATCACGCTGCCGCCGGTGCGCTAAATTTCATAAAGAGGAAAGACCATGAAGCTGCTTTATTCGCCGGCCTCGCCCTATTCCGCCAAAGTGCGCATGGCGGCACGTCATCTCGGCATCGGGATCGCCGAGGTGAAGACCGATACCAACTCCAATCCGCCGGAACTCGTCGACAGCAATCCGCTCGGCAAGATCCCGGTGCTGATCCGCGACGGCGAGCCGCCGATCTATGACAGCGTCGCCATCATGCACTATCTCGACCGGTTGTCCGGCGGAAAGCTCTATCCGAAGAAGGATGGAAAACGCACGGAAGCGGAAGTGCTGGAAGCGTTGTGCGACGGCATCATGGATTGCCTTCTCGCAATCGTCTACGAGCGTCGCTTCCGCCCGGAGGAAAAGATCCACCAGGGCTGGATCGACAAGCAATGGGAAAAGGTCATGCGCGGCCTGGATTATCTCGAGAACAACCTGCCGAAGACCGGCAAGAAGCTCAATGGCGGCCATTTCGCGCTCGCCGCCCTGATCGGCTATCTCGACCTACGGTTCAACGGGCAATGGGCGGAAGGCCGTCCGGAACTCGCCTCCTGGCCCGATACCTTCGCCAAGCGGTTTGCCGATTACGGCGCGATGAAATCGTCCGGATAATCCGGATAAACAAGGCAAAAAGCCCGGAGCGACGCTCCGGGCTTCCCCAGCCTGTGAAGGCTTTCGAACTTAGAACTTGACGCCGATACCGACCTTGACGCTGTGGTCGTCGAAGCCCTTCGAGACCGAACCCGTGGCGAGGTCGTAATCTTCGGCCGCGAAGTCGGTGTAGCGATATTCGATACGAGCGGTGATGTTGTTGGTGACGAACGCTTCCGCACCTGCACCGACCGTATAACCGACCGAAGTCTTGTCGTCGGAAGAGATGCCGTCGCTCAGTTCGTTGTTCTGGAAGGCGACACCGGCCGTACCATAGATCAGGAACGGGTTGAGGTCATAACCGACGCGGCCGCGGACCGAACCCTTCCAACCACCTTCGCCGGTGTAGCCATTGGGGCTCGGACCGTCGAGGCCGTTGTAGCCGACATCAGCTTCAATACCGTAGACGACCGGACCGGTCTGGAAGTTGTAACCAGCAAAGGCTCCGCCGCCGAGACCGTCGGCGTCATAGTCGCCACCACCGAAGCGGCCCCAGTCATATTCACCGTAAGCACCGAGATAGAACCCCTGCCAGGTGGCGGCCGGTGCCGGCTCTTCGACCGCGACCGGAGCCTGCGGAATCTGCTCTACGGCATCAGCGGCATTGGCCGCGGAGATTGCGATGAAGCTGGCTGCCGAGGCCATCAGAGTTGCGATAAGAGTACGCATACATTTTCTCCTTTTACTGCTGTGCCGGGAATTTCGTCGCGACAACACGATAGTCGACGCATTTGTTCCCTACCCACTGGAGGCGAATGTGGATGCCAAATGAGGAATTGAAAGAGCCGAAATGTGAATTGATTGCGGCAGACAGAAGGCGAAAATTTGATGTTGCTGTACCGCAACATGTAATTCATTAACCTTAACTGTTCCTTACTTTAAATATAAATTTCTTCACCTTCGTGAAATACTTCTTAAAACGCAAGAACAGCTTCGTCAATATATCTTGACAGGCAGCCACTCGCGGCCGCCCTCGTGCGGTTTCGACTTTTATCTTCAGAAAAGTCTGCGCCTGCCGCGAGCAGAAGGAGATTTTAGACATGGGAAATAAAGACCTTCAGGCGCCATCCGGGACAAGGACCCGATCGACGAAACGCTTTGCCGGATTTCTGCCTCAAATCATCCCCGACAAAGGCGGCGTTTCGGCCTCGAAGCACGAAGGCAAGGCATTCGCCTGCCACGCTTTCAAAATCAGGCCTGAGTCACTATGTCTGTCGCAACGGCCGATCGGGAGCCCGGCCGGCTATCCCGCAATCTTTTGACAAGCCGCCGATGACGAGCCCATGGTTCGAATCGGCAATGGTCAGGCATCGATCGCGAACGGAAAGCCAAGTTCGCAGGTCGTATCTGGCGGAGACTTTGGAAATGAACGGAACGAAGCTGCCCGACGGCGGCGTTCTCTACGACGAGACGGAAGACGATGACGACGACGCCCCGGCGAGCGAGCCGAGCGCAGGCCTCGCCGTGTCGATCGACTGGAACGAGGCTCTCAGGAACGAGAGCGGACTGAAAGGCGCCGAGCTTATCGGCGAATTCGTCAAGCACCTGCCGAACCAGCCTGGCGTCTATCGCATGTTCAACGAGGCGGGCGACGTGCTCTATGTCGGCAAGGCGCGCAGCCTCAAGAAGCGGGTCGGCAACTATGCGCAGGGCCGTGTCCATTCGAACCGCATCGCCCGTATGGTGCGCGAAACCACGCATATGGAATTCGTCACGACGCGGACGGAGACCGAGGCGCTGCTGCTCGAGGCCAATCTCATCAAGCGTCTGCGCCCACGTTTCAACGTGCTTCTGCGCGACGACAAGTCCTTCCCCTATATCCTGATCACCGGCGACCATCGGGCGCCAGCCATCTTCAAGCATCGCGGCGCCCGCGCCCGCAAGGGCGATTATTTCGGCCCCTTCGCATCCGCCGCCGCCGTCGGTCGCACGATCAATTCGCTGCAGCGGGCGTTCCTGCTGCGCACCTGTACCGACAGCGTCTTCGAGACGCGCACCCGCCCCTGCCTGCTCTTCCAGATCAAACGCTGTTCCGGCCCGTGCACCCACGAGATCAGCGACGAGGATTATGCCGGCCTTGTGCGCGAGGCGAAGGATTTCCTCTCCGGCAAGAGCCAGAACGTGAAATCCGCGATCGCCGCCCAGATGACGGAAGCCTCGGAAGACCTCGATTTCGAGCGCGCAGCGGTCTATCGTGATCGTCTTGCTGCGCTCTCCCATGTCCAGAGCCATCAGGGCATCAATCCGGCGGGCGTCGAGGAGGCGGATGTCTTCGCCATCCATCACGAGGGCGGGCTCTCCTGCATCCAGGTCTTCTTCTTCCGTACCGGCCAGAACTGGGGCAACCGGGCCTATTTCCCGAAAGCCGATCCGCAGATGCCCGGCACAGAGGTCTTGAACGCCTTCCTGGCGCAGTTCTACGACGACAAGCCGGTGCCGAAGCAGATCCTGCTTTCCGAAACGGTCGAGGAACAGGACCTGCTGGCGCAGGCCCTTTCCGAAAAGGCTGGCCACAGGGTGACGATCTCGGTGCCGCAGCGCGGCGAGAAGAAGGACCTTGTCGATCACGTGCTGGCGAATGCCCGCGAGGCTCACGGTCGCAAGCTCGCCGAGACTTCATCGCAGGCGCGGCTGCTGCACGGGTTCGCCGAGACCTTCGGCCTGGCCCAGGTCCCGCGCCGCATCGAGATCTATGACAACTCGCACATCATGGGCACCAATGCCGTCGGCGGCATGGTCGTGGCGGGGCCGGAAGGCTTCGTGAAGAACCAGTACCGCAAGTTCAACATCAAATCGACGGACATCACCCCCGGCGACGACTTCGGCATGATGCGCGAGGTGATGACCCGCCGTTTCTCGCGTCTTCTCAAGGAAGAAGGCCTGCCGGACCGTAGCGTCGCCACCCAGGAGGACGCAGCCGATGCCGCCTTCCCCGCGTGGCCGGACGTGATCCTGATCGATGGCGGCCAAGGCCAGATGACCGCCGTGCGTGCCATCCTCGACGAGCTCGGCATCCGCGATGTCGTCACCGCGATCGGAGTCGCCAAGGGCGTCGACCGAGAGGCCGGCCGCGAGCGTTTCTTCGCGGACGGGAAAAGCGACTTTTCACTGCCGCCGCGCGATCCTGTTCTCTATTTCATTCAGCGCATGCGCGACGAGGCGCATCGTTTCGCTATCGGCTCGCACCGGGCTCGGCGCAAGAAGGAGATGGTCAAGAACCCGCTCGACGAGATTTCCGGCATCGGACCTGGCCGCAAGCGCAAGCTCCTGCAGCATTTCGGCACGGCGAAAGCGGTCTCCCGGGCAGGCCTCACCGATCTGATGGCAGTAGAAGGCATTTCCGAGGCCGTCGCAAAGCAGATCTACAATCACTTTCACGAGAGCCGGGCGGGGTGAAACTATCCACGTAAGTTGCGCCTCACCCTGACCCTCTTCCCGCAGACCGGGAGAGCGAACGTGCCATGCGCAACGTCGGGGGGTGGAGGAAAACGGTGCGGCATATGCCTTTCTCCCCGTAAGTACGGGGAGACGTTGCCCGACAGGGCGGAAGAAGGGCAATAAAAGCGGGAGCAGACGGGCCGCCGCATTCTGCTGCAAAAAAGCCGCGGGAACATGTTGACGCTCAGCCTCCAAAGCCTCAACTAGGGACAAACATCGCAATAGGTCATCCATGGCTTCCCGCGCATACAACATTCCCAACCTGCTCACCTATGCGCGTATCCTGGCCGTGCCGGTGATCGTCCTTTGCTTTTTCATCGAAGGCCGGCTCGAAAGCTCGGATTTCGCCCGCTGGACGGGGCTTACCATCTTCGTCGTCGCCTCGATCACCGATTATCTCGACGGTTACCTGGCCCGCATCTGGAACCAGACATCGAATATCGGCCGCATGCTCGATCCGATCGCCGACAAGCTGCTGGTCGCGTCCGTGCTGCTGCTGATGGCCGCCGACGGGACGATCGCCGGCTGGTCGCTCTGGGCGGCAATCACCATTCTGTGCCGCGAGATCCTCGTCTCAGGACTTCGTGAATACCTGGCGGCACTGAAGGTCTCCGTACCGGTAACGCGGATCGCCAAGTGGAAGACGACGATCCAGATGGTGGCAATCGCCTTCCTGCTTGCCGGCCCTGCGGGCGACAAGA
This sequence comes from Rhizobium sp. YS-1r, assembly GCF_000757525.1. Classification (NCBI taxonomy): domain Bacteria; kingdom Pseudomonadati; phylum Pseudomonadota; class Alphaproteobacteria; order Hyphomicrobiales; family Rhizobiaceae; genus Rhizobium; species Rhizobium sp. YS-1r. The sequence continues at coordinate 102,748 of NZ_JPYQ01000013.1, read as the reverse complement.
TCATGCCCTATATTACCGAGCTCGGCATTGCGCTCTTGTGGATCGCAGCGATCCTGACCTTCTATACCGGCTACGACTATTTCAAGGCCGGGCTGAAACATCTGGTGGATGAGGAATGACCACGAAACTCGTCTATTTCGCCTGGGTGCGCGAGCGGATCGGCAAGCCGGAGGAAGAGATCGAGCTTCCGGCCGATGTCGTCACCGTGCGCGATTTGCTGAATCATCTGAAGGGCCTGGGCGAAGAATACGAGAATGCGCTTCAATATCCGGACGTGATCCGCGTGGCGATCAACCAGGAGCATGTGGAACATTCCGAAAGGATTGCAGGCGCGCGCGAGATCGGGATATTTCCGCCGATGACCGGAGGGTGAGGAGCGGTCCGGCGAAGCCGGAGAAATCGATCAAGTGAATCGATTTCAGTGACGAACGCCCGGAGCCAAAGCGACGGGCGGGGCGCCGGTGAGGCAACTCGGCTCACGGCAGCGGAGATATCAGATGTCGAAAATCACCCCCACCATCCGCGTCCAGGCGCAGGACTTCGACCTGCAAGCCGAAATCGATGCGCTGACTGCCGGCCGCAAGGATATCGGAGCCGTTGTCACGTTCACCGGCCTGTGCCGCGATGAACAGGGCGCGCTGTCGGCGCTGGAACTGGAACATTATCCCGGCATGGCGGAGGCAGAGATGCGCCGCATCGCCGAACTCGCCATCGAGCGCTTCTCGCTGCTTGACCTCACGGCCGTGCACCGCCACGGAAAGATCCTGCCGGGCGGGAATATCGTGCTTGTCGTCGCCGCAGCCCCGCATCGGCAGGCCGCCTTCGACGGGGCCAGCTTCATGATGGATTTCCTGAAAACCTCGGCCCCCTTCTGGAAAAAGGAGCATGGCGCCGACGGCGCGACGGGCGACTGGGTCGCCGCCAAGGATGCGGACGACAAGGCCCGCGACAAATGGCGGTGATGACGCGACCGGCCTCTGCTCGTCACCACAGACGGATCAAGCCTGGAAGCGTATCGAATATCTCATCGGCGGAGACGAGCGGGATGGAGGAATGCAAAGCCGTTGCCGCCAGGAGCCGATCAAAAGGATCGCGGTGCTCCCAAGCCATCATGGTACCCTGTAAACAGATTTGCGGCGCAAGCGTCGCCACCCTGCCGCCCTGCTCTTCGAGCAGCGCGGGCAATTCCTCCACATAGGGCGCTATCTCGGGCCATTTGCCGAGGCGGACCTTCTGGCCGATCTCGAAAAAGCTGACAGGGCTGACAAACACGGCGTCCGCTTCCAGAATCGCCCCAACCGCTCTCCCGGACAGGCGTTCGTCTCCGGTCAAGGACCAGGCCCAAGCATGGGTATCGAGCAAGATTGCAGTCAATTCTTGCCTTCCCACAGGCCCAATTCATCCTCACCCATTGGCTCAAAGAAATCGGGACCGCCGGGCTTGATCTTGCCCTTCAGCAATCCGATCGTGAACCCGTGCTGCGGGATCGGTACGATCTTGGCAACCGGGACTTTTCCTCTCGCAATGATGACTTCCTCGCCGGCTTTCGCCAGTTCGATGAGCTTTGACAGATTGGTCTTGGCCGAATGGATTGTGACTTGCATGGGGATATCCTAGCTAACTTAGCTAAATTTAGTCGTTTTGGCTTATAAAATCCAGCCTCGGCAAAGTCGAAATGACGGTGCCGTCTGCGGCAACGGGAAGCCGCTCACGGCACCACCCTCTCCCGCCGGCTCATGACCAGCACGGCAACCAGCGCCGAGACGATCACCAGATCGCGCCAGACGATCGGGCCGTAGCCGCTCCAGAGTGTCTCCGCAAAACCGATCACCGCGGCACCGGCCGCCGATCGCAACGGATTGGAATGGCCGCCTGCCGCTGCGATCAGCACCACTTTCAGCCCGAACAACAGGCCGGCGCCGAAATCCATCGTGCCGTAATGGGAGGTCGCAAGAACGCCGCAGATCGAGGCAAAGAGCGCTGCGGACACATAAGCCGTCACGAAGACGCGGGCGGAATTTGTGCCGGCAAGCTCCGCCGCAAGCGGATCGTCGGCAACGGCCCGCCAGATGCGCCCCCAACGGGTATGGGAAAGCACGAATGTGCCTGCGACGATCATGGCGAGCATGATCGCCACGTTGATGAGTTGGATGAGCGTCAGCGTCACGGGGAAACCGCCGCCCCGCCAGAAAACCACGACCCGGTTCAGGAAAGGCGGCAGCCAGAGTTCGCGTGTGTCGGAAGCGAGCCGCGCGCCCTCCATCAGCACCATGAGAACGCCGAGCGATGCGACGATCATCGCATTGGGAGAAACCTTTGCCAGCGGCCGCATCACCAACTGCCCGACCGTCGCGCCCGCCCCTACTCCGCCGATCAGCGCCACCATGGCTCCCATGGCCAGCGCCGCCGGCAGGATCAGCCAGAACCGGTCCCAGCCGATATGGGCAATGAGCAGATAGAGATGGCCGGAAAAGGCGAAGATCGCCCCATAGGTGATGTCGGCACGCTTCGTCACGGCAAAGGCGATCGCATAACCGAAGGCGAGCGCCGCATAAAGCGCCGCCAGCGGAATCGCATTCGCCAGTTGCTGCAACAGATAGGCCATGGACACTCCGGAAGCAGCTTCAAATATAACTGGCCAATCGCATTTTGCCAGTTATAATCTCAGGCATGAGCTTTTCCTGGACCCCGCATCGTTTCGTCGGAGGCGCGCTGGCGCTGGATGTCGCCAACAGCGTCATTATGCGCTTCGACCTCAAGCGCAGCATCGACCGTTTCGCGAAGCCCGAGCAGATGAATGCCTTTCCGAAGGCAGCCGAGGAATTTTCGGCCGAACGAGCACTGTTCGGCAAGCTCGCACCGGTGAAACCCCAAAATCACAAGCCTTTCCTGGCTCTGCGCGAGGCGATCGACCGTTATTTCCGCGCCCGCGTGCTCGGCGAAGAGGAACATACACTGCTTGCCGACTTCCTCGAAGCCACGGCCTCGATCCTGCGCCTTGCGGAGAAGGACTCGCTTGAGGCCGCTACCGCGCATTCCGCCCTTCGACTGCTCGCCGAGGAGGAAATGGCCCGGTTGAAAATCTGCGGCAATTGCGGCTGGCTGTTCATCGACCGCAGCAGGAACCGCAGCCGCACCTGGTGCGACATGGCCGTCTGCGGCAATCGCGTGAAAGCCAACCGCCACTATCACCGCAAGAAGAAGGAGGCCGCGACATGATGCGCCGGCTTGTTTTCTGCGCCCTTGCCGCGCTCCTGCTCACCGCCTGCCAGCGCGAGGCGGACGAACCGTTGGCCGAGCTTTCCGGGCGGGTGTTCATCTTCAACTACCGGGTGGCGGCGGCAAACTACGTCGTCACGCTCAGAAAGACAGCGCCCTTCCCTGAAAACAGTTATGCGGAAGCCGAGTTCGAAAACCCGCAGGGCGGTGCGGCGCTCGTGGTGCGGCAGAAGCTTTTCCCAGCCATGGAAAAGATCGTTCTCGAAAGCCCGGATCTCAAATGCGTCAGGAAGGACAAGCCCTATTCGGTGAAAATCCGCCTCGTCGGCGCGGACGACAGGCCATTGCAGACGATCGAGACGAGCATCACCTCCAACATGGACCAGACGGCAATGATGCCGGGCAAGCCGCTGGTGGTCGGACCGATCTACACGCCGAATCCGGAGGTTTTCAAGGCGGACGGCAGCGTCGACTATGACAAGCAAGCCAACTGTCCGGCATGAAATCCTGAAAGGGGAAGCAGCCCCTCACCCTAACCCACTCCCCGCATGCGGGGAGTGGGTCCCGGCAGGGAGATAAGGGGCAAAGAGCAAAAAGCCGAGGCGCGAGCCCCGGCTTTTCCTGTTCCATCGCTGACTGAAGCAATCAGCCGACGATTTCGGTTTCCGAGAACCAGTAGGCGATTTCCTGAGCGGCGGTTTCCGGCGCGTCGGAGCCGTGAACCGAGTTTTCGCCGATCGAAAGGGCGAAGGTCTTGCGGATCGTGCCTTCGGCGGCCTGGGCCGGGTTGGTGGCGCCCATGATCTCGCGGTTCTTGAGGATGGCGTTTTCGCCTTCCAGGACCTGAACGACGGTCGGGCCGGAGGTCATGCCTTCAACGAGTTCGCCGAAGAAGGGCCGTTCCTTGTGGACTGCGTAAAAACCCTCTGCTTCGCGCTTGCTCATCCAGACGCGCTTGGATGCTACGACATGCAGGCCGTTGTCCTCAAAGACCTTGGTGATGGCGCCCGTCAGGTTGCGCTTGGTGGCATCCGGCTTGATCATCGAAAACGTGCGTTCAATCGCCATTGTTCTATCCTTCATCTCCAACGGAAAGTGGGCGGTGTTTACCCGCCCCTTTCACTGGAAACAAGGGGGTTCCGGCAATTTCACGCGGCTGTCACATGCCGCCCGACGCCATCATGGAGGTCCAGGCAGCGTTCGAACCACTGCCCGACCGGATCGTCGTCGGCAAATACCTTGGCGCCGGTGGTAACCCTCATCCACTGTAGCGCGCCGAAGAGGATGTAGTCGGCAAACAGCGGGCCGTCACCACCGATAAACTCCTGATATTTCAGCGTCTGACGCACGGGTTCCAGCTTTGCGGCGAAGGCGGCGATCGCCTCGTCGCGGCCCGCTCTCATCTCCTCCAGCGTCCTGCCGAGGAAGGCCTCCCGGCTCTTGCGGAAATAGATCCGGTCGGTCTCATCAAGCATGTCATGGATGTCGGCGACGGCAATATTGGTGACGGCAGGATGGATGATGGTCTGGGAGAAGCGCTCGACGAAACGGGAAAGCGCCTTGCCGCCTTCGCCGCCGAACAGCGTCGGCCGGTTGGGATAGGTCTCCTCCAGGTAAAGCGCGATGTCGAAACTGTCGCGGATCAGTTCGTTGCCGTCCCTCAGGATCGGCACGGTCTTCGAAAAGCCGTTCTCCAGCGCCGGTATCTCCGTGAAGGGCGTCGGCTTCTCGATGAAGTCCAGCCCCTTGTGGCGAAGCGCCAGCACGACCTTCCAGCAATGGGGCGAGAATGGGCGGCTCTCGTCGGCGCCGCAGAGGGAATAGAGGATACGGGTCATGTCAGGCTCCTGATCTTCGGTCGCAAATAGTGAAGGCAAACGGGCCGTCAAATCCAGTCAGGAAATTTCATGGATCCCATCACGCGGCAACCATACCGGCCGCGCCGTCCACTCTCTTTTAACCCTGTCATCGAGCCGCGGCGCCGTTTTCAGGAGATATTAAATGGAGATCACGCATGAGTTTTCGCGGATATCGAATAAATCCGATCGAGCGCGGGAGCGAGATATGGCGGGTGAAGTCAGCAAGGCAGCGAGGGACGGAAGCCTGCAGGCGGTGGTAAGCCGCATGGCGAAGCTGGATGTCGGCGGTCTGCCGCGCAATTACGAGCTTTTCCACGAAGCGCTTTCCGGCGCCGATGCGACGCTTTCCCGCGAATTGCTGTCGCTCCCCTCCTCGCCGTCCCAAGCGCTGCTTGATGAGATCGGCCTCAGATACCAGTTGCCGGGCTTCATCGCGCTTGCGCCATCCACCTCCCGCGATCAGGAAATCAGGCTTCTTCGGGATCTGAAGGAAAAGATGGCGAGCGGCGTGACGCAGAAGCAAGGCTTCACACGTGTCCTCGAAGCCGTCGCCCGCAGCCTTCGCGAAGACAGCGATGCAGGCCCAGGAGATATTCTTGCCGAAATCGAATACCTGAGCGTCTCCCTGTCGGATGCGGTGGTGGCCGAAACGGAACTGGAGGCCGCGCTCAAGGCAGGCATAGACCGCCTTGCCGGCGCCAGCCAGAAAGCTGCAGCCGCCCGCGCCATCACGCTGACGGACCGGCTGACCTCGCTGCCGAACCATGCCGCATTCGCCGAACGTCTCGAGGCTCTCTATGCTTCCCCGGCCGACGACCACGGCATGGCACTCTTCCTGATCACGATCCCCGATCTTCCGGACATCAGCCGGACCTATGGCGAAGCAGCGGCCGGCCGGATTGTCAGAAAGGCTGCCACGACCTTCCGCAGGGCGATCAAGAAGAACGATTTCGTCGCGCGCATCGGCAGCGGCGATTTCGCCTTCCTGCTCCGCGACGTGAGCCGCGACAGCGTGCAACCGATCGCCGAGCGTCTGATGACCACGATCGCCGACAACCTGGTCTTTGCCGCCTCCGACCGAACAGCGGCCACGCTCGAGCTTTCAATCGGCGTTGCCCTGGCGCAGGACGCGTTCTCGCCGCAACAATTGCGCCTGCACGCCACGGCTGCTCTGCAGACAGCGAAGGCCAACGGCCGGCCGGCCGTTTTCGTCCCCGACCAGGCCAGACGTTAGCTTCGCGTCGAAATCGGAGCGGCGGGTGCCTGCACCCGTCTTGCCTTCGCGGCCGGTTTCGGCCAAAACGCCGGCCATGATTACGATCACCGAACTCTCCGCCCGCGTGGCCGGGCGCCTTCTCCTCGATCATGCCAGCGTAACGCTTCCGGCGGGCGCGAAGGCCGGGCTCGTGGGCCGCAACGGCGCGGGCAAATCGACGCTCTTCCGGGTGATCACCGGTGATCTCGCGGCCGAAAGCGGATCTGTGAGCATCCCGAAGAACGCCCGCATCGGCCAGGTGGCGCAGGAAGCGCCCGGCACCGAGGAGTCGCTGATCTCGATCGTGCTTTCCGCCGACAAGGAGCGCACCGCCCTTCTGCAGGAGGCAGAGACCGCAACCGACCCGCATCGCATCGCCGAGATCCAGATGCGGCTTGTCGATATCGACGCCCATTCGGCGGAAGCGCGCGCGGCGAGCATCCTCTCCGGCCTCGGCTTCGACCATGAGGCCCAGCACCGTCCCGCCTCTTCGTTCTCAGGCGGATGGCGCATGCGCGTGGCGCTCGCGGCGGTGCTTTTCGCCGAACCGGACCTGCTGCTGCTCGACGAACCGACCAACTATCTCGACCTCGAAGGCACCATGTGGCTGGAGGACTATGTGCGGCGTTACCCGCATACGGTCATCATCATCAGCCACGATCGCGACCTTTTGAACAACGCCGTCAACTCCATCGTCCATCTCGACCAGAAGAAGCTCACTTTCTACCGCGGCGGCTACGACCAGTTCGAACGGCAGAAGGCGGAAGCCGACGAGTTGCAGATGAAGGCGAAGGCCAAGAGCGACGCGGCGCGGAAACATATCCAGAGCTATATCGACCGCTTCCGCTACAAGGCCTCCAAGGCCCGTCAGGCGCAGAGCCGGATCAAGGCGCTGGAGCGGATGGGCACGGTCTCGGCTGTCATCGAAGATCACGTCCAGCCGATCACCTTTCCCGAGCCGGAGAAACAGCCCGCTTCGCCGATCGTCGCGATCAGCAAGGGCGCGGTCGGCTATGTTCCCGGCAAGCCGATCCTGAAGAACATCACGCTCAGGATCGACAATGACGACCGCATCGCGCTGCTCGGCTCGAACGGCAACGGCAAGTCGACCTTCGCGAAACTCATCTCCGGCCGCCTTCAGGCAGACGGAGGCGAGATGAAGCTGGCTCCTGGCCTGAAGATCGGCTTCTTCGCCCAGCATCAGCTCGACGACCTGATCCCCAACGAGACGCCCGTCGATCATGTTCGCCGGCTGATGCCGCAGGCGGGAGAAGCGCAGGTACGCGCCCGCGTCGCCCAGATGGGGCTTGCGACCGAAAAGATGGCGACCGCGGCGAAAGACCTGTCCGGCGGCGAGAAGGCGCGCCTGCTGATGGGGCTTGCCGCCTTCCACGCGCCGAACCTGCTGATCCTCGACGAACCGACCAACCACCTCGATATCGACAGCCGCCGGGCGCTGATCGAGGCGCTTAACGACTATGACGGCGCCGTGATCCTCATTTCGCACGACCGACACCTGATCGAAGCGACCGTCGACCGGCTATGGCTCGTCAATGAGGGCACGGTGAAACCTTTCGAGGGCGACCTTGAGGAATATCGCGACCTGATCGTCTCGGCCGGCCGCAGGAAGGACGACAAGCCGCAGGCTGCCGATGAGCCCGCCTCGAAATCGGATCAGCGCAAGGCGAATGCCGAAAAGCGCGCCTCGCTCGCGCCACTCAAGAAAAAGATCAATGAAATCGAGGCCTTGACCGCGAAGCTGGAGAAGCAGATTCAGGCTCTTGATAAAGAGCTTGCAGATCCGGCGCTCTACGACAAGGCTCCCGCCGAGGCTGCGCAGAAGGCCAAGGAGCGCGGCGAAGCGGCGTCAAAGCTCTCGGCTGCAGAAGAAGAATGGCTGATGCTTTCTTCCGAATACGAAGATGCGATGGTGGGCTGAGCGCCGCCTCATCAAAACCTGCACCGCTCAACCCGGAATGACGATCGCAGCGGTTGCCCATCGCGCTTCTGGACCATACGTATGGCTTCCTGACTGGAGACCCGCCATGGACCTTTTCCTTGAAACCGATGACGATCCGAAGACACTTGCCTTTGTGGCGGAGCTGAACAAGGCTTCCGACGAGCAGTTGCAGACACCGGAATTCGAGAAGGACCGCGACATCGTCAAGGCGATGTTCGAACGCGAGGACCGGCTGATCGTGCCCAGCCGACGCGGCAATTGGCTCTTCGACTATCATCGCACCAAAGACAATCCGCTCGGCATCTGGCGTCGGCTCCCGGCGGATCAGGAGCCGCGTTCAGACGCTGACTGGGAAACGGTCTTCGACCTCGATACCTTCTGCAGGCAGGAGGTCAAACGCTGGATCTATTACGGCGCGATCACCTGTCCGTTCGAACCAACGCTGGTGCTGCTCATTCTCTCGGACGGTGGCTCCGATCTTTTGCGGCTCATCGAATTCGACACGGCGGCCAGGGCGATTGTCGAAGGCGGCTTCGATACGCCCGCCGCGCGCGCCCATGCAAGCTGGCTGAGCCGCGACGAGATCGCCTATTTCGGTTCGGTTGACGAGAACTCCGCCACCCGCTCGGGTTGGCCGCGGGTCGGTCGCCGGTTGAGGCGTGGGCAGAAGCCCCAGGATGCACCTGTCTATTTCGAGGCCGGCAAAGACGACGTCTACGGGTCGGCCTTCTCCATCGATCCCCTCTTTTGGCGCGGCAAGCCGGGCGAGCGGCCAATAGAAGTCTTCTTCATTGGCCACGAGATCGGCAAGGTGAGCGTGCATCTGCGTGACGGCAAGGGCGAGATCCGCCGCCTCGACCTGCCGACCGAGATCGACTACTCGATCAATCACAGCCATATCCTCTGGCGCGTCAAGACGGACGAGCGTTTCCCGACCGGCAGCCTTATCCTGCAGGGCATTGCGCCGTTCTCGGACAATTTGCTCGGGGAACCGCGCGTGCTGTTCACGCCGAGAGACGGGCAATCGATCGCCCAGATGGCGCTACTCAAGACATGGGCCCTCTTCATCGTCAGCGACCGGATGGTCCCGAAGTTTTACCTGTTCGATCTGACCAAGGCGGATGCCGAACCGGAGGAGTTGCCGCTGCCGCCCGAATTGCAGACCGTGAACTTCCGGTTGCTCGATGCGGACCTGACGCTTGGTGAAGAAGTGCTGACCGTCATCGGCCAGGGTTTTCTCCTGCCCTACAGCACCTACCGCCTGGACCTGACCGGGCGAAGCCGAAAGCCGGAACTCGTTCCGACCGGCACAGCGCCGGCCTATTTCGATGCCGAAGGCATGCGCACCGAACTCCTGGAAGCCACGTCGGAAGACGGGACGAAAGTGCCCTATCACATCGCTTTCCCCAAGACCTGGACCAAGGGCGAACTGCCCGTGCTGATGTATGGCTATGGCGGCTTTGCCTCGCCCCTCGCGCCCTACTATTCGGGCAATAACGGCCTATGGCTGGAACATGGCGGCGCCTATGTGCAGGCCTATATACGCGGCGGCGGAGAACTCGGGCCTGACTGGCACCACGTCGCCAAGGGCCGCGGTCGTCACAAGGCATTCGAGGATTTCGTGGCGGTCGCCCGAGATCTCGTCAGGCGGGGCTACACCAAACCGTCGCGCATCGCTTGCACCGGCGGCAGCAATGGCGGCCTGCTGACGGCCGTTATGCTGACGCGATACCCAGAGGATTTCGGCGCTGTCTGGACCCGCGTGCCCGTAATCGACATGTCGCGCTTCCACGTCTTCCCCGCCGGCAAAGCCTGGATGGACGAGTACGGCAATCCCGACGTCGAAGCCGATCTTGAATACATGCTCGGCTATTCGCCGCTGCACCAGGTGAAGCCGACCGCCGAGATCAGCTATCCACCGGTCTATATCGAAAGCTCATCCAATGACGACCGGGTCCATCCCTCCCACGCCCGCCGCTTCGCCAGGCGGCTGATCGAGGCGGGACATACACCGCTGTTCCATGAATATGGTTCCGGCGGACATGGCGGCGCCGGCGATTCCTCGGAGCAAGCCGCCCGCCTGGCGATGGGCTACAGCTTTCTGCGCCAGACGATCATGAGCGGCTGACCGGAACGGCGACCGCGCGACGTGAGCACGGACCGTATCAAGCCTTCTTGACCCAGCGCCCTTCCTCCGACTGCTGCCAGTAGGTGAGCGTATGCCCCTCGCCCTTCAGCTTCTTCCATTGGGCGCGGGCATTTTCGAGTTGCGCGGCGTCGTAGCCGTCGAACATGAAGACGATCCGTTGATAGGTTTCGACCAACGGCGGCTCGGCGCCGTCGACCAGGAAACGCACGTTGGCGCCATTGCCGTTTTCCGCTTCGGCGGTCAAAAGCACCGGCTGGGCCTCGGCCATCGGCGCCGTATCCGTGCCATGCGGCAGAAAGCTGTCCTCGCGAAAGGTCCAGAGATGCGCGTCGAGAAAATCCCGCCGCGCCTCTCCGCTCGTCTGCACAACCACCTTCCAGCCTCTCTCGACACTCTTTTCGAGCAGCGCCGGAAGAGCGTCCTCGAGCTTGGACTCGGTCAGATGGTAAAACAGGATTTCAGTCATCAGCCTTCGTAGTGCGCCCGCACCAGTTCGTCCAGAAGGCGCACGCCGTAACCCGAGCCCCAGGACTGGTTGATCTCGTTTGCCGGCGACTTCATCGCCGTGCCGGCGATATCGAGATGCGCCCAGGGGGTCTCGCCGACGAAGCGCTTCAGGAGCTGCGCCGCGGTGATCGACCCGGCCTGGCGGCCGCCCGTGTTTTTCATGTCGGCGAACTTCGAATCGATCAGCTTGTCGTAATCCTTGCCGAGCGGCATGCGCCACAGCTTTTCGCCCGTCACTTCGCCGACAGCGCTGAGCTGGCCCGCCAGCGCGTCATCGTTCGAGAAGAGCCCGGCATGCAGGTTGCCGAGCGCCACGACGATCGCGCCCGTCAGCGTCGCAAGATTGATCATGAAGCGCGGCTTGAAGCGGTCGTTGCAGTACCAGAGCGCATCGGCAAGCACGAGACGGCCCTCTGCATCCGTATTGATGATCTCGATCGTCTGGCCGGACATCGTGGTGACGATGTCGCCCGGGCGCTGTGCATTGCCGTCCGGCATGTTCTCAACGAGACCGAGAATGCCGACCGCGTTGACCTTCGCCTTGCGTGCGGCGAGCGTGTGCATGAGGCCGATCACGGCAGCCGCGCCGCCCATGTCGCCCTTCATGTCCTCCATGCCGGCGCCGGGTTTGATGGAAATACCGCCGGTATCGAAGACGACGCCCTTGCCGACAAAGGCGACCGGCGCGTCCTTCATCTTGCCGCCCTTCCATTGCATGATCGCAAGCCGCGGAGGCCGTGCCGAGCCCTGGGCGACGCCGAGCAGCGCGCCCATGCCGAGCTTCTTCATCTCCTTCTCGGTCAGGATCTCCACATCGACGCCGAGCTTCTCCAGATCCCTGGCCCTGTCGGCGAATTCGACCGGGCCGAGCGCGTTCGGCGGCAGATTGACGAGTTCGCGCGCCAGGGTGACCCCGCCGGCGATCGCTTCCGATTCGGCGAAGGCCTTCTTGGCGGCCGCATGCTCGCCGGTGACGATCGTTACCTTCACCGTCTTCGGCGCCTTGTCTTCGTCATCTTGCTTCTTCGTCTTGAAAGCATCGAAACTGTAGCTGCGCAGCAGCATGCCGAGCGCAAGGCCTGCCACCTGTTCGCCGCCGACCTGCAAACCGGGGGCATCCGCAAAAATGGTCACCTTGGACATCGATTTGACCGCGGCGACGGCAACGCCACCCGCCTTCAGCCAGTCATAAGCCGTCAAGGCATCCGCCTTGCCGAGGCCCAGCACGACGAGCCGGTCGGCCGGCGAGCCCTGCGGCGCGATGATGTCTAGTGTCGTCATCGCCTTGCCGGAGAATTTTCCAATCTCCGCCGCCCTTGCGACGATGCCGGCCGGATCGACGTCGGCAGCACCTGCCGCCGGTCCATCGCCGGCAAGTTTGAGCTGGATGGCAAGTCCACCGTCGATCTTGGCGGACTTGGCGAAGGAGATATCGAATTTCACGGACATTGCGGCTCCAGAAGACTCTCGAAGAAGGAGCCGAGATCATCACCGTTTCAGCGCGAACGCAAGGTGGCGATCCGCTTCCGCCTTCACAGGCGCGAGAACGTTTCATGGCGATTCGTATGCGAGCATCAAAAACCTTTCACATTCGCATGCGAAACGAAGAAATAGAATCACCCGATTTCATTCCGATCAATGTTGTACTAAGTTCCGCGCGGGGGCCCTTATCGGAAATCAACAATTCGGCACAACCAGCTGTTCAAGAAATTCTAGCCATGACCGTCAGACAGTTCCTTTCGAGACCTTCAGGCTGGTTTATCGTGCTCTTCGGGGCTTGGTGGTCGCTGCTGGCAATCTTCTATCTGTTTCCACAGATCGATATCTGGGTCGCGCACGCCTTCTTCATCAAATCCGTTTGCGGCGGCTTGGACATCCAAGGCCAGATCTGCGGCAGCTTTCCCTACGGTACGCAGGCCGTCTTCATCGTCATCCGGCGCATATTCTTTTACCTGCCTGCGCTCGTTGCGATCTATCTGCTCTATCGCCTGCTCGCCAATCTTCAGCACCATGGCACCACATATTGCAGACGCAAGACACGCGATTACTCGATCGCCCTGACCGGCTTCCTGCTTGGCCCGCTCGTGGTGGTCAACATGATCCTGAAGGAGATATCAGACCGGCCGCGCCCCTATCAAACCGATTTCTTCGGCGGCAGGCACGTCTTCATGCCGGCCGGAGACTTCCAGGGTGCCTGCGCCAACAACTGTTCCTTCGTTTCCGGCGAGGCCGCCGGCGCCGGATGGCTGGCCTGCCTGGTCGTGCTGATACCGAAGCCGTTGCGCCCGATTCTAGGACCGCCGCTCATCACCATCTCACTGATCTCGCCGGCGCTCCGCGTCGCCTTCGGCGGCCATTATTTCTCGGATGTCACGCTCGGCTGGCTGTCCTCGCTGGTCATCTATGCCTGCGTGGCAGCGTGTTTCGAAATGTCACAACGCGAAAGAAAACGAGAGCTTCAAACAAATTTGTGACACCACCCCTGTCGCAAACCCGCTCTGGATCGCTTAGATAGGCGCGGCTGCCATCAGTGGTGTGACGAGGTCATCACCCGGGTGGTGCAACGTAACATGTCTAGGCCTCGATGAAGCTTCTCGAACGCTACATACTGCGCCGGATTTTCCAGATGTTCCTGGTGACGCTCGTTCCCGTGCTCACCATCATCTGGACCATCCAGGTGCTCGGACGCATCAATCTGGTCACCGACACCGGCCAGTCGATGGGCTCGTTCGCGACGCTTGCCACCTATATCCTGCCGACCATCATTCCCGTCGTCGTGCCTTTCGCGCTCGTCATCGGCATCACCCAGACGCTGACGGCAATGAACAACGATTCGGAACTGCCGGTCATAGATGCGGCAGGAGCCTCTCGCGACATCATCTACCGGCCGGTGCTGATGCTCGGAATCGTGCTCAGCCTGTTCTCCTTCCTGGTGACGAACTTCGTCGAGCCGCCCTCGCGTGTGGCAGCCCGCCAGATGGTCGCTGCGGCTTACGCCGACCTGCTTTCGTCGGTGATCGAGGAAAAGACCTTCCGCAGCATCGAGGACGGGCTTTACGTCCAGATTTCGGAGCGCCATTCCGGCCGTGTTCTCAAGGGCCTGTTCGTGGTGGACTATCGCGACCCGAACTTCGACCTTATCTACTATGCCCGTGAAGGATCGATCGACGAAAACGGCACGACGCTCACCATGCGCGACGGCGAAGTGCATCGCAAATCCGCCGACGGGCGCGTTTCGATCATCAAATTCGTCTCCTATGCCTTCGATCTTTCGGCCATGGCGAAGTCGGAAGGCGGACTGCCGCAATATTCCGCCGATCGCAGCCTTGCCTTCCTGCTCAATCCGGATCCGAACGACCCGCTCTACCAGAAATCGCCCGCTTCCTTCCGTGGAGAGCTGCATCGCCGCCTCTCGGATTGGCTATACCCGATCACCTTCGCGCTTCTGTCGCTGGTCGCCGCGGGCAGCACGCGCTCGCACCGCCAGGCGCGGGTGCATCCGATGGTCCATGCGCTCTTCCTTGCCTTCTTCATCCGGTGGCTGGGTTTCTCCGCAACCAATTTCGTGGAGCGTCATCCGCTTTATGCTCCCCTTCCCTATATGGTTCCGCTGATCAGTTCCCTGATCGCCATCTACATGCTGGCCACCAACCGACAATTTGCGATTCCCGGCATCCTCGCCCGTGGCATCTCGCACCTCACGGGCAACCTGCAACGCCGCTTCGCTTCCCGCACCCCGGATGGAGGCGCGGCATGATCTTCTCGACGCTGGGGCGGTATTTCTTCCGCCGCTATATCGCGACTGCGCTCTGGTTCCTGCTCGGCGTCAGCGCCATCATCTTCCTTGCGGATTTCAGCGAAACGAGCCGCCGCATGTCCGGCTTCGTAGGCTATACGGTCTATAGCGGCCTCCTGATGACCGCGATGCGCGTGCCGCTCATCCTGCAGCAGACCATCCCGACACTCAGCCTCTTCATCGGCATGACAGTGCTGATCGCGCTCAACCGGCGCTACGAACTGGTGGTGACCCGGGCTGCCGGCATCTCGGTCTGGCAGTTCATAGCGCCCTTCATCGCCGGCGCCTTCCTGATCGGCCTTGCCACGCTTCTCATCATCAATCCGCTCGCCGCCTGGGGCCAGCGCGAATCGATCTCGATGGAGGCGAGCTGGCGCGAAGCGAGCAACCGTTCCCGTGCCTCAAAATTCGTTCCGTGGATCCGCCAGATCAGCGGCGACGAGGATACGATCATCGGCGCCAAGAGCTATCAGGAGGAAGGAACGTTCCTCATCGACGTCGTCGTGTTCCACTTCGACAAGGATGGCCGCGTCATCATGCGGCAGGACGCCAAGACCGCAAAATTGGAAAATGGTTACTGGCTTCTTAACGACGTTCTGGAAAACCGGCCTGGAGAAATCCCCGCCCGTCGCGAGACTGCACAGGTTCGCACCAACTTGAGGCAGGAATATATCCAGGAGAGCCTGGCGCAGCCGGAAACCGTTGCGTTCTTTGATCTTTCCAGAAAAATCGAGGTGAGCAAATCCTTCGGCATATCCACCAAGGCGCTCGAGACGCAGTATCACTCCCTGCTCTCCATGCCGATCCTGCTCATGGCGATGACCCTCATTGCTGCAACAGTCTCATTAAAATTCAGCCGGTTCGCCCAGTCCCGCTCCATGATTCTGGGTGGAATAGTTTCCGGCTTCGTGCTTTATGTCGTAACCGTGCTTGTGAAGGCATTTGGGAGCAGCGGGGCGATTCCTCCCTTCGTGGCAGTCTGGGTTCCAGTCATCGTCGCGACGGCGTTGGGGATGACTATTCTGCTTCACCAGGAGGATGGCTAGTGGCGGCAAGTGACCGCAAAAACATAAGACGGCTCGCCGCCGCCCTGCTGACAGGTGTGTCTTTATGCGTTCTCGGCGTATCGGCAACGACTGTGCATGCACAGAGTCTGGTTCCTGCGCCCGCGGATGACGCCAAGCTTCTCCTGCGTGCCAATGAACTCATCTACAATCAGGATGCCCAGCAGGTCACCGCCTCCGGTGGCGTGCAGATGTATTACAACCGTTACCGCATGGTGGCGCAGCGCGTTCAGTACGACCAGAAGACCGGCCGCGTCATGGCGACCGGCAATATCGAGCTGGTCGAGCCCGGCGGAAACCGCGTCTATGCGGACGCGCTCGATGTGACGGACGATTTCGGCGAAGGCTTCATCAATGCGCTCCGCGTCGAGACGACCGACAATACCCGTCTTGCGGCCGAAAGCGCCGAACGCCAGCCCGGCGACCTGATGGTCTTGAACAATTCGGTCTATACCGCGTGCCTTCCCTGTACCCGGACGCCCGGCAAGGCGCCGCTCTGGCAGGTCAAGGCCGAACGGGTCGTCCGCAACGGCCAGACCCACACGATTCGCCTCGAGAACGCACAGTTCGAACTTTTTGGTTTGCCGATCGGCAGGTTGCCCTTCGCCATCGAGGTGCCGGACGAAACGGTCGAGCGCAAGTCCGGCCTCCTCTTCCCGCAGTTTTCCGCGAGCGACAATCTCGGCTTCGGCGTGACGGTGCCTTACTATCACGTCTTTTCGCCGAGCATGGACGCCACACTCAGCCCGACCTACTATTCCAACCAGGGCTTGCTGCTCCAGGGTGAGATCCGCAACAAGTTCGAGAGCGGCGACCATACTTTCCGCTTCGCCGGAATCCATCAGCAGAATCCGGACGCCTTCGACCTCGGCAGCAGCGACGCACAGGCGGAAAACCGTTTCATGGCCGCCTCGAAAGGCGAGTTCCAGATCAATCCCCGCTGGACCTTCGGCTGGGATGTCATGGTCCAGAGCGACAACAATTTTTCGCGTACCTATGATCTTACGGGTGTCAAGGCCGACACGTTCACCAACGACGTCTACCTGACGGGACTCGGTACCCGGAACTATTTCGACCTGCACGCCTATTACTTCGACGTGCAGGACGACGCATCGCTCAGTACGGTCGAACAACAGCAGGCGATCGTCTACCCGTCGCTCGACTACAGCTATTACGCTCCGGAACCGATCCTGGGCGGCGAGTTCTCCATCACCGCCAACCTCACCAATCTGTCACGCCGCGAAGACGATTGGTATACCGAAGGCACGACCGACCGCTTTCCGGGCCTCGAAGGCAGCTACAGCCGCTTCACCGTCGAGACCGAATGGAAGCGCACCTTCAACACGTTCAACGGCCTCCTGCTGACGCCGATCCTGGCCGCGCGGGCAGACGGACTGCGCCACACCGCATCGAACGTTCCGGGCGGCATCTATCTCGGCGACCTCGAGTCGGAAGGTAGCGATGGCCGTTACATGGTCACTGCCGGCCTCGAAGCCCGCTATCCGATCCTGATGACCTACGGCGAGAGCAGCCATATCATCGAACCGATCGCGCAGATTTTCGTGCGCCCCGACGAACAGATGGCCGGCGGCCTGCCGAATGAGGATGCCCAGAGCTTCGTCTTCGACGCGACCACCCTCTTCGAACGCGACAAGTTCTCCGGCTTCGATCGGATCGAAGGCGGCACGCGCGCCAATGTCGGCATTCGTTACACCGGGTTGTTTGCGAACGGCATCGGCGTGAGAAGCATTTTCGGTCAATCCTATCATCTCGGCGGACAGAATTCCTTTGCCACCGAGGACCTCGTGCACGCGGGCGCCAATTCCGGTCTGGAGACCGACGTTTCCGACTATGTTGCCATGGCAGCCGTCGACCTGCCGCAGGGCTTCACGATCGGCGTCAACACCCGGTTCGACGAGAAGACCTTCGCAGTCAAACGCACCGATGCTTCGCTCAGCTACACAATGCCTCGCCTGCAGGGGACGCTCGTCTACACGCAGGTCGATCCGCAGCCGGAATACGGTTCCGACGAAGCGAACGACGTGCTCAAGCAGTCGATGAGATTCCGCATCAACGAGAATTGGGCGATCGCCGGCACGGCGACCTGGGATCTCGCCGACAAGGAGATCATCAAGCGCGGGATAGGCGTCAGCTATGCGGACGAGTGCACGATCTTCACGCTCGCCTATACGGACAAGCCGTCGGACACGGCGGCCAACGACTGGACCGTCAGCGCCCGCCTCAGCTTCCGCACGCTTGGCGACATCAATATCGGCTCGAACACTGCCGATTACGACCAGGATTACCAGTACCAGTAACCCGTCGTGAATACGAAAACCCCGGGTCCGGACTGATCGGCGTCATTGTTTCGCCGCAAGAATTGTGCAAGCGGGCGCAAATATAGTATGAGAACGAGGCCGGTCGGGCAGAGTGCCGACCGGGGCGGGAAAGGAATTGGTATCATGTTTGCAATGACCGCAACGCGCAGGCTGGCGCTGGCCGTGGCCGTACTGGCCGCCTCCGTCGTCGTTCAGCCGGTCGTCCAACAGGCCCAGGCCGCCAGCGAGATTGCAGCGGTCGTCAATAGAACGCCGATCACCAGCACCGATGTCGCTCGCCGCGCAGCCTTCCTTCGGCTGCAGCGCCAGAAGGCCGACACCAAGACGGCCCGGGAGGCGATGGTCGAGGAAATCCTGAAGCGCCAGGAGGTCGCCCGGATGAGAATGTCGGTCAGCACCGACGACGTCGACAAGGCCTTCGAGCGCTTCGCCGCCAGCAACAAGATGAACGCGCAACAG
The DNA here is from genome assembly GCF_000757525.1 of Rhizobium sp. YS-1r. NCBI lineage: Bacteria > Pseudomonadati > Pseudomonadota > Alphaproteobacteria > Hyphomicrobiales > Rhizobiaceae > Rhizobium > Rhizobium sp. YS-1r. The sequence goes on along the minus strand of NZ_JPYQ01000013.1, from coordinate 84,141 downwards.
ATGGGCCAGATCCTTGATCGGGCCGGCGTCGGGGTGGAGCATTTCAAGAACTACATCGCCGTGCAGATGAGCTGGCCGCGCCTTGTCAACGCCCGCTATGGCAGCGGCCGCGGCCGCATGTCGAGCCAGGAACTCGTCACACGCATGATGGAGAACAAGGAAAAGCCGGTGACGACGGAATATTTCCTGAAGCAGATCATCTTCGTCGTGCCGCCGGCCAAGCGCAATGCCATCCTCGGCAAACGCCAGAAGGAAGCCAACGCCTCCCGCTCCAAGTTCCCGGGCTGTGAACAGTCCAAGCAGTTCGCAGCAACGATGCTGGACGTTTCCGTTCGCGATCTCGGCCGCATCCTCGCCCCCGAACTTCCGGCGGAATGGAAGCCGCTGGTCGAGAAGGCTTCCGGCGGAACCACGGCCACTCGCGTCACCGAGCGCGGTGTCGAGTTCCTCGCCATCTGCAACCAGCGCCAGGTTTCCGACGACTTCGCGGCTGAAGTGGTCTTCAGAGCCGAAGACCTCACCAAGGCGCAGAAGGAAGGGCAGAACCCCAACGACAAGAAGTATCTCGACGAACTGCGCGGCAAGGCGCAGATCGAATACCGCTGACAACCGGAGTGCCCATGCCGCTTGATCGTCCGCTCGACCGCCCTTTGGCGCTGACCCAGGGCGATCCTGCCGGCATCGGCCCCGACATCACGCTTGCCGCCTGGGTTTCGCGCGAACGGCACAGCCTGCCGCCATTCCTTTTCCTCGGCGATCCGGCGGTCCTGAAATCGCGCGCCGCGCTGCTTGGCCTCGACGTGCCGATCCGGGAAGCGGATACCGAGAGAGCCATCTCCATCTTTCAGGATGCGCTCCCCGTCCTGCCCATCCCGGCCGGCGCGGAGGTTGCAGCCGGCGAACCGCATGTGGCGACTGCAAAAGGCACGATCGACGCGATCGAAAAGGCGGTATCCCTCTGCTTCGAAGGCAAGGCTGCCGGCACCGTCACCAATCCGATCGCCAAGTCGATCCTCTATCAGGCAGGGTTCGGTTTCCCGGGACACACGGAGTTCCTGGCCGATCTTGCCGAAAAAGCGACCGGTAAAAAAACGATGCCGGTGATGATGCTGGCCGGGCCGAAGCTCAGGGCCATTCCAGTCACGATCCACATCCCGATCAAGGACGTGCCGACGGTGCTCACCCAGACGCTGATCGAAGAGACCTGCCGGATCGCCGATCACGATCTCAGGACACGCTTCGGCATAGAGAGGCCGCGGCTTGCCGTCGCGGGGCTCAACCCGCATGCGGGCGAGGACGGAGCGATCGGGCGCGAGGACCAGGAGGTCATCCATCCGGCGGTCTTCAAGCTGCGCGCCGAGGGCATCCACGTCTTCGGGCCGCTGCCGGCCGACACCATGTTCCACGACGAGGCGCGCGCCCGTTACGACGTGGCGATCTGCATGTATCACGACCAGGCGCTCATCCCGGCCAAGGCGCTCGGCTTCGACACGTCCGTCAACGTGACGCTCGGACTGCCCTTCATCCGCACCTCACCGGATCACGGCACCGCCTTCGGCATTGCCGGCCAGGGCATTGCCCGCGAGACCAGCCTTGTCGAGGCGCTCAAGCTCGCCGGTGATCTCGCTTCGAAAGCCTCCGCCTGATGGCTACACTCGATGGCCTGCCGCCGCTGCGTGACGTCATCCAGCGTTACGGGCTCGACGCCAGGAAGGCGCTCGGCCAGAATTTTCTGTTCGACCTCAACCTCACCCAGAAGATCGCCCGCAGCGCCGGACCGCTCGACGGCGTCACCGTCTTCGAGGTCGGCCCCGGCCCCGGCGGGCTGACCCGCGCGATCCTGTCGCTCGGCGCGAAGAAGGTCATCGCGATCGAGCGTGACAGCCGCTGTCTGCCGGCACTCGCCGAGATCGGCGACCACCATCCCGGCCGGCTGGAGGTCATCGAAGGCGACGCGCTGAAGACCGATTTCGCGGCGCTCGCGCCCGAAGGGCCGGTGAAGATCATCGCCAACCTGCCCTACAATGTCGGCACACAGCTTCTCCTCAACTGGCTGCTTCCGGAAAACGGGCTATGGCCGCCCTTCTGGGAAAGTCTGACGCTGATGTTCCAGAGGGAAGTGGGGCTCAGGATCGTCGCCGACGAGGACGACGACCACTACGGTCGCCTCGGCGTGCTCGCCGGCTGGCGGACGGAGGCGCGCATGGTCTTCGACGTGCCGCCGCAGGCATTTAGCCCGCCACCGAAGGTGACATCGACCGTCGTACATCTGACGCCAAGGCAGAATCCTCTGCCCTGCGACGTGGGCAAGCTGGAACGGGTGACGCAAGCCGCCTTCGGCCAGCGGCGGAAAATGCTGCGCCAGAGCCTTAAACCGCTCGGCGGCGAGTCCCTGCTCGTCAAGGCGGGCATCGACCCGTCGAGACGGGCGGAAACATTATCCGTGGAAGAGTTCGTGCGGCTGGCGAATTGCCTCTGAGGCCACGACTTCGTAGCTTACCGCCAAGCCACCCGCCAGCGGCGGATGGCTTCGGCGTGTCACGGAGTTCGCCGGTATTCCGCTTCCGGCCAGCAGGCTAACGCATCGGCTTGAGATGCTTGAAGCGGCCAAAGTTACGAAGGGATATTGGGCAAGGGAAATGATCACTGAAATCGAAGACTTCTTTACGAAGGGATGCGGACGCTGCGAACGCTTTGCGACACCGGATTGCTCGACGCGGCAATGGGCCCATGGACTGAATGAACTTCGCCGGATCTGTCTCGGGTCAGGCCTCGTCGAGACGGTGAAATGGGGGCATCCGTGTTACATGCATGAAGGTCGCAATATCGTGATCTTCGGTGCCTTCCGCGGCGATTTTCGCCTCAGTTTCTTTAACGCAGCGCTGATGAGAGACCCCGAAGGCGTGCTTGAAAAACAGGGGCCGAACACCCGGCACCCCGACATGATCCGCTTTGTCGACAACGCACAAGTGGCAAAGCTGGAGCCGGTCATCCTCTCCTATCTGAACGAGGCGATGGGCTATGCGGAGGCGGGCATCAAACCGCCAAAGGAGCAAGGCGATATCGAACTGCCCGACGAACTGGTCGAGGCTCTGGATTCCGATCCCGAACTTGCAGAGGCCTTTCACAACCTGACGTCGGGGCGGCAGAAAAGCTATGCGATCAATCTCAGCTCGGTGAAGAAGTCCGAAACGCGAACTTCGCGCATTGCCAAATTCCGCAATCACATCCTTGCAGGAAAGGGTGCGATGGAGCGGTGAGCCGGGATTTCCAATGGCGGCAAGCAAGCCGCGCGGCCGGTCAATCCGCCGGCCAGCCTCCTGCCTCCGGGGGATACAGGCGGGCGATGTGCTTCAGGTCGGCGTGGCCTGTATCCGGTTTGCGTTCGGTCTGCGCAGGTTGAAAAGGTTGCCGGCGAGAATCAATCCGGCACCGATTGCGGTAAGGCCGTCGATCGCCTCGGCATACAACAGATAGCCCAATAGCGCCGACAACGGCACACGCAGATAATCCATCGGCATCGCCACCGTCGCTTCAGCGTGGGTCAATGCTTTGGCCATGCAAAAATGCGCGAACGTACCTGAAAACGCGATCAGAAAGATCCACGGCCAGACTGCTGCGGATGGCCATACCCAGACTTCCAGTGCCGGGATAAATCCGACGACTGATTGAATGATGAGCATCCAGAAGATGATCTTCGTTGGGCTGTCCGAGAGCGTCAGGATCTTGGTGGCAATAAAGGATATGGCGAATACAAAGGCTGCTCCCAGCACGATCAGATGGCCTGGGTTGAGCGGTGCAGCACCCGGTCGCACGATCAATACGACGCCACCCAGCCCAAACAGAATAGCGACGCCCTTGCGCCAGGTCACCTTCTCACCAAGGAACGCTGCAGCCATCAAAGCCGCCCAGATCGGCGCGGTAAACTCAATGGCAATGACTTGCGCCATCGGGATCAATGTCAGCCCCATCAGCCACGCGAATTGGCCGATGTAATGGGCAACGTTGCGGCCAATATGACTTGGCAGAATGCTGGTTCGCATGGCCCTGAAGCCACCTTCGCGATAGACGAGCGGCAACAGCATGAAAAAGGCGATGATGGAGCGCATCTCCATGACCTGGAAAACATCGACTTCGCGCGTTATGGCACGACCCGAAACGGCCATGAGCAGAAGTAGTGTGATGGAGGCCATCATCCATGAGGCCGCCTTCATGGTTGAAGGACTATTTTCCACGTATGATCTTCTTTCAGGCGCGCATCATGGGCGGCGGCAGCCAGCCCTCAATCAAGACCCTGCAAGCTCTGGCGGCGACAATCTCATAACTCCGGCTCTTCCATTAAAAGCCCCTGCACGAAGTCGAACAGGCCATGGCGGCGGTCGCGGCGGATGCGTTCGGCACCGATGATGTTGCTCACCGCGTGGAAGGCATTGTCGAGGTCGTCATTGACGATGACGTAATCGTACTCCCGCCAATGCTCAATCTCGGCGCGCGAATTCAGGAGCCGCGTGCGGATCACCTCCTCGGTGTCTTCGGCGCGGCGGTGCAGGCGCGACTGCAGCTCCGTCATGGTCGGCGGCAGCACGAAAATCGATACGACATCCGCCTTCATCTTCTCCTGGAGCTGGCGTGCTCCCTGCCAATCGATGTCGAACAGCATGTCGCGGCCTTCCGCCATGGCGGCCTCGACCGGCTCGCGCGGCGTGCCATAGAAATTGCCGTGCACCTCGGCCCATTCGAGCAGCGCATCGGAATCCCTCAGCCGCTCGAACTCCCGGGTGCTGATAAAGTGATAGTGCTTGCCGGCGATCTCGCTCGGGCGGCGCTGGCGCGTCGTGACGCTGACGGAAATGCCGAGAGTCGAGTCGGATTCGAGCAGGTTGCGGGCAATCGTCGACTTGCCGGCGCCGGAGGGCGACGAAAGGACGAGCATCAGCCCGCGCCGGGCGATCTTCACGGGCGAGGACGGCTTGCCCTTGGACGACGGTGCCGGGCTCATGGCCTACTCCAGATTCTGGACCTGTTCACGGAACTGGTCGATGACGACTTTCAACTCGATACCGGCTGCGGTTACAGCAGCAGAATTCGATTTGGAACAGATCGTATTCGATTCCCGGTTAAATTCCTGTGCAAGAAAATCGAGCCTGCGCCCCACCGGCCCGCCCTTGTCGATGAGTTCGCCGGCGGCCGCGACATGCGCCTTCAGCCGGTCAATTTCCTCACGCAGATCCGCCTTGGTGGCGAGAAGAGCCGCTTCCGCATGCAGCCGGTCGCGGTCGAGCGTCGGCGCCTCCTGCAGAAGTGCCGAAAGCTGCATGGAAAGCCGCTTGGCAATCTCTTCCGGCGTGCGGGAGGGATCGGCCTCCACGGCCCTGGTCAGTTCCGCAATCCGGGCGACATGTCCCTTCAGCACGTCGGCGAGGACCGCCCCTTCCCCCCCGCGCATTCGGGCAAGACGACCGATCGCCTCGTCGAGGCCGGCGAGGATCGCGGCGTCACGGGCAGCAAGTGCCTCCTCACCCTCTTCCGGCTCCCTGATGTCGACTAGCCCGCGGATGCCGAGCAGCGTATCAAGTTTCAAGGGCGACGGATCGATGAGATCACCGAGTTCCTCGCGCAATGCCAGCACTGCCGCCAATGCATCGCGGTTCAGCACCGCCTCCAGTTGGGTTTCGGCGATGGTCAGGTTGAGGGACGCCTGCAGATTGCCGCGGGAGAATTTTTCCGAGATCAGCCGGCGCACCTCCGGCTCCAGCCGTTCGAGGCCCGGCGGCAGGCGGAGCCGGATATCCAGGCCTTTGCCATTCACGGAGCGCAGTTCCCATGCAAAGCGGTTGCGCCCGCTCGATCCTTCGCTGCGAGCAAAACCAGTCATGGACTGCAAGGTCATTGACGTCTCCAGATAATGCTTAGGCCACAATCTGCGGCCTAAAAACAAGCGGTCAGTTGCTCTTCGGCGGCTTTTCCGCTTCCTCGCCGTCCGGCTGGCCGTCCACGGCGATGTCGGGGTTGGCCGCGCGCTCGGCTTCCACCTTTCGCCAACGACGGACATTGGCATTGTGTTCCTCCAGCGTCGCAGCGAAGACATGGCCGCCGGTGCCGTCGGCTACGAAGTAAAGGTCGTTGGTGCGCCAGGGGTTGGCGACTGCTTCCAACGCAGCACGGCCGGGATTGGAAATCGGCGTCGGCGGAAGGCCCTTGATCTGGTAGGTATTATAGGGCGTCGGCTTGGCAAGGTCCGACTTGAAGATCGGCCGGTCGGACGGCTTCCCTTCGCCGCCGAAAAGTCCGTAGACGATGGTCGGGTCCGATTGCAGGCGCATGCCCTTCTGCAGCCGGTTGATGAAAACGGATGCGACATGAGCGCGCTCGTCTTCCTTGCCCGTCTCCTTCTCGACGATCGAGGCGAGCACGACGAACTCTTCTTTCGTCTTGATCGGCAGGTCCAGATCGCGCTTTTCCCAGATCTGGTCGATCATCTTCTCTTGCGCCACGCGCATCTGCTGGATGATATCGGCCCGCTTGCTGCCGCGCGAGAACTTGTAGGTATCGGGGCGCAGGCTGCCCTCCGGCGGCAGTTCGGCCGGCAGATCGCCTTCCAGCACCGGATCTTCCGCCAGCCGCAGCATCATCTGCCGGACCGTCAGGCCCTCGGGCAGCACGACGGAATACAGGATCGACTTGCCCGATTCCAGGACGTCCATGATGTCCTTCATGGACGCATGCGCCTTGATCTCGTATTCGCCTGCCTTCAGCGTCTCGCCACTGCGCAGATAGGTGGCCGTTACGTAGCGGAAGATGCGGGCATCGGAGACGATGCCGTTGCGCTCGAGATTGGTGGCGATCTCGGCCAAACCTGCGCCGGGACGAACCATGAAATGCGTGTTCGCCTCCAGCGGGCCGGGCTCCTGGAAGGCCGAAATCATGTAGTAGAAGCCGGCGACTGCAGCCACGCAGATGACCACCACCATCGTCATCACGAAATTCAAAAAGATGACGAGCTGGCTGCGCGCCTTCTTGGACCGGCGCGGCGGCTCGGGCACGCGCTCCGGCTTCAGGGCTTCATTCGGCGATTTCGGAATGATCGGCCCCCTGCCATTGCCGGGAGGCTGTTCATTGACATGATTCGTATCGCTCAACCGCGCCCCCCAAGAGACTCAAACACGTTCGACCGCTGTTTGGCCAAGCAATGCGGCAAAAAACAGGTCCAGAAGATGATACGAGCCGGACCCGAAAGTCCAGCCGCATTAAAAGCAGCGCTTCGACTACGCGTCGTAACGGCGCAGCACGAGGGAGGCGTTCGTGCCACCAAAGCCGAAGGAATTCGACAGCGCCACATTGATCTCGCGCTTGCGCGCCTTGTGCGGCACGAGGTCGATCGCCGTCTCGACATCGGGATTGTCGAGGTTGAGCGTCGGCGGCGCGATATTGTCGCGGATCGCCAGCGTCGAGAAGATCGCCTCGACGGCGCCGGCAGCCCCCAGAAGGTGGCCGATCGCCGATTTCGTGGATGACATGGAGATCTTCGACGCCGCATTGCCGACGAGCCGTTCGACCGCGCCAAGCTCGATCGTGTCGGCCATGGTCGACGTGCCATGGGCATTGATGTAATCCACGTCCGATGCCGAAATACCGGCCCGCTTCAGGGCCGAGGTCATGCAGCGATAGGCCCCGTCGCCGTCTTCCGACGGCGCGGTGATATGGAAAGCGTCGCCGGAAAGCCCGTAACCGACGATTTCGGCATAGATCTTGGCGCCGCGCGCCTTGGCATGTTCCAGCTCTTCCAGGACGACGATGCCGGCGCCCTCGCCCATGACGAACCCGTCACGGTCGCGGTCATAAGGGCGCGAGGCCTTCTCAGGATCGTCGTTGTGCTTGGTGGACAGCGCCTTGCAGGCCGCGAAGCCCGCGAGCGAAATGCGGCAGATCGGTGATTCCGCGCCGCCTGCGACCATCACGTCGGCATCGCCGAGCATGATCAGCCGGGCCGCGTCGCCGATCGCATGTGCGCCGGTCGAACAGGCCGTGACGACGGCATGGTTCGGGCCGCGCAGCTTGTGGCGGATCGACACCTGGCCGGAGACGAGGTTGATCAGGCGGCCGGGGATGAAGAAGGGCGAAATACGGCGCGGGCCCTTGTCGCGCAGCGTGTAGCCGGCTTCCACGATGCCTTCGAGGCCGCCGATGCCGGAACCGATCAACACGCCCGTGGCGATCTGATCTTCGTCCGTCTGAGGATGCCAGCCGGCATCTTTAAGCGCCATGTCGGCGGCAGCCATGCCGTAAATGATGAAGGGATCGACCTTGCGCTGTTCCTTCGGCTCCATCCAGTCGTCGGGATTGAAGGTGCCATCGGAGCCATCGCCTGTCGGAATACGACAAGCGACCTTGGCGGGAAGGTCCTCGACTTCGAACTCGGTCACGAGACGGGCAGCGTTCTGGCTGGCAAGCAACCGCTGCCAGCTCACTTCCGTTCCGCACCCAAGAGGAGATACCATGCCGGTACCGGTGATAACGACACGTCTCATCGCCAGCGTTCCACCCTGAATTTTCATGTTCCAGGGGCAAGCCCCCAGTTGCTGAAACGGCCCGTGCGAGCGGGCCGTTGTCGGGATTTGCCTTGCGGCTTTATCCCTAGTCTATCGGATCGATCAGGCTTGGGCCTTCTCGATGAACTTCACGGCATCGCCGACGGTCAGAATGGAATCAGCAGCGTCATCCGGGATTTCGACGCCGAATTCTTCCTCGAAAGCCATGACCAGTTCGACGGTGTCGAGCGAGTCTGCGCCAAGATCGTCGATGAAGCTTGCGCCTTCAACAACCTTGTCGGCATCGACGCCGAGATGGTCAATAACAATTTTCTTCACGCGTTCTGCGATATCGCTCATGTCGGTTTCCTCGACCTTTGTCTTATCGGATGCCCGCTTGGCATCCGCATCCTGTTAAAGCCTGCAATCGCCGCCTTCGCAAGGCCGATGCCGGCAAACCTGTTCGCCCCTCGTCAGGCTCCAATCATGTCTTGCTCACGCAATATGAAGGCCTGCATTTCAGGGTGACTTCTCACAGTCATGGCCCGCTTAACACGGTTTGACTGTTCCGCAAAGCCAGAATTTGTTCCATTCCACCGCCGCCAACAACCGATTGCAACGGAATTTTGGAACCTTCCCGGCTCGGCTCAGATCATCGCCATGCCGCCGTTGACATGGATCGTCTGGCCCGTGACGTAACCCGCCTCGTCGGAAGCGAGATAAAGCACCGCCGCGGCGATGTCCGAACCCGCACCCATGCGCTTCATCGGGATCGCGCCGAGGATCGCTTCCTTCTGCTTGTCGTTGAGCTTGCCGGTCATGGCGCTCTCGATGAAGCCCGGTGCGACGCAGTTGACAGTCACGTTGCGGGTGGCGATCTCCTGTGCCAGCGATTTGGAAAAGCCGATCATGCCGGCCTTGGAGGCGCAGTAGTTCGCCTGGCCCGGATTGCCGGTAACGCCGACGACGGAGGTGATGTTGATGATGCGGCCATGGCGGCGGCGCATCATCGGATGGGTGAGTTCGCGGGTCAGGCGGAAGACCGCCGTCAGGTTCACCTCGAGTACCGAATCCCAATCCTCGTCGCTCATCCGCACGAAGAGGCCGTCCTTGGTGATACCGGCATTGTTGACGAGAATGTCGACCCCGCCGAGTTCGGCTTCGGCCTTCTCGCCGAGCGCCTTTACCTCGGCGCGGTCGGAAAGGTTGGCCGGGAAAATCTTGACGCGGTCACCGAGTTCGGCGGCCAGCGCCTCCAGCTTTTCGACACGCGTGCCGTGCAGGCCGACCACGGCGCCCTGCTTGTGCAGCATGCGGGCGATCTCTTCGCCGAGGCCGCCGGTTGCGCCCGTCACCAATGCCTTGCGGCCGGTCAAATCAAACATGGTGGTGTTCCTCTTTTTTGGAGCGAATAGCCAGTAGCGAATAGTTTTTCATCGCATCATCGCCATCTCTTTACTATTCGCCACTCCCTATTCGTTATTCGCTTTTCCCAATCAGCCGAGGATAGCGGCGAGCGCCGCGTCGATATCGGCTGGCGTATTGATGGCAATGCCGGAAATATTCTTGTCGATGCGGCGGGCAAGGCCGGTCAGCACTTTTCCCGAACCGATCTCGTAAAGCGTCGTGACACCATTGGCGGAGAACCACTCCACCGTCTCGCGCCAGCGCACCTGGCCGGTCACCTGGGTGACGAGCAGCTTGGCGATCTCGTCTGCATCGTAGACGGGTGCCGCGCGGACATTGGCGACGACCGGTACGACCGGGTTCTTCTTTTCCACCCTGTCCAGCGCATGGCGCATGGCATCGGCGGCCGGTGCCATCAGGTCGCTGTGGAACGGCGCGGAGACCGGCAGCATGATGGCGCGCTTGGCACCCTTTTCGGTCGCGAGCGCCGCCGCCTTCTCGACGGCCGCCTTCGAACCGGAAATCACGAGCTGACCGCCGCCGTTGTCGTTGGCGATCTGGCAGACCCCGGCATCACGCGCATCGGCGCAGGCGGCTTCCACATCGCCATGCTCCAGACCAAGGATTGCCGCCATGGCGCCCTGCCCTACCGGCACCGCCGTCTGCATGGCGTCGCCACGGATGCGGAGCAGCCTGGCGGTATCGGCAAGCGAGAAGGTGCCCGCCGCGCAGAGCGCGGAATATTCGCCGAGCGAATGGCCGGCCACATAGGCGACCTTTTCGACAAGGTTCAACCCACGCGCTTCCATGACGCGGATCGCAGCCATCGAAACGGCCATCAGCGCCGGCTGCGCGTTGGCCGTCAGCGTCAGCGTCTCTTCCGGCCCGTTCCACATGATATCGGAGAGCTTCTGGCCGAGCGCATCGTCGACCACCTGGAAAACCGCGCGGGCTTCGGGATAAGCGTCCGCCAACTCCTTGCCCATGCCGACGGACTGGCTGCCCTGACCGGGGAATGTGAATGCGATGCTCGCTGAAGTGCCCATGGGGATGATTTCCTTCCCTTATGTTTGCCTCTCCATTCACATTTGGGCTTCCTGAGTCAAGGGCAAGGCCAATCTCGAAGGTTCCCGAGGCCCGGTTGTCCCCCTTGCGCTATGTCAAATCCCGCTTAAAGTCCGGCCGACCTTCCAAGATCAGGATTCCTTTCATGAAATATAAGAGACTGGGCCGCACGGATATCACCGTGTCCGAAATCTGCCTCGGCACTATGACCTGGGGCACGCAGAATACGGAAGCGGAAGCCCATGAGCAGATGGATCATGCGTTCGACCAGGGCGTGAATTTCTTCGATACGGCCGAACTCTACCCGACGACGCCGGTCAGCATCGAAACCTACGGCCGTACGGAAGAAATCATCGGGACCTGGCTCGGGAAGAGCGGTAAGCGCAAGGACATCATCCTCGCCTCCAAGATCGCCGGAAGCGGCCGGCCGCATATCCGCGGCGGCCGCGATATCTCGGCCGCGACGATCCGCGAGGCGCTCGATGCCAGCCTGAGACGCCTGCAGACCGACTATCTCGACCTCTACCAGATCCACTGGCCGAACCGCGGCACCTATCATTTTCGCAATCTATGGTCCTTCGACGCCTTCGCTCAGGATCGGGAGAAGGCGGCGGTCGAGATCGCCGAAATCCTCGAGACACTCGGCGATCTGGTGAAGGCGGGCAAGATCCGCGCGATCGGCCTTTCCAACGAAAGCGCCTGGGGTACGCTGAAATACCTCAGGCTTTCGGACGAAAAGAGCCTGCCGCGCGTCGCCTCGATCCAGAACGAATATAGCCTGCTCTACCGCCAGTTCGATACCGACCTTGCGGAAGTCGCACATCACGAGAATATCGGGCTGATGGCGTATTCGCCGCTCGCCGCCGGCATCCTCACCGGCAAATACCGGAACGGCGCACGCCCTGCGGGCTCCCGCGCCACGATCAATACGGACCTCGGCGGCCGCCTGCAGCCGATGCAGGAGCCGGCCGTGGAAGCCTATGCGAAGGTCGCGGAAAAACACGGGCTCGACATGGCGCAGATGGCGCTCGCCTTCTGCCTCTCGCGCCCCTTCATGGCCTCGGTCATCATCGGCGCAACCTCGATGGCGCAACTGAAGACGGATATCGGCGCGGCGGAAGTGAGGCTCTCCGAAGACGTGACGAAGGATATTGCCGGGGTTTATCGGCAATATCCCATGACGCTGTAAGCGGAACAGGCAGACCCGCCTTGCGACGTGGGACGGGTCCGGCTCTCAAAAGCTCGTCGTGAGCCGCGTCAGCCAGTCCGGAGATGCCGCGACGAGCGCCGCCTCGATGGTCTTGTCCACGCCCGTCAGGACGGCGAAGCCGACCACCAGCAGGACCATGCCGAGAAAGCCCTTGGCAATCTTGCCGAAATTCAGCATCCGGTCGCGCCAACGCTGCACGATATCCCTCGACAGCCGTCCGAGCAGAAGAAGCGGGGCTGCCGCGCCAAGTCCGAATGCCGCCATGGTCAGGAAAACCTCACCGAGGTTCTCACCGCGCGCCGCCATCAGCGACGCCGCGCCGAGCGTCGGGCCGACACACGGGCTCCAGACCGCGCCCAGAAGGACCCCGACGAGAAACTGGCCTGTCAAACCCCGGTCGTCAAAGCCGCCGAAGCGGCGCTCCGTCCAGTTGCCCACCGGCCCCGCTGCGGCGGCGAGGCGAACCTGCATAGCCGGGGCCAGGAGGACCACGCCGAACAGGATCATCACCAACGCGCCGATCTGGCGAAAGAACACAAGATCGAGCCCGAGGCCAAAGCCGACAAGCGCCACGAACATGCCGATCACAACGAATGAACCGGCCAGTCCCGAAGCGAGCGCCACCTGGGCGTAACGGTGCTTGCCCGTCGCACTGGCGAGAACGATCGGAACCAGGGGCAGAACGCAGGGCGAGAGGATCGACAGCACACCCGCGAGGGCGGCGAAAACCAGTGATGTGCCCATGGCCTAATTCTTCTTCAATGTGGATCTGAACAGCTTCTCGATCGACTTGGCATCTGTATCTCCAACCGAGCGGGCGGTCTCGCTATCGCCCTTGAAGGCGATGAGCGTCGACTGACTTTGAGCTTTGAAGGATCTGACGACGTCCTTCTGCTTGTCGAAATCGACCCGGAAAATCGTCAGGTCCGAGAAATCGGATGAAGAGGTCAGCTTCTCGATGATCGGCTGCTGCGCCGCGCATGTCGGGCACCAGCTTGCCCAGATATCGACAATGATCGGCGTTCCTGCCTTTTGAGCGGCCTCGAACGATTTCTGGTCGTAGCCTTTCAGCTCAACGGCGCCGGCCGCCGTCGAAACCAGCAGAACGAATGCCGACGCGCTTAAAATCCGCATCGAGCGCACAATATTTCTCATGTTCACCCTCCAATGGTTCAGCCCCGGCTCCGTTGACACTTCAGGTCAAAACGGCAGCCATCCGGACGTCAGCGGAAACCGGTCAGGATGTGGCTTCTGCCTGGCGTCAATCCGGTTACGCATCGCGCGGGGCTCAGGTTACATTTCGCCGAACACAAGGCCGTGATCACATGACGTCACGCAAATCCGCCGCCCGTCGGGAGGCAATTCACCACGCCCCTTGCCATCCGCCCAAAAATCCGTATAAGCGCGCTGTTCGAAACACCCGGTCTTCTGGCTGGTGGCTGAACGGAGGGCAGGTTTCCCGAGGGAAACCGCAGGGACCACAAGGTCCAAGCCTCCCGTGTCTCCGCTCTCGACCGTCTCGATCAAACAACTTTTCTTGCTTGGCTTTTCAGTCTTTCAGGAGCAGTCGTTGAGGCTTAGCCGCCGAGTCCGGGTGATACACAACCGCAAGAAAAGGCAAAGCTTACATGGCTCTTTACGAACACGTATTCCTTGCCCGGCAGGATATGTCGCAGCAGCAGGTTGATGCCCTCGTCGAACAGTACAAGGGCGTCCTCGAAGCTAACGGCGGCAAGGTCGGGCGCGTAGAAAACTGGGGCCTCAAGTCCCTCACCTACCGCATCAAGAAGAACCGCAAGGCTCATTACGCACTGATGGACATCGATGCTCCGGCTGCCGCCGTGCATGAGATGGAGCGCCAGATGCGCATCAACGAAGACGTCCTCCGCTACATGACGATCGCCGTCGACAAGCATGAGGAAGGCCCGTCTGCGATGATGCAGAAGCGTGACCGCGACGACCGTCCGCGCCGCGATGGCGACGACCGTGGCCCGCGCCGCGAATTCGGCGACCGCCCGCCGCGTCGTGAATTCGGCGACCGCCCGCCGCGTGAAGGCGGCTTCGAGCGCGCCCCGCGCCCGCCGCGTGAAGCGTAATCGGCTATAAGGAGAAAACACCATGGCTGACGTATCCTCCTCCCCGGCACGCCGTCCGTTCCACCGCCGCCGCAAGACCTGCCCGTTCTCGGGCGCCAATGCGCCGCGGATCGACTACAAGGACGTGCGCCTGCTGCAGCGCTACATTTCCGAGCGCGGCAAGATCGTTCCGTCCCGCATCACGGCCGTTTCCCAGAAGAAGCAGCGCGAACTCGCCCAGGCGATCAAGCGCGCCCGCTTCCTCGGCCTGCTGCCTTACGTCGTAGCGTAATGTGAATTTCCGACCCTCCGGTCCCAAACCAGAGGGTCGGATCTCCCTTCCGCGATGGGCGCGGATCGGAACTCCGACAAATCCCATGTTGGGGATGAAGGACCTGAGACAGAGATTCAGGTTGCCTCCCCTAACTGCTTGAATGGCAGGACAGCGAGACCGTGACGACCAAGAAACAAAGCATATTGCCGATCGGCATCCTTGCCGGCATTGCCGCCGCCCTGCTGGTGCTGGGTGCGAATGCACAGTCGTCCTTTGCGTCGCTTCTTTATGCCGCCTCCGCACTTCCCATTCTGATCGCCGGCCTCGGCTGGGGCAATCGCGCCGCCATCGTCGGTATCGTGACGGCAGCCGCCCTCGGCGCCGTCCTGGTTTCGCCGCTCTTTGCGCTCGCCATGGCGATCTTCACCCTGATCCCGGCGGGCTGGCTCAGCCACCTCGCCAACCTGGCGCGCCCGGCCACCGAACTCGGCGGTCCGGACAACCTGATGGCCTGGTATCCGATTTCGGACATCCTGCTGCATCTTTGCGGCCTGGTGACGATCGCCGTCATCGCGCTCGGCGTGGTGATCGGCTACGGCCCGGAACTTACCGGCCAGATGGTCGATGCGATGATGTCGTCCCTGCAGACCCAGGAACCCGCCTTCACGCCCGACGCGGCCAGCCTGGCGCAGACCAAGGCGATGATCGTGCTGATGCTGCCGCTGGTACAGGGTGGCATCTGGGTCATGCTTCTGTTTGCGGCCTTCTATATCGCCGTGCGCATCGTCTCCCGTTCCGGCCGGGCTCTGCGCCCCCGCGAGGACATGCCCTCCGCGCTTCGCATGAACCGCCATGCGATCTTCATCTTCCTCGCCGGCATCGTGCTCACCTTCGTGGGCGGTGT
This sequence comes from Rhizobium sp. YS-1r, assembly GCF_000757525.1. Lineage (NCBI taxonomy): Bacteria > Pseudomonadati > Pseudomonadota > Alphaproteobacteria > Hyphomicrobiales > Rhizobiaceae > Rhizobium > Rhizobium sp. YS-1r. The sequence continues at coordinate 68,678 of NZ_JPYQ01000013.1, read as the reverse complement.
TCCGGCGATGATCGGCGCCGTGATCTGCGGCACGTTCGGCGCCGGCTTCCTGATGGCAGGCTTCGCCTCGATCCATTTCCGCAGCCAGGGCAAGGACTGGCGGCTGCCGGTCCTCGTCCTCTGCTACCTGTCTTCCATGCTTCTCCTGCCGGCAATCATCGTCCTCGTGCTCGGCCTGTCCGACACGCGGCGGACGATCGCGCTCACGCCGGCAAGAGGCCCGATCAATCCCGACGAAAACAAGAATTGAGACCTAGAAAGGAAACCAAACATGCAAGTCATCCTGCTTGAACGTGTACCGAAGCTCGGCCAGATGGGCGAAGTCGTGAAGGTTCGCGACGGTTACGCCCGTAACTTCCTGCTGCCGCAGGGCAAGGCGCTGCGCGCCAATGACGCCAACAAGAAGCGTTTCGAATCCGAGCGCGCCACGCTCGAAGCCCGCAACCTGGAGCGCAAGGGTGAAGCCCAGAAGGTTGCCGAAGTGCTCGACGGCAAGTCTTTCATCATCGTCCGCGCCGCCGGCGAAACCGGCCAGCTCTATGGTTCTGTCGCTGCCCGCGACATCATCGATGCACTTGCCGCCGAAGGCTTCAACATCGGCCGCAACCAGCTCGATCTCAACCACCCGATCAAGGCGATCGGCCTGCACAAGGTCACGCTGCACCTGCATTCGGAAGTCGAGATCGCCGTCGAAGTGAACGTCGCCCGTTCGCCGGAAGAAGCAGGGCGCCAGGCCAAGGGTGAGAGCCTTACCTCCGTCGACGCCATCTACGGCGTCGATGAGGATGCACTGCGTCCGGAAGATTTCTTCGATCCGGATGCCGATCGCGAAGAAGGCGAAGAAGCCTGATCGCATTTCGGATTGCAGGTTTATCAGGCCCTCGGCTCACGCCGGGGGCTTTTTTATCGAAGCTCTACGAGACTTCGGCAAGCCAGGCTGCATGAGTAGCCATGCCGGCCGTCATGGCCTCCTGCGCAAAGCAGGAAGACGTGAACGACAGCCGGAAGTGGTTGACATGCAAGCCTGACTTTCTTCATGGTGACCGAAACAAGAGAAAGGGAGAAACAATGACCATCAGAAAGAACCTCCTCGCGATCGGCGCCATGATCGGCCTCGCGGCTGCAGGCATCGGCTTCGCGGCAGCTCAATCACCGGCCTTTTTCCGGATCGGCACGGGCGGCACGGCCGGCACCTACTATCCGATCGGCGGCCTCATCGCCAACGCGATTTCGGGCGCCGGCGACAAGGGCGTCCAGGGCCTCGTGGCGACAGCCGTCGCCTCCAACGGCTCCGTCGCAAACATCAACGCCATTCAGGGCGGTTCGATGGAATCGGGCTTCTCCCAGTCGGACGTCGCCTACTGGGCCCATAGCGGCACCGGCCTCTACGAGGGCAAGGGCAAGGTGGAGGACCTGCGCCTGATCGCGACGCTCTACCCGGAAACCATCCATCTCGTCGCCCGCAAGGACGCCGGCATCAAGTCCGTCGCCGATCTCAAGGGCAAGCGTGTCTCGATCGACGAACCCGGCTCGGGCACGATCGTCGATGCCCGCATCGTGCTCGCAGCCTATGGCCTCAGCGAAAGCGATATCAAGGCCGAGCACATGAAGCCCGGTCCAGCCGGCGAGCGCCTGCGCGACGGCGGCCTCGACGCCTATTTCTTCGTCGGCGGCTATCCGACCGGAGCGATTTCCGAACTCGCCACCTCGGCCGGCATTTCGCTCGTGCCGATCACCGGTCCGGAAGCGGACAAGATGCTTTCGGAATACAAGTTCTTCTCGAAGGATACCGTCCCCGCAGACACCTATCAGGGGGTCGGCGAAACCCCGACGATCTCGGTCGCGGCCCAGTGGGTCACCAGCGCCAAGCAGTCTGACGATCTCGTCTACAACATCACCAAAGTGATGTGGAACGATGCGACGCGCGCTGCACTCGACGCCGGCCACGCGAAGGGCAAGATGATCACGCTGCAGAATGCCGTTACCAGCCTCGGCATTCCGCTGCATCCGGGCGCCGAGCGCTTCTACAAGGAAGCCGGCGTCCTCAAGTAAGGACGATATCTCTCCTTGACTGGAATGGCGGCGGTCGGCAGCGGGCGGACCGCCGTTTTCCGTCTGGAAAAGATAAATATATCAAGGGAAAAACGACATGGCGGCGGACGACGAGGGCAAGATTGCTCCCCTGGAACTGGACGAGGCGAAGGCGCGCGAACTGGAGGAGAAGTTCGACTCGGAGATCCGCTTCCGGCCGCTCTCGCCGACGGCCGCCCGCCTGGTGGGCGTGCTGCTGGTGACGCTCTCCATTTTCCACTACTATACCGCCGGTTTCGGCCTGCTTTCGGAAGTCGTCCATCGCGGCATCCACCTCTCCTTTGTGCTCGGGCTGATCTTCCTCGTGTTCCCGTTCACGCGGCGCGGATACGACCAGCCGGCGCAATCGAGCCTCGTCCGCCCGCTCGGGATTTCGCTGATCGATTGGGCGCTGGCGGCCGGCGCGGTGGTCGCCGTGCTGCATGTCCCCTTCATTCCGCTGGATGACCTCGCCTTCCGCGTCGGCAACCCGACGACGACCGACGTGGTGCTCGGCGGCATCCTGGTTCTGGTGCTGCTGGAGGCGACCCGCCGTTCCGTCGGCTGGCCGCTGCCGATCATCGCCCTTCTCTTCATGGCCTATTCCATCTGGGGACCGTCCATGCCCGGCATCCTGGTGCATCCGGGCGCCACGTTCTCGCAGCTCATCAACCACCTCTATCTCACGACGCAGGGCATCTACGGCATCGCACTCGGGGTCGTCGCGACCTATGTTTTCCATTTCGTCCTGTTTGGCGTATTCGCGACCCGCATCGGGCTTGGCCAGCTCTTTCTCGATTGCGCCGCCTGGGTCGCGGGGCGTTATGCCGGCGGGCCTGCCAAGGTGTCGATCTTCGGCTCGGCGCTGTTCGGCATGATCTCCGGCTCGTCCGTCGCCAATACCGTCACGGTCGGATCGCTGACGATCCCGGCGATGATCCGGCTCGGCTACAAGCGGACCTTTGCGGCGGCGGTGGAATCGGCATCCTCGACGGGCGGGCAGATCACGCCGCCGATCATGGGCGCGGCCGCCTTCCTGATGATCGAATTCCTGAACCTGCCCTACACGACCATTATTCTTGCCGCGATCGTGCCGGCCTTCATGCATTTCTTCGGCGTGCTGATCCAGGTGCATTTCGAGGCCAAGCGCAATGGCCTGCGCGGCATGACGCGCGAGGAACTGCCTGATCTCAAGGAGGCATTCAAGCGCGACTGGCCGACCGTCATTCCGCTCGTCGTGCTGATCGGCGTGCTGCTTTCCGGCTATACGCCCTATCTCGCGGCCTTCTGGGGCATCACGCTCTGCGTCGCCGTCGGCCTCCTCAACCCGCGCCGGCGCATGTCCTTCACGGAAGTGTTCGAAGGCTTGCGCGACGGCGCCAAATATGCGCTCGCCGTCGGTGCCGCCGCAGCGACTGTCGGCATCATCGTCGGCGTCGTGACGCTGACCGGCGTCGGCTTCAAGATCTCCTATATCGTCACCTCGACCGCCGCGCAGATGGCTACCTTCGTCGGCACACTCGTGCCGGCCGCCTGGTTCGGGCCGCAGACGCTGACGCTGCTCTTCACGCTCATTATGACCGGTGTCGTCTGCATCCTCATGGGCTGCGGCATCCCGACGACGGCGAACTACATCATCATGGCGACGATCGCCGCCCCGACGCTCGGACTTCTCGGGGTCGAGCCGATCGTCGCGCATTTCTTCGTCTTCTATTACGGCGTGCTTGCCGACATCACGCCGCCCGTGGCGCTCGCGGCCTACGCGGCGGCGGGCATGGCGGGCGCCGATCCGTTCAAGACCGGCAACACGGCCTTCCGGCTGGGGCTCGGCAAGGTTCTGGTGCCGTTCGTCTTCGTCTTCTCTCCGTCGCTGCTGCTGGTCACCGCGAATTTCACCTGGAGCAACTTCCTCATCGCCTTCATCGGCTGTGTGCTCGGCATCACCTGCCTCGGTTCGGCGCTTTCGGGATGGCTGCTCGTCAGGACGGCAGCCTGGGAGCGGCTGCTTCTCGTCATCGCGGCAGTCCTTCTCGTGGTGCCGGAACTGATGTCGTCGCTGATCGGATTGGCGTTGATCGTTCCCGTGCTTCTTCACCAGTTCGCCGGCCATCGCATGCAACCCGCCTTGTAGCGAATCTGCAGAAGACCTATTCTTCATGGCCGTGGCAAAGGGTTGAACAGTTTTGCCACGGTCAAATCATCTTGTTCGGTTCGGTGCGTTTTATCCACAAGCTCAAGCGATGACTGTGGAGATCGATGGATTCTGAAGATTCTGCCGGGATCGCCCGTCCATCGTCTGCAAAGTGCTGTAGGATCGCGCCCGATTCAAAAAATACATGATTGGAAGACATGCAGGACGTCGCACGCAAGCTGACAGCGCTCAGCAACAAGGATGCGGAACCCCATTACCGCGAAGCTCCGAACAATATCGAAGCCGAACAGGCGCTTTTGGGCGCGATCCTGGTCAATAACGACGCCTATTATCGCGTCTCGGATTTTCTGAAGCCCGTCCACCTCCACGAGCCCCTGCACCGTAAGATCTTCGAGGTGGCAGGCGACATCATCCGCATGGGCAAGACCGCCAATCCGGTGACGATCAAGACCTTCCTGCCGGCAGAGGAGAAGGTCGGCGACTTGACCGTGGCGCAATATCTCGCCCGTCTCGCGGCCGAAGCCGTGTCGATCATCAATGCCGAGGACTACGGCCGAGCGATCTACGATCTGGCGCTCAGGCGCGCGCTGATCACCATCGGCGAGGACATGGTGAACATCGCCTATGACGCGCCGCTCGACATGCCGCCGCAGACGCAGATCGAGGATACCGAGCGCCGCCTCTTCGAGCTTGCCGAGAACGGCCGCTACGACGGCGGCTTCCAGTCCTTCAACGACGCGGTGGCGCTGGCGATCGACATGGCGGGTGCCGCCTTCGAGCGCGACGGGCATCTCTCCGGCATTTCGACCGGCATCATGTCGCTCGATGCCAAGATGGGCGGGCTGCAGCGCTCAGACTTGATCGTTCTCGCTGGGCGTCCCGGCATGGGCAAGACCTCGCTCGCCACCAACATCGCCTACAATATCGCCGCCGCGTACGAGCCCGAGGTCATGCCGGACGGAACGTTCAAGGCGAAGAATGGCGGCGTCGTCGGCTTTTATTCGCTCGAAATGTCGGCCGAACAGCTCGCAACCCGTATCATCTCCGAGCAGACGGAAGTCTCGTCGTCGAAAATCCGCCGTGGTGACATTACCGAGGCCGATTTCGAAAAGCTCGTCGCCTGCAGCCAGATGATGCAGAAGGTGCCGCTCTTCATCGACCAGACCGGTGGTATCTCGATCGCCCAGCTGTCTGCCCGCGCCCGCCGCCTGAAGCGCCAGCGCGGCCTCGATTGCCTTGTGGTGGACTATATCCAGCTCATGACCGGCGCCGGAAAATCCGGCGACAACCGCGTGCAGGAAATCACCCAGATCACCACCGGCCTCAAGGCGCTCGGCAAGGAACTGAACGTGCCGATCATCGCGCTGTCGCAGCTCTCGCGTCAGGTCGAAAGCCGTGACGACAAGCGCCCGCAGCTCTCCGACCTTCGCGAATCCGGCTCGATCGAGCAGGACGCCGACGTGGTGCTCTTCGTGTTCCGCGAGGAATACTACGTCAAGAACATGGAACCACGCGATCCGGCCGATCCGAAATATCCGGAATGGGAAGCCCATATGGACAAGGTGAAGGGCACGGCGGACGTCATCATCGCCAAGCAGCGCCACGGACCCACCGGCACCGTCAAGCTCGCCTTCCAGTCGGAATACACCCGCTTCGCCGATCTGGCCGACCCGAGCTTCACCCAGTACGAAGAGCATTGATCGGGTTCGGCGCTCTACCCCGCCTGGGCTGCATTGTGTAGCAAAAGCCAGCAGACCGAAGCTCAACCCAAGACACATCCGCAAGGATTGCCGGGATAGGGAAACTGCAGGAAGCCCAAGCAGATCGTCCCGGGGAGCAGGCGTCCAGGCATCAAGGTTCTATCACGGGAATTCCCGTGGTATAATGCGTCATTGCGGACATCATCCGCCATGGCCTCCGCGCCAGAGACTTGTCCGATGAGCGAAGTGGACGTGCTTTTTGCAGCCCTGCGACAGGCGGCTGACCCGCAGGCGGTTGAGTGTATCGAGCAAGTGGTCATGCATGGCTCGGATCGCGATCTCAACCGCATCAATGTGTTTGCCTTCGCCGACACCCATCATCTCGATGAAGAAAAAACGATCGCGGCGTTTCTCCATGCGGCGCGCATAGGCACATTCGAGATGACCTGGAATGTCCTCTGCCCTGGATGCGGCGGCGTCCTTGAAACCGGCGCCAACTTGAAAGCGGTCGATCGGGGAACGTACCATTGCGCGCTCTGCGCGGCCGGATATGAGCCAACTCTCGACGAGATGGTCGAGGTGACGTTCACGGTCAGCCCGAGAGTGCGCTGCATTGCTGCCCACGAGCCCGACCGCTTGCCTCCGCTTGAATACTACCGTCAGATATTCTTCAGCTCGGGAGTCGACCTGCCCGAGAACCTGGAAGCGAGCTTCGCACGCATTCTACTGGAGATGATCGAGTTGGATCCGGGCGAGAAGGCTTTCGTCTCACTCCAACTGCCGGCGCAATTCGTCATCATCTTCGATGCCGTGACACATTCAGCGCAGTTCATCGACGTGAAGGGTGAGCCCACCGACGAACGTCAGAACCTCTCAATGTTCATCAGTCGGGATTATGCACCGAACGAAACGCTTACCCTCCGTCCCGGCTTACTGCGGCTCACGATCGAGAATCACACCGACCGCAGAGTGCTCCCCAATGTCTGCATCGCCGGAGAGCAGCTGCACGACCTGCTGGGCCGCAGGCGACCGTTCCTGACAGCCAAGCGACTTCTGACAAACCAGAGCTTCCGGGACATCTATCGGACCGACACGCTTGATATCGACCAGCGCCTCAGGATCACCAGCCTGACATTCCTCTTCACCGATTTAAGGGGGTCAACCGCTCTCTACGAGCGCGTCGGAGATCTGGCCGCCTTCGATCTGGTGAGAGCACATTTCAAGGTTCTTCACGAGATCATCGCCACGGAATCCGGAGCGGTGGTCAAGACCATAGGCGACGCCGTGATGGCGACATTCTCGAGCCCGGATCGTGCGGTGGCGTCCGCGCTGCGGATGCGGGAAGCGATGCTTCGGCTGAATGCCGAGCACGGTCGCGAGGACCTTCTCCTGAAGATCGGTATCCATGAGGGGCCATGCCTCGCGGTCAACCTGAACGACCGGCAGGACTATTTCGGCCAGACCGTCAATATCGCCTCCCGCGTACAGGGCCTTGCCGATCCCTATGTGATCCTCACCACGGAGGCCGTCGTCGAAAACGCCCAGGTTTCAGAGATCTTGAGAAACAACGGCATTGCGTCAGTGTTTCGAATGGAGGAACTTCAGGGCGTCGAAAAGGAAGTGAAGATCTTCGCCCTGTCTTGATCTCCGGATCTGCTCGATCGGAGCAGCATGACGGGAATCCCGCGTCCGTTCATGCCTGGTGGCTGCCCAAGGCCAATACGGATGCTCTCGCCCTAAAAGATTGTGCAGTGCGAAGGTTTTTCGCATGGCGGCCTTTTTCCCGCCTTCGAAACGGATAGGATCGCAGGAACATTCCTCAGCATGGCCGACGTGTAAAATGACCGATTTCGACAGCGACCCTTCTCCCTCCGGCGATTTCGACGTCGCGCCCGTCCGGCTGACGGTCGATCTCGCAGCGCTTGCCGACAACTGGCGGGAGATGCAACGACGCTCGGGAAGGGTGCGCACCGCGGCTGTCGTCAAGGCGGACGCCTACGGTCTCGGCATCGAGGATTGCGGCACGGCGTTTTATGAAGCCGGCGCGCGGGACTTCTTCGTCGCGGTCGCCCAGGAAGGCGTGACGCTGCGCAGCTATGCGCCAGACGCCCGCATCTACGTGCTTTCCGGCATCTGGCCCGGCCAGGAGCAGATGTTCTTCGAGAACGACCTCGTGCCGGTGCTGGCCTCCGAAGAACAGCTTGCCTTCTGGATGTCGGTCGTATCGGAACATGGAGACCACCCCTGCGCCCTGCAGGTGGATACCGGCTTCAATCGGCTCGGCCTTTCATTCGAGGATGCGCTTGCCCTTGCAGGCGACGTCTCGCGGCCCGCAGGCTTCTCGCCGGTTCTGGTGCTGTCGCATCTTCACAGCGGCGACAACCCGGCCTCGCCCCTCAACCGGCAGCAGCTCGAACTGTTCCAGCAGGTTAGCGCCGCCTTCGAAGGCATCGAATCAAGTCTTTCGGCTTCCGCCGGAATCTTCTTGGGCCCCGAATATCATTTCGACCTCACCCGCCCCGGCATTGCGCTTTATGGCGGCGAATCCGTCGGCGGCATGATGCCGCTCAAGCCGGTGGTGAAGGCGGAGGCGCGGGTCATCCAGGTCCGCGACGCCGCCGCGGGCGGCACGGTCAGCTACGGCGCCACCCATCAGCTTTCGCGCGAGAGCAGGCTTGCCATCGTCTCGGCCGGTTACGCCGACGGCTATCTCCGCTCTCTCTCCGGCTCGGGCGTGCCGATCCGCACCGGCGGCTCTTCCGGCGCCTTCGGCTTCATCGCCGGTCACAGGGTGCCGGTGATCGGCCGCGTCACCATGGACCTGACGATCTTCGACGTGACGGATGTTCCGGCATCCGATATCCGCACCGGCGACTATATCGAGCTTTTCGGTCCCAACATGCCTCTCGACGACGTGGCGCGGGCCGCCGGCACGATCGGCTACGAACTCCTGACCGGCCTCGGGTTGCGCTACGAGCGGCGGTATATCTATCCCGAATAGTTTCCACTCCTCCTTGCCAGCAGTGATATTTCCGGAGTACAAGAACAAATGTTCCGCTTTTGTTCTTGGCGGATTTTGTGAGTGTTTGAAGACGGCAACTCAATTTCATGGCAAAACCCAAGACCCAATTCGTGTGCCAGAACTGCGGCACGGTGCACAGCCGCTGGGCCGGCAAGTGCGATGGCTGCGGCGAATGGAACACGATCGTCGAGGAAGACCCGATGGGCGGCATCGGCGGCGGTCCCGGCCGCGCACCGAAGAAGGGCCGTGCGGTGGCACTCACCACGCTTTCCGGGGAGACCGAACAGGCGCCGCGCATCCATACCGGCATTTCCGAACTCGACCGGGCGACCGGCGGCGGTTTCGTGCGCGGTTCGGCCGTGCTTATCGGCGGTGATCCCGGCATCGGCAAGTCGACGCTGCTGATGCAGGCGGCGGCGGCCCTCTCCCGCCGCGGGCATCGCATCATCTATGTTTCGGGCGAGGAGGCCGTGGCGCAGGTGCGGCTTCGCGCTCAGAGGCTGGATGCCGCCAATACCGAAGTGCTGCTCGCCGCCGAAACCAATGTCGAGGACATCCTCGCCACCATTTCCGAGGGCAAGCGGCCCGATCTCGTCATCATCGATTCGATCCAGACGCTCTGGAGCGACACCGCTGATTCGGCACCGGGCACCGTCACCCAGGTGCGCACCGGCGTGCAGGCGATGATCCGCTTCGCCAAGCAGACGGGTGCGGCCATGGTTCTCGTCGGGCACGTCACCAAGGAAGGCCAGATCGCCGGCCCGCGCGTCGTCGAGCACATGGTCGATGCAGTCCTCTATTTCGAGGGCGACCGCGGCCATCACTACCGCATCCTGCGGACCGTCAAGAACCGATTCGGCCCGACCGACGAGATCGGCGTCTTCGAAATGTCCGACAAGGGCTTGCGCGAAGTCTCCAATCCGTCCGAACTCTTCCTCGGCGAACGCAACGCAAAGGCGCCGGGCGCGGCCGTCTTCGCCGGCATGGAAGGGACGCGGCCCGTGCTTGTCGAGGTGCAGGCGCTGGTCGCGCCGACCTCGCTCGGAACACCGCGCCGTGCGGTGGTCGGCTGGGATTCCTCCAGGCTTTCGATGATTCTCGCCGTGCTGGAGGCCCATTGCGGCGTGAAGCTCGGCCAGCATGATGTGTATCTGAACGTGGCAGGCGGCTACCGCATCTCCGAGCCGGCGGCCGACCTTGCCGTCGCTTCGGCGCTGGTCTCCTCGCTTGCCGGTCTTGCCCTGCCCGCCGATTGCGTCTATTTCGGCGAAATCAGCCTCTCAGGGGCGGTGCGGCCGGTTTCACAAACGGCGCAACGCCTTAAGGAGGCTGAGAAACTTGGTTTTGCCGGGGCCATGCTGCCGGCAGCATCCGCCGAAGTGCCGAAAGGTACGGGCGGTCGCTGGACCGAGATCGACGACCTGCCGGACCTGGTGGCACGCATCGCAGGCTCATCGGCAAGGTTACGGCAAGCACCGGAAGATGATTGATCTTCCGTTAACAGGTCCGCTGTTGTATGACGGCTGCCTTGAGGCGGGGCGCCGGCATAATCCGGCAAGTCTTGGAGTAATATATGCCCATTACGATTTTCGACGGTATCGTCATCGGCGTGACGCTGTTTTCCGCCGTGCTCGCCATGGTTCGCGGCTTTTCGCGGGAGGTGCTGTCGATCGCAAGCTGGGTGGGCTCCGTCGCGGCCGCCTATTACCTCTATCCGCTGCTTCTTCCCTATGCGAAGAACTACACCGCGGATGACCGCATCGCGATTGCCGCGTCCGCCGGCATCATCTTCCTGATCGCGCTGATCGTCATCTCGTTCATCACGACCCGCGTCGCCGATTTCATCATCGACAGCCGCGTCGGCGCGCTGGATCGGACGCTGGGCTTCCTCTTCGGGGCCGCCCGCGGCATCCTGCTGCTCGTCGTCGCCGTCGCTTTCTGGAACTGGCTCGTGGCCGCGAATGCGCAGCCGGCCTGGGTCACGCAGGCGAAATCCAAGCCTTTCCTCGACACGCTCGTCGCGCGCCTCGAAGCCGTGCTGCCCGACGATATCGAGCCGCAGATCCGCGCACGCATCCTGGGCCGCGAGGCAGCGCCCGCCGAGGGCGCCGCCGGACAGGACCAGCCGCCGGCAGAGGATGCGCCTGCGACAAATAATTGACGCTTTGTTGCGCTTGATGCAGCGCAAAACATCACCATTTGTGGTAACATTCGAATTCAGGTGAGAGCGGGCTGGGTTCCGGGGAGGTTTTCCCCGGCCGGCCTTTCCATTTTTCCGACAGGGACGGTTGTCCGAAGGATAAGGGGCCAAGATGAGCGAGCCGGTTTCCGAGACGTTTGACGAAAAAAGCGTCCATGAATGGGATGGCGATACGCTTCGCGAAGAATGCGGCGTTTTCGGCATCCTGGGCCATCCCGAAGCGGCGACGCTGACGGCGCTCGGCCTGCACGCGCTCCAGCATCGCGGCCAGGAGGCGGCCGGCATCGTCTCCTTCGACGGCCTGCGCTTTCATTCGGAACGCCGCATGGGGCTTGTCGGGGACCACTACACCGATCCAGTCACGCTTGCCCGCCTGCCCGGCAATATCGCCATCGGCCACAACCGCTATTCGACGACCGGCGAGGTGGCGCTCCGCAACGTTCAGCCGCTTTTCGCCGAGCTCGAAGTCGGCGGCATCGCGATCGCCCATAACGGCAATTTCACCAACGGGCTGACCCTGCGCCGGCAATTGATCGCCGGCGGCGCCATCTGTCAGTCGACCTCCGACACTGAAGTGGTGCTCCACCTCATCGCCCGCTCACGCTACACCTCGACGGCAGACCGCTTCATCGATGCGATCCGCCAGATGGAAGGCGGTTACGCAATGGTCGCGATGACCCGGACCAAGCTGATCGCGGCGCGCGATCCGATCGGCATCCGCCCGCTCGTCATGGGCGAGCTCGACGGCAAGCCGATCTTCGCTTCCGAAACCTGCGCACTCGACATCATCGGCGCCAAATTCGTCCGCGACGTGGAAAACGGCGAGGTCATCATCTGCGAAGTCCAGCCGGACGGCTCGATCACCATCGACGCCCGCAAGGCCGGCAACGGACAGCCGGAACGCCTCTGCCTTTTCGAATACGTCTATTTCGCCCGTCCCGACTCGGTCGTTGGCGGCCGCAGCGTCTACGTCGCGCGCAAGAACATGGGCATCAACCTCGCCAAGGAGGCGCCGGTCGAAGCGGACGTCGTGGTGCCGGTACCGGACGGCGGCACGCCGGCGGCGCTCGGCTATGCGCAGGAAAGCGGCATTCCGTTCGAATACGGCATCATCCGCAACCACTATGTCGGCCGCACCTTCATCGAGCCGACACAGCAGATCCGCGCCTTCGGCGTCAAGCTCAAGCATTCCGCGAACCGTGCGATGATCGAGGGCAAGCGCGTCGTGCTGGTCGACGATTCGATCGTGCGCGGCACGACCTCGTTGAAGATCGTCCAGATGATCCGCGATGCGGGCGCCAGGGAAGTACACTTCCGCGTCGCGAGCCCGATGATCTACTACCCGGATTTCTACGGCATCGACACGCCGGACCGGGAAAAGCTTCTCGCCAACCAATACGACAACCTGGACGCCATGTGCCGATATATCGGCGCGGATTCGCTCGAGTTCCTGTCGATCAACGGCCTCTACCGCGCCGTCGGCGGCGAGGACCGCAACGATGCACGCCCGCAATTCACCGATCATTACTTCACCGGCGCCTATCCCACCCGCCTGCTCGACAAGGATGGCGAGACGATGGGTCGCAAGGTTTCGGTTCTCGCCAGCAACGGCTGAGGCAAACGGACCGGTTTGCATTCAGTGGCAAACGCTTTAGAAGGCTGCGGCAACGCAGCCTTCTTCTTATGCCGCGAGACCGTGAGGTGAACAGATGAACATCGATTTGAAGAACAGGATCGCGCTGGTCACCGGCGCGTCGCGGGGCATCGGCTATTTCACGGCGCTCGCGCTCGCAAAGGCCGGCGCGCATGTGATCGCCACCGCGCGCACCGTCGGTGGGCTGGAGGAACTCGACGATGCGATCAAGGCGGTCGGCGGCACAGCCACCCTCGTCCCGTTCGACCTTACCGATATGGCGGCGATCGACCGGCTCGGTGCTTCGATCTTCGAGCGCTGGGGTAAGCTCGACATCCTCGTCGCGAATGCCGGCATCCTCGGCGTCATCTCGCCGCTCGGCCATATCGAGGCCAAGGTGTTCGAAAAGGTGATGACCACCAACGTGACGGCCACCTGGCGGCTGATCCGCTCGGTCGAGCCGCTGCTCGTCAAATCCGATGCGGGCCGCGCCATTCTCCTGTCGTCGGGTGTCGCCAGCAATCCCCGCGCCTTCTGGGGCGCCTATGCGATGTCCAAGGCAGCGGTCGAAAACATGGGCCGCATCTGGGCTGAGGAGACCGCGCATACACCGCTCAAGGTCAATCTCGTCAATCCCGGCGCCACCCGCACGGCGATGCGCGCCCAGGCGGTACCGGGGGAGGATCCCGAAACGCTGCCGCATCCTTCCGAAGTTGCCGAGAAAATCCTCTTCCTCGCCTCCCCCGACATGAAGGAGAGCGGCCGGCTGTTCGTGGTGCGCGAGAACCGGTTCGTGGATTTCAAGTCGCCGGAGTGAGACGGTCTAACCATCGCGAGCAGGGACCATTCCTGCTTGCAGCTTCGAAGCGGGGGACCTAATTTGCGCGACATCGATTGGGTACTGGGACGCTTCCTCCATTGTCGCTTGAAGAATTCATCACGCAATACGGAGCGCTCGCGGTCTTCGTCGGAGCGGGAGCCGAGGGTGAGACGGTCGCATTCCTCGGCGGAATCTTCGCGCATCGCCACCTGATGCCGTACTGGCAGGCGGCGGTGGCCGCATCGCTCGGTTCTTTCGTCGCCGACCAGTTCTTCTTCCTCGCCGGACGATACGCGAGCAGGCTTCGCTTCGTCCAGACATTCACCGCCTCCGACATGATGCGGCGCGTCACCCGCCTTCTGGAAACCTATCCGACCGGCTTCATCCTGTCCTTCCGCTTCATCTACGGGATCCGGATCATCAGTCCGGTCGCGATCGGCCTTTCCTCCGTATCGGCACTGCGGTTTCTGGCGCTCAACCTGGTCGCCGCAAGTATCTGGGGCACGGTCATCACCGCAATCGGCTTTCTTCTCGGCAACGTCGTCGAAGCCGTTTTCGGCCGGCTGCACCTCCACATCCATCTGTTGATCGCGCTCGCGGCCGTTGCCGTATTGATCGCCGCGACTGCCATCCTGACGAAGAAATACCTCACACGCCCTTCAAGGCGCGCGTAAGGCCATATTACCCACGGGGTTGATGCCATCACCACGCGCACGCCCCGTATTCCGCTTGCTTGATTTCCGCTATGCTGTGGCGCCTGCGGTGGGACGCAGGAATCACGCCTTTGGGGGATATCGCATGAAAAATATCGCATTCTATTTCTTCGGCGCGGCGGTGCTGTGCGTCACCGTCGGCATGTTCTGGGGCATCCAGATGTCGATCTCGCACAATCACACGATGGCGCCGGCACATGCACACCTGAATCTCGTCGGCTGGACGACGCTCGGCCTCTTCGGCCTCTATTACACTGTAACGCCGAATGCCGCCGGCACGATGCTGTCGAAGGCCCATCTCGGTTTCGCCGTGCTCGGCGTTCTCTGTCTGGTGCCCGGCATTGCGATCGCGGTCTCCACCGGCGGCGAGGCGCTGGCCGCGATCGGCTCGATCCTCACCGTCATCTCGATGCTGATCTTCCTGGTTATCGTCTTCAAGAACGGTATCGGCCACAAAGCCTGACGCATTCGCCCGTGGCGCGGGCAAGGCCTCTTGACCAAAGTTCCCGCCCGCGCCATAACCTCGTACATGAAAACGGCGATTTCCATTTGCGGGATCATTATTCGCTAGCGCATCCGCTGGCCCGGCCGTTTTCGTCTCTCGAAAAGCCTTGAAGACAAACGACCCGGCCGGAGCCGGATGATTTCTTGTTGTCTCAACCCGAAATCATCCGGCTCCCTATCGAATGATCGGAGCGGGATGTCGGCCGAAAACCGCATACACTTTTCGGCATCCTGCTCTGCCGGCCGCTTGCCTTGGGAGATTTTTCGATGAGCGTCACGCTCAAGCTCTACAATACGCTGACCCGCGAGAAGGCGGAGTTTTCGCCGATCGATCCGCAGAACGTGCGCGTGTATGTCTGCGGCCCGACGGTCTACGACTACGCCCATATCGGCAATGCACGTCCTGCAATCGTCTTCGACGTGCTCTTCCGGCTGTTGCGCCACGTCTACGGCGAAAACCACGTCACCTATGCTCGCAACATCACCGACGTGGACGACAAGATCAATGCCCGGGCGCTGCGTGACCATCCCGGCCTGCCGCTCAACGAGGCGATCCGCGCCGTCACCGAACGGACCGAGACGCAGTATCACGAGGATGTGGCCGCACTCGGCTGCCTCATGCCCACCGTCGAGCCGCGCGCCACGGACAATATTTCCCAGATGATCGAGATCATCGAGGAACTGATCGCGCGCGGCCATGCCTATGTGGCGGCCGGCGAAGTGCTGTTCGACACGAAATCGATGCGCGACTACGGCCAGCTTTCCAAGCGCCCGCTCGACGAGCAGCAGGCCGGCGCCCGTGTCGCCGTCGATGCGCACAAGAAGAATCCCGGCGATTTCGTCCTCTGGAAGCTCTCCTCCCACAACGAGCCCGGCTGGGAGAGCCCCTGGGGCCGCGGCCGTCCGGGTTGGCATATCGAGTGCTCGGCGATGAGCCAACGTTATCTCGGCGAGGTGTTCGACATCCATGGCGGCGGGCTTGACCTCATCTTCCCGCATCATGAGAACGAGATCGCCCAATCGCGTTGCGCCCACGGCACGCAGGTGATGGCGAATGTGTGGATGCATAACGGCTTCGTGCAGGTCGAAGGCCGCAAGATGTCGAAGTCGGAAGGCAATTTCATCACCATCTACGATCTCCTGCACAGCGAAACCTTCGGCGGCCGGAAATGGCCGGGCGAAGTGCTCCGGCTCGCCATGCTGATGACGCACTATCGTCAACCGATAGACTTTACAGTTGAGAAACTTTTGGAAGCGAGACGCGCACTTGCGAAATTTGCCACATGGGCATTCGCTGCGGATGAAAGAGGTTTCACGCCTGATTATAATCCACGTGCGCCTCATCCAGATGTTCTGGATGCTCTTGCAGACGATTTAAACACTCCTCAAGCCGTTAGATCGCTGCACGAACAGGTAACGATTCTTTCTAACCGAGAGCGTCAAAAAGAGCCAAGCCATCACCAGCGCCTAGCTGAGTTTCGGCAATCTTTGAGACTTCTAGGCTTGAAAGTAGAAGCTGATGAAGTGGACGAGGCCGTCGCCGCCGAGATCGATCAGCGCGTCAAGGCGCGCCTCGAACTCATCAAGGCGAAGAATTTTGCCGAGGCCGACAAGATCCGCGACACGCTTTCCGCCGAGGGTATCCAGCTCAAGGACGGCAAGGACCCCGCGACCGGCGAACGGGTGACCAAATGGGAGGTGAAGCGGTAGGATGGGCGCCCTTGCGGCATATACCCCTCTCTGCCCTGCCGGGCATCTCCCCCACAAGGAGGGAGATTGGATAATAGCCATGCCTCGCCCTCAGCAAAGGTCCCGATTTGCCGTGCAGACAACCAAGGTGGTCTGTTTTTCGGGAAGCTGGCGCGTCTTGCCGATCTCCCCCCTTGTGGGGGAGATGCCCGGCAGGGCAGAGGGGGGTGCCAGCCCGGAAACGATCCGTGAGGAGCATGACATGCCGCATGCACCTGTCCCGCCTCAGCGCCGCGCAAACGCCAAGCGCATGCGCAAGACGATGACCGATGCCGAGCTGAAGCTCTGGAACGCGCTACGCGCCCACCGGCTGATGGGACTGAGCTTCCGCCGCCAGGTGCCGATCGCCGGTTACATCGTCGACTTCGCGTGTCCGGCGCATCAACTGATCGTGGAAGTGGACGGTTCACAGCACGGCAACGATGCCGACCTTCGCTACGACGACAATCGAACCAAACGGCTCGAACAAGATGGCTGGACCGTCCTGCGCTTTTGGAATGACGACGTCCTGAAGGACATCGACAACGTCTGTTTGCATATCGTGAAAATCGTTGGGGAGGGTTAGGTGATGAAGAACGGCATGGCTTTCTCGGTGGCACTTACCCCCCTCTGCCCTGCCGGGCATCTCCCCCACAAGGGGGGAGATCAGATAGTAGCGACGTCCCGCTCTCAATCTGAGTCTGAGGTTGCCGAGATTATTCTCTCCCCGGATGCTGTTCTGGGAAGCCGGAGCCTCTTGCCGATCTCCCCCCTTGTGGGGGAGATGCCCGGCAGGGCAGAGGGGTGTGGCGTATGGCATGACGAACGAGAAGAGGAGACTCGTCCATGACCCATATCCACACCGGCGGGTGTCAGTGCGGCGCGGTGCGCTTCCGTGCGGAAGGAGAGATCGGTTTTCCGCATCTGTGCCACTGCCGCATGTGCCAGAAAGCGGCAGGCAATTATTTCATGCCGCTCGGTGGCGTGAAGTGGGAGAACTTCTCCTTCACCCGCGGCGAGCCGGCCTGGTTTCACTCCTCCGAAACCGTGAAGCGCGGCTTCTGCGGAAAATGCGGCACGCCGCTCTTCTATGATGGCGGCAGCGACCATATCAGCATCACGCTCGGTTCGCTGGACGATCCGGAAAGCGTCAAGCCCCGGCTGCAGACCAATCTCGTGCACAAGATGTCCTTTTTCGGCGAACTGGATCACCTGACGCACGAGACGGCCATGGATATGACGCCGAGCGAAGAAAAGAGGGTCGCGGCGAGCAGCCGGCAGCACCCGGATCACGAT
Source organism: Rhizobium sp. YS-1r (assembly GCF_000757525.1). NCBI lineage: Bacteria > Pseudomonadati > Pseudomonadota > Alphaproteobacteria > Hyphomicrobiales > Rhizobiaceae > Rhizobium > Rhizobium sp. YS-1r. The sequence continues at coordinate 50,840 of NZ_JPYQ01000013.1, read as the reverse complement.
ACCGGGGTCTGGCCGCCGGAGCGATGGGAGGAGAAGTCATGAGCGATATTGTCCGAACCGGCGGTTGCCAGTGCGGCGCGATCCGCTTCCGGCTGGAAGGCGAGCCGAAGGATTCATCGATCTGCCACTGCCGCATGTGCCAGAAGGCTTTCGGCGCCTATTATGCGCCGCTGGTTGCCGTCGGTGAGGCGGAGCTTGCCTGGACGCGCGGTGAACTCAAATATTTCCAGTCGTCGAACCATGTGCGGCGCGGCTTCTGCGCGGATTGCGGCACGCCGATGACCTACGAGGCGGACGACGGCATCGCGATTTCCGCCGGCAGCTTCGACGATCCGGCCTCCCTGCCGCCCGTCGTGCAATATGGCATCGAGGCCAAGCTTCCCTTCGTGGACCGGCTGCATCAATTGCCCGGACGACACACGATGGAGGATATCGAGGCGGCCCCCTTCCTCGCCGACGTCGTTTCGTACCAGCATCCGGACCACGACACCGAAACCTGGCCGCCGGAGAACCGGCAGAAGGAGAAGAAGCATGACTGAGCAAGAGAGAACAGGCGGCTGCCAGTGCGGCGCGGTGCGCTTCCGGATCCACGGAAAGCTGGGGCGGCCTTCCATCTGCCATTGCCGCATGTGCCAGAAACAGTTCGGCTCCTTCTTCTCCGCGCTGGTCACCGTGCCGCCGGAGAGCCTGGAATGGACGCGCGGCGAGCCGAGCTATTTCCAGTCTTCGGTCAATATCGACCGGGGCTTCTGCCCTCATTGCGGAACGCCGCTGACCTACCGCCATCCGAACGGAATCGAACTCGCCATCGGCGCCTTCGACGACCGTTCCGATCTGGCGCCGCAGATTCAGGTCAACTATGCCTACCGGCTGCCCTGGGTTGAGACGATCTTCGACCAGCCGGTCTTCGAAGATCCGGATTTCGACCGGCAGCAGGAACAGATCATCTCCTTCCAGCATCCCGACCACGATACCGAAATCTGGCCGGAAAAAGGCCTGCACCTGTGACCGGCAACCCGAACCTGAAGATGCCGAAATGGCTGTTCTATGGGCTGATCGCCAAGGGTGCGATCGTCGTGCTCATCAACGCGGCGGTGCTCGCCTATGCATTCCTCGGATGAGGGACTGAATTGCCAACCAGACTGCCGGCAGGCAAAAGCGATTGATGAAGGACTTTTCGATGACTGAAGCGCTACGCACTCTCTATCCCGAGATCGAACCCTACGAGACGGGCCATCTCGATGCCGGCGACGGCCATGTGATCTATTGGGAACGCGTCGGCACGCGCGGCGCCAAGCCCGCGGTCTTCCTGCATGGCGGGCCGGGCGGCGGCTGCAACCCGAACCAGCGGCGGCTCTTCAATCCGGACCTCTATGACGTCTTGCTGTTCGATCAGCGCGGCTGCGGCCGGTCCACGCCGCATGCCAGCCTGGAGGCCAACACGACCTGGCATCTGGTCGCCGATATCGAGCGGCTGCGGGAAATGGTCGGGGTGGAGAAATGGCAGGTCTTCGGGGGCTCCTGGGGTTCGACGCTGGCGCTCGCCTATGCCGAAACCCATCCGGAGCGCGTGAGCGAACTTCTGGTCCGCGGCGTCTACACGCTGACCAGGCCAGAACTCGACTGGTACTACCAGTTCGGCGTCTCGGAAATGTTCCCGGACAAGTGGGAGGCCTTCATCGCGCCCATTCCGCCGGAAGAGCGCCACGAAATGATGGCCGCCTATCACCGCCGGCTGACCGGCGACGACAAGGCGGAGCAGATCCGCTGCGCCAAGGCCTGGAGCGTCTGGGAAGGCTCGACCATCACGCTTCTGCCGGACCCGCAACTGGCGACCAGCCACGACGACGACCATTTCGCGCTCGCCTTCTCCCGCATCGAGAACCATTTCTTCATGGACGCCGGCTGGCTGGAGGACGGGCAGCTTTTGCGCGATGCGACGAAGCTCAGGGGCATTCCGGGCGTCATCGTGCACGGCCGTTACGACATGCCCTGCCCGCTGAAATATGCCTGGCAGCTCTCGAAAGTCTGGACGGATGCTGATTTCCATATCGTGGAGGGCGCGGGACACGCGGTATCGGAGCCGGGGATTACCGATCAGCTCATCCGCGCGACGGATAAGTTTGCGGGAAGGTCTAATATCCGATGAATACGAAGAACACCCCCCTCTGGCCTGCCGGCCATCTCCCCCTCAAGGGGGGAGATCGACTCGCGGCGACGTCGCGCTCCCGACAAGCGCTGACGATGGAGGGAAGCCAGAGCGTCTTACCAATCTCCCCCCTTGAGGGGGAGATGGCCGGCAGGCCAGAGGGGGGTAAAGCGGAAAACCACGGAGTATCGTTCTGGGAGGAGCGCCCATGACACGCGAACGCATCTATCTCTTCGACACCACGCTCCGCGACGGGCAGCAGACGCCCGGCGTCGACTTTTCCGTCGAGGACAAGATCGCCATCTCCAACCTGCTGGATGCCTTCGGCATCGACTATATCGAAGGTGGCTATCCGGGCGCCAACCCGACCGACACGGCCTTCTTTTCCGAAAAACGCACGCAGAAATCCACATTCGTCGCCTTCGGGATGACGAAGCGCGCCGGCATTTCCGCTTCCAACGATCCGGGGCTTGCCATTCTCCTTCAGGCGAAGAGCGATGCGATCTGTTTCGTGGCGAAGAGCTGGGACTATCACGTGCGCGTCGCGCTCGGCTGTTCCAACGAGGAGAATCTCGAAGCGATCCGCGAGAGCGTCGAAGCCGCCCGCAGCGCGGCCAAGGAAGCGATGGTCGATTGCGAGCATTTCTTCGACGGCTACAAGGCCAATCCAAAATACGCGCTCGCCTGCGCGAAGACCGCATACGAGGCCGGCGCCCGCTGGGTCGTGCTCTGCGACACCAATGGCGGCACGCAGCCGCATGAAATCCGCGAGATCGTTTCAGCGGTGATCGCCGCCGGCATCCCGGGCTCATCGCTCGGTATCCATGCCCATGACGATACAGGCCAGGCGGTCGCCAATTCGCTTGCGGCCGCCGAGGCGGGCTGTCGGCAGATCCAGGGCACGCTGAAAGGCATCGGCGAGCGCTGTGGCAATGCCAATCTCGTCACCCTGATCGCGACGCTTTCGCTGAAGGAAACCTATTCCTCGCGCTTCGAAACGGCGGTCGACGCGGAACGGCTCACCGGCCTCACCGCTCTCAGCCATGCCTTCGACGAGTTGCTCAACCGTTCGCCGAACCATCAGAGCCCGTACGTCGGGGCATCCGCTTTCGCCACCAAGGCCGGCATCCATGCTTCCGCCCTGCTCAAGGACCCGCGCACCTATGAACACGTGACACCGGAGAGCGTCGGCAATTTCCGCAAGGTCATGGTCTCGGACCAGGGCGGCAAGTCGAACTTCATCAATGCCTTGAAACGACGCGGCATCGAGGTCGCCAAGGACGATCCCAAACTCGACCAGCTGATCTCGATCGTGAAGGAGCGCGAAGCTTCCGGCTATGCCTACGAGGGCGCCGACGCGAGCTTCGAACTGCTTGCCCGCCGCACGCTCGGCACCATCCCGGAATTCTTCACCGTGGAAGGGTTCCGCGTGATGGTCGAGCGCCGCTTCGATTCCCACGGCCGCATCAAGATCGTCTCGGAGGCGGTGGTGAAGATCGCGGTCGATGGCGAAACGCATATGTCGGTGGCGGAAGGCGACGGCCCGGTCAACGCGCTCGACCGGGCACTGCGCAAGGATTTCGGCAAATACCAGCACGAGATCGACGACCTCGTGCTGGCCGATTTCAAGGTGCGTATCCTCAACGGCGGGACGGAGGCGATCACCCGCGTCCTGATCGAATCCACCGATTCGAGCGGCGTGCGCTGGTGGACGGTCGGGGTTTCGGAAAACATCATCGACGCCTCGTTCCAGGCGCTGATGGATTCCGTCATCTACAAGCTGATGAAGAATCGGGAACTCGCCGGCAAGATCGCTGCGGAGTAATCAGAGCCCCGGCGCTTGCCCGGCTTCACTTCCTGGCGAGCGCCATGATCGTCCAGCCAAACCCCAGCCTTTCCTTGAGCCGTTCGACACGATTGCCGAACAGGAAGCGAATTGGCTCGTTCAGCCTTGAAGAATTCACGACGCGCATGAGCCCCTTGTTCGCCTTCGGTGAAACTGTGAACAGCTCGGTAACCACGAAGTTGTTTTCGAGAAGATTGCGGAGTTCGCCTTTGTCCACCCAGCGGCGGATCTGGCCCGTCGCCGGTGGAGGGACATTGTTGAAGTTCTCGAGGACATAACGGTTCTGTGTTGCCATCATCAGATAACCGCCCGGCCTTAGATGGTCCGCGAGCTTTCTCACAAAGGCCGCCTGTTCCTCGACATGGGAAAGAACTTCGAGCGTCACGACCACGTCGAATTTCTCCGCGCCGAAATCCAGGTGCATGAAATCACCGGGGACAAAGCGGATATGCGGCATACGTCGGCTGGCGCGCGCCAGAACCTCATCCGACAGATCGGTCGCGGTGACGCTTCCGTAGCGTGACAGCTGATTGCAGAACCAACCCGATCCGCAGCCCGCCTCCAGAATCGCGGCATCGCGAATTTCCAGGCTGTCCAGCCAGCCGGTCACCACCTCCGCCTGCCGGAGTGAAACATCATGGACGGCATGCTCACGTGCGGAAGCATTCCAGTCGTTCCAAAAGCGCGTTTGGAGGCCGATTTCTTGCATGTCAACGCCACTCCGAATGCAGCGCCGTCCCGTGCCGCCATAGGTCTCCGGTGGAGGGTGGGAAAGCCGCCTTGATCGAAGGCTATCACTGGAGCATCCGTCTCCCCATCTGTCCAATAGAGGTATGCGGCTCGTGAACCTGTCCGATCGGCCTTTGCTCATCCTTCCGGACATGATTTCGAGAAATAGCCGGAGCAAACATCCTCGCCACTTCCCGAAAGAAAGTTCCGATGGGATCCGAGCAGGTCGTGCATCTCCGCCATCTCGGCGGCAACGTCGAATCGGCTAAACGTATGATCCGGCAATCAGCAGGACGGCGCCCGCAATCATCATGGCCAAACCCGGCCAGTTCTTGCCGAGGCCCAGGAAAGCGACGCCTTGGCGTCCGGGTTCCAACGTGGGCTTTGATCCGGCCTGGTCAGGGCGGTGTGGATCACTTAGCCGACGGCGGCCAAGGGCCTCGCGGAGCATATACAACAGTCCGATCACGATCAGGATCGATCCAAGAACGATTGCCAGCATCGCGCCTATCTCCTTAGGCGTTACCTGGGTTGTTATAACGCAAAGACGCCCGATTTGGGAGTAGGCATCGTTTTTCTGTATGTGCCGAGGTCCACCGGCTCACACCTCCTCGAACGACAGTCCCCAATCCTCCTCGCCGTACCATTCCTCCCGCCCCGGCGGTGTTTGCCAGCGAAAGCTGCGCACCTGAAAGCCTCGGCGCGAGCGGAAGGCATCGGCCAGTCGCTGATGGCGGCCTTCCGGTGGAGGCACCTGCCCTTCAACCCAGACGAAGGAGACCGGCTGCAGGAATTTTGCACCGAAGCCTGACGGCCGGCGGTCGATCATCAGGAATCCGGCCCAGCGGGTGAAACCGGTAGGCCTGCCGTTCTCGATCGCCGGGACGCCAAGGGGAAAGAGCGCCCTGCCGTAGATCGCGAGATTATCGATCCAGGCTTCCGGCGGATGGTCGAGCGCGAAATTGGCATAAACGACATCCGCATCCTCCTCCGGCCATTCGGTCCCATCACCCTGAATGAGCTGGACGTTCGCATAGCGGCCAAGGTTTTCCCGCGCCTTTTCCGCCAGCGCTTCGTCATATTCGACTGCGATTACCCGGCCCGACGGTCCCACCAGCTCCGCGATGATTGCACTGTAATAGCCTGTTCCGGCCCCCAGATGGGCGACCGTCTCCCCTTCCCGAATGCCGAGCGCATGCAGCGCTGCAGCATGCAGCGAGGGCATGCCGTTGTTGACGCCGCGTGCCGTATCAATCCCGATCAGCATATCCTGATAGAGAACGACGGGATCGGCGGATGCCATCTCCCGATAGTTGTGAAAGTCCTTGTAGACCCAGGGCGGCGGCCCGATGAATTCCTCGCGCGGCACCTTCGCAAAAGCCGCTAAAAGTCTGTCGTTCCTGGCAACTCCGGCTTTCGCCAGTATCTGTTTCGCATAGATCTGCCGGTGCACCGGCTCATCCTCGAAAGCCATTCAACCCTCCGCTCTCAAAGGCAACCACCATTCCATCCGAAGCTTACAGGATCGCGACAGGTCATGGTTCCTTCAAGGAAATGAATTGGTTCGGCTCAATCTATTCGTTTAGACCGGGGAAAAATAGAATAAATGATGGAAACACCCGCAATGGCCTCCGATACCACCCCTGCTATCATCAAGAACGAGGATACGCCGCGCGGTTTCGCGTTCGGGCTGACGGCCTATTTCCTCTGGGGTTTCCTACCGTTCTATCTCAAGGCGGTCGCCCATATCCCCTCGCTCGAAGTTCTGGCGCATCGCGCGCTCTGGTCCGTTCCGGTCGCCGGGATCGTCCTCGTCGCGCTGCGCCGCACGGCCGACCTGAAGGTCGCGCTGAAGACACCGCGCATGCTGGGCATGGCCTGCCTGACCGCGACGATCATCATGGTCAACTGGGGCATCTATGTCTGGGCAGTGGCCGCCGGCCGCGCGCTGGATGCCGCGCTCGGTTATTTCATCAATCCGCTCTTCAGCGTCTTTCTCGCAGCCGTCATTCTCAAGGAGAAGCTGGCGCCCGCGCAGCTCGTGGCGATCGGCCTGGTCGTGGTGGCCGTCACGATTCTGACGATCGATGCCGGCGGCCTGCCGTGGGTGTCGATCGGACTTACCGTAACCTGGGGCTTCTATGCGCTTTTCCGCAAGACACTGCCGATCGGGCCGAACCAGGGCTTTTTCCTGGAAGTGCTGCTGATCAGCATTCCCTGCCTGCCCTATGTGGTCTGGCTCGAGGCCACCGGACAAGGCCACCTCCTCCATTCGACCGGCTGGGACACGTTCATCCTGGCGATAGCCGGCGTCGTCACCGCCGTTCCTCTGATGGTCTATGCCAACGGTGCCAAGCTCCTGACGCTCTCTACCATCGCGATCATGCAGTATATCGCGCCGACGATGATCTTCCTCATCGCAGTCTTCGCCTTCCACGAGCCACTCAGCCTCGTCAAGCTCGGTGCCTTCGTGCTGATCTGGGCGGCGCTGGCAATCTATACATGGTCGATGCTCAGGCAGGTGCGCGGGCGCTCGCTTTAAGATACTGAGGCATATTCATGAAAATGAACGGGATTCCCTTCGGCACTACTGACTGGAGCGGCGTGCCGAAGGCCCGTCACGAGGGCGAGCGCGGCTTCGCGATCTGGCAGACTCGCCATTTCGGGAAGGTACGGGTGCGCATGGTCGAATATTCGCCCGGGTACCTGGCCGACCATTGGTGCGTCAAGGGACACATTCTGCTCTGCCTCGAAGGGGAGCTTGCGACCGAACTCGCGGACGGCCGTGTCTTCGTGCTGAAGCCGGGCATGAGCTATCAGGTGGCTGATGACGCAGAGCCGCACCGCTCCTCGACATCCGGCGGCGCGAAACTCTTCATCGTCGACTGAGGGCCATCAGAGCTTTGAAATCACATCCTCCTCGCCATCGGACGGGGGACGGTCTTCGCCCCGCTCCAGGATCGCCGGGACGATCTGGTCCACCTCCGGGATGACCATGGGCTGGACGAGATGTGCGTGGTGGATAAAGCCCTGCTCGCGCATGTGCCGGATGAGTTCGAGCATCGGGTCCCAGAAGCCGCCGATATTGGCGAAGACCATCGGTTTCTGATGCCGGCCGAGCTGTGCCCAGGTCATGATCTCGACGATCTCCTCCAGCGTGCCGATGCCGCCCGGCAGGGTCACGAAAGCGTCAGCGCGCTCGAACATCTTATGCTTGCGCGCATGCATGTCCTCAGTCACAATCAACTCGTTGAGCTGGCCGAGCGAGTGGCGCGTCGCCTCCATATCGACAAGAAACTCGGGAATGATGCCGGTGACCTGACCGCCGTTCGACAGAACGCCGGATGCGACCGCACCCATGATGCCCTTGGTGCCTCCACCGTAGACAAGCCGAAGCCCGTGGGCAGCAATGGATTTTCCGAGCGCACGGCCCGCCTCTATATAGGCTGGATCGCGTCCCGGCTGCGAACCGCAGTAAACGCAGATGGATCGAATCGGCAAGAGTTTTCTCCGTCAGGCATCCCAAAATGCGGGCAAGAACATGCCCCGATCCGCGAAATTGGCGGGAAATGCCCGGAAGAGCAAGGGTTTATAACGTGAAAAGCTTGTGAAGGCAGGAGGAAAGGATTAATCCGATTATGCGACGGTAATTTGATCCGAATCCCTCCACTGGCAGGGATTCAGGACCCGTCGGGAGAGACTTTGATGATGAGAAACCGCGCCGGCTGGCTGGCCATCACCGCACTCGCCATAGCATCATTGCTGATGGTGTTCTTCGTATTGCCGCGAATCAACCAGGACGCGAAGCCGGTCGGGGATGCGATCAATGCCGCGGGCAATGCCGTCAAGGAAGCGGTGACGGAAACGCAGCAGGCCACCAGGACGCCGGATACTTCAAAGCCTGCCGAACTGCAGGCTGCCGCTCCGCAGGCCGGAGCCCCGGCCGCCCAGCCCGGCACGTCTCAGTCTGATGCGACCAAGGCTAACGCCATGACGTCTCCCTCCTTCGACGTGCTGCGCGTCGAGCCCGACGGCTCGACTGTCATTGCAGGGCGCGCCGAACCCCATTCCACGATCGAGGTAACGAACGGCACATCGGTCGTCGCCAAGGTGAATGTCGGCCCGAGCGGCGACTTCGCCGCCGTCCTCGACGAACCACTGCCGCCCGGCGACCACGAACTCGTGCTGAAAGCGACCGGCAAGGACGGTAAGGCGACGATATCCGAGGAGACCGCGACGGTTTCCGTCCCTACCGACAAGAGCGGCAAGCTGCTCGCCATGGTGACCAAGCCGGGCAAGGCCAGCCGCGTGATCGCCATGCCGGCCCAGAACAAGCCCGCAGCTTCCGTTCCGGAGCAGTCGTCGCCTACGGTTCCCGCTGCTTCGGCCTCCGAAACCGCGACCGCGCCTGCCGCATCGGTTGCGGACGCGACGACTGCGCTGCCAGCTCCTCCGGCAGGCTCATCAGGCCTTGCCTCCTCGGCACCGGACGTTGCGGCGCTCACACCGAACTCTCCGGCACCGGCTGGCGCTCTCGTCTCGTCCGAGCTGCATATCACCGCCGTCGAGATCGAGGGCAGCAAGATTTTCGTCGCCGGCGTTTCGAAGGCCGGCACGTCGCTGCGCGGCCAGGCCGACGGCAAGCTGATCGGCGCCGCAAAGGCCGGTCAGGACGGCAGTTTCGTCATCGAAGGCAATATGGAACTTGCGGTCGGCGATCATCGGATTTCCGTCGAGGCGCTCGGCGCGGCCGGCGAGGTTCTGGTCCGGGTCGAAGTGCCCTTCAACCGCCCGGCCGGCGAACAGGTCGCGGCCGTTGCCGCTCCTCAACAGGGCGGCAATGCCATGGTCACGCTCGACGACGCGGCCTTCGACAAGCTGCGCAACGAGACAGTGCGCGCCTTCAACCTGCTGCGCGGCCTTTATAATGGCGGCAACATCCCATCCATGGAACAGATGACCGCCGCTCGGTCCGCCACTTCGATCGCGCTAAGATCGCTCAGCGAATATCGTCTGCCGGCCGACGCTGCGGCCGCCTCCCGAGCCGTCGCGGAGACCACGGCAAAAGATGCGGCGGCAGCCTTGGCTGCTCTCGACGCGCTTCCGAAGGACGTCGCCGCCGTCGGCACCGGCCTCAAGGAAATCGCGGCAATGATCGCCAAGGCCGTCGGCCCGGTTATCGCCCAGCAGCTGGCAGGCGTCGAAATGGCCGCCGCGGTCCCCGTTGCAGCGACGGATGCGAACGGCGGGAAAACGATCCAGCAGGCGCCGCTGACCCAAAGCACTCGCAACTCGGTCATCATCCGCCGGGGCGATACGCTGTGGCAGATCTCCCGCCGCGTTTACGGCCAGGGCGTGCGCTACACGACGATCTATCTCGCCAACGAGGACCAGATCCGCAATCCCGACATCATCCAGCCGGGCCAGATCTTCGGCGTGCCGGAGGAATACCGACCGGATTCCGAAGAGCTTCATCGCCAGCGCTTGCTGCACAAGCGGTCCTGATCCCGCATTCCCCCTCCCTGCCTGCGGGTGGGAGGAGATGAATTCCATGGGTCTCAAAAAATCTTCGACCATTTCCCAATGGCTTAATCCCGCCATCGCCCCCGCACCGTCCCCATATCCCGGAGCCAGGCGACAATCGTCGCGTCATCGGATGGGAAACCGGGTTCTGGAACCGGTCGCCTTCCTGGGTTCGAAAAGCTCGGTTTCCAATGATGGTCGACGAAGTCGGCAAGAGAGGCCTGACTATACCTCCCGAACCGCCTTGCACCGGCCGGGGCAGGCGGAAAACCTGACACCCAATATCATTGAAATGCCCCGCCTGCCCCATTCCCAGGCAAAACCGCGCGGACGAGACGTCCGGCGCGGGCGAAGGGATTCCCGCAGCCAATACATCGTCCATGTCAGGGTAATAGTTCCCGTCCGGATGCAAGGCATCATCGGATGTCTGCGGCTTCATCCCATAAGCAGGATCACGCCGTAGATCATCGCCGCCCACATCGCCAGTGAGACCGCAACCATCAGCAGGAAGTTTCGAAAGCGCGATGTCATAAGGCATAGTACGGCCATTTTCCGGCAGCTTCACCGTGGCTATAAGGCGTAAGAAGCCGCTGGCATTTCCTCCCGGTCCATACGGCCTGCCACTTCACGGCCGACGACATCGCATCTCCCGCAAGCCGGAACTTTCATCAAACCGTCATTGCAACATTCCGCATCGGACCTTATGTGCCGGTTGGCGTTTGACACGCCCCGCGCGGAGATATCGATGGCAGGACAGAAAAAGACCGTATCGGCGGATGCGAGCAATCCGCTCGGCACCCTCGTCAACCTGTGGCCCTATATGTGGCCCGAGGGCCGCGCGGATCTGAAGGCACGGGTTCTCTGGGCGACCCTCTTCCTCTTCATCGCCAAGCTGGTGCTGCTCGCCGTTCCCTATTTTTTCAAATGGGCGACGGATGCGCTGAACGGCAGGCTCGACATGCAGGGCCTCCTGCCCGCCTTCCTGCTCGGCGCCGTGGTCCTCGTCATCGCCTATAACTTCACCCGCATCCTGCAGCTCGGACTGAACCAGCTTCGCGATTCGCTGTTTGCTTCGGTCGGGCAATATGCGGTGCGCCAGCTAGCCTACAGGACATTCGTGCACATGCATCAGCTTTCCTTGCGCTTCCATCTGGAGCGCAAGACAGGCGGGCTGTCACGCATCATCGAGCGCGGCACCAAGGGTATCGAGACGATCGTCCGCTTCACGATCCTCAATTCCGTGCCGACGCTGCTCGAATTCCTGCTGACCGCGATCATCTTCTGGGCGGCCTACGGCTTCTGGTACGTGGCGGTCACCGCCGTTACCGTCTGGCTCTATATCTGGTTCACGATCAAGGCGAGCGACTGGCGGATTTCCATTCGGCGTTCGATGAACGACAGCGACACCGACGCAAACACCAAGGCGATCGACTCGCTTTTGAATTTCGAGACGGTCAAATATTTCGGCAACGAGGAGATGGAGGCGCGGCGCTTCGACGTCTCCATGGCGCGCTACGAAAAGGCCGCGACGGACGTCTGGACCTCGCTCGGCTGGCTGAACTTCGGCCAGGGTGTCATCTTCGGCATCGGACAGACGGTGATGATGGTCATGTCGGCGCTTGCGGTCCAGCGCGGCGACCAGACGATCGGCGATTTCGTCTTCGTCAATGCGCTGCTCATGCAGCTCGCCGTGCCGCTCAATTTCATCGGCTTCGTCTATCGCGAAATCCGCCAGGGGCTCACCGATATCGAACAGATGTTCGAGCTTCTGGAAGTGGAGCCGGAAGTGGTGGACAAGCCGGATGCCAGGGCACTGGATATCCGCAAGGGCGCCATCGCCTTCAAGGACGTCCATTTCTCCTATGATCCGGAACGGCCGATCCTGAAGGGTGTCTCCTTCGACGTGCCGGCGGGCAAGACGGTGGCGATCGTCGGCCCCTCGGGAGCGGGCAAATCGACGATCTCCCGCCTGCTCTACCGCTTCTACGATATCCAGGACGGCGCGATCACCATCGACGGGCAGGACGTACGGGACATCACGCAGCAGTCGCTGCGCGCCGCGATCGGCATGGTGCCGCAGGATACGGTGCTCTTCAACGACACGATCGCCTACAACATCCGTTATGGCCGGCCCTCAGCCACGGACGAGGACGTTCAAACGGCAGCCGAAGTGGCGCAGATCGGCCATTTCATCCACACCCTGCCGGAAGGTTTCGCCACCAAGGTGGGCGAACGGGGCCTGAAGCTCTCCGGCGGCGAGAAACAGCGCGTCGCGATCGCCCGCACGATCCTCAAAGCTCCGCCGATCCTCATCCTCGACGAGGCGACCTCGGCGCTCGACACGACGACCGAGCACGAGATCCAGTCGGCGCTGGACACTGTTTCGAAGAACCGCACGACGCTCGTCATCGCCCACCGGCTGTCGACCGTCATCCATGCGGACGAGATCATCGTGCTGCGCGACGGCCAGATCGCCGAGCGCGGCACGCATGCAGCACTTCTCGAAGCGGACGGGCTTTATGCCTCGATGTGGAACCGCCAGCGCGAGGCGGTGCAGGCCGAAGAACAGCTCCGGAAAGTACGCGAAAGCGACGATCTCGGCATCGTGCTGCGCGGCCAGCCGGCGGCGGAATAGCGATCACGAGGAAAACAAATGCGATATTCCTGGAAGAGAATGGCGGTGTTCGGCAGCGTGGCGCTTGCCTATCTGCTCGTGCTGGCATTCTACGGCTCGCCGCTGCTGGCACTCACGACGTGGCTGGGACTGGTGAAGCCGTAATCTGAAACGAAGCGATCCACATCACGAAGGAAGGCAGGAGATATCGCATCGAAGCCGCGGCATGATCTCATGCCGGAGGAAATGAGCAAAATATTTGCATTCGCCGTTTTTCTTCGCAGTTTTCTTCCAATCAAAGCGTCCTAATTTCTGGCATCTAGGGTCGGAAACCAAATGCCAGCAAAGCATTGCTGAAAGGATGACGAAAATGATCCGGTTGAAAACCATTGTCGCTGCAGCCCTCATTCAGGCGGCGGCGATCGTTCCCTCCCTCGCCGGCGAAAACCTTGCCGCCATCAAGTCGGCCGGCGTCCTCAAGATCGGCACCGAGGGAACCTATGCGCCCTTCACCTATCACGATCAAAGCGGCAAGCTCGTCGGCTTCGACGTCGAGATCGGCGAAGCCGTTGCCGCGAAGCTCGGCGTCAAACCGGAATTCATCGAGGGCAAGTGGGACGGCCTGATCGCAGGCCTCGATGCAAAGCGCTACGACACGGTCATCAACCAGGTGGGCATCACCGAAGCGCGCAAGCAGAAGTACGACTTCTCCGACCCCTACATCGCCTCCAAGGCGGTGCTGATCGTCCGTGCGGACAATGACGACATCAAGGGCTTTGCCGATCTCAAGGGCAAGAAGTCGGCCCAGTCGCTGACCAGCAATTTCGGCAAGCTCGCCGAGCAGGCCGGTGCCGAACTCGTCGGCACGGACGGTTTCGACCAGTCGATCCAGCTTGTGTTGACGCGTCGCGCCGACGCCACGGTCAACGACAGCCTTTCCTTCCTCGATTTCAAGAAGCAGAAGCCCGATGCTCCGGTGAAGATCGCTGCCGAGCAGGAAAACGCCGACTATTCCGGCATCATCATCCGCAAGAGTGAACCGGAACTGCTGGAAGCCATCAACAAGGCCCTCACCGACATCAAGGCCGACGGCACCTATCAGAAGATTTCCGAGAAGTATTTCGGGCAGGATGTGTCCAAATAAAGGGAGCGGTTTCCGGTTTCCGCAAACTGCACTAATTGAAGACATTCAAAGCGTCCGGCGGCTGCGCCGGACGCGCTGTTTTTGAGGGGCACACCTTGCCGCACTGGCTTCAACTGATGTCGGATTCACTTCCGATGCTTTTATGGGCGGGCATCAAGTTCACCGTTCCGCTGACCTTGCTTTCCTTCACCTTCGGCCTGATCCTCGGCCTCGTGACGGCGGTCACCCGCCTGTTCGGGCCCAATCCCCTTGCGCTGATCGCGCGATTTTATGTCTGGGTGATCCGCGGCACACCGCTATTGGTGCAACTTTTCGTGATCTTCTACGGCCTTCCGAGCATCGGCATCCTGCTCGATGCCTTCCCGGCGGCGCTGATCGGCTTCACGCTCAATATCGGCGCCTACAGTTCCGAGATCATCCGGGCGGTCATCTCCTCCGTCCCCAAGGGGCAATGGGAAGCAGCCTATTCGATCGGCATGACATGGCGGCAAGCGATGAGCCGGACGGTCCTGCCGCAGGCCGCGCGGGTCGCGGTGCCGCCGCTCTCCAACACGTTCATTTCCCTCGTCAAGGATACCTCGCTTGCGGCCGCGATTACCGTGCCGGAGCTTTTCCAGGCGGCCCAGCGCATCGTCGCCACCACTTACGAACCGCTTATCCTCTATATCGAAGCCGCCCTCATCTATCTCGTGCTGAGCTCGGTCCTCTCATCGCTGCAGGACAGGCTGGAAAAGCGCTTCGCCCGCTATGGCGGCATGCTGGAGGCAAATAGATGATCGAGCTTTCTCATATCGAAAAAAGCTTCGGCGATACCGCCGTCCTGAAGGACATCAGCATCCGCATTCCCGAAGGCAGCGTCACCGCCCTCGTCGGCCCGTCCGGCGGCGGCAAAAGCACGCTTCTGCGCTGTATCAACCTTCTGGAAATCCCGACCGCCGGTTCCGTTCGCATCGGCGACGAAAAGCTCAATTTCGCCCCCGGCAGGAAGGTCAGCTGGCAGGCGATCCAGAAAATCCGCCGCCAGACCGGCATGGTGTTTCAGAATTTCCAGCTCTTTCCACACCAGACAGCAATCGAGAACGTCATGGAGGGGTTGATCACCGTCCTGAAGTGGCCGCGCGAGAAGGCACAGGCCCGCGCCATGGAACTGCTCACCAAGGTGGGCATGGCGCACAAGGCGGATGCCTGGCCCTCCACACTCTCCGGCGGACAGCAGCAACGCGTGGCGATCGCCCGGGCGCTTGCGCCTTCTCCGCGCGTTCTCCTTTGCGACGAACCGACATCAGCACTCGATCCCGAACTTTCCGCAGAGGTCGTCGATGTGCTGGGACGGCTTGCGAAGGAAGGAACGACCATGGTCATGGCAACGCACGACCTGCGCCTTGCCTCGCAGATCGCCAATCATGTCGTCTTCCTGGAAAACGGCAGCGTGGTCGAATCGGGCAGTGCCCAGGCGATCTTCAACTCCCCGAAACACGAGCGCACGCGACGGTTCGTTTCATCGATCAATGCGGCGCAGGGGCTTTCGCCGGGTTGATCGGACAGATGGGTGGCTCAACGCCACCGCGCGTCATCAACAAAGCCTGAAGTTGCGGCAGCGGAACCGCATTGCCGGTAAAGCGGTTTTTCTGTAGTCAGGTCCGGCTGACCAGCAGGAGAACCAGGTTGATCAATCTCTTCGACACCATCCGCAACACGCTCGTGCCGATCCATAAGGAAGGCTATATCTTCGTGGCGGCCTTTTTCATCGCCTCGCTGATTCTCGGCTATATCGCTGAACCGCTGTTCTGGATCGGGCTTATCCTGACGCTCTGGTGCGCCTATTTCTTCCGCGATCCGGAGCGCGCCGTGCCCCAGGACGACGATCTCGTCCTGAGCCCCGCCGACGGGAAGATTTCGCATGTCGCCATGGTCGTGCCACCGGCTGAACTCGAACTCGGCTCCGAGCCGATGCTGCGCATCTCCGTGTTCATGAACGTCTTCGACTGCCACATCAACCGCTCGCCCGTACGCGGCCAGGTCTCCCGCATCGAATACCGCCCCGGCCAGTTCATCAACGCCGAACTCGACAAGGCGAGCGAGGACAACGAGCGCAACGGGCTTGTCATCGAAACCCGCCACGGCAAGATCGGTGTCGTGCAGATCGCCGGCCTCGTGGCGCGGCGCATCGTTTGCTGGGTGAAGTCCGGCGAGCCGGTGAATGCCGGGGAGCGCTTCGGGCTGATCCGCTTCGGCTCCAGGCTCGATGTCTTCGTGCCATCCGGCGCTGAGCCGCGCGTTTCCATCGGCCAGATCGCCATCGGCGGCGAGACCGTGCTTGCGGAATTCGGCTCGTCCAAGGGCCCGACCATCAGCCGCCGCACATGAAAGAGGGACGAGAAAACCGCATGGAGACGCCCGCTTCGCCCCCGCAGCAGAACGAACCGAACCGTCCGAACGACGAGGCCCGCGGTCCGCGCCTGCGCGAAATCCCGATCCGGCTGATGGTGCCGAACCTCATCACCGCGCTCGCCATCTGCGCAGGACTGACGGGCATCCGGCTCGCCTTTGAAGGACGTTACGAACTCGCCGTCGTCATGGTGCTCGCAGCCGCCTTCCTGGACGGTATCGACGGGCGCATCGCCCGGCTGCTCAAGGCAACGTCGAAATTCGGCGTGCAGATGGATTCACTTGCCGACATCATCAATTTCGGCGTGGCGCCGGCGCTGGTTTCCTATGCCTTCCTGCTCGACAACGCCCGTTCGTTCGGGTGGATCGCCGCACTCCTCTACGCGATCGCCGCCGGGCTTCGTCTCGCCCGCTTCAACGTCATGGCGGAACGGGAAGTGAAGGCGCCGTGGCAATCGGAATTTTTTGTCGGCGTGCCGGCCCCGATGGGGGCCATGCTGGTGCTGCTGCCGGTCTATCTGGGCTTCCTCGGCGTCGAGCCTACCCCCCTCTTCGTCTATGGAAGCGTCGCCTATACGGTGCTGATCGGCTACCTGCTCGTCTCCCGCCTGCCGGTCTGGTCCGGCAAGTCGAGCCGCATCCGACGCGATCTCATGCTGCCGATCCTACTCGGCGTCGTGCTCTATGTGGCGCTGCTGATGAGTTACACCTGGCAGGTGCTGTCCGTTACCGTCATCGCCTATCTCTGCGTGCTGCCCTTCAGCGCGCGCGCCTGGCAGCGTCGCTACGGCACGATTACAATCGAGGATGACGGCACGAGCGTCTGAAGACTCGCACCTGACAGGCTGCAACTTCCGCGCAACAGTGTCCGGCAAGACGACAGTTCCGTGAAGGGCTGGCGACGACGCCGGCTTGTTGGTCACGATTCCGCCCGGTTTCATGGGAAAAGCCGCGATAGACGCAACCGAATCGCGCGTATGAAGAGACAGCCATGAGCACCGAAAAGCCAGCCAAGAAAACCGAGACCAAGCAGGACATCACCCCGCCTCACCGCCCCCTGGCGCTCAAGGCCGTCGTTGCCGCTGCGCTGATGCTGAAGCGCAAGCCGAAGCTCAACCCGACCGGCTAAAGCCCGCCTTCATTCCTATTTGCCGCCGACGAAGCTCAAAAGCAGCCCGAGCGCGAGCAGGCCCATCACAACGCCGATGACGACATCCAGGAACCGCCAGGCGGCGGGTCTGGCAAAGAGTGGCGCCAGAAATCGCGCGCCGTAACCGAGCCCGAAGAACCACAGGAACGAGGCGATCGCCGCACCGGCGCCGTAGGCCACGCGTTCCGTCCCCTCGAAGGCCGCCGACAAGCTGCCGAGCAGCACGACCGTATCCAGATAGACATGCGGATTGAGAAAGGTGAAGGCGAGGCAGGTCAGGACCGCCGCCTTCAGCCCCATCGGTTCCGGCGCGCCGGCCACCATGGCGCCGGGCTTTGCCGCGCGGCGGAAGGCCATGACGGAATAGGTGCCGAGGAAGACGGCGCCGCAAAGCGTCACCACCTGGATCAGCACTGGCGATTGCGAGACAATCGTGCCGAGGCCGCCGACGCCTGCGGCGATCAACAATGCATCCGAAAGCGCGCAGATCAGGCAAAGAATGAAGACATGGCTGCGGATCAGGCCTTGCCGCAGGATAAAGGCGTTCTGGGCGCCGATCGCGACAATGAGCGACCCACCGAGCGCAAGACCGGAAAAACCGGCGGAAAACAGGTTCATGGAAGCATCCGTTTGAAGAAAGCCGAAGGATCAGAAGAGCGACATCTGCGAGGAGTCCGGTTTCGCCTTCTTCGGCGGCTCCTCTTCCGGCGGGCTGACCGCCACCGGCTTCTGCAGGTCCGGCCCCATGTTGGAAACCTTGTTGACGAGGTCGGAAACCGGCAACGCCTCGAAGAAATCCTCCTGAACCGGCCGCATCAGGTCGGCCACCTCGCGTGGTTCGCGCGTCTTGCAATCGAGCCAGCGCTCGAAATCCTCCGGCGCGATGACGACCGGCATGCGCTCGTGGATATGACGGATCGTGGCATTTGCCCCGGTCGTCATGATCGCCGCGGTATCGACTTCCGAACCGTCGGCCGACGACCAGGTCTCCATCAGCCCGGCAAAGGCGATGACGCCTCCCTTTTTCGGGCGCACCCAATAGGCCTGCGGCTTGACGCCCGTCTCCTTCGGCGGGCGGCGCCATTCGTAAAAGCCGGTCGCGGGGATCAGGATGCGGCGGTGGCGCATGGCGGCGCGGAAGGAGGCCTTGCCGATCGCCGTTTCGGAGCGCGCGTTGATCAGCAGCGGGAACTCCTTCGGGGCCTTAACCCAGCCGGGAATGAAGCCCCAGCGGGCGAGGAATGCGCGGCGCTCCGGCAGGTTGCTGCCGGGCTCACGCCGTTCCGACGACATCACGACGAGGATCGGTTGCGTCGGCGCAATGTTGTAGCGGGCCGGGAAATCGTCGAGATCCGCCAGATCGAAGAATTCCGAAATCTCTTTGGGAGTGGCCGTCAGGGCGTAGCGTCCGCACATGAGAACCTAGATGGCATCGGGCTTGCGAAGGGTCAAGCGGGTCTAGGCGCTTCTCGGACCGAAGAGGATAATCGCGCCGCCTGCCAGGCAGACCGCAACGCCAAGCACATCCCAGCGATCCGGCACCTGTGCCTCCACCGCCCAGAGCCAGAGGATGGAGGCGAGGATATAGATGCCGCCATAGGCCGCGTAGGTGCGTCCCGCCGCCTCGCTCGGCACCAGTGCCAGCACCCAGGCGAAGAGGACAAGCGACACCATGCCCGGCGCCAGCCACCAGACGGGCTTTCCAAGCCGGAGCCAGGCCCAGAAGGCAAAGCAGCCGGCGATCTCGGCAAGGGCAGCTAAGGCGTAGAGGGCGTAGGTTTTCATGATGTTCCTATTCGAAGTCGCGGGGCTTCACGTCCTGTGCCATGTGCATGACACGAAGGATCACGATTCGGTCGGGATAGGATCGATAGTAGATGCAGCGCTGCCGATAGGGAAAGCTGCGAAGCCCGGGCGAGATGTAATCACGCGGAGAACCGGTGAAATCCACTTCTGCAATCCAAGCGATCTTGGCCGTTATGTCGGCCATAAATTCCCGCGCATAATAAAAGCTGCTTTCCGCAATATAGCGGCGGATATCGCGCAGGTCCTGACGCGCCAGGGGGGCAACGATAAGGCGTTTCGGGCCGCTAATGATTGTCGCCTTCATTCATGACGTCGGCGAGCAGATCGGCGCTCGATGCATATTCCTTGCCGAGGCCTGCTTCGATTTCCGCGTCCGCGGCATGAATTGCTTGCCTTAGCGATTGCATCCGCATCTCGTAATCCGCAAGCATCCGAATGCCGGCCCGGACGGCTTCCGTCTCCGTCCCGAAACGGCCGCTCCTCACCAGATCGGACAGGATTCCGTCATAGGTATCTCCAAGAGAGAATGTTTTCGCACGTGCCATCGTCTGCTCCTTCGCTTGAAGCATACGGTAAATTACAATACTTTTACAATATCGGTATATAAAATCCCAGCGCAACAGGTTCATTCGATTCGATGTAAATTTCTTGCTTACACCCATTGACGGAATGTAAGCTAGATACTTACATATCTCATGATCAAGTCATTCAGGAACAAGGCACTCGCTGCCCTGTTCGAGACGGGCAAAACGGGTAAGATCGACGCAAAGATGCACAAACGCATCCTTGTGCGTTTGGACCGCCTCGAAGCGGCGGAACGCCCGGAGGATATGAATTTGCCGGGATTTGATTTTCATGCCCTGCAGGGCTTCAACCCGACACGCTATACTATCCATGTCAACGGACCATGGTGCATGACATTCGAGTTCGACGGCAAGGATGCCGCCCGCGTCGATTTCGAGCAGTATCACTGAGGGCGGGATCCGGGATCAATAACCATGGCTGAGTATGAAGCGAAAAGGCCCATTCAGCGCTGCCCGTCCCATCCCGGCGCGCTGCTCGGAGAGATTATCCCGGCAACGGGAAAGACGAAGGTGGAGATTGCCGAACTGCTGGGCATCTCGCGCCAGCAACTCTACGATATTCTGCGGGAGCGTAAACCTGTTTCGCCGAACGTCGCCGCCCGGCTCGGCAAGATGTTCGGCGACGGCGCGGCCATCTGGCTGCGCATGCAGGCTGCTTATGATGCCTGGCATGCGGAGCGCGAGGTGGATGTCAGCAACATTCCGACACTGAATGCGGCATGAAGCAAAGCTTCGCGACCGATGAGAGACGATAGCATCCCTCCGCAACCTGCATCCTCCGCCATTCTCGGACGGGAAGGCCGGTTCCTGTTGATCCGGCGGATCAATCCGCCATCCGCCGATCTGTTCGCCTTTCCGGGCGGGCGCGCCGAGCCCGGCGAAATGCCGGACCAGACGGCACTCAGGGAATTCTTCGAGGAGACCGGCATTGCGGCCCGCAATCCCATTCTGTTCGCGACCTACGACATCAGGGGCGGCAAAGACGACGGCAGACATTTCTTCCTCTCGGTCTTTCGCGTCGAGGCGGATGCCGACACCGAGGCGATAGCCGCCGACGATGCCGCCGATCCCGGCTGGTATACGGTCGAAGAAATCCGCCTGCTTCCGGTGCCGCCAAGCGTGCTTGAATGCGTCGAAAGGCTGGCGGCGGAGCTGAATGCCCGGTAAGAGATGCCGATACGCCGGGACTCGTTCATGAAGCACAGTTTGCGATTCGCCCTCACTCTCCTGTTGCCGGTTCTGGTAGCGGCGCCTCTCGCCGCCCAGACAACCAAGCAGCCGGCGGCGAAACCGCAGTCAACTCTTCCTCTCCCACAACCACCGGCGGAGGAAAAACCGGCGCCTTATGAAGCGCAACTCACCCGCCTTGCAGAGGTTCTGGGATCGATCCAATACCTCAGGGCGCTCTGCGGCGCACCGGGCTCCGACTGGCGCGCCGCCATGCAGCAACTTCTGGATGCCGATACGGCGAACGAACCCAAGCGTCGCGAGAAACTGACCGCCGCCTTTAACCGTGGCTATCGTTCCTTTGCTGCCGTCCACACTTCCTGCACGGACGCGGCAAGGATCGCGGAGGAGCGATACCGTAACGAAGGCGCAACACTTGCCACAGAAATTGCCACGCGCTTCGGAAATTAGAGGATTATTTACCTCTTTTCACAGGAGGCCGTGTCGTTTTGATAAAAGGCTGATAAAGTTTTTAACGGGCTAGTAATCAAACGGGCACCGAGGACGAGAGAATGCAAGCAGGCCGCAATGACATCGACGACATGATTGTGCATGAGAAGATGCAGGCTGCCTTGGAATATCAGAGCGAAGCCTGGGCTGACGGCCGGGCTGACGGTATCGAAACAGAGATCATCGCCGACGCAGCCCTGGTGCTTGCCATGCGGGAAACCATCCGAATCCATGGCGAGACCGGTGCCGAAGCCATGCTTGAATCGCTTCGGACCCGCATGCTTGCAGGCGAGTTCTCCCCCGAGCGCACGGTCCAGTAAACAATCGAGGTTTCCCATGCGCGGCGCAGCGGAAACGACCATGCCCCAAATCCTCATTCGCCTTTCCATGGCGGTGCTGTTTGCCGTTGGCGGCACGGCGGCCGGCAGTCACACCTTTGCCTTTTCCGAACTCTCACCGGGTGTCGAATCTCCTCGAGAGCCCCAGCGCTCCCAAAAGGTGGAAAACCTCGAAGCCTTCGAGGGTACGACGCTGCCCCAGCCAGGCCCGGCAATCGATCGATCGGCACAGGTCGACGAGAAATCGACCGCGGCGCCCGATACCGATGCCGGCAAGACCGCACCCGACGACAACACGCCGCTTGAAATCATTCACGACATGTCGACCCTGCCGGCGCCGGTCAAACAGATGCGCGAGCAGATCGTCGAAGCTGCCGCCTCCGGCGATATCGAGCGGTTGCGCTCGCTGATCGGAACCGGAGCCGACCAGACCCAGGTGATGAACGGCGAAAGCGACGATCCGATCGAGACGCTGAAAGGCTTCTCTGGTGATCCGGACGGTCAGGAAATCCTGGCGATCCTGCTCGACATCCTTTCGACGAGTGCTGCCCATTTTGATACCGGCACGCCGGACGAGACCTATGTCTGGCCCTATTTCACCGGCAAGTCGCTTGCCACGCTGACCCCGCCGGAGCGTGTCGACCTGCTCCGTATCGTCACGGCCGGCGATCTCGCGGGCATGGAAGAGAACGGCAACTACAACTTCTTCCGCGTCGGCATCACGCCGGACGGCAAATGGAAATTCTTCTCCGGCGGCGATTGAGAGATTGGGGGCTCGCAGAGCGGTTGCTCTTTTCAGCCGCCCCCTCACCAACAACATCTACGACTGAGCTGCGGCTCAAGATCGGGATTGCCACGATCGCTCACGGAATCTGCGTCTTCGCTCCGTTGATTCAGCCAGCGGCACGACTTGTCCCCGCCCCGCGAAAGACTTAACTCTCAGTTTCAGAACAACCGGATTCCCATGCCATGTCCGCCGCCTATCTTCCAACGCGAAGCCTGATCCGCCTTTCCGGCAAGGATGCACAGGATTTCCTGCAGGGGCTGATCACCACCGATATCGATGGACTGCCCGAAAACGAGGCGCGGCCGGGCGCGCTTTTAACCCCGCAAGGCAAGATCCTCTTCGACTTCATCGTCTGGCGGGATGGCGACGGTTTCGTGATCGAAACCGATGCCGACCAGCGGGAAGCACTCGTCCGGCGGCTCACCATGTACAAGCTGCGCGCGGCGGTCGACATCGCGCCCGATGCCGCGGAAGGCGTCACGGTCTTCTGGGGCGACGACGCGGACAAGGGAGGCGTAAAGGACGCCGCCTTCGAGAAAGCCGGAATCGCGCTTGTCCGCGTGCCGGGCAAACAGGCCGGGGGACAGGAAGAGGCCTATCATGCGCTCCGCGTCGACGCAGGTCTCACGCTCTCCGGCCATGATTACGCATTGCAGGACGCCTTTCCGCATGACGTCCTGCTTGACCTTGCGGGCGGGCTTTCCTTCCGCAAGGGCTGCTATGTCGGCCAGGAAGTCGTCTCCCGCATGCAGCATCGCGGCTCGGCGCGGCGACGCGTAGCGCTGGTTTCAGGCGATGAGCAGTTGCCTCGCTCCGGCACGGAGATCATCGCCGGTGGCAAGACCGTCGGCACCCTCGGCTCGGTTGCCGGCAACAAGGGGCTTGCAATCGTCCGCATCGACCGCGTTGGCGATGCCCTGGCGCGTGGCCTGCCGCTGATCGCCGGCGATGTGCAGGTGACGCTGACGTTGCCGGAATGGACGGGACTTTCCTTCCCCGTCGAGGCGGAAGAGGCCGAACCGTGACAGCGGCCAAGACTCCTGGCTCGATTTCCACCCGTGCGGCCCGCGCCTGGCAGCGCATGCTGTCGGGGCGACGGCTCGACCTGCTCGACCCCTCTCCGCTCGACGTCGAAATCTCCGACATCGCCCATGGGCTTGCCCGCGTCGCCCGCTGGAACGGCCAGACACGCGGCGATCATGCCTTTTCCGTCGCCCAGCACTGCCTCGTGGTGGAGGAGATTTTTCGCCGCTGCAATGAACCCTGCACGGCGGAGGCGCTGCAGATGACGCTGCTGCACGATGCGCCGGAATATGTCATCGGCGACATGATTTCGCCGTTCAAATCGGTTGTCGGCGGCGACTACAAGGCCGTCGAGCAGAGGCTCGAAGCGGCCGTCCACCTGCGCTTCGGCCTGCCGCCGCATCCCTCCCGCGAACTCAAGGCACTGATCAAGAAGGCCGATACGATCGCCGCCTTTTTCGAGGCGACCGAGCTTGCCGGCTTTTCCGTTGCCGAAGCGCGGAAATTCTTCGGCCAGCCGCGCGGCATTACCTGCGACATGCTGCCGATCGAGCCCATGCCGGCAACCGAAGCGCAGCAGCGCTTTCTCGATCGCTTCCACGAGATCGAGGCGGAGCGAGCGGCAGACAAGAGAGCGAGTAAAGCCTCATGACGGGGATCGTCGTGTGCCCGCTTGCAAGCATCGCCCAAATGGCGGTCCGGCACCGCGCCCGGGAAATGGTGAGCCTGATCGCCGAGAAGCAGGACTTCCATCGGCCGGGCGTCATTTCGGCGAACCGCCACCTGAAGCTTGCGATGAACGATATCGGCTTTGCCGGGACGGGCGACCTGGTGGCGCCGAGCGACAAGCACGTGGAAAGCCTGATCGGCTTCGTGCGGAACTGGGACCAGTCGGCACCGATCATCATCCATTGCTGGATGGGCGTTTCCCGCTCGCCGGCCGCGGCGGTAATCGCCGCCCTTTCGCTCCACCCCGAAGAGGACGATTTCACGCTCGCCAGACGGCTGCGTGAAGCGGCGCCGCATGCGACACCGAATCCCCGACTGATCGAGATCGGCGACCGGATGCTGAACCGCGGCGGCCGGCTGATCGCCGCCATCAAGGGCATCGGGCGCGGCGCGGAGACGGATGGCAGGGCATCCTTCGTGCTTGCACTAAGCCCCCGCAATGAAGCCAAAAGTTGAATTTTCATAATTGGTTAGCCTGAGGCCGAAAAGCTCGTTTTTTATCTTGACCTCGCTGCGTTCTGCGCCAAATACCGCCGAGCCAGATACCGGGAAGAGATTCCAGACCCTCAGGTAGCTTCCCGCAGCATTTCCGGTAAGAGCGGACCTCCGGCTCCTCAAGGAGCGGACGAGCCGGCGATGGCGCGGGCCTGAAGGAAAGGATGCATCGGGTCCGGCTTTACGAGGAGCCGGACCCGATGCGCACCTCAATGCGACATGGACGAACGGTGCGCCCAGCCGGTCATGCGCATCTCGATCCAGGCCATCAGCGCGTACATGGCGATGCCTTCGACCGCGAGCGCCAGGAGGCCTGCGAAGACGAGAGGCACGTTGAACTGGCTCTGCGCCGAGCTCATCATGTAGCCGAGCCCGTAATTCGAGGCGACCGTTTCGGACACGACGGAACCGACGAAGGCGAGCGTGATCGCGATCTTCAGCGAACCGAAAAAGTAGGGCATGGAGCGCGGAATGCCGACCTTCAGCATGATGTCCATCTTCTTCGCGCCGAGCGCGCGCAAGACATCTTCGGTTTCCGGCTCGATCGTCGCCAGTCCCGTCGCGACGTTGACGACGATCGGGAAGAAGGAAATCAGGAAGGCGGTCAGCACCGCCGGAACGGCGCCGATGCCGAACCAGATGACCAGGATCGGCACGAGCGCCACTTTCGGGATCGCGTTGAAGCCGATCATCAGCGGATAGAGCCCGGCATAGATGGTCTTGGACCAGCCGACGAAGAGGCCGAGCCCGAGCCCCGCCACCACAGCGATCGCAAAGCCCACGGTGGTCGTATAGAGAGTCTGCAGCGAGTTCTTCCAGATCGGCGACCAGTATTGCAGGATCGCCTCAAAGACGCGGGTCGGCGCCGGCAGGATGGTGGGCGGCATGTCGAGCACCATCACCAGCAGTTCCCAGAGGACGAAAAGGCCGAGCGTGTAAAGCCAGGGCGCGAGACTCCTCCAGTTGACGCGGGCCAGGAGCGGCCTGGCAGACGCCGGCGCGGAAGCGTTGTCCGATACTGCGCTCATGCGACCACCCTCGCGCTGGCAATCTCGCCGTGCAGTTCATGCACCATGTCGTTGAAGCCTTTTTCGTACATGACGTCGAGATCGCGAGGCCTGGCGAAGGGCACGACATGCTCCTTCAACACCCGGCCGGGACGCGCGCTCATCACGAAGATGCGGTCGGCGAGGAAGGTCGCCTCGCGCAGGTCGTGGGTGACAAGGATGATGGTGACGCCCTGCGCGGCATGCAGGTCGCGGATGACGCACCAGAGCTCCTCGCGAGTGAAGGCGTCGAGCGCGCCGAAGGGCTCGTCGAGCATCAGAAGTTCCGGCTCGTGGATCAGCGCACGGCAGAGATTGGCACGCTGCTGCATGCCGCCGGAAAGCTGCCAGGGAAATTTCGTACCGAAGCCCTTGAGACCGACGGTTTCCAGAAGATGTTCTGCCTTCTCGACATATTCCTTTTTATGGGCACGAAGCCGGTGGCGGTGCTTTTCGACGATTTCCAGCGGCAGCAGGATGTTGTCGAGCGTGGTGCGCCAGGGCAGCATGGTCGGGTTCTGGAAGGCCATGCCGACGATCGAGACAGGCTCGGTCACCTGGCTGCCCGCGACGATCACCACGCCGCTCTGCGGGATGTGCAGCCCGGTGACAAGTTTCATCAGGGTCGACTTGCCGCAGCCGGACGGACCGACGACGGCGGCGAACTCTCCCTTGTCCACCTTCATCGAGAGGCCGGCAACCGCAAGCGTGCCGTTTGCGCCGCCATAGCGCATGTCGACATTGTCAATGGAAACGAGGTGAGGCATTTGGTTTTCTCTGCTTGGGCAATCGGGATGGGCACCCCCTCACCTGAAAAATCTAGCACTTAGCTTTCAGCTAAGATGCTGATTTTTCTTCCTCCCCCACCGAGGGGGAGGTAGGGCTGCGGCGCCGCGGCACCTCCATCTCTCCCCTTGTGGGAGAGAAAGCGATTTCAACACCTTAGCTGAAAGCTAAGTGTTAGAAATCGCAAGTGAGGGGATACTACGGCAGCATCCGTTCCGCCTTGGGCGGCAGATAGCTGGCGTCGAACACCTGCTCCGCCTTCACATTGCCCTTCAGGCCCATGGAGACCTTGAGCGTGTCGATCGAGGCGGAAAGACGCGCCGGATCGACGCCGCCGAAACCGTTTTCCACGACATAGGGCGTCTTGATATTCATGGAATTCGCCATGGTCAGGCGCTCGACCTCGATATCCTTGTTGAGCGTCTCATTGCGCTTCAGGACGGCGGCGGCGCCCTCTTCCGGATTGGCAACGGCATCGGCAAAGCCCCTGGCGAGCGCCTTCAGGAAACCCTTCACGGCATCCGGATTTTTCTCAGCAAAATCGGCATTGACCAGAACGGCATTGCCATAAAGGTTGAGGCCGTGCTCGGCCATCAGGATGGTGGCGATATCCTCGTCCTTGATGCCCTGCGCCTTCAGGTTCAGGATCACCGAGAAGGCGAAGCCGAAAACGGCATCGACATCGCCCTTGGCGAGCATCGGCTCGCGAACCGGGAAGCCGATCGATTCGATGGTGATCTTGCTGTCATCGATCTTGGCGGCCTGCTTGAAGGCCTTCCACTGGGCAAAGGCGCCGTCCGGCGGCGGCGCGCCGAGCTTCTTGCCCTCCAGCGACTTCGGATCGTCCGTGACCCCGAGCGACTTGCGACCGACGACGGCAAAGGTCGGGCGCTCATAGATCATCATCACCGCCTTGATCTTCTGCGACGGATCTTCGTCAAGGAACTTGATCAGCGAGTTGATGTCGCCGAAGCCCATCTGGTAGGCGCCGGTCGCCACGCGCGGGATCGCCTCGACCGAGCCGTTGCCGGTATCGATCGTGACATCCAGCCCTTCGGCCTTGAAGTAACCCTTGTCCTGAGCGAGCAGGAAACCGGCAGCCGGGCCTTCGAATTTCCAGTCGAGCGTGAACTTGACCGGCGTCTCGGCCAGCGCCGGCGCGGCAGGCGCGGAAAAGCCGGCGGCAAACGCCAGCGCCGCAGCGGCCGAAAGTTTGGAAAACAGTCTGCGCGAGATCATGAAAATGGGTCCCCTCAAAGGTTTCTTTTGTTCGGATGAGCCCACATCCAAGCGCTTCTTCAGCCTTCGCGCAAGCCGAAATTGCACATAAAGTCATCATATTTCAGTATAGATCAATTTATATGCATTCGCCGATCTCCTGCGCAATATCGTGGCGCGATTTTCAGCAGGAGGCTGGCTCTTCCCTTCCTTCGTCCGGCAATTGTATAACCTCCGGATCATTCCACCCGCTTGCGAGAATGCCGATGATCGAACTCCTGCTCCTTATCCTGGTCATCGTCATGGTGGGCCTCAACAGCAGAACCGGAAAACGGGTGGCCGCGCTCGAAAGCGAGCTGGAGGCGATCAAGGCGGCGCTCAGGCAGCAGGCGATCACCCTGCCCTCTCCGGCGGAGGCGGTTTCGACCGGGACAGCGGCGGACGCGCTCCAGGACCGACCTGCCTCGCCGGTCGAGCTTGCGGCCCGCGAGGCCGCGGAGGCGGAGGCGCCGGTCGCCGCTGTTTCGGAGGATGTCGGCACCGGCCACGAAACCGTGGTGCCCGGCCCGGTCCTCAAGCCGGCGGCGCAGGCGAAGACCAGCGAAAACCTGGAAAGCTATCTCGGCGCCCGCTGGCCCGTATGGGTAGGCGGTGTCGCACTCGCCTTCGGCGGCATCTTCCTGGTGCGCTATTCAATCGAAGCGGGACTGCTGGGACCGGCCGCACGGCTTACGCTTGCCGGCATTTTCGGGCTCCTGCTGCTTGCCGCCGGCGAGATCGTCCGCCGCCGCGCCATGCCGCAGATGTCCGAACGCTTCAGCAATGCCATGATTCCAGGCGCGCTGACGGCGGCCGGCGCGGTGACGCTGCTCGGCGCGATCTATGCGGCCTACGGCATCTACGAGTTCATCGGCCCGGCCTCGGCCTTCGTCCTGCTGGCGCTCGTCTCGTTCGCGACGATCGCGCTATCGCTGCTGCACGGGCAGGCGCTTGCCGGCCTCGGCCTGCTTGCCTCGCTCCTGACGCCGGGCCTCGTCGCGACCGAAGAGCCGAACGCCAACGCGCTGTTCATCTTCCTTGGCCTCACCTGGCTCGCTGTAAATGCCGCCTCGCGCTTCCGCCAGTGGACGGTCGTGCCGATGCTTGCGAATATCGGCGTCGGGCTGTGGGCCGTCGCCTATGTGGCCGGCTCCGACGCCTTCGATCCCTTACCGCCGGCGCTAGCGCTGATCGTGATGATCGCCGGCACCGGCTTCTTCTGGCCCGGTTCGCGCTACGAAGCCGGCGCGTCGGCCAGAACGGGGTGGCGCGCACTTCTTCTCCGGCCACCGCTGAAGATCATGCTTTCGATCGCGATCATGACCATGCTGCCGGCGCTCGTGATGGTGTTGCGCCATGCGGAAGGCGCAGGAATGGTGCTCTTCGGCTTTGCTGCCATCATGGCCACGCTTGCAGCGCTCGGCGCAAGCCGCATCCATGCAGTCTGGCCGGCGATAATCGCTGCGGCAGGCTCCATCCTGGGCATTACCATCACCGCCCTGATCTGGTTCGATTATGTGCCGCAGTCGGTGCTTCCCGCTCCGGCTGACGGCCAGCCGGCGCAAGCACTGACCTTCACCAACGAAATCACCGTCTATCTCCTGCTCGGCGCGATCTTCACGCTTCTGGGCTTCGCCTTCCTCAAGCGCTTCCGCAGACAACAGCCGGAATTTTCGATCGTCTGGGCCTTCCTCATGCCGGCCGTGCCGGTGGCGCTTGCCTTCATCAGCTTCCTGAATTTCGGCAACCTCGGGCGCGACTGGACGCATGGGCTTTACGGGCTTGGCCTCGGGCTGGTGCTTCTCGGCGCGGCCGACTGGCTCTTCCGGCGAGGCGGAGACACAGCGGAGGACGGGACCGGCCCGTCCGTCGACTGGCCCGCCAATCTTCTGGTGGCCGGTTCGTTCGCGGGCTTCACGCTCTGCCTGCATGCGCTGACCAACGGCATCGTGACGACCATACTCGTCTCCGTGCTGGGCTTTGCCTATCTTCTGGCGATGCGCGCAAAACCCTGGCCGGCGCTGCCCTGGATGATGGCCGCGGCAACCCTGATCGTCTTCGGCCGGATCGCCTGGGAGCCGACGCTGATCGGCCCGAACAGCCTCGGCACCACGCCGTTCTTCAATGCACTGCTGCCCGGCTACGGCATCCCGACGCTGCTTGCGATCGTCTCCGCCTGGCTTCTCAGGGATTCGCCTGACTTCCGGGTCCGCAACCTCATGCAGGCGCTCGCGTCGCTCGCAGCACTGATGACGATCGCCGTTCTGGTGCGCCACGCGATGAACGGGGGCGTGCTGGACAGCCGGGTGCCCACCCTCGGCGAGCAGTCGATCTACACGCTGGTCACCGTCGGTTTCTCGGGCATCCTGATGACGCTCGACCTCCAACGCCCAAGCCCCGTCTTCCGCTTCGGCTCGATGATCGCCGGAGTGATTGCGACGATCAACGTGCTATCGCTGCATCTCTTCGCGCTCAACCCCTATTTCAGCGGCGAAAATACCGGCCGCTGGCCCTTCTTCAACCTGCTTTTGATCGGTTATCTGCTGCCGGCGCTGGCCTACGGCCTCGTCGCCTTCTATGCGCGCGGCCGCCGGCCAATGCCCTATGTGGCGATGCTTGCAGTGGCCGGCGCGGTGCTCGGCTTCCTCTGGGCGACGCTTTCGGTACGCCGCTTCTGGCAGGGCGACAATATCGCCGACTGGAAGGGTTTCCTGCAGGGCGAAACCTATACCTATTCGGTCGTGTGGCTCTTGATCGGGGTCGCGCTGCTGGCGCTCGGCTCGAAGCTCGACGCCAAGAGCCTTCGGCTTGCCTCGGCCGGCCTCGTCTTGATCGCAGTCGTGAAAGTGTTCCTCATCGACATGTCGAACCTCGAAGGGATCCTCAGGGCGCTTTCCTTCATCGGCCTCGGCGCGGTGCTGATCGGCATCGGGCTTTTCTACCAGCGCATTCTGGTCAACAGGAGTGCGAACCCCGCTCCTGCTGATTCTCCGGCCGATTCCCAGGGAACCACATCGTGACCGCATCGCTTGCCGCCGCCTTCCAGCCCTTCGAGGCGCTGGCCGAAACGCTCATCCCGCACGCGACGGAGGGCGACGACGGCAGTCATGACATCGCCCACATCCTGCGCGTCTTCAAGAACGCCATGCGCATCCACGCCAAGGAAGGCGGCGACGGGCGCGTGCTGGCGGCAGCCGTGCTGCTGCATGATTGCGTGGCGGTGGAAAAGAATTCGCCGCTACGTTCACAGGCCTCGCGGCTGGCGGCGGAAAAGGCGGCGGGCATTCTGGCCGGGATGGGCTGGAGCGGAGAGGATATCGCCTCTGTCGCCCATGCGGTCGCGGCCCACAGTTTTTCGGCTAATATTCCGCCCGAGACGCTGGAGGCGAAGATATTGCAGGATGCCGACAGGCTGGATGCGATCGGCATGGTGGGCGCGGCGCGCTGCTTCTACATCGCCGGACGGATGGGCTCCGGCCTCTACGACCCCGCCGACCCGCTCGGCAGGGAACGGCCGCTCGACGACAAGGCATTCGCGATCGATCATTTCGAAGTGAAGCTCTTCAGGCTCGCCGAGGGATTCCGGACCGCAGCCGGCCGGGCGCTCGCCGCCGAACGGCATGTGCGCCTCAAGCAGGTGCTCGACCTCTTCATCGACGAAATCTGAGGACTATTTTCCATGCGCGTCAGCCAACTCAATTTCTATCCCCTGAAAAGCGGCCGCGGCATTTCGCTCGATGAGGCCGAGATCGCGGCGGAAGGCATTCCCGGCGACCGGCGGATGATGGTGACTGATCCCTCCGGCCATTTCGTCACCCAGCGGGAATTGCAGGCGCTGGCGCAGCTTCAAGTCACACCCGGGGACGGCGGCTTCCGCTTCGCGATCGACGGCAAGGGCGAGATTTTCGCGGGCCAGCCGCCGAAAGACCGGCGCATGGATGTCGCCGTCTGGAAATCGATCGTCAATGCGGCGGTGGCGGATGACGCGGTCAACGAGACGCTGTCCGGATGGCTGGGGCGCGATGTCCAGCTCGTCTTTTTCGACGATCAGGCAAAACGCACGGCGAGCGCCGAATGGGCCGGTCCGGACACGCCGGTGACCTTCGCAGACGGATACCAGGTGCTCGTGACGACGACCGGATCGCTCGCGGCGCTCAATGCCGATATGCAGAGAAATGGCGAAGGCTCGGTCGGCATGGAACGTTTCCGGCCGAACATCGTGCTCGATCACGAGGAGGCCTGGGCCGAGGACAATTGGGAAGGCATCGAGATTTCCGGCATCCGCTTCGATTTCGTCAAACCCTGCGCCCGCTGCATCATGACCACGCAGGATCAGACGAGCGGATCGCGCGAGGCGCCGAGCCCGATACCGGCCATGGGCCGCATCCGCATGTCGGCCGACCGGCGCGTACCGGGGCCCCTGTTCGGCTGGAACGCCGTGCCGCGCGACACCGGGCGGATCAGGGTGGGAGACGTGGCGACGGTCATTGCGGAGCGCGATGCCTGGGCTATCAAGCGGCGGGGGTGACACCGTCGATCCGTTATGGCTGAATGTTCGGTTGTGCCTGCATGGTCTGGAGATCGATCGGCATCGAGATATGCTCATGGGCGATCAGCCACCGACCGTCGATCTTCCGTAGACCCGAACTCACGCGCACCCAGTAGTCAGCCTTTTCGCCATTCGTCCTTTTACTCTTGACGTGGCTCAGGCTGTGGCAGACTGCGACGTCATCTCCGACCGCGATGCGCAACTCGCGCATCTCATAGTCGATCGTACCGTCCACCGAGGCGAACCACGCCTCGAAATTCTTTCGATAGGCCTCTACGCCTTGGACCTGCAGCGGTGGCCTGATGTCGAATACGACGGTGTCTGGCGCATAATGCGCCATCAAGGCATCGATGTCCTTGGCGCGCAGCGCTTGTGCCAATGCGTCGAGACGCTCGCGGATTTGGGCTCCTTCCCTCGTTGCAGTCGCGGTTTTAGGCATGACACTCTCCTATATGTGCGAGGAGCCGTGAGGCTCCATGGCTTTAACGAAAGTCCGCCCGCAGTAATCTACTACGGGCGGTCCAAGTACCAAAGGGTCTGATCAGATCTGCCGGTGGATGTATCGTCCGGGGCTGTGTGCGATCGCCTATTCCGCCGGATTGAGAGCGGCAGAGCTCGCCGCCACCTGCCCCGCCGGATTGCTCAACCGGCCATAACCGATGAGCATGGTCGCAAACGCCACCGCGCCGCCGGCGACTGCCACCCAGAAGCCGTTCGACGCGCCATAGGCATCGATCGTCCAGCCGGCAAGCGAGGAGCCGGCGGCAAAGCCGATGCCGACGCCGGTCATGGCATAGGTAATACCCTCGGTGAGCTGCGACGCGGGCACGATCCGTTCGATCAGGCTCATGCCGGTGATGAAGGTCGGCGAGATCGCCGCACCGGCGAGAAACACGACCAACGTCAGCGCCCAGAGATTGCCGACGAAGGGCATGGGCAGCGTCGTGACGGCGGCAATGAAGCTCGCAAGGACCAGCCGGCGGGCAAGCGGCGTCTTGAACTCGATCGCGCCGATCACGAGGCCGACGATGAAGGAACCTGCGGCATAGGCGGCCAGGATATAGCTTGCCGCACCCTTGTGACCCATGGCTTCCGCGAAGGCGACCACCGACACTTCCGCCGTCCCGAAGATCGCGCCCATGCCGGCAAAGACCGTCACGACGAACCACATGGGAAGAAGCCGCATGACCGAGCCGCCATTCCTGATCCGATGCGGATCGACCTTCGGTTCGGTGGATTTCTGGGCGACGAACAATGCCGTGCCGGCGGCCAGGAAGGCGGCGGAGGCCAGCACGCCCGCTTCCGGGAAGAGAGAGACGCTCAAGCCGATACCGAAGATCGGGCCACAGATATAGACGACCTCGTCCATCACCGACTCGAAGGCGAACGCGGTATGGAGCTCCGGCCGGTCGCGGTAGATCTCCGTCCAGCGGGCGCGCACCAGCGCCATCATGCTCGGCATGACCCCGGCGACCACGGCGAAGACGAAGA
The DNA here is from genome assembly GCF_000757525.1 of Rhizobium sp. YS-1r. Taxonomy (NCBI): domain Bacteria; kingdom Pseudomonadati; phylum Pseudomonadota; class Alphaproteobacteria; order Hyphomicrobiales; family Rhizobiaceae; genus Rhizobium; species Rhizobium sp. YS-1r. Next base: position 16,729 of record NZ_JPYQ01000013.1, on the reverse strand, counting down.
GCGTCCAGTTCGGCCAGCGCGCCCAAGCTGCGGCGGCAAGTGCCACGAGTGCGGCGACCGTGACAATCGTCGTCGGCACCAACACAGCCGACTGGCCCTTGTTGTCCACCCAGCGAGAGACCTGAGGCGCGATGAAGGCATTGGCCAGCGCGAAGGTGGCCGAGACCGCGCCGGCGATCCAGTATTCGCCATGGGTCTGGGAAAGCATGGCGACGAGGCCGATCGTCGTCATCGGCAGCGGCAGGCGGGCCACGAAAGCGGCCGCTGCAAAACCTTTCGTCCCCGGCCTTCGGAATATTTCGCGATAGGGATTGGGCATATCGGAATCCTTGGGGTATCTTGAATGACCACTTACATACGCCGCGTATGTGAGCTAGATAATCACATACGTTGCGCATGTCAATTCACATACGCTGCGTATGCGAATAATTTTCGGAGTCCGTATGGCGCAGAAAATAGGGCATAAGCCTCGCAAGGAAATGATCGCCGAAACGAAGGGCAAGCTGATCGCCGCCGCCCGTCGCGCATTTGCGACGCGAGGTTACGCCGAAGCCTCGATGGACGACTTCACTGCCGAGGCAGGGCTGACGCGCGGCGCGCTCTACCATCATTTCGGCGACAAGAAGGGCCTGTTCCAGGCGGTCATCGCCGAGATAGACGCGGAAATGTCCGACCGGCTCTGCGCCATTTCCAGCAAGGCGCAAACCGCCTGGCAGGGCTTCGTCGACGAAAACATCGCCTATATCGAGATGGCCCTGGAACCCGAGATACAGCGCATCATGCTGCTCGACGGGCCGGCAGTGCTTGGCGATCCTTCCAGCTGGCCGAACCAGAACGCCTGCATCCGCACCATGACCGCCAGCATCCAGAAGCTGATGGACGAGGGTACGATCCGCGATGTGGATGCGGAGGCGACCGCACGGCTCGTCAATGGTGCGACCTTGAGCGCCGCACTCTGGATCGCCAGCGCAGAAGCCCCCCAGGCCGTGTCGAAGAAGGCGGTCGGTGCGTTTTTGGTGATGGTCTCGGGATTGTTGAAGGAGAAGGCGGGGGCGTGAGACGGCATTCGGTTTTGCCGGGGATGCCAAAACGATTTGCACTGCCGCAAGCAATGCCGATAGTTTGAGATCGAAAACCAGAAGCCCCGGAATCAAGGAGAGGCTAATGGGATATTTCCGCTTGCCGATTTTGATTTTTGCGCTGATTGCAGTCTTTGTCTGGACCCAGCCATCGCAAGCTCAGAACGAGAGCGGCTCTTCCCGGCCGCTGACAGTGGGGGTCTATGTGAGCCAGCCTTTCGTGATGAAGGATGGCGCACTCTATTCCGGAATGGCGATCGAGCTGTGGGAGGCGACAGCCAGGCCGCTGAACCTCATTTACAGCTACCGTGACTATCCGAGTCCCGACGCCCTCGTCGCGGCGACGGAACGCGGCGAGATCGATGTGGCGGTCACCAACCTGACGATCACCAAGGACCGGGTTGAGCGCATCACCTTTTCGCAGCCCTGGTACGATGCCGGCTTGCGCATCATGGTGGCCGATAGCGAGGATGCAGGCTTCTGGCAGGTCATCGGCGGACTGGAGCGCGCCGGGCACCTCCGCGCCATGGCATGGCTCGTTTTCATCGTCCTCATTGCCACACTCATTCTCGTGCTGTTTTATCGCCGCTTCGACAAGAGCTTTCCGCGAAGCTGGCACGAGGGCGTGGCCGAGAGCTTCTACGAAGTCATGTCGGTCGCGACGTCCGGCAAGGTCACCCGTCCCAACGCGCTCGGCTGGGTGGGAAGGATTTCCGGCGGCATCTGGATGGTTTGCGGAGTGGCGGTGATTGCCTACGTCACCTCATCCGTCACCAGCGTCATGACGGCGCTGACGCTGACGCACCAGATCAATTCGCTTGCTGATCTGCCCGGGCGAACGGTCGGTGTGTTCCGCGGTAGCGTGGCGGAGGCTTACTCAAACGAATTGCGGCTTTCGACGACGTCATATCCCGATATCGACAGCGCGGTGGAAGGCCTCGTCTCCGGCAGTTCCGCCGCTCTCATCGGCGACGCGCCCGTGCTGGAATATTACGCGCATACCCATACGAAGCCACCTTTCTCCGTCGTCGGGCCGATCTTCCATCCGGACAAATACGGCTTTGGCTTCAGGCACGGCGATACGCTCAGCCATGAAATCACATTGCGGCTCCTGGCGCTGCAGGAGGCGGGGGCGCTCGAAAACCTGAGACAGAAATATTTCGGCAACAGCCGCTGACCGATCAGGGCCCTCCTTCATTGCTGTGCTGATTTGAGACGCTATCACGGCGACCGGATCAATTCAGGGTAACCATACCGGATCACCTGCACTTGAGAAAAAGCGTCATGAACCTACCCTTGTCGGTCGGGGCGGGAACGTTTTCCCTCGGTGCTACAAGTCGCAGGCCCTTTAAAGATCACGGAAGTCTGGCGAAACTCAACAGGGGATATCACCATGAATCGCTTCGCTTTGTCCGTTTTTGCCGTTCTCGCCATCCTATGGCTCGCGCCGCAGGCCAACGCCCAGGCAACGGTCGAATGCCATTCCAGAGACTATCAGTATGACGAGTGCTTCGCCGGGCCGCTGAGACAGCCACAGCTCATCCACCAAATCTCCGGCAGTTCATGCATTCTGAACCGGTCATGGGGATACAACCCGAGAAGCCGGTATATCTGGGTCGCTCAAGGCTGCTCCGGGGTCTTTGCCGATGTCGGCGGCTATCATCATGGACGCGGCGACGGTTTCGACCAGAATGCGAGAATGTACGATCATCGCGGCCATGACATCGGAGGAGCGGTGGCCGGCGCGGTGCTCGGCGCCATCCTTGAGGGACTAGCCGATGAAGGCGAGAAAAAACACCGCCATCATACCAGCAACCATCACGACGGCGGCGGATACAACGGATGCCATGGCATCGGATGCAAGGTCGACAATCCCGACCAGGCCATCGATACCAGGCCTCAGTTCGACAGACAGGGCAATCCCAACTTCGATGTGCATGGCAACTATCAGGGATGCCATGGCACCGGGTGCCTGGTCGATGATCCGGACAGCGCCAATTGAGGTCGCGACCCGATTTTTCTGAGAGAGGAGAAAGTCATGAAAAAGGCAATGATTTTGCTGGTCTCCGGCCTTCTGGCCATGTCCGGGACGGCCCTGGCCCAGACCTCCGCCGATACGAACAAATCGCTCGACGACCTGTTCGGCCACCACCAGCCCTATGCGGACTTCTTCTCCAAGCTGCAGACTGCCGTGGGTTCCGGTGACAAGCAAGCCGTGGCCGGAATGGTCGATTATCCTTTCCAGGCACGCATTGGCGGCAAGGCCGTCAAGATCAACGATGCCAAGCATTTCGTCGCCGATTACGACAAGATCGTTACCACAAAGGTGAAGGGCGCCGTCGCCAAACAGACCTATCCGACGCTGTTCGCCAACTGGCAGGGCGTGATGATCGGCGAGGGCGAAGTCTGGTTCGCCGAAACGGGGAAAGACGAAAAGCACATGGCGGTCAAGATCACCGCCATCAATGATTGATACGACACGCTTCGCCTCCGCGACTCACCCGCTGAATGCATGGCAGCCATTCGCAAAAGGCAGGTTGTCCGTTCGGCTTGTGAAAAGTCAAAACGGAAGCATAATCTGCCCTGCCCTGCTCATCCCTCTGCGTCGGCGCGCCTGCAGCCGGCGGCGCCCCGAAAGAGACTGCCCCCATGACACCTCGGTCCACCGGCCTCCTTTGCGCGCTTTCGGCCGTGACCATCTTTTCGGTGCAGGACGGCATCTCCAAACATCTCGGCACGGCCTATCCGCCGATCTTCATCACCATGATCCGCTACTGGGCCTTTGCAGGCTTCGCCCTGCTGCTCGCCAGCCGCTCGCCGGTCGGCTTGAAAGGCGCGGTCTCCGCCAACCGGCTGTGGCTGCAGATCGCCCGCGGCGTTCTCCTGGCGGTCCAGATCGTCATATCGATCTTCTCCTTTTCGCGGGTCGGACTTGCGGCGAGCCACACGATCTTCGCCGCAACGCCGCTCGTCGTCGCCTGTCTTTCCGTGCCGCTGCTTGGAGAAAAGGTCGGCTGGCGGCGCTGGACGGCCATCGGTATCGGCTTCGTCGGCATTCTCCTGATCGTCAATCCGCTGCACGCCACGTTCGATACGAAGATCATCATTCCGATCATCGCCACGCTGATGTTCGCCCTCTACTCCGTGATGACCCGGCTTGCGAGCCGAACCGACGCGGCCGACACCGCCTTCTTCTACACCGGCGTGGCGGGGGCGGCGGCGATCACCCTCGTCGGACCTTTCTACTGGACGCATATCACCTTCACCGACTGGTTCTGGATGCTGGTGCTCTGCATCACCGGCATGAGCGGTCACTATCTCCTGATCCGCGCCTTCGGCCTGCTCGATGCGGTCGTCGTGCAGCCCATGTCCTACATCCAGACCGTGCTGGTCTGCCTCATCGGCGTCTTCGTCTTCGGCGAGGTCATGACCTTTAACATGATCGCCGGCGGCGCGATCGTGATTGCCGCCGGCATCTTCACCATCTGGCGGGAAGCCCGGCTGGGACGCTTGGCGCCGGCGGCGATCGACCCGCCCGGCACGCCTTGAAGAAATGTGCCTGTAGGGATGCCCCTCATCCGCCCTGCCGGGCACCTTCTCCCCGCATACGGGGAGAAGGACATATGCCGCATCGGCTTCTTAACGCTCGGTGCTGCGTATGGCACGTCCCCTCTCCCCGCAAGCGGGGAGAGGGTTAGGTCAGGGGCAAAATCCCAAGTGCCGCATCAAATACGGTGATGGATTGATTGAGCAAAAGTTGTTTTAAGAAGGAGGCCGCACGCGGTATGATTTTCCATCCGCAGCGAGGAGGAAATCCATGATCCAGTCTGCCCGAGCGTCCATGCCCTGGCTGATCATCACCGCCGGCGCATTGATCGCCATGCTGACCTTCGGCCCGCGTTCCGCCATGGGTTTCTTCCAGCTCCCCATGCTCGCCGATACGGGCTGGGACCGTTCCACGTTCGGGCTGGCCATGGCGATCCAGAACCTCGCCTGGGGTCTCGGCCAGCCCTTCTTCGGCGCGCTTGCCGACAAATACGGTACCGGCCGCGTACTGACGCTCTCCGGCCTCCTTTACGCCGCCGGCCTCATCCTGATGTCCACCGCCCATTCGATCGCGATCCTGCATCTCTCCGGCGGCGTCATGGTCGGGCTTGCGGTCGGCGCCGGCTCCTTCGGGACCATCCTCTCCGCCTTCGCCCGCAACGTGACGCCGGAACAGCGCTCGCTCGCCTTCGGCATCGGCACGGCGGCAGGCTCCGCCGGCATGTTCCTCTTCGCTCCGCTCAGCCAGGCGCTGATCACCACCTATGGCTGGTCGGACAGCCTCGTCATCATGGGGCTGATGATGCTGCTCGTGCCCGTGCTGGCCTATCCGCTGCGCGGCAATGCCAAGTCCGGCACGCAATCCAGAAACGAAATCGACCAGACTGTCGGTCAGGCGCTGCGCGAAGCTTTCGGGCACCAGAGCTATCTGCTGCTCACCTCGGGGTTTTTCGTCTGCGGTTTCCAGGTCGCCTTCATCACCGCGCATTTCCCGGCCTATCTCGGCGATATCGGCATCGACGCCCGCTATGCCGTGATCGCCATGGCGCTGATCGGCTTCTTCAACATCATCGGCTCGTTCGGCGCCGGCATGATCGGGCAGCGCTACTCGAAGCCCTATTTCCTCGCCTATATCTATCTCGCCCGCTCGGTCGCGGTAGCGGCCTTCCTCATCCTGCCGCAGACGCCGCTCTCGGTGATCGTGTTCGCGATCGTCATGGGCCTCCTTTGGCTTTCCACCGTGCCGCCGACCAACGGGCTCGTCGCCATCATGTTCGGCACGCGGCATCTTGGACTTCTGGGCGGCATCGTCTTCCTGTCGCATCAGGTGGGTTCGTTCCTGGGCGTCTGGATGGGCGGCTTCCTCTACGACCGCTTCGGCTCCTATGATCCCGTCTGGTGGCTCGGCGTGGCGCTCGGCATCTTCGCGGCGATCGTGCATTGGCCGATCCAGGAGAAGCCGGTCGACCGGCCGGCGCTCGCCGCCCAGCCGGCGGAATGACGGTCAATCGGCCTGAAGCGGCGGCACCCAAGGGTGCCTATGCTGATAGTAGACCGCCTGCGACGGTGCCGGGAAGTGCGGGTCCGCAAAGGAACCGACGCCGATTGCGATGGCGTCCGGCTTGCGCTGCGGCTCCCAGAACACCGTCGAGCCGCAATCCAGGCAGAAGTGAAGATTGACGGGAAAGCCGCTGTCCGACGGACGAGCATAGGTCTTGCTCGCGCCCTCGATGCGAACCCGGCGGCGATCGAAGAAGGCGGCGATGCCATAGGTGCTGCCGGTGCGCCTCTGGCATTCCAGGCAGTGGCACAGCGAAACCTTGGCAGGCTCGCCTTCGCAGATCGCCCGGAGCTTGCCGCAGGCGCAGGTGGCTATCCGCTCCATCCCTCTCCTCTTCCTTCAGCTCGCCTGACGCTCCGCCTCGCCGTTCCCCTGAGGCCGTTGGGACAACGCCTTCAACGCCGCCTGCACAAAACCCTCGCGGGCGGCCTGTTCCGTCAGCCCCCGAGGTTCATAGACATGCCGGTGCAGGAAAAAGGCAGTGAGCCGGAAGGCGGTGGCAAGGCTGTCGCAATCGGCAGCAGCGACCGCCCCCTCCCCCAGGAAAGCCGGAAGAGCCAGCATGCGGTCGGCGTAGGGGGCGCCTGCCTCGCGGGAGACGGCGCGGCCGCTCTTCGGCGAGACGTAGATGAGTTCCTCCCGCAAGCCGGTCGCAGCGCATTCGGAGAGGTCGAGCCCGAAGCCCAGGTCGTTCAGCACCGCAAGCTCGAAACGCACGAACAGTTCGCCGGCATCGGCCGGGTTGTCCAGTGCATCGAGGATGATGTCGAGCGCTTCGAAGAGATGCGGGTGCGGATCGCGCTCGGGAAGCAGCCGGAGCAGTGCGCCCATGGCCTGCACGCCGTAGACGGCGGTCGCAGTCTCCATCAGCCTTGCCGCGCGCAGTTGGAGCGGTTCAAGACGGAATTCGCCGAGATGCTCGTCGAGACGGGCGCGCCAGACTGCCTCCACGCGATTTCCCGGCTGCAGGACCGGCTGCATGGTGCGCGAGCGGCCGGAGCGGACGAGACCCAAATGCCGGCCGCGCTCACGGGTCATCAGCTCGGCGATGACGCTCGTCTCGCCGTGGCGCTTGACGCCGATGATGATGCCTTCGTCCTGCCACTGCATATGTCGGTTCAAGCCTCCTGCATGCCGATTCAACACTACCCCATAAGGAGTTCAGACTGAATCGCTTTTTGGCATCGCCCATCTTCAGCCGGATGCGAGCATCTACCGGCTTGCCTGGAACAAATATGGCTCCATTTGGATTCCTGTGCGGAGAATTCACGACGCCAGACAACCCGCTTGGGAGCCCTTATGAAACACGCCCTTCTCGTCGCAGCACTTGCCGCCATGCCTGCGGCCATTTTCCTCGCTTCGCCCGCAGCCGCCCAGTCGCAGCCGCTTGAACAGGCCTGCATCACGGTCGCGAAAAATTTCCTGCTGGTGCCGTCGATCAAGACCGGCATCGTGCAATCCTTTCCGGAACTCGATCCGCCAGGGGCACGGCTCACCTACTCCACCCGCGAGGATGCAAAGCCGACCGATTTCAACAACGAGATCGAATGCGAGTTCGACAAGGCCACGGCTCCCTTCAACCTGTTGCGCTTCTGCATTTCGGAAACCTGCTACGGACCGAACGAGCAGGACCAGGAAAACCGCAGGCGCTATCAGGAGGTCAAAGCGCTGATGGATCGGCAGAAGAAATAGGCGCCTGACCGACACTGGATCAAGGACACCGCTGCGCGGGCACCATGCGATTGCTGCGGAGCAGCCCCTACTCGATCACCATCACGTGCGCCTCGCGCGCTGCCCTGATCAGCGCAGCGCGCACGTCTTCGGGGCTCGCCCGATCATGCATGCCCTCGAAGCACACCTTCACCGCCTCGCAAAATTCCTCGCCGTCATCCGTCGGCCATCCGCGCAAGAGCACATCTGCAGCTTCCTCGACCGAATGTACCACGCTGTATCGGCCCGTCTCATGCATAGCCAATCCAACCGGCTGAAACTGGTGCAACTTGTCCCGTTTCATGACGTTCTGCCCTTGCCTCGCTGCCACATTAGCAACGTTGCAATAACCATGCCGCGAGGCCGGTGCGAACAGGAAAGCAGGAAATGGAAGCCTGCCGCTACGCGGCGGCGCCTTAATGTCTCGGGAATTCCAGGCCCATTTCGCGGAAACGCTCCGGGTCATCACCCCAGTTCTCGCGCACCTTGACGAAGAGGAAGAGGTGCACGGGCTGTTCCAGGATTTCGGAGAGCTCCTTGCGGGAGGCGGTGGAGATCGCCTTGATCGCCTCGCCGCCCTTGCCGAGCGTGATCTTCTTCTGGCTCTCGCGCTCCACGTAGATCACCTGCTCGATGCGGACAGAGCCGTCCTTGCGCTCTTCCCACTTCTCGGTCTCGACATGCGAGGAATAGGGAAGCTCCTGATGCAGGCGGAGGAACAGCTTCTCCCTGGTGATCTCGGCGGCGAGCTGGCGCATCGGCAGGTCGGAGATCTGGTCCTCGGGATAATACCACGGGCCTTCGGGCAGGGTTTGTGCCAGATAGTCCATCAGGTCGTCGCAGCCGGAGCCGGTGGTGGCCGAGATCATGAAGGTGCGCTCGAAGGGCACAAGCTCGTTGGCAGCCGCCGCGAGCTTCAGAAGATCCTCGCGCTTCACCTGGTCGATCTTGTTCAAAGCAAGGATCTTCGGCTGACGGACCTCTTTCAGGCCCTCCAGGATCGCTTCCGCGTCGCCGCGCAGGCCGCGCTCGCTGTCGATCAGCAACATGATGAGGTCGGCGTCCTTCGCCCCGCCCCAGGCGGACGTCACCATGGCGCGATCGAGCCTGCGGCGCGGCTTGAAGATGCCGGGCGTATCCATGAAGACGATCTGCGCGTTGTCGTGGATGGCGATGCCCCGCACGATGGCGCGCGTCGTCTGCACCTTGTGGCTGACGATCGAGACCTTGGCGCCGACGAGGCGGTTCATCAGCGTCGACTTGCCGGCATTGGTCGGGCCGATCAGAGCCACGAAACCGGAGCGGGTCGCGCCGGTTTCCTTCTCGTCACCACCGATGTGTTCGTTTTCTGTCATCTTGTCCAATTCATTGTTCGGCAGAAGGTCTCTGCCACACGCCTTCGCGTTCGAGTATCCTGGTTGCCGCCACCTGTTCGGCGGCGCGTTTGGAACGGTCGACGCCGGTTTCCGGCGCAACGCCCGGAATCTCCACCGTCACCGTGAAACGCGGATCATGATCCGGCCCACTGCGGTCATCGACCCTGTAGGAGGGCGTCAGTCCGAATTTCGCATGCGCCCATTCCTGCAGCTCGGTCTTCGCATCGCGCCTTGCGCCATCGGCTCGGGTGGCGCGATTTTCCCAATGCTTCAGGATGAAAGCGCGGGCGGCTTCCAGCCCCCCATCGAGATAGAGCGCGGCAATCAGACTTTCCACCACGTCGGCGCGCACATTCATCATGCGCTTGCCCGTCAGCTTCTTCACGTCGGCGCCGGTGCGGATGAAACGGTGCAATTCCAGTTCGTCGGCAACGGTCGCGCAGCTCTCGGCGCTGACAAGCTGGTTCAGGCGAACGGAAAGCTCCCCCTCGGCAGCGGTGCGGAAAGTCGTGAACAGGAGTTCCGCGACGCAGAGCCCGAGCACACGGTCGCCCAGAAACTCCAGCCGCTCGTAATTGGCCCCCTTGGACGAACCGGTGCTGGCATGCGTCAGCGCCCGGTCGAGCCATTGCTTGTCGGCGAATTCATGGCCGACGGCCTTTTCAAGCTGGCCGTGCTCCTCCGCCGAAAGCGCTTTTGCCCTCATCACTCGACGACCTTGAAAATCCTATCCCAGCGCATGTTGGTCGGCCACTTCCAGACCTCGCGGAAGGAGGTATCGTTGCCGAGCGAGAAGAAGATGATGCTGGCACGGCCGACGAGATTTTCGGCGGGCACGTAACCAACGTCGAAACGGCTGTCGAGCGAGTTGTCGCGGTTATCGCCCATGAAGAAATAATGGTCCTCGGGAACGACGAATTCCTGGGTGTTGTCGCCGCGCGAAACGTTCGACTGGTCGAGCGTGTCATAGGAAACGCCGGTATCGAGCGTCTCGCGGAAGACGGGGATATGGTCACCCGGATCCAGGCTGTAGTCGGACGCAAACGTCCCGTCTGCCTGCTTCGGTACCGGCTGGCCGTTGACGAGGAGCACCCCGTTCGTCACCTGGATGCGGTCGCCCGGCAGGCCGATCAGGCGCTTGATGTAATCGACATCCGGATGGCTCGGCAGGCGGAAGACGATGATATCGCCGCGCTTTGGCTCGCTGAACTCGAGAATGCGGCCGGAAAACAGGTTCGGAGAGAACGGCAGCGAATATTTCGAATAACCGTAGGCGAACTTGTTGACGAAGATATAATCGCCCACGAGCAGCGTCGGCATCATCGAGCCGGAGGGAATGGTGAAGGGCTGGAAGAGAACCGTGCGGATCACCATCGCCAACAGCAATGCCTGAATGATGACCTTGATGTTTTCCCAAAGGCTGTTCTGCGATTTGGTCTCGGCGTTTTCGGACACGTCTGAATTCTTTCTCTTTCCAGCGAAGTGCCGCTTTCTAAACCCTTCGCAGAGCCGCGGCAATGGCTCATCGGGCCACGGGGCAAATGATCAGGCCGGGACCGGCCTTGCCTCGATCACCACAAAGGCCTGCGCGTAAGGATATTCGTCGGTAATGGTGATGTGGATCACCGGTTCGTGACCCGCCGGCATCAGTTCGCACAGCCTCTCGGCGGCGCCTCCGGTCAGGACCATGGTCGGCTTGCCGCCGGGCAGGTTGACGACGCCCATATCCTTCCAGAACACGCCGTTCGCCAGGCCGGTGCCGAGCGCCTTGGAACAGGCCTCCTTGGCAGCGAACCGCTTGGCATAGGAGGCGGCACGGTTCTTGCGGCGATCGGACTTCGCCCGCTCGACCTCGGTGAAACAGCGGTGCGTGAAACGCTCACCGAAGCGTTCGATGGATTTTTCCACCCGGCGAATATCGATCAGGTCGCTGCCCATGCCGATGATCATGCGGTTCCTTTCCTGTGCCCGTCAGTGTCACACTGACTTGAGCGCTCCGGCCCGCGCCGTCAAGCGTTCGCGGCGGCGATTGCGGAAACTGCGCACTCCCAAATAGGTGACGGCATAGAACAGAAGGCCGCAAAGAAGCCCGGGCGGAATGGAGCCGATCAGCATCGGTTCCAGGATCGGCCGCCAGAGCTGGGAAATATCGAGATGGTGGAAGAGCGCGCCAAGGTCGATACGGTCATGGCCGGCGGCGCTATGTCCCAGCATCACCTCGCCGATCTTCCAGGTGATCGGCCAGATGAGCGGACAGGTCAGCGGGTTGGCGAAGGCGGTGCCGAGGGCTGCCGCCACCACGCTGCCGCCAAGAAGATAGGCGACCGGGATTGCGAAGAGAATGTGGAAGCCGAGGAACGGGGTCCAGGCGCTGACGACGCCGACCGCGATGCCAGCCGCCACCGCATGCGGAGATCCGCCGACCCGCATCACCTTCAGGCGATAATAATCGAGGCTGCGGCGAAAACCCCTGGACGGCAGGATGGCGCGGCGCAGTCTCTCACGAAATCCAAGCGGGGTGCGGCGGCGAAACGGCATGGGGCTTATCTGGTTCAGCGGCGCGGACTTTTTCAACCGGCCACAGGGCTCTCTTCTTCATCGGATATACGGCCCTAGCCCAAGCCGACGATGATGGCGAAAATTGGCCCGGCTCACTCCGGAGAGCAATTTCCGCAGAAGAAGTCCGCTCCTTGGCCGCACATTGCGGCCCGTGGAGCCTTGCACAACCGCGCGACATCTTTCCGCGCGGCGGAAACGGGTCAGGATATCAGAAGCCGGACTTGCGGAACATGCCGCGGTCGATCTGGCGCATCCGGTATTCGAGGTCGATCCGGTCCTTGGCTTCGTTCAGATAGGCGATTTCACGATCCTGAGTGGTCGGGACCCGGAAGGCGCGGGCGAATTTGCGGACTGAGTCAAACATGGTCGTTTTCTTTCTCTCTCATATTGCACTGCAGCAATATAAGACGAGACCCCACGCTTTACCAACGCCACAACCGCTGGTCAGCGTTGCGTGGGGAGCATGGCGGGAGGGGCGGGGTGAGCAGAAAATGGGCGGAGACCGTTGGCCGATATTGGCCCAAGGACGAAGCCGCTCGCGCGGCACTGGTGCCCGTGGTGAGGGTGCAGTAATGATCTGAACGCCGTGCATTTGCAGCTTTGCCGTCCTGGCTGACGATTGGGTGTTCTCAATCTTCAGACAGGAGGTTGCCATGACGGAGGAGAGGACCACCCCGCTGCGCGAGCGGATGATCGAAGACATGCGCATCCGTGGGCTGGGCGACAAAGCCCAGCAGGCGCATATTCGGGCGATCAAGGATTTCGCCGGGTTTCTGAAGCGATCACCGGATACGGCGACAGCCGATGACCTGCGCGCCTACCAACTGCACATGACCAATGCCGGCGTCACGCCGACGACCTTCAACGCCCGCATCGTCGCGCTGCGGTTCTTTTTCGCCACCACCTGCGGCCGCGAGGAGATGAAGCGGCACATGCAGTTCCGGCGGCAGCCGCGGACGTTGCCCGTGGTCTTGAGCGTCGAGGAGGTTTCCGACCTGCTGATGGCCGCTCCGGGGCCGGGTCTGAAGTACCGCGCGGCGCTCAGCATCTCCTATGGCGCCGGACTGCGCGCCTCCGAGGTCTGCAACCTGAAGATCAGCGACATCGACAGCGACCGGATGCTGATCCATGTCGAACAGGGCAAGGGGCAGAAGGATCGCAAGGTCATGCTGTCGCCCGCGCTGCTCGAACTCTTGCGCGACTATTGGCGCGAGGCGCGGCCGCAGGGCTGGCTGTTTCCCGGCAAGCCGAAGATCAGTCCGATCTCGCCCCGGCAGCTCAACCGGGCTTTCACCGCCGCCAAGAGCCTGGCCGGGATCGCCAAGCCCGCGACGCTGCACACCCTGCGCCACTGCTTTGCCACCCACCTTTTGGAGGCGAACACCGATGTGCGGGTGATCCAGGTCCTTCTCGGACACGCCAAGCTGACGACCACCGCCCGCTACACCCATGTCGCCACGAAGACGATCCGCGACACCGTCAGCCCGTTCGAGACCCTGAAGAAGCTGCAGGACCAAACGCTCCGACGCGGACTGGAGTAGCCGGTGCGGTGATCCGGCCAAGTCTGGAGATCGCCGACATCTTCCGCGCCTATGGCCCGGCGTGGCGGCGGGCCAATGTCGGGCATGTCAGCCTGACCCAGCTCAAGGTCATGGCAGCGATCGAAGCCTGCCGAACCGAGGCGCTCGGCGGGCATGTGGCGGCTTGCGCGAAGTGCGGCCATAACCACATCGCCTACAATTCCTGCAAGAACCGGCACTGCCCCAAGTGTCAGGGGCCCGCGGCGCGGGACTGGATGGCCGCCCGTGCCGAAGACCTGCTGCCCGTCGAGTATTTCCACGTGGTTTTCACCCTGCCGGCCGAGATCGCGCAAATCGCCTACTGGAACAAGAAGGCGGTCTATGACCTGCTGTTTCGGGCGTCGGCGGAGACGCTGACCACCATCGCCGCCGATCCCAAGCGCCTCGGCGCGCGCATCGGCATGACCAGCGTGCTACACACCTGGGGATCGGCACTGACTCATCACCCGCATGTGCACATCATCGTGCCCGGCGGTGGGCTGTCGCCGGATGGCACGCGTTGGATCTCATGCCGCCCCGGCTTCTTTCTGCCCGTAAAGGTCCTGTCGCGTCTGTTCCGGCGGCTGTTTGTCGGAGGATTGATGGCACTGTATCAATCCGGCGACCTCGCCTTCTTCGGGGATCTGGCGGGGCTCGCGGAGACGGATGCCTTCGCCGCTTGGCTTGCCCCCTTGCGCAAATCAGACTGGGTCGTCTACGCCAAGCCACCGTTCGGCGGCCCCGAGGCCGTGCTGGCCTATCTCAGCCGCTACACCCATCGCGTCGCCATCTCAAACAGCCGCCTGATCAGCGCAGATGCCGAGACGGTCTCATTCCGCTGGAAGGATTACCGCATCAAGACCGGTGACCGGCACAAGGTGATGCGGTTGGCCACCGACGAGTTCATCCGGCGCTTCCTGATCCACGTGCTGCCCGACGGCTTCCACCGCATCCGCCATTACGGCCTGCTCGCCGGTGCAGGCCGCAAGGCCAACGTCGCAAAGATCAGGACACTGCTCGGGGTGGACGCGCCGTTCCAGGACGACGCGCCAAACACCGAGAGAACCCCGCTCACGCTGAGAGAGCCATGCCCGCACTGCGGCGGCCCGATGCGCATCGTCGAGATATTCCGCCGTGGCCAGCAACCCAGATCCCGCGCGCCACCCCGAAAGGACGCCGCATGACGAAACGCATGTCACATCAGCCAAGGCCGGCCGGGATCTGCGATGCGTTCCGGGGTGGCGCCGGTCTGCGTCAGGCAAGCCGGCCCCCCGCAAAACCGCCGAGGCCAGCCGACGAAAGACCTGCGATCCCGATCCCGATCGTCTTATTGCAAGCCTTCGGCGTTACCCTTCTGCGCCTGACGCTCCCACCGATGGCCACCTTGAGCAACCGCAGCCGCACGCTTTCCCCATAGGCGCTCCACCCAGCCCCCGCGGCCTCCTCCTTGGGAGGTTTTTCAACGCGGGCCACGGCCCAGCCGCCACCGTTGCGCCGCGGCCCGCATCGAAAAACCTTCACCTTAGCGGACGTCAGCGTTGCGAATAGAGATAGTCAATCTCCACGGCTTCCGGCGGCTCGGAAACAGATAGCTGCCGCCGTTCCTTCGAACATAGCCCTTGGCCTATCAGCCAGGCATTCTTTCCATCGGCAACCGGCGCATAATAAAAGCCGGGCCAAATGGCGTCGAAGATGAAGTGGCCAAGATACCCCACCGCGAAGACCCCGATGAGGCCAAGCACGCAAAGCCAGAGCGACGCGCCGCTCATCGAAAGGCGGAGGCTGCCAGGCTGGACACGATCAGTGACCAGCATTGTGACGCCGAAAGAAACCATGCCGAGACCCCCGGCCTGGATGGCCGCGACGGACAACGTCCACGGGCACGCCCACCAACAGTGTGATGTTCTGCAGAAAAAGCTCGCCAGTCGGCCAGCGTGATCCGCTGCAATAGTGGGCGATGATCCCGAAGGTCAGGAAGACTCCGAAGACGAAGAGGCCGAGACCCCCATTTCACGAACCGTGCACCGTCAGCCATGATTTTCTCCTGCGAAGGTCTTGGAAGTCCTCTAGTGCCGCACTTCCTCGAAGTCGCCGGGTTTCCAGCTTCCGTCGAAAGCCGGCGCTTGCGGACCATAGATGCGGAAATAGACGAACCATCCTTTAGCCGGAATCGTCTTGATCCAGCGGCCGTCACCGCCGGGTGGCTGCTCGGGGCCGAAATAGAGATCGACCGTTTCCCCGGACACGTCCTTCAGCTCAAACAGCGAGCGCAGAGCGGCCATGTCCTGTGTGGTTTGAATTTGGCTGCGCGTTTCAGCGTCGTAGACCGTAACCGACCAAAACAGCCTGTCGGGTACCGGAAGCGGCACTGTTAGCTTGTAGGTCTTGCCGCCATCGAGATAGGAGCCGTCTTTGTCCTTGAGGCCCAGCCAGTAAAGTGATCCCGCAGCCGGATCGCGCCGGAACATGGCGGGCGAGGACGCAATCGCCTGGTAGAACCATTTGTCTAGCGCAGAAGTGTCCCTGTAATCTTTGGTATCGAACGTTCCGTTCTCAAAACGCAATGCCGCCCATTCCCAATGTCGGTCCTTCCAGACAACGCGGTCGGGACGACGATCGGCGAGGGCCTCAACGCGCATCTGTGCAGACCCCATGCTGGCCGCACGTTCCAGAATCGCCTTGAGGCGGTCGTCCGGCGCGAACGGCTGGCCCTTGACGATCCCAAGCTCTGCGAGGTCGCCGTAATGTGTGCGCGAGTCCGCAAGTGGCGGTTCGCTGTCGATGACCTTGTGCAGCGTCTCCCAGAATTTGAGGGTCGCCTCCCATCCGGTCGGCGTTTGGTTCTGGGGCTCGGGCGTTTGGTCATACCAGACGGGTGCTACCCAGTCCGCCGGAAGATCAAGCGGCTGGACCTTGATCGTCTTGAGCCGTTCTACCGCGCCCTTGACGTCGCCCTCTGCGGGAATGGCCCGCAGCCCTGCTATGACGCGATAGGACGTCGCGCGGCCGATGTAATATCCTTCGGGAGGAGTCCCATCGTATCCGGGCGGCAGCAAGAGGTGCTTTCCACCTTTCCCGGCGTCTGGCCCAGGCAGGCCCATGTCCATTATCCAGCGCTGGTTTATGTCGAGCGCCGCGCCGAGCAAAGGCCCGGCGGGAAGCTCTATGACCAAGGGTCCGTCCCTGAGATCGAGGACCATGCCGCCATAGGGCGTATCGGAGTTGAGCGTGAAACCGACATGCTTGGGCATCGTTTCCAGGAAGCCGAACCTCCTGTTAGGTTCGGTGCCGCGCGACGATCAACGTGGAATTCCAGCGTCAATCAAGATGGGACTTTGC
>NZ_JPYQ01000012.1:0-161659 GCF_000757525.1 Rhizobium sp. YS-1r | reverse complement strand
TCTTATCCAACACCTTTGCTCAACGAGTCATAATCTCTGGGACGTCACACTAGAGCTCCTGCTGTGGGCGCGCGATCCAATCTGCTTGTTGCAATATCCATACTTCCGGGCACAATATCGGCGGGATTTGCAGGAGGATGCCACCGTGCTGGAACATGCGCTGCTGTTTGATGCGCAAGGCCAGCCGCTCCTGAGCGGAAAACTGAATGCTTCCCGTGAGTGGGCGGAGGTCAATGCGTTCTGCAATCGGGTCTATATGCCGCTTGCCACGAAACCACTCGTCCAGGGAGCGGATCCGAATGCCACGTTGCGCACCCTGTCGATCGGCAGAATCGTGCTCAGTCGCTTCTGTTTCGGCGTGCCGACGAAGGCTGACGAGTTTGACCCCTCCTCGGGAAACATCATCGTCGTGAACACCATGCGAGGAAGCGTGTGCCATCCGCTCATGGGCGGTGCCACCATCGATACGCAGCCCGGAGACAGCTATGTGGTCGATTGCAGCCGTACGGATTACTGGAATGTCGCGAACGGGGATGACCTGCAATTCAACCTGACCATTCCCCACAGGCTGATGGAGGAAACGGCGCAGCGATGGTACGGCTTCGTGCCCGAGGACGATCTCTGGAAAAAGCGGCTGGTTTTCGGGCGCGGGCACTCCGCCTGGCTCTCCCTTTTGGATTATGCCACACGATCCGTCGATGCCCGGAGTGATGGCGTTGCCAGTCCGTTGATGGAGAAGCGGATCGAGGAAACCCTCTGCCTGGAACTATTGCGCGGCTGGGCCGAATGCTCCGGACTCAATCTGGAAACCGGCGCGCGGGGTGCAGCGCCGCGATATGTGCGCGAAGCGGAGCGGCTGATGGAGGAGCGTGCGCACGAGGCGCCGTCGATTACCGAGATCGCTGTACAGCTCGGCATTTCCGCGCGCAGCCTGTCCGAGGGTTTCAGGCGGTTTCGCGGCATTACTCCGCACGACTATCTGACGGCACGGCGTCTCGAGGGCCTTCGCAAAGCCTTGGAAGACGCGCCGCCCGGCGAGACTGTCTCTTCGATCGCTTCCACGCGTGGCTATGTCAACCTCACCGCGATGACCGCAAGCTATCGGCAGCGCTTCGGCGAGAGCCCTTACCAGACTCTGCGCAATCGTCTGGCAAGGGCATGACGACCCGCCAGTCATGACCTTTGGCGCCTGAGGATTCCAACCGGAGCCGTGACTGCCGATCCGTTTCGGCAGGCGACTTTCCCATGTTGCGGTTTACTTCTCATTCGGATCATCGGCTTCCGAAATAGATCAAAGCCCGGCCTGCGCCTGCTCTCCTTGTTGTTCTAATGTCGCCATAGGTGTTGGTTCACACCTCACTACCCGGACAGGAGGCCGGTTTGTGCGATCTCTGTAACATCATGCTGAGGGGGATACCCCCTAGGGAGGATCTGATGAAAGCGCTTGTCTATTACGGGCCAGGCAAGAAAGACTGGGTCGAGAAACCCAAGCCGGCCGTGCAGGAGCCGACCGATGTCATCGTCAAAATCACAAAGACGACCATTTGCGGCAGCGACCTGCACATTCTGAAGGGCGATGTGCCAACCGTTACCGAGGGACGCACGCTGGGCCATGAAGGCGTCGGCGTGGTCGATGAGGTAGGCAGCGCGGTGCGCAACTTCAAGGAGGGCGATCCCGTCCTGATTTCCTGCATTACGTCCTGCGGCTCATGCCCGAACTGCAAGCGGCAGCTTTATTCCCATTGCGACGACGGCGGATGGCAACTCGGCCATACGGTCGACGGCACGCAGGCCGAATATGTCCGCATCCGCCATGGCGACAACTCCCTCTACCCGATCCCGGCCGGGGCGGACGAGGAAGCGCTGGTCATGCTCTCCGACATCCTGCCGACGGGCTTGGAAATCGGCGTGCAGGCGGGTGGCGTGAAGCCCGGCGACACCGTTGCCATCGTCGGCGCCGGTCCGGTGGGCATGTCCGCGCTCCTGACGGCACAGTTCTATTCACCGGGCAAGATCGTGATGATCGACATGGACCCCTCGCGTCTGGCCCTTGCCCGGCAGTTCGGCGCCACCGATACGGTTCAGGTCGGCGCGGAAGATGCCGCTCTGAAGGTCATGGAGATGACCGACGGACGCGGCGTCGATGTGGCGATCGAAGCCGTCGGCGTTCCCGCCACCTTCGACATCTGCCAGAAAATCGTCTCGGCGGGTGGAAAGATCGCCAATGTCGGCGTTTACGGCCAGCCGGTGGAACTTCATATCGAGGATCTCTGGATCAAGAACATCAACATCTCGATGGGACTGGTGAACACCAACACCACGCCGATGCTCTTGAAGACGGTAGCGGCCGGCAGGTTCGACCCGAGCAAGCTGATTACTCACCGCTTCAAGCTAGACCAGATTCTCGATGCCTACGAGGTGTTCGGCAATGCCGCGCGCGAAAAGGCCATGAAGGTCATCCTCGCCGCCTGAACACGTAGAGGCTTCGAATGCAAAGGCCACCGGGTTTCGATCGTGAATCCGGTGGATTTCGTTTGTGCAAGGATCCGCGGCCCATCATGGTGTCCGGCAACCATGTGACGATCATCGGGAAGAAGAAGATCAGCCCGATCGTGAACATTTCCATGACCACGAACCACTGGGCGCCGCGGAAAACGTCGGAGAGAGACGTGTCGCGATCAATACCGGCAATGACCAAGCAGTTCAGTCCGACCGCGGGGGCATCAATCCGATTTCGCGCATTTTCACACACGGAATGCTGAACCAGATCGGATCGAAGCCCAGACCGGTACGGTCGAGAAGACGATCGGCAGGATGATGGCCAGCATGGAGAAGGCATCGAGAAACATGTCGGGCGGGATATAGAGCAATGGCGGGATGGACAAAGACATGCGGCGGCAGGCAGTTCGACGATGGCTTTGGCCACGATCTGTGGGATTTGCACGAGCGTCAGGAAGTAGCTGAAGATACCGACCTCGATGATAATGAACAGGATCATTACGGTGGTCGTCGCGGTGGAGCTGAAGCTGAAGAGCAGGTTCGGTACCAATTGGGCCCTGTCGGACCGGGACAAACGCAGCATCAGGAACGCCGCCGGCGCGCGCCGATGGCCGCCGCTTCTGTTGGCGCCAGCAGTCCGAGACAGACGCCGCCAAAGCCGAGCAGGAACAGGATCAGCACCTGCCATGCCTGGCCGGTGGCCCGCATGCGGTCACCGGCGAGCCGCCCTGTTCGCAATGACGTGCCCGAAAAGTGCGACGCCCGCCATGAAGACGACGGTAGTGAGCATGCCGGATATGAAGCCGGCGATCAGCATCTTGCCGGCGGAGACCTCGGTCAGCGCGGCGGAGAAGATCAGTAGCGCCGAAGGAGGAATGAGAACGTCAAGCACGCCGCTGGCGGCGACCGATCCCGCGGCAAGGCGCGAATCGTAGCCAGCCTTCTTCATTTCCGGAATGGCGACCGCCCCGACGGCGGCGGCGGTGGCGACGGGGGAGCCGGAGGTGGCGGCAAAGCCCGCGGGGTTAACTGGCCAGGCCAGCATTGCGAAGGCAAGAGCGGTAGGGCGTTGATCGTTCAATTCAGTGGCATTCGGCGCAGAGGCCGTGGACCTCGATCGTGGTGGAGCGCATCTTAAAGCCGCTACCCTTGGCGCGCCTTCCAAGCGCATCCTCGATCTTCGCATCGTGGAATTCGTTGACCTTGCCGCAGGCTTCGCAAATCGCGAAGGTGGTGGTCCGTGGATGGATCTGCCCATGCTTTGAATGACAACAGATGACGAAGGCATTCATGCTTTCCAGCCGGTGGATGCGGCCAGCTTCCATAAGCTTTTCAAGCGCCCGGTAGACCTGCGGCGGCGCCCGTAATCCGGCATCGCGCAATCGGTCCAAGATGCTATAGGCGCTTAGTGGCTGACCGGACGATTGTAGCACCGAGAGCACGAGGCTCTGGTTCCTCGTCAGTTTCAAATCGTCGGAATGGACTGCCTGCAACATACTCATCTCCGGAAGGTGCGGTTTTGAGGGTGTGCCCGGAACTGCGCTGTAGTTCCGGGCAGAGGTTTCATCGTATCAGTGCGGAGCGCCCGAGCCGCCGACGGCAACGATTGAGAAGGGCTGCCCCTCGACCGCGATGGTGCGCGTTTCCCTCAGTGTCTCGGCATCGACAACGCGAACGAGAGAATGGCGCGGGTCGGTAATTGCGATCTGGCCATCGGCGACAGCAAGGCGCGGGCGCGGATCGCGCCAATGGCCATCCTTGCTGTAAGGCTCTGTGACCTTCACCTTATTGACGATTTCGCCCTTGACGACATTGAGAACATGCAGGTCGCCGTCTTCTGTCAGGATATAGGCGTTGCGCGGTTCTGCTGGATCGAGTTGGAAATCGACGCGTCGTGTCGGCAGCTCGATCAGCTTGTAGGGTTGTTCGGCATCCGCGTCGATCAGCACCAGCTTGTCATCGCCATAGTTGCCGAGGAAGAATTGCATCGCCTTGCCGCCGAGGAGTGTGCCGGTGTGGGCCTTCGCGAAATCGGCCGGATAGGGCAGCATCGTCAGCTTCGGCCCATCAAGTCCGCCCGGGCGGACAACAAGGACGCCCTCCTTGCAGCCAAACGCGACGAGGCGGGCCGAGGTCGCCTCACCGTGAAGGTCGGTGCATGTGGCTGTCTCGCCAACCTGCTCGCCCTTTTCATCCACGACGCGAAGACCAATGCGCGGCGGCAATTCATCTGGCTTCGTTTCAATCTCTGTATTTGGGACCGAGACGAGCACGTAGCGGCCCATTGTTACTGCCACGCCATGGTGCGGCTTGACCGTATCGACAATTCGCTTCTCGACCTTTCCGTCGAGGATGTCGGCTTCATCGATGATTTCTGCCTTGTCGGAGCGATCGTAAAACAGGACGACGTGATCATCATGCGGCAGCCGATGGCGCAGGTTGCCTATGCTTGGGTCGCAACCCGTCCAGCCATTACCGCGCCCGTCGTGGGCATTTCGAAGCCGCAACAGTTTGAGGATGCGGTCAAGGCACTGGAGATCAGCCTGACCGCAGAGGACGTGGCCGAGCTCGAACAACATTATCTGCCGAAACCGATCGCCGGCCATGTGTAGTCGGCGGTGGTCCGAGCTCTGGTCGGTTGGGTCGGCAATGAGCCATTTCAATTCTATCTCGATGAACTCCAGAGCATTTCCAGACAAGTTGACGAGACGACATTGTGCCCGACACCGGCTCGCGGGGCATAGAACTTCGCAGCTTTTGCGAGCGGCAGAGCGCGGCTCATGCACGTAAGCGAGAATGTACATGAATTCAATGCATTGGCTTCAGAAATTGAACTTTATGCTGGCCTCGGTGCTCCTCATTTTCTTGTCTCAGCGGTTTGGCTCACAGTCAGCCATATGTGGCAGAAGACTGCTTGACGCAGTTGCGCCTGCCGGTTGCCCGACAGGTGCGTCCTCGAAAATCCATCTCGATGGCTGGCGCGACCATACAGGAATAAAAAGTCGCGGTTTGAACGCGATCATCGAGAGGCAACCAGTGAAAGCGAGAGCACGCGCTTTCTTCAGTAGGTTCAGTGGTTTGCTGTTTGTCGCGCACAAGGTGGAAGGTTCAGATCGTCAAAACCATACACAATAGTCGTTTATCCGGCCATTTTTGATATCGGGCGTCCTACCAATCGCAGTAATCTTTGGCTCCGGTGCAAGCATCTTTGCTTCGTTTCATATCTAGAAGATCCGACGGGGCGCTTGCGCACGCCTCCGCGCCGCCATCCGAGAGGGCAAATGCGCACCGGCGCCTTGGCCGCATCTCTAAGTTTACAGGTTAATTCAAGGGCGAGAATGCGGTCGGCAGCAAGAAACGGCTTTCCTGGTGGACAAGGAAGGGAAGAATCTTGGGCACGAACGCCTGCCACGCGGCATCGGCTCCCAACTTTGCGCGCTGTGCCGAACGATGGCCGAAATCGTCGTAGGCCCAAATGAAAACAACAGAATTCAGCGTGCCGCTTTCGGTCGTCCAGCATCCGACCAGTTTGGCATATTGCGTTATGATGCCAAGCCCCTCGGCTTCGTATACCTTCAGAAAGGCGCCGGTGGTGCCTGGCGTTACTTGATAGATGCGCTGCTCATAAATCATTAGCGACGTCCTTCTCCTGGAGACCGGCTCGATATGTTTCGGTGGAAGCCTGCTTCTGACAATGCACAGTGGACAGTAATTCGTCAATTGACGATAAAATAGGCTCGATTTATCGCTGCGGCCCTGCTCGTGCTAAGAAAGGGCGAGAATCACGATGCATTTATCGCGGGGAGCGACGGTCTGTTGAAAGCCAAGTCCACCAATCTGCGAGGCAACCAGGCTGTTGCCAAGAAACCTGGTACCTCGAAGAAAAAGGGAAAACGTCTGCCCTATATGGAGCGACGTGCCCAGATCCTGGAGAAGGCTACGGAACTGTTCTCCGAGTATGGACTGACGGCGCAAACCCGCGCCCTGGCGGCTGACTGCGGCATTTCCCAACGTCTTCTGTATCGTTTCTTCCCGACCAAGGAAGATTTGCTCAGAGAGGTCTACGATACGGCGATCCTCGGTCCTTTTCAGGCCGTCTGGTTTGCTGAACTTAGCGACCGTTCGCGGCCTATGCACGACCGGCTGTGCGATTTCTATAACGAATATCTGGACGCGGTGCTCGTCCGGCGCTGGCTGCGTCTTTTCCTGTACTCCTCGCTGGCCGAAGCGGACATGGCGCCGAGCTATATTTCATCGATCATCACGAAGCTCATGGAGACGATCGTGGCGGAAGCTGCCCATGAGCGGGGCAGGCCCCTTAACGTCAAACCGGAGGCGATCCACGAGATCGGCTGGATCATCCACGGTGCGATATCACACTACGGGATTCGCAGGCACATCTACCACGCGAGCCAGGTCATCCCGCAGGAGCAGGTCGTCGAGATGCATGTCAGCCTGTTCTTGAGCGGTTTCGACGCCATGATTGCCCAGTACGCGAAAATCGAGGCCTGATTTTTCCCTGCCGCTTGGTACGACGGTCGATTCATTTTATTGAAGTCGTCAGTTGACGACTTATTCAGACGTTGTTAGCTTTTCCCCGTGAGGCCGACGGCTTCCGCGGCCTTGGGCCGGTTACGCGACACAGTCGCGCATTCGAGGGGATAAAAAGATGAAAACTGGATTAGGGCGCGCCTTCGGACGGCGCGAATTTCTCAAGGCTTCGGCCTTGGTCGGTGGCGCCGCGCTGGCTCTGCCGGGCGTGACTGCGCGTGCCGCAGGTAGCAACATCAACCTGCAGACCTGGTCGGCTGCGGTCGATCTGGTCAAGAGCCATGTCGCTGCATTCGAGAAGAAGACGGGCTTGACCGTCGATTACGCGAATGCGCCATGGGCACAGTATCCCGATGCTATGGTCACGAAATTTGCCGGCGGCGCCCCCCTGGACGTCCTGTGGGTTTCGGACGGCTGGCTGCCGCAATGGGCCGAAGCCAACTGGATCGCCCCGATCGACGGATTCGACAATCTGATGGCCTATAATGGCGACGCCGAACCGTTTTGTACGGATTCGATGACCTATAACGGACGCCAGTACGGCCTGACCTACTACACTGACTACATGGGCTTCCTGTACGATGCCGAAAAGCTTTCCGCTGCAGGGTTTTCCGCGCCGCCGACGAGCTGGGACGAAGTCGTCGAGCAGTCGCTGGTGATGAAGCAGAAAGGCCTTTCCGATTTTCCGCTGATGCTGGCGCTAGCCAAGGAAAGCTGGCTCATCGAGTTCATGTCGGCAATGGTCTTTTCGCAGGGCGGCGCCTTCACCGACGACAAGGGCAATTCGGTCATGCAGGAGGCAAAGGGCGGCGCCCTGACGACCCTCCAGTGGATCGTCGATGCGGTCAACAAGCATAAGATCGTCTCCTCCGCCTGCCTGGAAACGGGGGAGCTCAACGGCCTCAAGGCGTTTGCTGCCGGCAACCATGCCTTTGCACTTCTGCCGAAATATCGCCTGGCCATGCTTAACGATCCGGCTCAGTCGAAGATTGCGGGCCGCGCCAAGCAGGCGCTGATGCCGCAGGGCAAGGACGGGTCGCACGCGACGGTCGGCTGGATGCGTTTCCATGGCATGTCGACGCAGGCTGCCGCCGACAAGGCCCGTGCCGAAAACGCCGCGAAGCTGATCGAATGGTTTGGCGGCAAGGCGGACGGCGAATACAAATTCCAGAAGCTGCTTTTCCTCGATCTGGGTTCGAGTTTCGGCGTCAAGCCGCTGTTCCAGGATGCCGACGTGCGCGCCGCCTACAACAAATATGGCGATGTGGAACTGATCCAGAAACAGCAGGCGCTCGCCCGCAAGAAGGACGTGATAACGCCCTGGTTCGGCGACTGGAACGAGGTCAACGGCTCCGCGTGGCAGTCGGCGGTTCTCGGCAATGCCTCGGCCGCTGATGCGTTGAAGAAGTCGGGGAAGGAGTGGGACGATCTCAAGTCCCAGTCCTGATAACATCGACAGATAGTCTTCCTGGCTGGGTGGCCGGCCGGGAAGCGGGATCTGGGGCACCGTATCTGGTTTGGGGACACGTTTCGGGCGAAGCGCGATCAGGTCTAGGCGGGATCGATCTCAGTTGGCTCATCGATATCGGAATCTGGTGGAACTTCTCGACATGTCAAATACGGCAGGCGGAATAGGCGCGAAGGTGATGCGGCGTTTTACGTATGACGACCGTACAGCACTTGTTTTCATCGCGCCGGTCATGGCGGTCCTCGGGCTGGTGGCGGTTTTCCCGATTGGCTATTCCTTCTATATAAGCCTCTTCCAGATCAAGTTGACGCGTCCCAACCGGACGCCGTTCGTGTGGCTGGACAACTATATTCAGCTGTTCGGCGATGACCTTTTTTGGACCGCGGTGTTGAGGACCGTCACCTTCACCGTGATGTCCGTCACGGCGATCACGGTGCTGGCGCTCCTGGCCGCCCTGCTCCTCAACGAGAAGTTCCCTGGACGGCGCCTGGTCAGCACGATCCTGTTGATTCCCTGGGCCATTCCCTATGTCGCCGACGCCCTGATGTGGAAGTGGATCTACGATTCCGGCTACGGCGCGCTCAACGGCTTGCTCTACCAGCTCGGCTTCATCGAAAAATACCTGGTCTGGCTCGGTGACCAGCAAAAAACGCTGCCTTTGATCGCCAATGCCTTCGTCTGGAAAGAAGTCCCCTTGGCAACGATCCTGCTGCTGGTGTCGCTGAAATCCATTCCACAGGATCTCTACAATGCGGCCCGAGTCGATGGGGCGCCGCTCCTGCAGCGTTTCCTTCACGTAACGCTGCCTTCCATGCGCACGGGTTTCATGCTGGTCATCCTCTACGAGACGATGATTTCCATCCGGCATTTCGATCTGTTCTTCGTTCTGACGGAAGGCGGTCCCGGCACGGCCTCCCATGTGCTGTCGTGGGAAATTTACATCGAGACGTTCCGCAACCTGTCCTTCGGTTCCGGCGCCGCGATGTCCTACGTCCTGGCATTGGTGACCTTTGCGCTCGCCTACTTCGTCATCAAGATTCTCGGCAGGAGTGTGTAAATGGCCAGCCTTCACGACCTCCCGGACAACGGGAGCCGGGCCGGGCGACCCGTCCCGCCGCGCTCGATCAACTACAAGCGGCGCGGTGAGATCTACAGGTGGCTCCACCGCGGGGTCATATTCGCCGGCTCGCTTGCCATCATGCTGGTCGTCCTGATGCCCGTCGCATGGCTGGTATCGTCCTCGCTGCAGACCGAAGCCGAGATCGTTTCGGTGCCGCCGCACTGGATACCGGACGAACCGACGCTCAGGAATTTCAAGGCGATCTTTACGGCCGACGAAGGCCCGGTGAGCTATGAGACCCGCAACAGGCAGGACCCGGCCTCGGGAAGCTTCATCCCGTCGACGGCCAAAAACCTGCTGCCGGCCATGTTCAACAGCTTCGCCGTCGCGACCCTCGTTGTCGTGTTGAACCTGCTGGTCGGGCTTCCCGCGGCCTATGCGATGGCGAAGATCCGCTTCCGGGGGCGGACGGGGTCCGTCTATTTCATCCTCGCGACCCGCGTCATTCCCGATATCGCCCTCGTCGTTCCCTTCTTCCTGGTCATCAAGAATCTCGGGCTGCTCGATAGCATCCTGTCGCTCGTCTTCACTTATCTGGCGATCACCGTGCCGTTCACGGTGTTCATCCTGATCCAGTATTTCGAGAGCCTGCCGGACGAGCTCGACAAGGCGGCGCGCGTCGATGGCTGCTCACGCCTGCAGACGTTGACGCATGTCTATCTGCCGTTGTCGCTGCCTTCCATTGTGGCGGTGATCCTGTTTGCGTTCCTGACCAGCTGGAACGAGTTCCTCCTGGCGCTGATGTTCACCCAGACGGTCTCCTCCCAGACGCTGCCGATCGTCCTGGCGTCGTTCACGTCCGATTTCACCATAAGCTTCTCGTTCATCAACGCGGCGGGTCTTCTTGCGATCGTGCCGCCGGTGATCATCGCCATCGTCTTTGAACGTTACATCGTCTCCGGCCTCACGGCCGGCGCCGTGAAAGGGTAACAGGGAGTTTGCCAGTGGCTCGCATCGAATTTGAAAATGCCTCCAAGCGTTATCCGAACGGTTATGTCGCCCTCGAAAATCTCAATCTCGAGATCAATGACAAGGAATTCGTGGTTCTGCTCGGTCCCTCCGGCTGCGGCAAGTCCACCACGCTGAACATGATCGCCGGCCTGGAGGAAGTGACCGAGGGCAACCTCTACTTCGACGATGAAACCGTCAATTTCACGCCCCCGCATCATCGCGACGTCGCCATGGTCTTCCAGAGCTATGCGCTCTATCCGCACAAGACGGTCTACGAGAACATCGCCTTCGGCCTGATTATGCGCAAGCATCCCAGGGACGACATCGATCGTCGGGTGAGGGATGCGGCCCAGCGCCTGGAAATCACCTCTCTCCTCGACAGGCGTCCGGGCCAGCTGTCGGGCGGCCAGCGCCAGCGCGTAGCGCTCGGTCGCGCCATGGTGCGCCGCCCGGCGGTGTTCCTCATGGACGAGCCGCTGTCGAACCTCGATGCGGCGCTGCGCATTTCGATGCGGGCGGAAATCAAGGAACTGCATCGTTCGATGCAGACGACCTTCGTCTACGTGACCCATGACCAGGCCGAGGCATTGACGCTGGCCGACAGGATCGTCGTCATGCGCAACGGACACGTGCAGCAGATCGGAACCCCCGACGAGATCTACGAACATCCCGCCAACACCTTCGTCGCCTCGTTCCTCGGAAGCCCGCCCATCAACTATCTCACAGGCGAGCTGGTGGTCGAAGGACAAAAGGTCACCTTCGTGCGGGGCGAGACAAGGCTGTCGTTCGCGCCGGAACGGGCAAGCCAGCTTCTGGCGCATAATGGCCGCAAGGTGAAACTCGGCATTCGCGCCGAGGATGTCGACGAACGGGATACGCCCGCAGACGGCGAAGTCATCGCCGGTACGGTAACCTCCGTCCTTCCGGTCGGTTCCGATCAGTTCCTCGGCATGAAAGTGGAGGGCGAGGAACTTTTCTTCCGCGTCAACAAGGACCTGCGCCACAGCTACGGAGACGTGATCAAGCTGTCGGCGAACGCCCACAGGCTGCATGTCTTCGATGCGGCGAGCGAAATGAGCCTGATCGGATGATAGAATGAAACCCGCATCATTCGATTACCATCGGCCGCAGACGCTCGATGCTGCGCTGGGTTTGCTCGCCCGTTTCGGAGAACGGGCAAAGCCCATCGCCGGCGGCCAGAGCTTCGGTCCGATGCTGAACATGAGGCTCGCCCGTCCCGAGCACCTGATCGACCTGAACGATCTGGTGGAGCTCGATTTCATCAGGGTTTCGGATGCCATGCTGGAGGTGGGCGCGATGACGCGGCACCATCGGGTGGCGACCGCGCCGGAAGTGGCGAGGTCGCATCCGTTGCTGGCGGCGGCGGCTGCGACAATCGGCCATTATGCGATCCGTCACCGCGGCACGCTTGGCGGCAGCCTCGCCCATGCCGATCCGGCCGCGCAGATGCCGCTGGTCGCGGTGCTCGGCGGCGCGCGACTGGTCTTGCACGGACTCTCCGGACGGAGGGAAATTGCTGCGGGCGATTTCTTCAAGTCGGTAATGACAGTCGATCTCGCAGAGGGCGAGCTCGTGACCTCGGTTCTCTATCCACGCCTGCCAATCAACGCCGGTTGGGCATTCGAGTTGTTCAGCCGCCGTCGCGGCGATTTTGCCGTGGTCGCCGTCGCGGTGCTCCTGACGCTCGATGACGCCGGCAGGCTGGGGGACCTGCACGTTGCGCTCGGGGGTGTCGCGCCCGTGCCCCTCCGGCTCGACCTGTCGGCAGTCGCTCCTTCCGGCGTGATCCCGGAGGACACTTGGATCGAGGCGGTCTCCGAATTCGCGGCGCAATCGATCGCGCCTGAAGACACCGTGCAGATTCCGGCGGTCTTTCGTCGCGAGGTGACTGCGTCCCTGACGCAAAAGGCGCTCGCGACGGCGTTGGCGCGTTCGCGGAAGGCGTCTGCATGAGCGTCGCGCGGATGATTTCGCTCACGGTAAATGGTGAAACCCTGGAGGCGACGGTAGAACCTCGCAAATTGCTCGCCGACGTGTTGCGCGAGGATTTCGGGCTCACCGGGACGCATATCGGCTGCGAACACGGCGTTTGCGGGGCTTGTACGGTGCTGATCGACGATCAACCGGCACGCGCCTGCCTGACCTATGCCATCCAGATGGAAGGGCACGAGATCACGACGATCGAGGCCGTCGGAAGGACAGATTTAAGCCCGCTGCAGCGGGCGCTGCATGAGGAGCACGGACTCCAGTGCGGCTTTTGTACGCCCGGGATCATCATGACCTTCGAAGCCTTCCTTCGTGATACGCCCGATCCTAGCGAGGACGACGTGCGCGACGTCCTGTCGGGCAATCTGTGCCGCTGCACGGGCTATCAGAACATCGTTGCCGCCGTTTTGAAGGCGGCGAGAACTATTCGCGAGGAGCGGCCGTGAGCGAAATGGATGGCTTCCACTACATCGGCAAACCGCTGGCGCGAAAGGAAGACAAGCGTCTCGTCAATGGGCGGGGGCGTTATGTTGATGACATCGTGGTACCCGGCGCTCTGCACGCATGCTTCGTGCGCTCGCCGCATGCTCACGCGCGCATCCTGAAGATTTCAACGGAAGCGGCGTGCGACCTGCCCGGCGTAATCGGCGTCTTTACCGGTGAAGACCTCGACAGATGGACAAACCGGTTGCGGGTGGCGCCGCCGATCGAGGGCCTTCATCCGACCGAGATTTCGACGTTGCCGATCGATAAGGTCCGGTTTCACGGCGATCCGGTGGCCGTTGTGGTAGCGAAGGACCGGTACGTCGCCGAGGACGCCACCGAACTTGTCGACGTCGAATACGAACTGCTGCCGGCGATCGCCTCGCTGGAAAATGCGCTTGTCGGCAATGCGGTCCTGGTCGACGAGACGCTGCCTTCCAATCTCGTTTCGCATCAGAGCTTTTCCGCCGGAAATGTTGGTCGGCGCCGCAAGGAGGCACACGCGGTCGTCGAGGCTTCGTTCTACCAGCATCGCCAGACCCACGTGCCTATGGAAACGCGGGGCTGTGTGGCTGTCTGGGACGCCGGGCGGGAGCACCTTACTTTCCATACCGGCAGTCAGGTCGTGCATCCGCTGCGCAGCCAGCTTGCGGTCCGCCTTGGACTTTCCGAAAGCCAGGTCGCCGTCATATCCCTCGACGTCGGAGGCGGCTTCGGACAGAAGATCGCGCTTTACCGGGAGGAACTGACGGTCGCCGCCCTGGCGCGTCATCTGAGCCGTCCGGTGCGCTGGCGCGAGGACCGGAGCGAGAACCTCATGGCAGCAAGCCACGCGCGCGAAAACTTCTGCCGCACGCGCGCGTCGGTCACGGCGGAAGGGCGAATTCTCGGACTGGAACTGGAAATCACCGAGGATTTCGGAGCCTATTGTTTCTATCCGGCAAACTATATGTCACGCGTCGTAGCGATGATCCTGACCGGCCCGTACCGGATCGAGGACTATGCTTTCGACGTCAAGATCGCACTGACGAACAAGTGCGGGAACGGCCCGATGCGGGCACCCATGTCCATCACGAGTTGGGTGATGGACGGAACGATCGACGCCGTCGCTCGGCAGCTCGGTCTCGACCCCCTCGATGTCCGCCGGACCAACATGATCGGGGCGGAAGACCTGCCCTATCGAATGCCCACGGGCGAACTGCTGGAGGACATCACGCCGGCAGAGACATTGCGCAGCGTGGTCGATGCCGTCGGCTACGACGCCTTCCGCAATCGCCAGCAGGCTTTGCGGAACGAGGGACGTTATATCGGGCTCGGCCTTTGCACTGTCGTCGAATCCACCACCTACGGCTCCGCGTTCTACAAATCGACCGGCATTCCCGGTTCGGGGCACGAGGCTGCGTGGGTCAGGATCGAACCGAGCGGGGTCGTGAACGCCTCGGTCGGGCTCGGCGCAACAGGCCAGGGCTATGAGACGGCGATGTCGCAGGCCGTTGCCGAGGGATTGGGCGTGGACCCTTCCTGCATTCGGATTCATATCGGCAATACCGATGTGGCTCCCTACGGCATGGGCAGCCGTGGCGCGAGAGGCGGCACGGCGGGCGGCGGTTCGCTGTATCTGTGCGCGCAAAAAGCCCGCGACCACGTGTTGCGGATCGCCGCGCACCAGCTCGGCCTGAATTCGGCATCCGACCTCCGCCTCCTGGACGGCCGGGTGGAAAGGCTCCTCAATGGCGAATGGAACGCAACGGGGATCAGCCTCGCCGACATCGCCAGGACAGCCTATCTCGACCCGACAAACCTGCCGGAAGGGATCGCGCCGGGGCTTGATTTCTCGCTGACCTACGATCCCCCGCCGATGACCTATTCCAACTCTTCGCACGCCTGCGAAGTCGAGGTGGATATCCGCACCGGAATGCTCAGCATCTCCCGTTACGTGGTTTCGGAGGATTGCGGGACCGTCATCAACCCGATCGTCGTGCGTGGCCAGCAGCAGGGCGCCATCGCCATGGGACTGAGCGGGGCCATGCTTGAGGAAGTCGTCTACGACGAGAACGGGCAAAATCTCTCCGCCACGTTCGCCGACTACCTGGTGGCGACGGCCTGCGAGCTGCCGAACTTCGAAATTCTCCACAACCACACGCCGAACAAGCGTACGCCGGCCGGCATCAAAGGCATGGCCGAAGGCGGTGTGATGGGATCGATCGCGTCGTTGACCAATGCCGTCAACGACGCGCTGGCGCCATTCGGCGTGGTGGCGGACCGCCAGCCGCTTTCCCCGCAATACCTGCGGTCATTGTTGCGCGAGCACATGTGAGCCCGCTTGGCTGAAAGGACAGAACCGAGATGAACAGTACAGATAGCAGGAAGAAAGTCGGCTTCGTCGGCCTGGGAATCATGGGGCGCAGCATGGCGGGCCACATTCTCGACGGCGGGCACGAGCTGCATGTCTACAACAGGACAAAAGGCAAGGGAGCCGAATTGGTTGCCAGGGGCGCCGTCTGGCACGACAGCGCAGGAGAGGTGGCGGCGGCGTGCGACATCCTTGTCACCATCGTCGGGTATCCCAAGGATGTCGAGGAAACCTACCTCGGCGCTGGCGGGATCGTAGAGAGGGCAAAAGCGGGGGCGGTACTCATCGACATGACCACTTCCAGCCCTACGCTCGCCGTCGAGATTGCGGCGAAAGCGGCGCAAAAAGGCGTTAGGACGCTCGATGCGCCAGTCTCCGGGGGGGACGTCGGTGCGAAGGCGGGCAAACTTTCGATCATGGTCGGGGGGGACGAAGCTGCGTTCAACGTCGCTCTGCCCCTCCTCAGGCTGATGGGCGAAAACATCGTCCTGCAAGGTGGGCCGGGGGCGGGACAGCACACGAAGATGAGCAACCAGATCGCCATCGCTTCTACCATGATCGCCGTCAGCGAGAGCCTCGCCTATGCCAAGGCGTCCGGGCTCGATGCAGGACGGGTCCTGTCTTCGATCGGAACCGGAGCCGCGTCCAGCTTCGCCTTGAATGTCCTCGGCCCGAAGATGCTGGCCGACGACTATGCTCCCGGCTTTTACGTGCATCACTTCATCAAGGATATGTCGATCGCCATCGCTGAAGCAGAGCGGATGAAGCTCGACCTGCCGGGCCTCGCGCTGGCCAAGCGGCTCTATGAGACGCTCGCATCGAGCGGATTCGGTGAGGAGGGAACGCAGGCGATCTACAGGCTCTACGAACAGCACGCCGGGAAATAGGAAACGGCAATGGAATTTGTTGGTGAACATGTCATCCCTGCGCCGATCGACAAGGTATGGGTTGGGCTGAACGATCCCGAAACCCTCCGGCGCAGCATTCCGGGCTGTTCTGAGATGCTGCAGACCGGAGACAGGGAATTCACGGCATCGGTGGTCGCGAAAGTCGGGCCGGTTTCCGCCACGTTCAAGGGTAAGGTGGAATTGAGCGACCTTGATCCGCCCTTCGGCTATATACTATCGGGGCGAGGTCAGGGAGGCCCGGCAGGCTTTGCGAAAGGCTCGGCGAGGATCAGGCTGACGCCGCAGGGAGACCGCACGCTACTCGCCTATGTTGCAGATGTCGACATCGGCGGCAAACTCGCAAGCGTCGGGGGGAGGCTGATCCAGAGCATCGCAAAGAAAAATGCGGAGGATTTCTTTTCCAGTTTTTCCGCCGTGCTTTCCGGCGGAACGGGCCAGACCGGCGAGCAGCCAAATGGTTCTTCCGACGGGCATGAGCACTCGCCCCCAGGCCCGACATCGGCGACCGCTCATATACCGTTGATCGACCGGATCGCCTGGTTGCTGGTCGGTATGGCAATCGGCGTGGCGGGTACGCTTGTGTCGGGAGTCATGCAATGAATATTACAGACTGCATCAAGTCCCTGGAGCCGAAGCTGATCGAATGGCGCCGTCAATTGCACGAGCACCCGGAAACGGCCTTTGAAGAGCATCGAACAGCGGCCTTCATTGCAGAAAAATTACGGGATGCCGGCCTGGAGGTACACGAAGGGATCGGGCGCACGGGCGTTGTCGGCGTATTGCGCAACGGGGAAGGGCCCTCTGTTGCATTGCGGGCCGATATCGACGCTCTCGACATCGCCGAGGCGACGGGTTTGCCCTATGCCTCGAAGGTGCCCGGCAAAATGCACGCCTGCGGTCATGACGGCCATACCGCGATGCTGCTCGGCGCCGCCCGTCTGATGGCGGCCAATCCTCCCCGCGGAACGGTCGTTTTCATCTTTCAGCCAGCGGAGGAGAACCATGGCGGCGCCATGGTCATGATCGAGGACGGCTTGTTCGATCGCTTCCCGGTAGACCGCATCTTCGGGATGCACAACTGGCCCGGTCTGCCGGTAGGCACATTTGCAATCCATCCCGGCCCGATGATGGCGGCCCAGGACAATTTCGAACTGAAGATCATCGGAAAGGGCGCCCATGCCGGCATGCCGCATCAGGGGATCGACCCGATCCTTGTCGCCGGCCAGATCAATACGGCCTGGCAGGCAATCGTCAGCCGCACGCTGAGCCCGGCAGATGCAGCGGTGATCAGTATTACGCAGATCCACGCAGGCGATACCTGGAACATCATTCCGGACACGGTATTAATTCGGGGCACGGCGCGATCGCTGACGCTGGAGGTGCGCGACCGGCTTGAGGCCGAGATGGCGCATCGCGCGCGGCTGGTGGCGGAGACTTTCGGCGCTCGAGCTGAGTTGGATTATCAGAGGCGTTATCCGGCGACGATCAACACAGAGGCGGAAACCGACATCGCCAGGGCGGCTGCGCAAACCGTGTCCAAGGAGGGTTTGGTTTATCAGGATATGCCGGCGAGCATGGGCGCAGAAGACTTTTCGTTCATGCTTCGGAAGAAACCGGGGGCCTACATCTGGATCGGAAATGGCAGTGCGGACTGTGGGCGAAATCTCCATAGTCCGGGTTATGACTTCAACGACGAGGCTCTCACGCTCGGTGTTCAATACTGGATGCAAGTCGCCCATCGCGCGCTTGCACTCAATAGTCTCGCTTCCTGACCGGACCGTGCTCCGCGGATCTTGTCGCAAAGCAGCCGGAGCCGATGCTCGGCATCGTCATGTCTGGATGGCGCCCGCTTGGTAAGGTGACTTCCGAGATGGTTGAGGTTGGCGGGTCGGGTGCAAGTATGTCTCCGGTCCGTAAGCGCGGCTTGATCATTGCGATGGCGGGCATCCCAACGCTCGCCGGGCTCTTGCGGGTCATACCGACCGGCCGCATCATTCTTTACCGGGCTCCACTTGGGGAGGCGATCATCATGAGCGCGGAGCCGAAGTGAGGTTAACCGCGTCTTGGTAGCTGGCGGTTGTGGCCGGAACGGGCTTGGGCGGGAGATATTCGACCTGCGGTACCCGTGGAATGTTGGCCTGCGAATAAGCTTCCGCCGATTTGAACGGCTGCGTTTGAAAGAAGCGGAGTTTCTCCGCGAAGATCGGGCGTTGTCCTTCGGTGAGGAGGATCATCCTATCTTCCGGCATTTGTCGGATTTCCTGAGGCATCATCAGATCACGATCTCGGATCTGTTCGACCTTGGTCCGTCGCGGTAAACCGAAAAATTCGATCGTTCGCGATTCCGATTGATAGCGGATTGTGCGTTTGCCGAGCGCCCGCGACGCGTATTCAGCCGTCGCCTGGTCGTTGGCGCCGAGGACGAGCTGATAGCCGCAATTACCAAGCAGGGAGTGACGCGAGGTCTCGCCATAGATTTCATCGAGGTTCTTCAAATCCTGGATGATGAAGGCGAGTTTGATGTTATAGCCGGCGACATAAGGCAGCTTCATCATGATCTCATCCATCCGCCTCAACTGACGGAACTCGTCGAGGAGGAAATAGACCGGCAGCGAATTCTGATCGTGCTCGAGCGTGAGAATATCCATGGCCTGTTGCACGAACAAAGTAAGGAGGGGGCGCAACAGCGTGATATCCCTCAGACTTGGCGCTAGATAAATGGAGATCGGCCGATGCTTCATGGCATGGAAGTTCATGTCGGTAACGCGTGTCGCTGCAACGACCCGTTCATTCTTGAAGGGGCGCATGGCCTTTTGGATATCGAGAAGAGCGGACGCGGCGGCGCGGTCGGAAAGCGCGATAAAGGAATTGAAGCTCTCCATCGTGAACTTCGAAAGGCCAGGTTCTTTCTCCTTGACGCATTTCATCAACTCCTGAAGATTGAGGCCCGTATTGAAAAAGGAATTGACCTCTGCGAGATTGCGACGGTCTTTATAAAACGGGCTTTCCAGCACATAGCTGATGACGCCGGCAAGCGCCTGTTGCGCGGTCGCTTGCCAGATCGAATTTTCAGAGTCGATATTTTCAGGGACGAGTATATTGGCGATGTTTTGAATGTCGGCGGTGCGGTCACCGCGTTCTGTGCGAACGAAATCGAGGGGGTTGTAGCAGTTTGTCGTTACCGCCCCCGGTGCGAACAGAAATACCTCGCTGCCGTCTCGACGGCGATATCCGGCGGTTGCCCTGAAAATCTCACCTTTCAGATCGGTGACGATCATCGAACCTTGGTGCATCAGGGCATTGGGAATGACGTAACCTGCACCTTTGCCCGAGCGTGTCGGGCCGATAATGACGTGGTGCCGATCGTCCTTGACCCTTAGAATTCTTGATCCCAGCCGGCCGAAGATATGGCCCTTTTTGCGAAACCATTTGCCACGTCGAAGCGAAGCCCTGTCCTGAAATGCCGCGTCGCCTAAAGGGTTCGTGGTCGGTTTTAGACCAAGATGGGCCATGAGACCGGCGACCAGCGTGGCTGGCACCGCTGCCCAAAGTGCGACTTTCTGTAGGACAGGGTCGGTCGGATAGAACCAGAACTGCTGGATCGGCGAAAAGGGATTGCTCGTGATCGTGGCCTTGAGAATCCGTCCATCCTCGTAGAAAAGCTGAAGCCCCAGGCCGTAGGCGAGCAGCCAGACAAACAATGCGATCGCGGCGCAGAAGCACAAGTAGAAGCTTTGGAACTGTCTGATCACGGCTCGTCTCGCGCAAAGAAAATCTCAGAGACGCTCCGCTTGCCGCCTTCGCGGCGCAACTGGATGACGACCGGGATGACCATCCGGATGTAGGACATGAGGTCGTGCTTTAAGAAGCCTGAAGAGATACCGGCCTGCTGGATCATCATTGCAAGCTGTTCGTAGGCGCCCAAGGGTGTATCGGCATGGACCGTGGACATGCTGCCGGGATGACCGGTGTTGATGGCGCGAAGGAAGGAAAAAGCTTCACTTCCGCGAATTTCGCCCATGAACAGCCGATCGGGGCGCATGCGCAATGAGGCTTCGAGCAAACTTTGGATCGATACATCGGCCGTACCCTGGTCACCTTTTGAGGCAACCAGGTGGACCGTGTTCGGCTGGGGAGGGAAAAGTTCTCGTGTGTCTTCGAGCGTGATGATCCGCTCATGTTGGGGGATACTCTTCAGGCAGGCGTTGAGGAATGTCGTTTTGCCGGAGGACGTGCCGCCGCTGATCAGGATGGAGACCCGCTGACTGATGGCCGTATGAATGAAGTCGTAAATCCTGTTTGTTCGCAGATGCCCAACCAGCGTGTGATCGAGGTCGCTGAGGTCGCCGACGGCAACCGACACCTTGTCCAGCGAGCCGTTGTCCCGATATTCCTCGAGCGTAAAATCATTGATCACCTGTTTGCGGATAGAGACCGAACCGCCGCCGGATGCAGCCGGCGGCAAGACGATCTGGATGCGTTCGCCGGTCGGTAGTGAGGCGCTGAGGATCGGCTTTGTACGGCTGACAAACTGGTCGGTCGCCGCTGCAACCCGCTCGCCTATATTCTGGATTTCGTCAGCCGTTAGGCTGCTGATGTGATGATGCTCCATATATTCGGCACCACGTCGCTCGATATAGACATGGCCAGGCCCGTTGACGGCAATCTCCATGACCGCCGGATCGTCAAGGAACCGCCGAAGCGGTTCGAGGGCGCGATTGAGGAAATAATAACGATCGCGCCTGGTCGACATGACATTACCTGTCGCGACGTTCACGTCGGATCTCCTTCATTGCTTCGGTGATCGGATCGTCATAAAGGGCGCTGAAGTCGAGGTCTTGGCGCACATAGACAAAGATGCGCTCGCCTTGAGGAACATTGATCGTCGGCGCGATGCGCAGGTTTTCCGAAAGAACGGTATTCGCCATATTGCTGAAGGTCTCAGCGATCGTTTCTCGCGCGAGCTCTGCGCCACGCTCTGCGTCATCGCCGTTGCCAGAAGCCCGTTCGCTGCCGTATCCCGTCAGATAGCTTGCGCCAGCACCGACGATCGACAACATGATCGAGGCGCCGAACCGTTCACGGAACTTGTTGTCGACATGGCCGGTCAATCCAGACCTTCCCAGCCCGTCGGTGCCAATTGAATCAAGTCTGACGGAGACGCCATCGTCGCGGATGAGACGGGTCCAGATGACAAAAATGCGCTTTTGACCACGCGTGATCTCTGACTGGTATTCTCCAATGAGGCGCGTGCCGGTCGGGATTAGGATGCGTCGACCGTCGAAAGAATAGACGTCTTGTGACGTAATGGCCCTGATTTGGCCGGGCAGATCGCTATTAATCGCCGTTTCCAAAATGCCGGGGATCAACGTTCCTTCGGTAATCATGGCATCGATCCGCTCGATCCGGCGGGCCTTGGCGCTACGGCTGGCCAGATTGGAGGCTGCATTGAGATATGTGCTGTTGCGATCGGCGCCGGCGACCGTCACGCCTGAACTGCCTTCGTTGCGGAGGCTACGACCATCATTGCCGCCGGCGATTTCATCCATTGCAATCAGCTTTGACATGTACCGTTTCGGAAAAGCCTCCTCGATAGGTGAAGGGGGCATTGGCGGCTGAGCCACCTCTTTCGGCGGAGGTACGTCAAAGGTCGTCGTCTCGGGAGGCGGTTTTTCCGGGGGAGCGGGTGGCGGCAGATTGATGACAGGCTGCTCGGGGGCGGGCGAGGGCTTTTCTGTTTCCCTCAGAAAGGACGGCGGCCTGAAGGTCGTCGTCTGAAATTCCTCGTCGCTCTGGATGTTCTCGGTGTTTTTTTCGCCGGAGGTCGTGACGACGAGGTACGCGGCGGCAATCCCGCCCAGAAACAGGGCTATTGCTCCAAGCCTTTGGTCTCGTCGAGCGTTTCGATCCTGGACCGGCGTGTCGTCGGCCGCGGCCATCGCCTCTAGTTCCGGGCTTAACTTCATCAGTTGCCGCTCCTTCGCCGCTTCGTCGCATTCCTGTCCAAAGCCGGCCCGAAAAAATCAGGGTTCGGGACGCCGAAGTCAGGCCTTTCAAGATTAAAGATGCAGGTCCATTGGTTGCCGTCGCGAAGCGTGTATTGCGTGGCGATACCGTCGACGACGATGTAATCGCCCTCTTTACGGAAGTTGCGCAGGGTCTCGGAGAAATCGGATTGGACGGCAAAGATCGCGGGGACAGCCTTTTCAAACCGAAAGAAGGTCTTCTTGCCGTCATCAAAGACCATGCTGGGTTTCAGGGCCGGATCGCCGGAAAACGAATAATCGATATTGACGTTTGCCCTGTCGATATTGGCGATATTGGGATAGGCGGCCCGATCCTTGGCCTCCTGGCGCCATCGCGCGTTCAGGTCCTTGTCGGGATAGACGAAGCGAATGGCAAATACCTGCTTACCATCGTCCGGAGCGTGATCATTGAGCTCGAGGAAATAGATCCTCTTGGTCGTTACGATGTTCATGTTGGTGTCGACGTTTCGTGCGATGGGCTTTACGAAGAGGATGTTGCCCTTTTCTGAGGGGGCGACCTGCCAGCTGTCGGTATCTCCAAGCGAGATCGTTTCGAATTCCTCATCCTCGTCGAAGATGATCATGGTGGAGATGCCGTAGGTTGCGGGCACTTCCAGCACGTTGTTCGCCTGATAGACGACACTTGTAACGCGCCGGTCGAGCGATCCTGGCCGTGGCGCCTGACTTGCGAACGCCTCCACCGTGATGAGGACTGCAAAAGCCGGGAGAAGAAGCAACCTCATTGTCCGGCATCTCCTGGCGTGACCGTTTCCTGATCGCGACGGTAGTCATAGACTTGGAAGCCCAACGGATTTTCGAAGCGCCACGCATTGGTTGCTGGCGATTCCGTATAGCGATAGCGGACAACGGAAATGTAGTGGCGGGTGATCTGACCCGTGTCCGATTTCTCCGTCGTGGAAAACCGAACGAGGGCGGTGCTGGGGTTTGAGAAGGTGACGGACTTGAGGTCGACGGTGACTTTTTTATCCTTTCCGTAGATTCTCGCGGGATTGTCCGGGTTTGCCGCGCTATAAAGCTCCTGGAGTTCGCGCGCGGCGTCATTGGTGGAAAGCAGCGCCGCGATGCCGAAATTTTCGGTCACCGCAAAGGGATCGTACCCCTCGCGGGATCGGATGTAGCGCACGACATTGGCCTGAGTGATGGCTTGCAGATCGGTTAGTTTGACCGATTTGGTAAGGCCGGATTTGACCTCCAGATAGCCTGTATTCTTGTCGACCTCGATGATATAGGGCTCGAAGCTCTTAAGTGGCACCAGCAGGATGAGTGCTGTCAGCGATAGCAGCGTGATGGTGCCGAAGACCATGGTGATGAACCAGGCGATCGCTCGCGATCGCTTGGCGCTCTTCAAGATTTCCTGTTCCCAGCGGTCGCCATCCTGAAAATAGCTTTCAAGAGCAGCATCATGCGATTTGCTCATTCGCGCGCATCCTTAAAGACACTTCCCTCGAACGGTTCACTCAATTTGGCAGGCTGTTGCTGCTGATTCGGTTCTGCATCGCTCGGGCGGTGGCATTTCGAATATTTGCCCTCATGTTTTCCATGGTCCGCGTCCTTGCTTGCATGCCATGATCGCCGATCGTGCCTGCCAAGGAGCGAGCCGCGCCGAACGTCGCTTTCGGGACGGTCACTCCCGCCAGATGTCCGGCGTCACGCGCGATCCTGCCGATACCGGCCGCAATGCCACCGGTGATGCCCTGGGCGAGTATCTGAATGTTGAACAGGACGAATGCACCCGCGCAGCAGAGCAAAAGAAAGGCGGAGATATCGCTGAGTTGAAGGCGCCTCTGGGCTGCGGCATTCGTCACCTTTGTCAATTCCGGGTCCATTGCCGCAATGAGGAAGGCTGCAACCACGTAGACGAAGAGGGGAATGAGGGCATACATCAGCACCTGCTGAAACCAAGCAGCGCCAAGGCCGCGGGATCGTTCAAAGAGCATGCAGGCGATGAAGATGGGAGCGGTGCCAATCAGCATCCACATCATCACTTTGGCAAGCAGAAGGATCGCCAGCGCCACGGCGATGAAAACGCCGACGCAAAGCATGATCAGAAAGCCGACCATGGATGGCAGGATGGAGAAGTAGCCCGATTGTTCCGCGAATGCGGAAGCCGCCTCGTTGGCCGTCTTCCAGATTAAGGACAACCCATTCGTGGGTTCGGTGATGCCGGTTCCGGTTGCGGTCAAGATCGCGCGGCCAACCTCTTCAGGCGTATCGCTCAGCCAGGCATAAAAGAGGCTATTGAAATTCTCCCACTTGCTGACGAGGGTCAGGATGACCAACATGCGCACGACGCGGCCGATGATCTCGCTGACGCTGACGCGCGCCGTTCCCATGACGAGTTGCAGACCGTAGTAGCTCACATAGGCGACAAACAGGATTGTCAGCAGCGGCATCAGCTGTTGACCAACGATACCGAAGGCTTCTTCGGAAAAGTTTGATCCTGTTTGCTCGACCCTTTCAAGAACGTCGCCAAGGAAATCGTGCATGGCCTCCGACCTTTGCTATTTTGCCAACACTGCATCGATGGCCGCCAGGGCGGCAGCCGAGGTGTCGCTGTTGACCCGGGTCATCGGTCCACATTCCTGTCTCGGATCGGGAGCCAATCCGGTCAGGTGCTTCGGTCTCTTGCAAGGTGCGGTCTTTTCTTTGTAGGCAGTACCGCAACCGACAAGACCGACCGAAACCATGAAAAAAAGAAATACCTTGCCGCTCATGGTGCGTTACTCGTCACTATAGCTGAGCGCTTTTTGGGAGTTCGAGATATCCGTGAGCCGGCGTTGATTATCTGCCTGCAGCGAGGACACAGCGCCGTTCATGACGCCAATCAGCTCGTTGATGGTCAGGCCCGCTTCGACCTGAAGCTGGGTGTTTTGGTCGATCGAGCCTTTGATGTCCTTGGCCTGACCGATGCTGGAGCCGGCCTGTTCGAACGATGCGCGGCGGGTCTGAACGGCTTTTTGGGAACCGGTAACGAGTGCGGCGACGCCGAGCACCGTCTTCACCATCTCCTCATAGGACTTGTCGCCGGAAAACGAACTGCTTTCCTTGCCGGAGAGGGTCCTTACCAGTTCTAGGCTGTTGAGAAATGTGGTTGCGACCTGCGAGACGTCTCCGCTTACGCTCCCAAAGTTTGCGACTCCACCCGATAACAATTTGTCGAATGAAGGCATCTGCGACGCGCTGAAGCCATTGCCGACCGCGAGGTTTTGCATGCGGTTTGCGTCACCGGCGCGATCGCCGGTCACAGCGTCGAGCGTTTCTTCGGTTGTTTTCAGGACTTGCCTGTTCGTCTCCAAGATCTCGCCCGTCGTCTGGGCGGTTCTTCTCGCGACATCGAGATT
This sequence comes from Rhizobium sp. YS-1r, assembly GCF_000757525.1. NCBI lineage: Bacteria > Pseudomonadati > Pseudomonadota > Alphaproteobacteria > Hyphomicrobiales > Rhizobiaceae > Rhizobium > Rhizobium sp. YS-1r. The sequence goes on along the minus strand of NZ_JPYQ01000012.1, from coordinate 135,931 downwards.
TGCGTTGTCGATGACTGGCACCTGAGCGAACGCGGTGGATGCAGCCGGCAGTAAACATGCGATGAATAAGAATTTCTCCATGGTCGTTTTCCTCATTCAGCGTTCAATATCAGCGCTATATCGGCCTCGCGTTCGCGCCTCTGTGCGCAGGCCTTTCGGTTCGGCTCCATTCAAGCCCTTGTCGGAGATTGCAGACGCCACCCGAGACGCGATCTTAACCTCCTCACCATTTTGGGCAGTGCCAAAAGCAGGGTTGACGCGACCGACAACGGGCACTTTTGGCATCGCCGGACCGGAGACGCCGACTGCCAGCGATAGGTTTAGAAGCCATAAGAGACGACCTTGCTTCATTCGCCTGTCTCCCATCCGCAGAACCGGGCAAGCCAATGTTCTGGTTGTTCGCCATAGCGTTCGCGCAAGCGCGCGCATTCCTCGATCGTTTCCTTGCGCCCGGAAAGCACTTTGATGAGATCGGGCATTGCGGTGAGATCAAGCCTAGCGATGACGGAGTCATTGCCGTGCTTGATCAGGAAGGTTCGCTTTTCAGGGGGTGTCGTTTTGATGAAGCTGAATTCCCTCATCGTCAGACCAAAGCGTTTTATGTAGCTTTCCTCGTCGGCCCGCGGGTTCGGGAAGTGGATGTGGGTCGCCGCCTGCTCGATCAGCGTATGGGAGGCTTTTGCTTTGGCGATATCGGCTGCAGATTGTGTCCCGAAGCCGACAATGCCGTTCAGCTTTCGGATGGTCTTCATCTTGTCAACGATGAAGTTGCTGAAAGTTTCGTCCATTAGGAGCTGCCAGCCCTCATCCATGAAGAACATGGCGGGGTTTCCGTCGAGCAGTTCATCGAGGCGGTGGTAAAGATACATCAGCGCCGGTGTACGCAGTTCCTCGTTGGCGAGGATGTGGGTCATATCGAAACCGAAGACGCGATGGGACGAGAAAGAAAGTACGTCCTCTGCGGCATTAAAGAGCCATGCCTTTTCGCCGTCGATCCAAGCGCGAAGGCGAGAACAAAGATCGTTGGCGTTGGCCCGCGACCGGCCCGAGAGAAGGTCTGCCAAATTTGAAAGATTTCGTTCCGATCTCGGCTCCTGCATCAGGCGGGGGATCGCTTGCTCTAACGTATCTTCGTCTTCCTGGCTGAGCGCGCTGCCATCACCAGATCGCAGCATCGCCTTGACGAGCCGCAGTAAAAATTCGCGGTTGGTTCCGGTGTTTTCCAGCTGGAGCGGGTTGAAACCTGTCGGTGTTCCGGGCGACAATACCTCATAGGAGCCGCCGATCGCCCTGACAAATATTTCGGCGCCATGATCTTTGTCGAAGAATGCGGCTTTTGGTGTGGGCGAGACCCGCATCGCCTGAGCCAACAGGAATGTCAAAGCAACCGTCTTGCCCGATCCGGTCGGTCCCGTGACAAGGAAGTGGCCGATGTCACGACGATGGAAATTGAACCAATAAGGTGTTTGCGATGTCGTCTCGAGAATGGTGATCGGCCAACCCCAATGGGTATGATCAGCCTCTCCCGTAGCGAGATTGTGCATCGATGACAGGCCGGAAAAATTTGCACTCGACAGCATTGCCTTGCGGGCGATGTAAGCGTGGTTTCCCGGCAGTTGCGCCCAAAAAGCCGCTTCGAGGTTGAGATCCTCTCTGAGCCAATTGATGTTCATGTTTGTCAGACTGGCGCCGAGTTCTGTCACGCTGCGGCTGACACCTTCCAGATCGCGAGACAGACAAAGAAGCGAAAGATGATGGAAACCAAATACGGCTTCCTGGTTCATCAGGCTATTGAGCGCGTAGTCGATGTCTTGTTCAACCGCGCTGCCGGAACCGTCCGACGCCCTGATCTGCCGCTGCAGCCGGCTGATCCGCTCCTGTGCAATCGGCTTGTCGGCTATGGAGAAGGACTGGGTGAGGATGAATTCGTGGTTCACCTGCAACAGGCTGTCCAGTAAACCCGGACCGGTGAACGGGGGATATTCCTTGATAGACAGCATCGCTCCGTAACGGGTGTCTTCATCGACGGCTGCTTGAGCCTGCATCGTTCGCTTGGCGAAATGCAACCGCGACGTGCCGACGAAGCCGTAGATTCCCATCCGCGGCAGACGCATCTTTCGCGGTATTCCACAGGTCAGGATCGTGTTGAAGAATTCGCAAGGCTCAGAGTAAGGCTCGACCTTTGCCGCATTTAACTGCTCTTCGTTTCCCGCCGGATCATCATCACGCTTCCGGTAGGTAATACCGAGCGTGCGCGCGCCGTATTTGGTCAGATCCTGCACGAGGTTTCCGACGAGTTCCTCGAGTTCCGTGACGTCATCGCGGGTGTATTTTAGCCCGGCACCTCGATCTGCTCGTGCGAACATCCGTTTAATGGAATCGCCAACGCCGAGGACGCCACGCATTCCCGACTGCACAATGGTGAGATAGATCTCGTTTCGAAACATGCGCTTGTGACGCAACTGCTCCATATAGCGGGAATTTAGAAGATCGCAGTATGGATTGTCGAACGTGCCGCCGATTTGCGCTTCGACTTCTCGACGCACGACCGTAGACCACAGCGAATAACGGCTGGAGCCGAGGGCGCGGATCATCGTGTTTTGGACTATAGCGCGCATGTTGAGTTCTGCCTGATCTTCCGTCTGAAAAAACAAGCCGTGCAGTCTGATGACGCTTAAGAGGGAGCCATTCTCCAGCCCGATCACCGTATCGGATACATGCCGCAGATATGGGATATGCCGAGACATGGGCCGCTCGCGGCCGGAAAACCGACCAAGACCGAGCTCCTGGCTGATCACTTTCCGCATGGCTATGGTCCGTACGAATTCGTGCCCCAAAGGTGCATGTTAGGCGTTCGGGGAGTTTTGCGGGAGGCCACCTGCAGCACGTCGAGGATTTTGCTGTCGCGGGCGCAAAGCGAAAACAAGACGAGATAGGTGACAGGTGCGATCAAGAGTGCCAGCAGGTCGTTCGTCGCCAACCAGCCAATGACGGTAATGCCAAAGGTGACGACGACCGCCATATAGGGCACACCCCAAAGCGTCGGCGGCCTGGTCAAGCCGATGACAAGCGGAATGAAAGTCGGTCCTTCACGCTCAAACCCGGTCATTGGTCATTGTCCGACGGCTGATATCATTTGATCGACGATGGCGGGTGCACCAAACACCAGCCCGATTCCGATGACGACCGCGCCCGCCGTGAACCAGGAAAGGCGGCCTGCAAACGCGAGGAAGCCGAGACCGATGACCGCAATGATCGCCAGAAGCCGGCCGAAGGGGCCGGTAATGAAGTCGACGATCATCTGAACCGCCGTTTCTAACGGCGCAAATGCTCCACCACCATTTGTCTGAGCCAGGGCAGCGTCTGGAGCTATGACCTGAACAGCGGCCATGACGCCTATCAGGGTCGTAAGCTTCAGCACCCGCAATCCGATGTTCTGCCATTCGTGTTCCATCGAGTTTCTCCTTCAAAAATGCATCACTCCGCCGACAAATTGGCGGCGTTGTTGCACAGCGATAACGCCAGCCTCGTTGCCGGGAGCTGGGCCTTCGATTGGGGTTTGCAGGACGCGCATCGGGCCTGTCTTTGCCGACGGCATCGGCAGGCCAAGTCGGTAGTTGATGACTTTTGCGAGGTATCTGACGGTTTCAGCAAAGGGTGGAATGCCCGCATGTTCGTAGACGCGCCGCTCGCCGCTGTTGTAGGCGGCCGCGACGAGAAGGGGGTTCTGAAACTCGTCGAAGAGCACCCGCAGGTATCTCATCGCACCGTCGATGTTTTGGGCGGGGTCGCAGATATCGTGAACGCCGAAACGAGCCGCAGTATCGGGCATCAACTGCATCGGGCCACGCGCACCTTTTGGTGAATTGCGCCGCCTGTCGAAGTCGCTCTCGACCCAGGCGATTGCTTCTGCAAAAACCTCATCGACCTGATGACGCCTGGCGGATTGGACCACCAGGCGCCTGACACTTTCCGGCGTAAGCGGTGAGGGCGCGCATTCATCAGTCTTTCGCGCAATTGTGGCGGGAGGTGCTTTCCTTGAGCTGTCAGGCCTTTGAGATGATGTAGCGATTTTAGTATCGTAGTAAATTCTGTTCGGCCATGCGGATGTCGCCGACTTTGCAAGGGAAAAGTAACGAAATAAGTTAATTTCGTTTTCCGATGTTTCATGTGCTGTCCGCGGTCCTGATCTCGGCCCCGGTGTTTCATCGAAGCTTGCCTGCGAAATCTTCCTGCGCCCCAAGGCATCCGATGATGAAGGCTCCTCCAAAGCAGGAAGATCGATTTCATAAGAAATTGAAATTCCATTTGTTTTGTCATACTCATCTCTTGCTTTCGCCTCCCCTTCGGTGATGATCAAGGTCACCAGAAGAGTGATCAACGTAGGGATTTTCAGTCGGGAAAGTTCACCGTAAGTGTGCATCGATTCCCTCATATCGGTGGCTGAGCATTTTCGACGACTGACTGCTCTTGGAGTGAAATAATACGCAATACGTATAGGTCTACAGAGAATTTGGTTGATTTCAACCCCTGTCGATAAAATAACGATACGAGTTAAGTTATGGAGGTGGGTGATGAGACGTGGAATTTATGCAGCGCTTGGCATTTGCGTGCTCGCGGCGCCTGCTTTCGCCGCGCAACCGATCAATGAGGACTATGTTCGATCCCTGGCGGTATCGGGGAAAATCGTCCTTGTGATGGAATATTACGACGGGCGTGGTGAGGTGGCTGAGCGCAAGGGTTATGCGACCACGAATGCCTTCGAAGCGCTGTCGGCGACCGACTTTCGTGTCACTGACGACACTGTGGTTCGCCTTTACGGCGTTGAACCGTGCGAGGGCGAAATGGTCAGTCGACGGGATGGGTTCATAGGACGTTGCCGCGACTATGCGCAAGAACAGCTGCAAGTCATGCTGAACAATCCAAAGGTGATATTCTGCCGGGCGTTTACCAGCGAGCAGAAGTCGCCGGTTCACAATGCAACCTGTTATGGCTACTATTATTTTCCGGGCAGCCTCGACGCTGTCGAAATGTTCGAAGAACAGCTTGTGTCGCTTGGCGCCCTTCGTCTCTCGACAAAGCCCGATGGTACTTTGGCTCGCCCGGATCTGTCGAAAGCCGAAGAGGTTGGCAAAAAGGCGTCGTTCGGCATGTGGGCAGATCCGAGGGTGAGGGGGCGATGACCGCCCAACTGCGACGATGCGGTCCTTTGGTGGTGCGATCCGATTTGAGTGTTGCGGCGGATAAAAATTCAGGAAACCGGGTCGGTTCACGTCTCGATCGTTTCGGCGTGCGCCCGCATCTGTCGCGCATGTTCGCTTGGTCGGAAAGAGTATCACAAGGGCGATCGGTGTCGGCGATATCGTTCATGAGACAGAGCCCGGGGGGTAGAAGAACGGTTCAACCGAATGGCAAATTGTTGCAGCATCAAGGGGTATCCCTGTGGCCAGTACGTAGCCCGCCAAATGCGTGAGCTTTTGCAACGCCTCGCGCCTGTCGGCCGGCTGCCATGCAATAATCTGATTGCAAACCAGGCGTTCTTCCAGCTCAAGCTCGTCGAAGAACGAATGTACTCGAACCGTCTCGCCTCGCCGCCTTAACTCCAGCAGCAGCGTGCGATGACGTGAGAGGAGAGTGGTGAGGTCTTGAGGAACCTCGTAGTCGTCCATGATGGCCCCCTCGATTATTATTCCGTTCACACAAAGCGGAAAGCTCGCTTCTGGTCATAAGAAGCGTTGTTGATGTATGAGGATAAGAAACAATGGCGGGCCACCTTTCATGACAAGCAGAGTAGACAAACACATCCAAGAGAAGGGTCTCGTCGAACATAAAGGTCCCGAAGCCGACAAGCCGGTTTACCGATGCCCTGGATATGAGGGGATCGCGGAGTTTTCCGAACTTGATAACCGAATTGCAGACGCGCTCAGGCAGGCGCGAGAACGCACCGGGCTCACGCATGCTGATGTCGCACCTCTGCTCGCGCTTCATCCTCAAGTCTATGGGCGATACGAGCGCAACGAAACGAAGATGACCGTGACCAGGCTCATTCATCTGAGCGAGCTTCTGGATTTTTCGCCAATCGATGTCATCATGGCTGCTGCGCCTTATCGGTTTGGAAAGACAAAAGACGAAGCCGACAGACGTCGCGAACTGATCAAGATCGTTGAGGCGCTGCCGGCCGACGCTGTGAATTCCTTGCTGTCGCTGGTCGATGCGATGATCAAAGTGCGATCAGCGGACGTTGCAAATGGCGGCTGATTGGATGTGGGCGCACCTCAATGAAAGAGATCTTGCACGCCAAACGGTGTAGACCGGCGGACATTGCCACTGCAGCTCGCAAGCGAAAAGAACATCGAGACAAAGCCCAAAGCGGTCGTTTGTTGACATCGTTGCGGGCGCCTTTCCGCGGCTTTCACTTGTCAAGGCGCCATGCCCAGGGAGGTCGCTTCCTGATGAATATGGCAGCCGAAGCCCTTCCATGAAGTTTCGTCATAGTCCTGCGCCTCCGATTTCCATCACCGTTATTCAGCTCCGGCCCAACTGCCTGAACCTTCTTCCGTGCGCTGGCTGGTATCCGTGATCGCAGAGGATCGCGATGGGCGCGACGGCACGGAAAGCAGGGACTGATCTATACCATAGGCCTTGCGATGCTGTTGAAGCAGGCGAAAGGAGGGGTAGGCTGCAATGACCATGACCGGTTCTCCCTCATAAAGTATGGGCTCACGCAGAACCTCCAATCGATAGCCTCTCCTGCGGATCATTTTCACGAGCGCAGGGTTTGTCTGTATAATGACGGTCTCGATCTTGGAAAAGACGAGGAACTCGAGAACGGCTGTCATCAATACGTCTGCAGTTGCAATGCCACGGACGTGCCTTACGTGTCTTGCGGTTGCACATCGTCCCCATTCGAAGACCTGGCGCCCTCTTGGATAACTTTCTTCACCGATCAGCTCTGGATAAAGATGGGACAGAAGGTGTGGTTTCATCGTCGGCAGCAGACGCGAATAGCCGACCACTTCGTTTTCCTCTGTCAGTACCAGGTGAATGGTGGACTGCGTGTCGAACGCGTCCCGTTCGCGGCCGTCGCTTTGTCGAAGCGCCTCCCAGCCGAGCTCGTCGACAAAACACTGATGGCGGAAACGCCAAACCGCCTCCATGATGGACTGTTTTTGCGGGACTTGTCTGCCTCGTATAATCTCCAGCATCGATTGCCTCCGTTGTACACGTGTAATGTGCAACCGGAGGTAAGGAAAAACTATTCGTAAATTGTCGTATTTTACCGTTGCAGTCCGCGTCGAAACGCCTCTGCAATCAGATGTGCTCGATTTCTTGCGTTCAACTTCTGCTGCAGATTGGTAAGGTGAGTTTGGACCGTCCGCGGCGAACGCCGGGTCATTTCACCGATTTCCCAATCCTTCTTGCCTTCAACACACCAGGTCAGGCATTCGCTTTCGCTGCGGGTGACCATGACGTCTTCGGTAATGTCGCTGCCCGCAGCGTTCAGGTCTCGCAGTCGGGTGTAAGCCCTGATTGCTATGATGTGAAGGAGGTCCCTATGGGGCGCCGGCAACGAGACCTTCTTTCCAGCAACGGAGAAGATGCCCGCAAAGCCTGATCGTGTGAAGATCGGGATCGTGATGCCGTCCACCAGCCCGAAATCGGCAGCTTCGCGCATGACTTGGCGGGCTTTGGGCGGCAGAGCCTGATTGTCAATCGTTTCGGACCATACGATTGCCCGGTCCGCTCGACGAACGAGGTTCACAACGGGATCGTCTCGGAAGTAATTTTTCCTCAGATACCGCTCAAACCATGCTGGTGGCCAACCGTTGAGATGGAAGTAGCTCTCCAGGCTTTCATGGGGGAGTGGAAGTCCTGCCAAGGCAAATCGCTCAACGCCCAAAGATACCACTATGCGCTCAACGAGTTCGCAAACCTCCGCGACAGTTCGTGTCGAAATGCAAGCCTCAGAAAACTGAAGCATCAAATAGGCTAACTTGTCCAACCTTTTGCTCCATTATCACGGTTATGCCGAGCCGCTGACGATGGCCTTTAGGTCACGCCTGCTGAGCCCAAATACTTGTGAGATGAAGATCAGCGGCCAATTCTGGCTTTTGGATAGGACGAAATGCTCCTGTTATCAAAATGCAACGATCCGATCAGGTGTGTGACCTGATTAACGTGAACTTTCGCAAGCTATTCGAAAGCGGTGGCCGTTGAACAAAGTTTTCCAAATTGCCCCCCGCGTCGAGCCTGTCCAGTCGCACGGAATGGAAGCATAAGAGAAGACGATTGGCGAGGCAATTAGGTTGAAATGCAGCAAAGGAAAACACAAGGATTACCGTTGGTTAAGGCCGATGACAAATCTGTCGACAAGGAGCCGGAAGCGGGAGACCGCGACGGAAAAGAAGGCACGCGAGAAGGATAAGCGCCAGCAGGCGAGTTAGAAGAAACGAGCAGACGCGGGCAAGTGATGCGTATTGGGCGCGTGTTGATCGCCAGCGCCGGACGGCAAGGGAATCAATATCTCATGCACCTGCCAGACAAGCTTCGGTGTGCTTGCGGGAACAATGAGGGTAACAGCGTGCTTATCGGAAAGCTGCCCGGTAACGTCTCGCCAGCCAAACAAGGAGCGCACACTGACCCGCTACGCAGTCCCGTTTTCCGCTGCCTGCAGGCCCCTGAAATCTTTAAGAAAATGGTGGGCGATGAGAGACTCGAACTCCCGACATCCTCGGTGTAAACGAGGCGCTCTACCAACTGAGCTAATCGCCCTTTCGCGGCTGCAGAAGATACGCCCGCCGCGTCGGTGGCCGTGATCTATGCGGATCGCGGAAAAACCGCAAGAGCTTTCATGATGTTTTTTTGAAATTTTTGGGGAAGCTGCGATCGCCGGGAGGGCAGGGGAGGGAAAGAACCGGGTCGTCATCCTTTTGTCTTGAAACCTGCTTGACACCCGAACACGAACCTCTTAGTTAGCCGCTCAACCGAGCGGTCGAGGCCGCCGGCCGGGAGGTGTCACACCTCACGAGTAATGCGCGGGTGTAGCTCAGTCGGTTAGAGTGCCGGCCTGTCACGCCGGAGGTCGCGGGTTCGAGCCCCGTCACTCGCGCCATCTCTTCCTCGAAAATTTGCTGGCGCTTCAGTATGCGAGGGGCAGATTTTTCAATGCCGCAAGTCGGCATCATGCGCGGGTGTAGCTCAGTCGGTTAGAGTGCCGGCCTGTCACGCCGGAGGTCGCGGGTTCGAGCCCCGTCACTCGCGCCATTCACGATTTCTTTTATTTTTCCGATCGGTCTTAAACCGATTTGATTGCGGAATGTTTCCTGCGAAACAGGCTTGCGGTTCTCGCGGAGACCAAGTCGTAGGTGTTCGTCCGAACTGCTTCATTTAGGTACAGGATGCCGCGCTCAAAAGGCTTGCGCCGGGGCTTCGGCTGCGCTAGTCACGGCTTGTTGCAATGCACGTTCGCTTGGCCCGTGTATTGACTTTAAAGCGTCGCTCGACGCTTCAGGCAAGCTGGGATCGAATACCATGAGTGAACTCCTCACTTCCTATGTCCCGATCGCGATTTTCATCGGTATTGCGCTGGTGATCGGTATCGCGCTTCTGGTCGCCCCCTTCGCTGTGGCCTATAAGGCGCCCGATTCGGAAAAGCTGTCGGCCTACGAATGCGGTTTCAACGCGTTCGACGATGCGCGCATGAAGTTCGACATTCGATTTTATCTGGTCTCGATTCTCTTCATTATTTTCGACCTTGAGGTGGCCTTCCTGTTCCCTTGGGCTGTCTCCTTTGGTGATATGGGTTGGTTCGGTTTCTGGTCGATGATGGTTTTCCTTGCCGTCCTGACGGTCGGCTTCATCTATGAGTGGAAGAAAGGAGCGCTGGAATGGGAGTAGTCGACAACGGCAGCACTCTCGTTGCGCCGAAACCGAAGGGTATTATCGATCCGAGTACTGGTAAGCCGGTCGGTAGTGACGATGCTTTTTTGGGAGGGGTTAACGACGAACTGGCCGACAAGGGCTTTTTGGTGACGTCGACCCACGATCTGATCACCTGGGCCCGCACGGGTTCGCTGATGTGGATGCAGTTCGGCCTGGCCTGTTGCGCCGTAGAGATGATGCAGGCCTCGATGCCGCGCTATGATATGGAGCGTTTTGGCTTTGCTCCCCGTGCATCGCCGCGTCAGTCGGACGTCATGATCGTCGCCGGAACGCTAACCAACAAGATGGCCCCGGCGCTCCGCAAGGTCTATGACCAAATGCCGGAGCCGCGTTACGTCATCTCGATGGGGTCGTGCGCCAACGGTGGTGGTTATTACCATTATTCCTATTCCGTGGTTCGCGGATGTGATCGCGTCGTGCCGGTGGATGTCTATGTTCCGGGCTGTCCTCCCACGGCTGAGGCGCTGCTTTACGGTGTGCTTCTGCTGCAAAAGAAGATCCGGCGCACGGGTACGATCGAGCGCTGAGGGCCTGAGGACAAGACGATGAGCGAAGCCCTGACCGAGCTTGCAACCTATATCCGCGAGGCGCGCTCCGCCCTCGTGGAAGATGCGACGATCGCCTTTGGCGAATTGACGCTTACGGCGACCGTTGAAAACATCGTGCCGCTGCTGACCTTCCTTCGGGATGATGTACAGTGTGGTTTCATATGTTTTGTCGACATCTGCGGCGTCGATTGGCCGCAGCGTGAAAAGCGTTTCGACGTGGTGTACCATCTTCTGTCGCCGAGGCAGAACCAACGCATTCGCGTGAAGCTCGCCGTCGGCGAAGGCGAGGCCGTCCCCTCGGCGACTGCCGTCTACATGGGGGCCGACTGGTTCGAGCGTGAAGCGTGGGACATGTATGGCATTCCCTTCACCGGCCACCCGGACCTTCGTCGCATCTTGACGGACTACGGTTTCGAGGGGCATCCGATGCGCAAGGATTTCCCAACGACGGGATATGTAGAGGTCCGCTATGACGACAATGCCAAGCGGGTTGTCTACGAACCTGTCGAGTTACGCCAGGAATTCCGTAATTTTGACTTTCTGTCTCCATGGGAGGGCACGGATTACGTGCTGCCGGGAGACGAGAAGGCCAAGACTTAGGTGAAATAAACAGGGCGAATAGCGGATAGTTGTCGCCAAACGAAAGGAAGACGCAGACGAACAACTCCCATGAGGATCTCAACGTGTGGCCGCGGGCAATTGAGCGTGCAGTTCAGTTCTATCGCGCGACGGATGGATTTCCGAGGGATGAGATACACGGTTAAGACGCTTGAATTCGCAGGGGCGCTGCTTCGGTGGCGGCGAGTATTGCGGAAAGTCGCAGGCGGGAAAACACCAGTAATTTCATCCAGTTTCTCGGGGTTGCTCAAGGTTCTTTGAAGGAGTTGGGGCGCATATGGTCATCGCCGGGAAGGTGAAGAGCCTTCCGGTACGGCAGTTTCGGAGCCTGATGGAGCAGCGCGATGAGATTGTCGGATGGTCCATGCACTGATCAGACGTCTGCAGGAAAAGACATGATCAAGTTGAAACAGCTATTCGCTAAATCCTCCAAGCGCGGAGCGCGCATATGACTGAACATAACGTCCGCAATTTCACCATCAACTTTGGGCCTGAGCATCCATCTGCCCACGGCGTATTGCGCCTTGTTCTGGAGCTCGATGGAGAAATCGTCGAGCGTGTAGACCCGCATATCGGCCTTCTTCATCGCGGAACCGAAAAGCTGATCGAGACGAAGACGTATCTGCAGGCAGTCCCCTATTTCGATCGCCTGGACTATGTCGCGCCGATGAACCAGGAACACGCGTTCGCCCTGGCGGTAGAACGTCTGCTGGGCATCGATATTCCGATCCGCGGCCAGTTGATCCGCGTGCTCTACTGTGAGATCGGCCGTATTTTGAACCATCTCCTGAATGTGACGACGCAGGCCATGGACTGCGGTGCTTTGACGCCGCCGCTCTGGGGCTTCGAAGAGCGCGAAAAGTTGATGGTTTTTTATGAGCGGGCCTGCGGAGCCCGTATGCATGCTGCCTATTTCCGGCCGGGAGGCGTGCACCAGGATCTGCCGCCAGAACTGGTCGACGACATCGAAAAGTGGTGCGATCCCTTCATGGTCGCGCTCGACGACATCGACAAGCTCCTGACCGGCAACCGCATCTTCAAGCAGCGCAATGTCGATATCGGTGTCGTATCGATCGATGACGCATGGTCCTGGGGCTTTTCAGGCGTGATGGTGCGCGGTTCCGGTCTGGCTTGGGATTTGCGCAAGTCGCAGCCTTACGAATGTTATGCCGATCTCGATTTCGACATTCCCATCGGCAAGAACGGAGACTGTTATGACCGCTATCTCGTCCGTATGGAGGAGATGCGGCAGTCGGTTCGCATCATGCGTCAGGTTCTTTCGCGCCTCAAGGGCGATGCGCGGACCGGCCCGGTCTCTTCGCTGGACGGCAAGGTCGTGCCGCCAAAGCGCTCCGAGATGAAGCGGTCGATGGAAGCGTTGATTCATCACTTCAAGCTCTATACCGAAGGTTATCGCGTGCCGGCCGGTGAGGTTTATGCCGCCGTGGAGGCTCCGAAAGGGGAGTTCGGGGTCTATCTGGTCGCGGATGGGACCAACAAGCCGTATCGCTGCAAGATCCGCGCGCCGGGTTATGCACATTTGGCTGCGATGGATTTCCTTGGGCGCGGGCATATGCTGGCCGACATGGCTGCCGTGCTGGGCTCGCTCGATATCGTGTTCGGCGAGGTAGACCGCTGATGATCCGCGCCGTCGTATTCGCTGGCTTTTTGCTGGCTGGCCCGGCTGCTCTTGCGCAGCAGGACCAGTCGGCCGATCAGCTCGGCGGTTCGACAGCTTCCGGCGGATCGAAATCGATGGGTGATCTCCTGTCGGAAGGATATGAGATCAAAACCTCCGTTCCCAATGGGACAAAGTTCATAGTGTTCATGCAGAAAGACAAGTCTGCCTATGCCTGCGAGTTCGTGTCGCTCACGCGGTCGCGGTGTGGATCCATAAACTGATAAGGCGTGGAAAAGAATGTCCGTTCGTCGATTAGCCGAAGATAGCGTCCAGCCGGCAGTATTCGCCTTTAACGAGGAGAATGCCGCCTGGGCCGAGGCAACGATCAGGAAATATCCGGAAGGCCGGCAGCAATCCGCCGTTATTCCGCTTTTGATGCGTGCGCAGGAACAAGATGGCTGGGTCACCCGCGCGGCGATCGAGCATGTCGCCAACAAACTGGACATGCCCTATATCCGTGTCCTCGAAGTCGCGACCTTCTACACCCAGTTCCAGTTGAAGCCTGTCGGCACCCGCGCCCATATCCAGGTCTGCGGCACGACGCCTTGCATGCTGCGCGGCGCCGAAGACCTGATGAAGGTCTGTCAGCACAAGATCCATCACGATCCCTTCGAGCTCAATGCCGACGGCACGCTCTCCTGGGAAGAGGTCGAATGTCAGGGCGCTTGCGTCAACGCGCCGATGGTCATCATCTTCAAGGATGCCTATGAGGACCTGACGCCTGAGCGCCTGGAAGAGATCATCGATGCATTCGAAGCCGGCAAGGGCGATCAGATCAAGCCGGGTCCGCAGATCGACCGCTATTTTTCCGCACCCGAAGGCGGCCCTCAGACGCTTCTCGAAGATGTGAAACCCGTCCGGACCAACCTCGATGCGCAGCCAGCGACCGATGCCGCGCCGGTTCCGCCGGCTGATGCGGCACGTCCCAAGGATACGGCGCCGGAAACCGATCAGAAACTGAAGACGCCGGCCACCGCGCCGAAGGCTGCCGCGAACAATGTGAAAGCAGCCGAAATTCAGCCGCTTTCGGGCACTGCCAAGAGCGAAGCAGCCGCGTCCGATGCTGCAAAGCCGGCCACTACCAAGGCGGAAAAGCCGTCCCTGGAGGACAAGAATCGCCCGAAAGGGATCGACAAGCCGGCCGAACCGGACGACCTCAAGATGATCTCCGGGGTTGGCCCGAAGATAGAGGGCATTCTCAACGAGCTCGGCATCTTCACCTTCGCGCAAGTCGCAGCATGGAAGAAGGCGGAGCGCGAATGGGTCGACGGATACCTGAATTTCAAGGGCCGCATCGAACGCGACGACTGGGTCAAACAGGCCAAGGCGCTCGCCAAGGGCGGCGAAGCCGAATACATTAAGGTCTTCGGCAAGAAGCCGCGGTAAGGGGTGAGACATGCTTAAGGATCAGGATCGCATCTTTACCAATATCTACGGCCTCAAGGACAAGTCGCTCAAAGGCGCGATGAGCCGCGGCCATTGGGACGGCACCAAGGAGATCCTCGAAAAGGGCAGGGACTGGATCATCAACGAGATGAAGGCGTCCGGCCTTCGCGGACGTGGTGGTGCCGGCTTCCCGACCGGCCTCAAATGGTCCTTCATGCCGAAGGAGAGCGACGGCCGGCCGCATTATCTCGTGGTCAATGCCGACGAATCGGAGCCCGGCACCTGCAAGGACCGCGAAATCATGCGCCACGATCCGCATACGCTGATCGAAGGCTGCGTGATCGCCGGTTTCGCCATGGGTGCCCATACAGCCTATATCTATGTGCGCGGCGAATATATGCGTGAGCGTGAAGCGCTGCAGGCGGCGATCGACGAGTGCTATGATTTTGGCCTGCTCGGCAGGAACACCAAGCTCGGCTGGGATTTCGACATCTATGTCCATCACGGTGCCGGCGCATATATTTGCGGCGAAGAGACCGCGCTGCTCGAAAGCCTGGAAGGCAAGAAGGGGCAGCCGCGCCTGAAACCTCCGTTCCCGGCCAACATGGGCCTCTACGGCTGCCCGACGACGGTCAACAACGTCGAATCGATCGCTGTCGCGCCGACCATCCTGCGCCGCGGCGCCGGCTGGTTCTCCTCGATCGGCCGCCCGAACAATGTCGGAACCAAGCTCTTCATGATCTCGGGCCACGTGAACAAGCCCTGCACGGTCGAAGAGGCGATGGGCATACCGTTCCGCGAACTGATCGAAAAACATGCCGGCGGTATCCGCGGCGGCTGGGACAACCTGCTCGGCGTCATCCCAGGTGGTGCATCTTGCCCGGTCATCAGGGGCGAGGACATGGACGACGCGATCATGGACTTCGACGGCATGCGCGACAAGAAGTCGTCCTTCGGCACGGCCGCCGTCATCGTCATGGACAAGTCGACCGATATCATCAAGGCGATCGCCCGCCTTTCTGCCTTCTTCAAGCACGAAAGCTGCGGCCAGTGCACACCCTGCCGCGAAGGAACCGGCTGGATGTGGCGCGTCATGGAGCGCATGGTCAAGGGCAATGCGCAGAAGCGCGAGATCGACATGCTCTTCCAAGTGTCCAAACAGATCGAAGGCCACACCATCTGTGCGCTGGGCGATGCGGCCGCCTGGCCGGTCCAGGGCCTTATCCGCAACTTCCGCGCGGAGATCGAGGCACGCATCGATCAGTATACTTATAACGCCATGGATCATGGCGCAGTCATGGAAGCTGCGGAGTAAGAACGTGACGAAGACGGACAAGGATCAGGATCGGAAGGCGGCGGATCATCCGGCGCATGATCCTGCGCGCCTGTCTGATTTTTCCGAGGCGCTGAAGCTCAATCCGCTGTTTGCACAATCGGCCGCAGCAATGGCGGCCGCGACTGCGATCGGTTTCGGCCTTGCCAGCCAGATGGCGAGCGCCTTCTTCGGTACGCTGCAGGGCGCGATGGAAGCGGCCAATCGTCAGGCGACGCCACAGGAGCCTCCGCCGGCCGAAGCGTCGGCCCCGCAAAAAGCCTCCGCCGTCGCCGAGCCGACCGCTCCTGCCGTTACCGAATCTGCGCCGGCCGCCACCAGGCCGAAGGCAAAGCCGGTCCGCAAGGGGGCGGCGCCCGCCGCCGCGAAGAAGCCGGCTGTGAAGCCGGTTGCGGTGGAGCCCCCGGAAAAGCCCAAGGTTGCGGCGAAGGCACCGGCCAAGGCTGCGGCGAAACGCAAGCCGGCAGCGAAGGCGGTCGCCGTTTCCGGTGCCGACGATCTGAAGCGGATTTCCGGCATCGGGCCGAAGCTGGAAGGGGTTTTGAAGGGCATGGGTGTCACGAGCCTGGCGCAGATTGCTGCCTGGACGGATGCCGATATCGCCCGCTTCGACAAGGAATTGGGTTTCGAGGGACGCATCAGGCGGGACGATTGGGTCAGCCAGGCGAAAGCCCTGTTGAAATAAGAGATATGTCCCCGACCTTCGGGTCCGAGGGATGGAACTGAGGACGTAAGTGATACGATGGCAAAGCTGAAGGTAGACGGCAAGGAAATCGAGGTCCCGGATCATTTCACGCTGCTCCAGGCGTGCGAGGAAGCCGGCGCCGAGGTTCCGCGCTTTTGTTTCCACGAGCGTCTTTCGGTTGCGGGCAATTGCCGCATGTGCCTGATCGAGGTGAAGGGCGGCCCGCCGAAGCCGGCAGCCTCCTGCGCCATGGGCGTGCGCGACGTCCGCGGCGGCCCGAACGGCGAATTGCCGGAAGTCTTCACCAACACGCCGATGGTCAAGAAGGCCCGCGAAGGCGTGATGGAATTCCTGCTGATCAACCATCCGCTCGATTGCCCGATCTGCGACCAGGGCGGCGAATGCGATCTGCAGGACCAGGCCATGGCCTTCGGTATCGACAGCTCGCGCTATACGGAAAACAAGCGCGCCGTCGAGGACAAGTATATCGGCCCGCTCGTGAAGACGGTGATGAACCGCTGCATCCATTGCACGCGCTGCGTCCGCTTTACGACCGAAGTCGGCGGCATTTCGGAGCTCGGCCTTATCGGCCGCGGCGAGGATGCCGAGATCACCACTTATCTCGAACAGGCGATGACCTCTGAGCTGCAGGGCAATGTGATTGACCTTTGCCCGGTCGGTGCGCTCACCTCGCGGCCCTTCGCCTTCACGGCCCGTCCCTGGGAATTGAACAAGACGGAATCGATCGACGTGATGGACGCGGTCGGTTCGGCGATCCGTGTCGATACCCGCGGTCGTGAAGTCATGCGCATCATGCCGCGTGTCAACGAGCAGGTGAACGAGGAGTGGATCTCCGACAAGACCCGCTTCATCTGGGACGGTTTGAAGACGCAGCGCCTCGACCGGCCTTATGTCCGCAAGAACGGCCGTCTGGCGGCGGCCTCCTGGAGCGAAGCCTTCGGCGCGATCAAAGCCGCGGTGTCGGCAACCTCCGCCGACAAGATCGGCGCGATCGCCGGTGACCTGGCATCTGTCGAGGAAATGTATGCGCTGAAGGAGCTGATCCGCTCGCTCGGATCGGAAAACCTCGACTGTCGGCAGGACGGGACGGCGCTTGATCCGTCGCTCGGCCGTGCAAGCTACATCTTCAACCCCACGATCGAGGGTATCGAACAGGCCGGCGCGCTGCTCCTCATCGGTGCCAATCCGCGCCTCGAAGCGGCCGTGCTCAACGCCCGCATCCGCAAGCGCTTCCGCCGCGGCAACTTCCCGATCGGCGTGATCGGAGAGGTGAGTGAGCTGCGCTATGTCTACGATTATCTCGGCGCCGGTCCGGAAACGCTGCGTGATCTGGAAACGGGTGCCAACAGCTTCGTCGACAAGCTGCGCAATGCCAAGGACCCGATGATCATCGTAGGGCAGGGGGCTTTGGCCCGCCCGGATGGCGCGGCGGTCCTCGCGGCTGCCGCACAGCTCGCTGGCTCTGTGGGCGCGCTGACGGAAGACTGGAACGGTTTTGCCGTGCTGCACACCGCGGCCGCTCGCGTCGGCGGTCTCGACCTCGGCTTCGTGCCGGGCGCCAACGGCGCGAATGCGGCAAAGATGCTGGCCGGCATGGATGTCCTCTTCCTGCTCGGCGCCGATGAGCTCGACTTCTCGAAGAAGGGCGCCAGGTTCACCGTTTATATCGGCAGCCATGGTGATGCAGGCGCCCATAATGCCGACGTCATCCTTCCGGGTGCCGCCTATACGGAAAAGTCAGGCACCTGGGTCAACACTGAAGGCCGTGTGCAGATGGGCACTCGCGCCGGTTTCGCGCCGGGTGAGGCCCGCGAGGACTGGGCGATCCTGCGTGCGCTGTCCGACGTGCTCGGAAAGAAGCTGCCCTTCGACGCGCTTTCCGCACTGCGTGCGAAGCTCTATGAAGCCTATCCGCATTTCGCCGCTATCGACGAGATCGCGCCGGGTTCCGTGAACGAAATTGCCGCACTCGGCCAAAAAGAAGGTGAGATGTCGAAGTCGGGGTTTGCGTCTCCGATCAAAGACTTCTATTTGACGAACCCGATCGCCCGCGCTTCGGCGGTCATGGCCGAATGCTCGGCATTGGCTCGCAACAATTTCCAGGCTGCGGCGGAGTAATTTGAACATGGATCCGTTCTTTTCGATCTACGTCTGGCCGGCGATCGTCATGATCGGGCAGTCGCTTCTGCTGCTGGTCTGCCTGCTCGTCTTCATCGCTTTTATCCTGCTTGCCGACCGCAAGATCTGGGCGGCCGTGCAGCTTCGCCGCGGGCCTAACGTCGTCGGTCCTTTCGGCCTCTTCCAGTCCTTTGCCGATCTTCTGAAATTCGTCTTCAAGGAGCCGATCATTCCGGCCGGTGCCAACAAGGGCGTCTTCCTGCTCGCTCCGCTGGTCGCCGTGACCTTGGCGCTCGCTACCTGGGCGGTCATCCCGCTCGCGGACGGCTGGGTTATCGCCAACATCAACGTCGGCATCCTTTACGTCTTCGCGATCTCCTCGCTCGAAGTCTATGGGATCATCATGGGCGGCTGGGCATCGAACTCAAAATATCCGTTCCTTGGCGCGCTGCGTTCGGCCGCGCAGATGGTCTCGTACGAAGTCTCGATCGGCTTCGTCATCGTTACCGTGCTGCTCTGCGTCGGCTCGCTGAACCTCTCGGATATCGTCTATGCGCAGAAGGACGGCCTCGGCACGATGATCGGCCTGCCCAACTCCTTCCTGGACTGGCACTGGCTGGCGCTCTTCCCGATGTTCATCGTCTTCTTCATCTCGGCGTTGGCGGAAACCAATCGTCCTCCCTTCGACCTTCCCGAAGCGGAATCGGAACTCGTCGCCGGCTTCATGGTGGAATACGGCTCGACCCCATACATGATGTTCATGCTCGGCGAATATGCGGCGATCGTGCTGATGTGCTCGCTGACGACCATCCTGTTTCTGGGTGGCTGGCTGCCGCCGGTCGATATCGCGATCCTCAACTGGGTGCCGGGCATTATCTGGTTCGTGCTGAAGGCAACGCTCGTCTTCTTCATGTTCGCCATGGTGAAGGCCTTTGTGCCGCGCTACCGTTACGACCAGCTTATGCGCCTCGGCTGGAAGGTTTTCCTGCCGCTGTCGCTCGCCATGGTCGTCATCACCGCATTCGTGCTGAAGCTGACGGGATGGGCATGAAGATGACCATCCAAGCTTTTGGCACCATTGGAGAATAAAGATGGCAGGTCTCGGACAAGCCGTGAATTCCCTGTTCCTGAAGGAGTTCGTCGGCGCCTTCTTCTTGTCGATGCGTTACTTCTTCAAGCAGAAGGCGACGATCAATTATCCGTTTGAAAAAGGGCCTGTCTCCCCGCGCTTCCGCGGCGAGCATGCGCTGCGCCGTTACCCGAACGGCGAAGAGCGCTGCATCGCCTGCAAGCTCTGCGAAGCGATCTGTCCTGCCCAGGCGATCACCATCGAGGCGGGTCCGCGCCGCAACGACGGCACCCGCCGCACGGTGCGTTACGACATTGACATGGTGAAGTGCATCTATTGCGGCTTCTGCCAGGAGGCCTGCCCGGTCGACGCGATCGTCGAGGGGCCGAACTTCGAATTCTCGACCGAAACGCGCGAAGAACTCTATTTCGACAAGGCGCGGCTTCTGGAAAACGGCGACCGCTGGGAGCGGGAGATCGCCCGCAATATCGCAATGGATGCGCCCTACCGTTAAGGCGGGCGCATTCGACCGGGACCGCCCCAACCAACGGGCAATGTGCCGGTGACATCTGGATGAAATGCCCGGCGCGTGTCATGCCGTCGGGTTTCGACGGGAAGGGGCCTCCGCCCTGCTTCCGGTGAGGGACGAAAAGGCACCACGATGGGTCTGCAGGCTATCTTCTTTTATCTCTTCGCGTTCGTCGCGGTGGCGTCGGCGTTCATGGTCATCTCGGCCAGGAACCCGGTTCACTCGGTGCTCTTCCTCATCCTGGTCTTCTTTAACGCGGCCGGCCTCTTTCTGCTGACCGGTGCCGAATTCCTGGCGATGATCCTGCTGGTCGTCTATATCGGCGCGGTTGCGGTCCTGTTCCTCTTCGTCGTCATGATGCTCGACATCGATTTTTCGGAACTGCGCTCCGGCGTGCTGCAATATGCGCCGATCGGCATCCTGATCGGGCTCATCGTGGCGGCAGAGCTGATCGTGGTCATCGGCGGCAGCGTGCTGACCCCGGATGCAGCCAAGGCGATCACCATGCCGATCCCGAACCCGGCCGAACGCACCAACACAGCGGCCCTCGGCGACGTGCTTTATACGAACTATGTCTACTTCTTCCAGATCGCCGGGCTGGTGCTTCTGGTCGCGATGATCGGCGCGATCGTGCTGACGCTGCGTCACCGCACCCACATCAAGCGGCAGAATATTTCGAAGCAGGTGGGCCGCACGCCCGCCACTGGCGTCGAGGTGGTCAAGGTCAAGTCGGGTCAGGGCGTCTGAGGCGGAAAAGGAATAGAAAAATGGAAATCGGACTTTCCCATTATCTCACGGTCAGCGCCATCCTCTTCATGCTTGGCGTCTTCGGCATCTTCCTGAACCGCAAGAACGTCATCATCATCTTGATGTCGGTCGAACTCATACTGCTTTCGGTCAACCTCAATATGGTGGCCTTTTCCTCCTTCCTGAACGACATCGTCGGCCAGGTCTTCGCATTGTTCATCCTGACCGTCGCGGCCGCGGAGGCTGCGATCGGTCTTGCAATTCTCGTCGTCTTCTATCGCAACCGCGGTTCGATCGCCGTTGAAGACGTCAATATGATGAAGGGCTGATCAGGTTATGATCTACAAGGCAATCGTCTTCCTTCCCCTGATCGGCTTCCTGATCGCCGGCCTGTTCGGCCGCCAGATCGGTGCCAAGGCCTCCGAATACATCACCTCCGGCCTGATGCTCATCGCGGCCGCTCTGTCCTGGATCGTCTTCTTCAATGTGGCGCTCGCGCATGGCGAGGCGGGCGAGGTGATCAAGGTTCCGGTGATGCGCTGGATCCAGTCCGGCGGCATCGATGTCGAATGGGCCTTCCGTGTCGATACGCTGACGGCGGTCATGTTCGTGGTCGTCAACACGGTCTCGTCGCTCGTGCATGTCTATTCGATCGGCTACATGCATCATGATCCGCACCGGCCGCGCTTCTTTGCCTATCTCTCGCTCTTCACCTTCGCGATGCTGATGCTGATCACGTCGGACAACCTCGCCCAGATGTTCTTCGGCTGGGAAGGCGTAGGTCTGGCGTCCTACCTGCTCATCGGTTTCTGGTACAAGAAGCCGTCGGCTTCGGCTGCCGCGATGAAGGCATTCATCGTCAACCGCGTCGGCGACTTCGGCTTCGTGCTCGGCATTGCCGGCGTTTTCGTGCTTTTCGGCTCGATCAATCTCGAAACGATCTTCGCTGCGGCTGCCACCTACCTGCCGCCGGAAGGCTCGCCGGAGGCGACTGAGGTCATCGTCAACTTCTTCGGCATGCCGCTCGACAAGGCTGGTGCAATCACCGCCGTCTGCCTGCTGCTGTTCATGGGCGCCATGGGCAAGTCGGCGCAGTTCCTGCTGCACACCTGGCTGCCGGACGCCATGGAAGGCCCGACTCCGGTCTCGGCCCTCATCCATGCTGCCACGATGGTCACCGCCGGCGTCTTCCTGGTCGCCCGCATGTCGCCGCTTTTCGAACTGTCGCCCGATGCGCTCACTGTCGTGACGCTCATCGGCGCGATCACTGCCTTCTTTGCGGCGACCGTCGGCCTCGTCCAGAACGACATCAAGCGCGTGATTGCCTATTCCACCTGCTCGCAGCTCGGCTACATGTTCGTGGCGCTCGGGGTAGGGGCCTATGGCGCGGCGATCTTCCACCTTTTCACGCACGCCTTCTTCAAGGCGCTGCTCTTCCTCGGCGCAGGTTCGGTCATCCATGCCGTCGACGGCGAGCAGGACATGCGCTACATGGGCGGTCTGCGCACGCATATCCCGATCACCTTCTGGATGATGACGATCGGCACACTGGCGCTGACGGGTGTCGGCATCCCCGGCACCATGTTCGGTTTCGCCGGTTTCTTCTCCAAGGACGTGATCATCGAATCCGCCTATGCTTCCCATTCGGTGGTTTCCGGCTTCGCCTTTGCCCTTCTGGTGATCGCGGCACTCTTCACGAGCTTCTATTCGTGGCGTCTGGCCTTCCTGACCTTCTTCGGCAAGCCGCGCGCATCCGCCGACGTCATGCACCATGTGCATGAATCACCGAGCGTGATGCTGGTGCCGCTCTACGTGCTCGCCATCGGCGCGGTTCTCGCCGGCGTGCTTTTCGAAGGCTACTTCTTCGGCCACGAATATGCCGAGTTCTGGAAGGGCGCGATCTTCACGCTGCCGGAAAACGAGATATTGGAGGAGTTCCATCACGTGCCGACGCTGGTGAAGTGGAGCCCCTTCATCGCCATGGCAATCGGCTTCGTCACCGCCTGGTACTTCTACATCAAGTCGCCGTCGCTGCCGCGCCGCCTCGCCGAATCGCAGAAGGTCCTCTACGAGTTCCTGCTCAACAAGTGGTATTTCGACGAGATCTACGATTTCCTTTTCGTCCGTTCCGCGAAGGCGATTGGCCGGTTCCTGTGGCAGAAGGGTGATATCGGCGTCATCGATACCTACGGCCCGAACGGGATTGCCGCCCGCGTGGTCGACGTCACCAACCGGGTGGTCAAGCTGCAATCCGGTTACCTCTATCATTATGCGTTCGCGATGCTGATCGGCATTGCCGCCCTCGTCACCTGGATGATGCTCGGGAGCTCAATCTAATGACCGACTGGCCAATTCTCTCGACGGTCACCTTCCTGCCGCTGGTCGGCGTTCTTCTCCTGTTGCTGACGCGGGAGGACGGCCCCTACGGCCGCCGCAACATCCTGAACGTCTCGCTGTTCACGACGATCTTCACGTTTGTCGTCTCGCTCTTCATCTGGTTCGGCTTCGACAACTCGAATCCCGGTTTCCAGATGATCGAGAAGCATGCCTGGCTCGGCACCGGCATTTCCTATCATCTCGGCGTCGACGGCATTTCCATGCTCTTCGTCATCCTGACGACCTTCCTGATGCCGTTCTGCGTGCTCGCGAGCTGGGAGTCGGTCCAAAAGCGCCTCAAGGAATACATGATCGCCTTCCTGCTTCTGGAAGTGGTCATGGTCGGCGTCTTTGTCGCGCTCGATGTCGTGCTTTTCTACGTCTTCTTCGAAGCGACGCTCATCCCGATGTTCGTCATCATCGGTGTGTGGGGCGGCAAGGATCGCGTCTACGCATCCTACAAGTTCTTCCTTTATACGCTGCTGGGTTCGGTGCTGATGATGCTCGCCATCATCGCCATGTACTGGCAGGCCGGTACGACCGACATCACCGAGCTCCTGAAATACGGCTTCCCGGCCGGTATGCAGACCTGGCTCTGGCTCGCCTGTTTCGCAGCCTTCTCGGTCAAGATGCCGATGTGGCCGGTGCATACCTGGCTTCCGGACGCACACGTTCAGGCACCGACCGCGGGCTCGGTCATCCTGGCTGGCGTCATGCTGAAGCTCGGCGGTTACGGCTTCGTGCGCTTCTCGCTCGCCATGTTCCCGCTGGCGTCCGAATACTTTGCGCCCTTCGTCTTTACGCTGTCGGTGCTGGCGATCATCTACACTTCGCTGGTGGCGATGATGCAGGTCGATATCAAGAAGCTGATCGCCTATTCGTCGGTCGCCCACATGGGCTACGTCACCATGGGTATCTTCGCGGCGAATGTTCAGGGCCTGCAGGGCGCGCTCTTCCAGATGCTGTCGCACGGCATCGTCTCCGGCGCGCTCTTCCTCTGCGTCGGCGTTGTCTATGACCGGCTCCACACCCGCGAGATTGCGGCCTATGGCGGCCTCGTCAACAACATGCCGAAATATGCCGTCGCCTTCATGATCTTCACGATGGCGAATGTCGGCTTACCGGGCACGTCGGGCTTCATCGGCGAATTCCTGACGATCATCGGCGTCTTCCGGGTCAATACCTGGGTTGCGCTGTTTGCGGCGACCGGCGTCATCCTGTCGGCTTCCTATGCACTGTGGCTCTATCGCCGGGTGATCTTCGGAGCACTGGAAAAGGAAAGCCTGAAGGCGCTCCTTGACCTTTCCGCCCGCGAAAAGCTCATCCTCTATCCGCTGATCGCGGTTACCATCTTCTACGGCTTCTATCCCGCGCCGATCTTCGATGCGACGAGAGCTTCCGTGGACCTGATGGTGAACAACTATTCCGCAGCCCTGCAGGCGGCGAAAGACCTTGCACTGAACGTGCACTGAGACGGGACACGACTGGACATGACCGCTGAAACACTCTCCCTAAGCCTGCAGCTCTCCATGCCGGAGATTATTCTGGCCGTGGGTGCGCTCGCTCTCCTGATGATCGGCGTTTTCTCCGGCGAGAAGTCCGCGCCGACGGTGACGGGACTTGCGGTGGCACTGCTTGCCGTTGCCGGCCTCTGGCTCATCTTCATGCCGGCCGACGGCGAAGCCTATGGCGGCGCGTTCAAGCTTGATCCGTTCGCGCGCTTCATGAAGGTCCTTGCCCTGATCGGTTCGCTCGTCGCGATGATCATGTCGGTGGGACACGCCCGCTCCGAACAACTCGACCGTTTCGAGTTTCCGGTTCTGCTTGTGCTCTCCACTCTCGGCATGCTGCTCTTGATCTCGGCGAACGACCTCATCGCATTCTACCTCGCGCTGGAACTGATGTCGCTGGCGCTTTATGTCGTCGCCGCCATCAATCGCGATAGCCTGCGCTCGACGGAAGCCGGCCTGAAATATTTCGTGCTTGGCGCGCTTTCCTCCGGCATGATGCTCTATGGCATGTCGCTGGTCTACGGCTTTACCGGCAATACCGGCTTCGACCAGATCGCTGGTGTTCTCTCTTCCGAGACGCGGCACCTCGGCCTCGTCTTCGGCATGGTCTTTGTGCTCGCCGGTGCCTGCTTCAAGATCTCGGCCGTGCCGTTCCACATGTGGACGCCGGACGTTTATGAAGGTGCGCCGACCCCGGTCACGGCTTTCTTCGCTGCCGGCCCCAAGGTTGCGGCGATGGCGATCCTCGTGCGTATCGTCTCCGACGCCTTTCTGCCGATCGTCGCCGATTGGCGCCAGATTATCGTCTTCGTGTCGATCGCCTCTATGCTGCTCGGCTCGTTCGCGGCGATCGGCCAGCGCAACATCAAGCGGCTGATGGCCTATTCCTCGATCGGTCACATGGGTTATGCGCTTGTCGGCGTTGCCGCGGGCACCGAGTCCGGCGTTTCCGGCGTGACGCTCTACATGGCGATCTACATGGTCATGACGCTCGGCTGCTTCGCCTGCATCATGGCAATGCGCCGCAAGGAAGGCGACAGCGTCGAGAACGTCGACGATCTCGCCGGCCTGGCATCGACCAAGCCCTTCATGGCGGTGGTGTTGACGGCGCTGATGTTCTCGATGGCGGGCATTCCGCCGCTGGCCGGCTTCTTCGCCAAGTATTTTGTCTTCGTGGCGGCGATCGAAGCCAAGCTCTATGCGCTGGCAGTCATCGGCGTTTTGACCTCGGTGGTGGGCGCTTATTATTACCTGCGCATCGTCAAGCTGATGTGGTTCGATGAAGCCAAGGGCGAATTCGCCCGCATCTCCGGTGAACTGCGCCTGGTCTTCGGTCTCTCCGGCCTCTTCGTCACGGCCTATGTGCTGTTCGGCGGGCCGATCGGCAGTGCGGCGAACGCTGCCGCCAAGTCCTTCTTCTGAGGATGGCTCGCAGGACTGGACGCTTCTCGCTCGACGCGTTTCGCCATGAGGCACTGAGCGAGGTAGGGTCCACCAATAGCGAATGTCTCGCCCGCGCCCGCGCGGGCGATTCCGGTTTGTTATGGATCACGGCAAGACGCCAGACGGCCGGCCGGGGCCGACGCGGACGGGCATGGACTTCGGAGCCCGGCAATCTCTATGCTTCACTGCTGCTGATCGACCCGGCACCACCTGAGCGGCTTGCATCTCTGCCGCTTGCGGTCGCCGTCGCCGTCCATGCGACCGTGAAGGCCGTATTGCCGCCCGGCAGCGAAGCCCTCGAGGTCAAATGGCCGAACGACATCCTGATCGGCCGCAGGAAGACCTGTGGCATTCTTCTGGAAGGTGAAAGCCTGCCGGATGGCCGCCGCGCGGTGGTCATCGGCATAGGGATCAACATCCGCCACATGCCGGATAGCGCGCCCTATGGCGTCACACGCCTTGTCGATCATGGCGCCGGAATTTCACCGGAAGAGATTTTTGCGCATCTTTACAGAGAGATGGCAAGTATTCTTGAAGCGTGGGATGAGGGGGGCGGCATAACGATCATCTGCGAGCGCTGGCGGCAGATCGCCTGCGGCATCGGCGAAAAAATCACCGTCAACCTCTCCGACCGCTCGCTTGTTGGAACATTCGCAGGTATCGATGACAAGGGATTTTTGATGCTTGATACAGGCGCGGGCGGAGTTCTTCCGATCGCCGCAGGTGATGTATTTTTCGAGAGAACGGAATAAGAGAAGAAATGGCAAAACAGGAAGAACTGGTGTTTCTGCCGCTTGGCGGCGTGGGTGAGATCGGCATGAACCTCGCCCTCTACGGCTATGGAACGCCGCAGAAGCGCCAGTGGATCATGGTCGATTGCGGCGTCACCTTTCCAGGGCCGGACCTGCCGGGCGTCGATCTCGTTCTGCCGGACATCCGCTATCTCGCCGGCGAGCGCCATAACCTCAAGGCGATCATCATCACCCATGCGCACGAGGATCACTACGGCGCGCTGAACGATCTCTGGCCGGGCCTCAACGTGCCGGTCTATGCCTCGCCCTTTACGGCCGGCATGCTGGAGGCGAAACGCAATTACGAGGGGTCGCGGGCCGATATTCCGGTAACGATCTTCAAAGCAGGCGACCGCATCACGGTCGGCCCGTTCCAGATCGAAGGGGTTGGCGTCAACCACTCCATTCCCGAGCCCATGTCGCTTGTCATTCGCACGCCGCTCGGCAATGTGGTCCACACCGGCGACTGGAAGATCGATTATGCTCCCTCGCTTGGCCCGCTGACAGACGAGGTTCGCTTCCGTGCGCTTGGCGACGAAGGCGTTCTGGCTGTGATGTGCGATTCGACCAACGCCATGCGCGATGGCGTGTCTCCGTCGGAAGAAGAAGTTTCGGAAGGCCTGCGCAAGATCATCGAGGGAGCCGAGGGCAGGGTGGCGATCACCACCTTCTCCTCGAATGTCGGCCGCATCCGTTCGGTCGCCCAGGCCGCCGAAGCTGCCGGTCGCGAGGTGTTGCTGCTCGGCAGCTCTCTGAAGCGTGTCGTCGACGTCGCCCGCGATGTCGGCCTGATGGAGGGCTTGAAACCCTTCATCGCCGAGGACGAGTACGGCTATATCCCGCGCGACAAGATCGTCGTCATCCTGACCGGCAGCCAGGGCGAACCGCGCGCCGCACTTGCCAAGATCGCCCGCGACGAGATGCGTAACGTGGCGCTGGCATCCGGCGACACGGTGGTTTTCTCCTCGCGCACCATTCCCGGCAACGAAAAGGCGATCATCGAGATCAAGAACGGCTTGATCGAGCAAGGCATCAACGTGGTGACGGATTCGGATGCGCTGGTGCATGTCTCCGGTCATCCGCGCCGCAATGAGCTCCTGAAGATGTACGAATGGACCCGGCCGCAGATCCTCGTGCCGGTGCATGGCGAGGCAGCTCACCTGATGGCGCAGGCCGAGCTTGCGGCATCCGCCGGCATCAAAACGATCCCGCGTGTTCGGAACGGCGATATTCTGCGGCTTGCGCCGGGTCCCGCGGAGGTGGTCGACGAGGCGCCGCATGGCCGCATCTTCAAGGACGGCAAGCTGATTGGCGACTTCGACGAAATGGGAATTGGCGATCGCCGCAAGCTCTCCTATGTCGGACATGTCTCGGTCAATGTGCTGCTCGACAACCGCTACGATTTCCTGACCGATCCGGATGTCGTCGCCTTCGGCCTGCCGGAACTCGACGACGAAGGGGAGGCAATGGAGGATACGCTCTATGACGCGGTGCTCGGCGCGGTCGAGAGCATTCCGCGAGGCCGTCGCAAGGACCTCGATATGTTGCGGGAGGCGGTTCGCCGCGCGGTGCGCGCCGCTGCCAACGAGGCCTGGGGCAAGAAGCCGGTCGTGACGGTGTTCGTGACGAGGTTGTGAGGGGTGGGCGGATTGCCCCTCTCCTGAAAAATCGGCGCGGCACGGTTATCTCTCTCCTTGCGGGAGAGAAAGCGATTTCAAAATCTTAGCCGAAGGCTAAGTTTCAGAAATCGAAAGTGAGGGGCTCGCAACACCAAACTCGGAGGACACCACATGCTCGGACGCGTCAACCATATCGCCATCGCCGTGCCGGATCTGGCGGCGGCCACGACCACCTACCGTGATACGCTCGGTGCCCGCGTCTCGCAGGCCCAGGCGCTGCCGGAACATGGCGTGACTGTCGTCTTCGTCGAGCTTCCGAACACCAAGGTGGAACTGCTCGAACCGTTGGGGGCGGATTCCCCGATTGCCGCCTTTCTGGAGAAGAACCCGTCAGGCGGCATGCACCATATCTGCTACGAGGTGGAGGACATCATCGCAGCCCGGGATCGACTGAAAGCCGGCGGTGCCCGCGTGCTCGGCGACGGCAATCCCAAGACAGGCGCCCACGGCAAGCCGGTGTTGTTTCTACACCCCAAGGATTTCAACGGCACCTTGGTTGAGCTCGAACAGGTCTGATCTTGCGACGAACCGCAGCTGATTGTCCCCGGCTGGCTCTGCCTTCCTTTATCCTGAAGCCCGTTATAGTATTTATAAATCGCCTGTCATGAGTAGGGACACCTCATGGACCAATTATCCCGCAGAAAATATGATACTTTACTGGAGAGTGGAATTTTTACTTATGATGTGGCGCTGGATCTGTTGTGGGGTGATGTCAAGGCGGCAAATATCATGGGTTTTCCAAAGGAGGAAATGAATGACGGGATCAGGTTGTTGGAATATGTAAGCCTTGTTCATCCTGATGACCTTCCGGAATTTGCTGAGAAGAAGCACAAGTCGATACTCAATGCTTCGCCGTTCCAGAGTTCTCACAGACTTCTTCGTAAGAACTCCGCTCCCGTTTGGGTGACTGTGCACAGTCGGCCCTGCCGCATTCAAAATGGCCTGCCAACGCTGATCGGCGGCATTATCACATCGGGAAAGATTACAGTGGAATTGCCCCTTTAGGGAGCGAGGGCAGGTTGCCTCCGGACTATCCGGTGCGGCATCGCGTCCCCGGGCCCCCGTTTGAGCTTTGCTGTCTTTCAGCCTATAACGCCGCTCTCTGAACTGAAACCGGAAATCAACTCATGTCCCTCCTGACGGTCGCCGCCATCTATTTCATTCTCTGGTGGACCGTGCTCTTCATTGTTCTGCCGCTCGGCTATCGCAGCCAGCAGGAGGAGGGCGAGGTGACGACCGGAACGGTCGAAAGCGCGCCGGCGAAATTCCGCGGCGGCCGCGTCATCCTGCTGACGACGGTGATTTCCGCCGTGCTCTATGCGGCCTATCACCTCGTCTCGGCATATTTCGGCTTCGGCATTGCCGATATCCCGGTCATCGTGCCGAGTTTCGAATAGGACAGAAAAGCACGGGAACCTGTCATCTTCCTGTCATGCTGGGCGGGCATAGGAGGCGCAGTCCGTCGGGGCCAAAACAGGCAGGGCTTCGAGAAAGCAAAAAAAAACAAGGCGGTTAAGCCTTGTTTTAGTTCCGCGTGATCCTTCACCGTTGCCGGGGCAGCGAACAAGCGCGCCTAAGATCTGATCCTCCCAAGACTTGACCGCGAAATGGCAAGAATTTGAACTCCTTGCCTCTTTTGTGAGCTGAACCTAGCTCAAAGGTTGGGCTTTGTCATCCGATTTTTTTGTATTTTTGACACAGTCGGGTAAAATTTTTCAGTTGACAAAAATGTCGCACGCTTGCCACGAAATCCCCACTTTTGGGCGATCTGCAGTGGCAGGCGCACAATCGCGAACATCCAGGCGATTCATGCGGGGGCGGGTTCCCTTGAGAACGCGGAACGGCTATGTACCCTCGCAATATTACTCCAGAAATGGCCGATTCCTGATCAGACAAGGGATAGGCTGGCAACCCTCGGAAATTTCGATGCGCCTCACCCGTTATTTCATGCCCATCCTGAAGGAAAATCCCAAGGAAGCGGAAATCGTCTCCCACCGGCTGATGCTGCGTGCGGGCATGATCCGCCAGCAGAGCCAAGGGATCTATTCCTGGCTGCCGCTGGGAAAACGTGTGCTCGACAAGGTCTGCGCGATTATCCGGGAGGAGCAGGACCGGGCAGGGGCGCTTGAAATCATGATGCCGACGATCCAGTCGTCTGACCTGTGGATCGAAAGCGGTCGCTACAATGACTACGGCGCCGAAATGCTGCGCATCAAGGACCGGCAAGACCGCGCCATGCTCTTTGGGCCGACCAACGAGGAGATGGTGACGGATATTTTCCGTTCCTACATCAAGTCCTACAAGAGCCTGCCGCTCAACCTCTATCACATCCAATGGAAGTTCCGCGACGAGATCCGCCCGCGCTTCGGCACCATGCGCTCGCGTGAGTTCCTGATGAAGGACGCCTATTCCTTCGACCTGACGAAGGAAGACGCGATCCACTCCTATAACCGCATGTTCGCCGCGTATCTGCGCACGTTCTCGCGCATGGGATTGCGGGCGATCCCGATGCGTGCCGATACCGGCCCCATTGGCGGCAACCACAGCCACGAATTCATCATCCTGGCCGATACCGGCGAGTCGGAAGTGTTCTCCCACAAGGATTTCGTGAACTTCGAAATCCCCGGCATCGACACCGATTTCAATGACGTCGACTCGCTGAAGGCGATCTTCGACAAGTGGACCTCGGTCTATGCCGCGACGTCCGAAATGCACGATGAGGCGGCCTTTAAAGCCATTCCCGAAGCCGACCGCATGTCCGCCCGCGGCATCGAGGTTGGCCATATCTTCTATTTCGGCACGAAATATTCCGAGCCCATGGGGGCAAAGGTGCAGGGTCCGGATGGCAAGGAACACCTTATTCACGGCGGTTCCTACGGCATCGGCCCGACCCGCCTTGTTCCCGCCATCATCGAAGCATCGCATGACGAGAACGGAATCATCTGGCCGGCGTCCGTCGCGCCCTTCGACGTTGTGGTCATCAACATGAAGCCCGGCGACGAGGCCTGCGACCGCATCTGCGAGACGCTTTATGGCGGGCTCACGACCGTCGGCAAGGACGTGCTCTACGACGATACGGATGAGCGCGCCGGCACCAAGTTCGCGACCGCCGACCTGATCGGCGTGCCGGTTCAGGTGATCGTCGGACCCCGTTCCGCCGCAGGTGGCGAAGTCGAGGTCAAGGACCGCAAAACCGGTGAGCGCGAGACGCTGACCGTCGAAGCGGCGATGAACAGACTTGCCGGCCGATAAGCCGGCGGGTCCGGTGAACAAGGATAAGGCGGGCTTGACCGTCAGGCATTGAGGAAACGGCATGGCGAGCGTCGCGGCGAATGGTGAGGCGGAAAAGGCGGAGCGTTCGCCCTCGGCTGGCCCTTTCTCGGCCTTTGAGCGCATGGTTGCCTGGCGTTACCTGCGTTCGCGCCGCCGCGAGGCCTTCATCTCCGTCATTGCCGGCTTTTCCTTCATCGGTATCATGCTGGGTGTCGCCACCCTCATCATCGTCATGGCGGTGATGAACGGTTTCCGCACCGAGCTCATCTCGCGCATCCTCGGCATCAACGGTCACATGATCGTCCAGCCGATCGACGGGCCGTTCACCGATTATGCCGAGCTCACCAAGAAATTCGCGGCTGTTCCCGGCGTCAGGATGGCGCTTCCGTTGGTGGAAGGCCAGACGC
This sequence comes from Rhizobium sp. YS-1r, assembly GCF_000757525.1. Lineage (NCBI taxonomy): Bacteria > Pseudomonadati > Pseudomonadota > Alphaproteobacteria > Hyphomicrobiales > Rhizobiaceae > Rhizobium > Rhizobium sp. YS-1r. Next base: position 103,774 of record NZ_JPYQ01000012.1, on the reverse strand, counting down.
TGGCTTCCGGCCGCGGTGGTGCAGGTTCAGGCGCGCTTGTGCGCGGCGTTCGTCCGGAAGATCTCGAAAAGCTCACCGAGGTCGCCGGCAACGTCAAGTCCGGCGATCTGGTCGGTTTCGCTTCAGGGCAGGGCGTCCTGGTCGGCTCGCGGCTTGCGGCCCAGCTCGGCTTGAATGCCGGCGACCAGATCACGTTGATTTCGCCGGAAGGGGACGTGACACCCATGGGCGTCAATCCACGGGTGAAATCCTATCCGATCTCCGGCATTTTCGAGATCGGCATGTCGGAATATGACGCGACGATCATCTACATGCCGCTTGAAGAGTCGCAGCTCTATTTCAATGCCGATGGCCTCGTGCAGTCGATTGAGCTTTTCGTCGACAATCCCGACAATGTCGACGGCATCCGGCCATTGGTGGAGGCCGCGGCCGGCCGGCAGATATTCATCTCCGACTGGCGGCAGCGCAACCAGACCTTCTTTTCCGCGCTCCAGGTGGAACGCAACGTCATGTTCATGATCCTGACGCTGATCGTGCTGGTGGCCGCACTCAACATCATTTCCGGCCTCATCATGCTGGTGAAGGACAAGGGCAGCGATATTGCGATCCTGCGCACCATGGGAGCCGGCGCCGGCGCAATCATGCGCATCTTCTTCATGACCGGGGCCGCGATCGGCATCGTCGGAACGCTCGCCGGCGTCGTGCTCGGCGTCATCGTCTGCCTCAACATCGAATCGATCCGGCAGTTCTTCTCCTGGGTTTCCGGCACAGTCCTCTTCGATCCGGAACTCTATTTCCTCAGCCAGTTGCCGGCGGAGATGAGCTTCCGCGAGACGTTGTCGGTGGTCGTCATGGCGTTGGGGCTTTCCTTCCTCGCCACCATCTTCCCGGCATGGCGGGCCTCGAAGCTCGATCCTGTCCAAGCCCTCCGATACGAATAGGTCCCGATCCTTTATGGCACGCAAAACTGTCTTGCAGCTTTCGGGCGTCCAGCGTCACTACGGCCAGGGCGACACCACGCTTTCGATCCTGAAGGGCGCGGATTTCGAGCTGGTGCGCGGCGAAATGGTGGCGCTGGTCGCGCCGTCCGGTACGGGAAAGTCGACGCTGCTGCATCTTGCCGGCCTGCTTGAGCATCCGGATGACGGCGAGGTCTTCATCGGCGGGCGCCCCTGTAACGATTTGTCTGACGACGAGCGCACCGCGATTCGCCGCTCGGAGATCGGATTCGTCTACCAGTTCCACCATCTCCTGCCGGAATTCACGGCGATCGAGAACATCATGATGCCGCAACTGATCGCCGGCCTTTCGAAGGCAGAGGCGAAGGAACGGGCAGCCCAACTTCTCGACTACATGCGCATCGGCCCTCGGGCCGAGCATCGCCCGGCCGAATTGTCGGGCGGCGAACAGCAGCGCGTGGCGATCGCCCGCGCGGTCGCCAACGCGCCGCGCGTGCTTCTCGCAGACGAGCCGACCGGCAACCTCGACCCCAAGACGGCATCCTATGTCTTTGATGCGCTGGAGGCGCTGGTACGCCAGTCAGGCCTTGCGGCACTGATCGCCACCCACAACCACGAACTTGCCGGCCGCATGGACCGCCGCGTGACGATTGAGGGCGGCAAGGTCGTGGAGATGTGAGGCCGGTTAGGCGCCGGCGATTGGCGCCATATTCCCGTTACCCTGTGCCGGTCACAGAGATCCGGCAGCGCTGCGTCGGTCGCGCGTGTGTCGCACACAACCCCGTGGGGCATCGTGCAAGGACGTAAGACCATATCGCCGCAGAGGAACCGGAGTTGCGCGGAAAAACTTGGCTGAACGGGATACGTCACGTGTCATTTGTAAATTTCAATACGGGGCACTCGATGTGTCCCGACCGCTCCTGAAAACAACCGTGATCGCCAAGGGGGACTTCCCCTCGTTTCCCCTATGCAAATATGCTGGCAGACGGCTTATCGCCCCTTGCAGATGTCTTGCCCGATCTCGTTCTCCCATTGAGCGACCGGAGCCGCGCCTGGCGTGCCGGCGATCGGCTGGCCGTTCACTTTGCCTTTGCCTGTCAGCAAGTTGACGTCGCATTCGATCGGGTCCGGCACGTCCTCCGAAAAGCTGAAGCCCGCCACCAGGAAATCCGAGTTCCGATAGGCAAGCGTGAGCCTGATCTCGTAATGCCGCTGCCCGGGCGTATCGTTTTTCGCCGTTACCAGAATTGATCCGTTCTGCAAGGCGGCGATTGCAACCGATTCTCCCGCATAGATAAACGAGCCGGGCACTTTGTTCGCGGCAGCTGCCTTGAGCGTCATCCGTCCTTCGTAGGGTTCGGCGAGATAGATGTAGATGCCATTGCCGTCCGCGCCGTGTTTCGGTGGCGGACGCACGATCATGGCGAGATCGCTGTCGCCATCCCGGTCAAAATCTCCCGTCGCGACGGCGGCGATTCGGCTGGGATCGATCACCTCTTCGGCCATCGCCGGGCTGGCAAGGAGATAGGCGACAAGAATTGCAAGTTTTCTCATGTGGAAGGTTCCTGCGTCTGTTGTGCTAATCCTAGCCCACCAAAACCTCTTGGAAAAAGGCTTTTCTCCAATTTTAACCATAATCCCGAAACCGGATTTCTCCTTTTGTTCTTCTGTTGACTTTTGTACAAAAAGAGAACAAATTGAAAACATAACGAACACGGGAGACGACGATGACTGACATTCTTCGTGACATTGCCGCATTCGCTTCCATCGCCACCTTCGTGGCAAGCCTGTCCATGCTCGTCATGGCCATGTGAGGGAAGTCTCGAAGTCTCGCTTAAGGCCTCGTCATCCGAAAGACGTTGAGCGAGGAAATCTGAACTGGACTCTCGGCAAGCCGCACCGGAAAATAGCCCGATTCATGAAGTGGGTAAGGCGCGGACATGGCAGATACGGCGAACGTAAAATTGGGATCGGAATCGTTGGGCGATAGCCCGCAATTCGTTCACCTTCGCGTTCACTCCGCCTATTCGCTTCTTGAAGGGGCACTGCCGCTCAAGAAGATACTTTCCAAGGCGGTTGCGGATCATCAGCCCGCGATCGCGATCACCGACACGAACAATCTCTTCGTTGCGCTGGAATTTGCCCAGAAGGCGATCGATGAAGGGCTGCAGCCGATCATTGGCTGTCAGCTTTCGATCGATATGGAAGACCAGTCGGAAGAGCGACGCGCCGGCCATCAGCAGCTTGCCAAGCTGCCGGCGATTGTCGTGCTTGCGGCGACGGCTGCGGGCTACGAAAGGCTGGTCGACCTTATCAGCCGCGCCTATCTGAGCGGCGAGGGACACGGCGCCGTGCATATCTGCAGTTCCTGGCTGGAGGAGGGCGGCACCGAAGGGTTGATCGCGCTTACCGGAGCTTCGGGCGGGCCGGTCGACATGGCCTTGAAGGATGGGAATGCGGTGCTTGCCGAGGCGCGGCTGCTGAAGCTGAGGGAAATCTTTAGCGACCGGATTTATGTCGAACTGCAGCGCCACGGTTCATTTGACCGGCGGCATGAGCAGAAGATGGTGACTCTTGCCTATGACCATGACCTGCCGCTGGTCGCAACGAACGAGGCTTTCTTCCCGTCGAAGGCGGATTACGACGCCCATGACGCGCTGATGGCGGTCGCCCATAATGCGATCGTTTCGGATGATAACCGCTTCCGTCTGACGCCTGATCATTATCTGAAAAGCCGGGCTGAAATGGCAGCCCTGTTTGCCGACCTGCCGGAAGCGCTGGAGAACACGGTCGAGGTCGCCCGACGATGCTCCTTCATCCTGAAGACGCGAAAGCCGATCCTGCCGCGCTTTACCGGGGCGACGGCAGATCCGGAAGAGGCCGAACGGGCCGAGGCGGCGGAACTGCGCCGTCAGGCGATCGAGGGGCTGGAGAACCGCATTGCAACGCTTGGAATGACGAGCGGCTATACGGAACAGGACTACCGCGAGCGTCTGGACTTCGAGCTTGGCGTTATCGAGCGCATGAAGTTCCCGGGTTACTTCCTGATCGTGTCGGACTTCATCAAATGGGCAAAGCAGCACAATATTCCAGTCGGCCCGGGCCGCGGTTCGGGTGCCGGTTCGTTGGTGGCATACGCGCTGACGATCACCGATGTTGACCCGTTGCGCTTCTCGCTGCTTTTCGAGCGCTTCCTCAATCCGGAACGCGTCTCGATGCCCGACTTCGACATCGATTTCTGCCAGGACCGCCGTGAAGAGGTGATCCGCTACGTGCAAGCCAAATACGGCCGCGAGCAGGTGGCGCAGATCATCACCTTCGGTTCGCTGCAGGCGCGCGCCGCGCTGCGCGACGTCGGTCGTGTGCTGGAAATGCCCTACGGCCAGGTCGACAAGATCTGCAAACTCGTGCCGAACAACCCGGCCAACCCGACGCCGCTGTCGAAGGCGATCGAGGAAGAGCCGAAGCTGCAGGAAGAGGCGGACAAGGAGCCCGTCGTCCAGCGCCTTCTCGACATCGCCCAGAAGATCGAGGGCCTTTACCGCCACGCCTCGACCCATGCCGCTGGCATAGTGATCGGCGATCGGCCGCTCTCGAAGCTCGTGCCGATGTATCGAGACCCGCGTTCGGACATGCCGGTTACCCAGTTCAACATGAAATGGGTGGAGCAGGCGGGCCTGGTGAAGTTCGACTTCCTCGGTTTGAAGACACTGACGGTGCTGAAGACTGCCGTCGATTTTTGCAGGAAGCGCGATATCGAAATCGATCTCGCCAAGATACCGCTGGACGACCAGAAGACTTATGAGATGCTTTCCCGCGGCGAAACGGTCGGCGTGTTCCAGGTGGAAAGTGCCGGCATGCGCAAGGCGCTGATCGGCATGCGGCCGGACTGCATCGAGGACATCATCGCGCTGGTCGCGCTCTACCGCCCCGGTCCGATGGAGAATATCCCAACCTATAATGCCCGCAAGCACGGCGAGGAGGAGATCGAATCGATCCACCCGATGATCGATTATCTGCTCAAGGAGACCCAAGGGGTCATCGTCTACCAGGAACAGGTCATGCAGATCGCCCAGGTGCTCTCAGGCTATTCGCTCGGCGAGGCCGACCTTTTGCGTCGTGCCATGGGCAAGAAAATCAAAGCCGAGATGGACCAGCAGCGCGAGCGCTTTGTCGACGGCGCGGTGAAGAACGGCGTCTCCAAGGCGCAGGCCGACAACATCTTCGAACTGCTTGCAAAGTTCGCGAACTACGGCTTCAACAAGTCGCACGCGGCGGCCTACGCGATCGTCTCCTACCAGACCGCCTATATGAAGGCGCATTACCCGGTCGAGTTCCTCGCCGCGTCGATGACCTACGATATGGCGAACACCGAGAAGCTCAACGACTTCCGGCAGGACGCCGGGCGCCTCGGCATTGCCGTCATTCCACCGTCCGTCCAGACCTCCTACAGGCATTTCGAGACGGGCGAGAACAAGATCTTTTATGCGCTGGCCGCCATTAAGGGTGTTGGCGACTCGGCCGTGGAACATATCACGGCCGTGCGCGGCGACCGGCCATTCAGGAGCATCGAGGATTTCTGCCTCAGGATCGATCCGAAGCAGATCAACCGGCGCGTCATGGAAAGCCTGATCTCGGCGGGCGCCTTCGATTGCTTCGGCATCGATCGTGCCGAATTGATCGGCGGGCTTGACCGCATCATCGGTTATGCGCAGCGCGCCCAGGAGGAGAAAGTCAGCGGCCAGTCGGATTTCTTCGGCTCGTCGGCGAGCTCTGGCCCCGAAAAGCTCGTTCTGCCGCCTTTCGATCCGTGGACGCCGTCGGAAAAGCTGATGCGCGAGTACCAAGTTCTCGGCTTCTATCTCTCTGCTCATCCTCTCGATTCTTATGCAAATATTCTTGCCAAGATGCGGGTGCAGACCTTTGCGGAATTCTCCGTCTCGGTGAAGGGAGGGGCAAGTTTCGGAAAGCTCGCGGGCACCGTGACGAGCCGCCAGGAGCGCAAGACCCGCACCGGCAACAAGATGGGCATCGTGGCGTTTTCGGATTCTTCCGGCCAGTTCGAGGCCGTCCTGTTCTCGGAAGGACTTGCGCAATACCGCGATCTCCTTGAACCCGGCAAATCGCTGCTTATTACCGTGCAGGCGGAGGAGCGGCCGGAAGGCATCGGGCTTCGCATCCAGACGGCCCAGTCGCTGGAGGAGAAATCCGTGCAGATGCAGAAGGCGTTGCGCGTCTATGTTCGAGATTCAGGGCCTTTGAGGATGGTAGCCCGGCATCTGAATGCCCGAGGCGACGGACTGGTCTCTTTCGTCGTCATCAAGGATGATGGCAAACGCGAGATCGAGGTGGAACTGACAGAGAAATATCGCATCTCGCCGGAAATCGCCGCAGCATTGCGCGCGGCGCCGGGCGTCCTCGACGTGGAACTGGTATAGAGCCGGCTCGGCGGTTTCGATCGCGCGCCGTACCTTTAATAGAGACCGATCGAACGATATTGCGCTCTTGCTTGCGATTGGCGAACGGGCCGAGGCTTGGTCACGGAATTTTTGGCTTGGCTAATCGTGGGTTGAGAGTGCGTGATGGTTACAAAATCGGTGCCTTTGCCGGTTTCCGGTCCAAGGCCCTGGTCGTTGATCGTCACCGACGTGCCATCGGTCATCAGCGTCTCGATCCGGTCGCGGATATCGGCCGGGATTTCGATGCGGTCGAACGCGCGGGCGGTGGCATCCGGGGCATTGGGGTCATCGGCGACTGCGATGCCGAGCCGCTTCATCGTTGCATCGCTCAGCTGGTTCGGCAGAGTTATCCCAAGCCACTCGGCAGTCTCGGCGCTGTGCTCGACTTTGTCGACAGTGAAGAAATGCGTGCCGAGAGCAATTTGCGGGTCCTTGATGCCGACCGGCGCCTCGAACAGCGATTCGAAATTCTGCCGCACCATGATCTGGCCGGCCGGCGGCTGCGGCTTGCCGGCAGTCTCATAGAGCGCATTCAGGAATTCCGGCGTCATCAGCGGCCCTTTGAGGGAAAGGTTCTTCCAGCGCTTGAAGCCGGCAATGGCGCTGCGGGTCAGGGGGCCGGCGAAGCCGTCGGCGCCGCCGGTCTCGAAGCCGAGATCCTGCAGGATCACCTGCACATCCATCAGCATTTCGCGCTCGCTGCGACGGGTGATGAGGATACGCAACGGTGCTGCATCTTCGTCTGCGGCCGCCGCGCTCCGCGCATCCGTCACAATGGCCGGACGAGCGAGCGAAGGATTGTCCGGAACGACATTCATTGCCACCTCGACCGGTTTGGAATCCCCTCGGATCGAGGAGGTCCTGAGCTCGACATCCGGAAAGAGCGGCCCGGCTGGCAGGGGTTTGCGCGGCATGAAGAGATTCGTGCTCTCGATCCGTTCCGGCGCGATCTGTGCATCGATGATGATCACATGGGCGCCGCGCTCGGTCATCTGGTAGAGCGATTTCGCGAATGCGCCCGGCATACGCACGCAGCCGTGCGAGGCTGGATAGTTCGGCACGCTGCTGGATTCGTGAAGCGCAATCCCTGACCAGGTCAGCCGCTGCATCCAGGGCATGGGTGCGTTCGAATAGATGTTCGATTCGTGATATTTGCGCTTCTCGAGGATCGAGAAGATGCCGCTCGGCGTCGAGTGTCCCGCCTTGCCGGTGGAAACATTCGAGGTCGCAACGACCGTGTCGCCATCATAGACCGTGAGGGATTGCTTATCCTTGGAAACGATGATCTGCAGCGTGCGGGCGCCTTCCGCGAAGGCTGCATGCGACAGCATGGTCGCAGATAGAAAACCAAACCCGAACATCAGGTGACGCAACATAACCGACCCCATACGCAATACATGACCCGTATATTAGCGCATGAGGTTAAAGAAGGTTTTCGGCGGCGGGGATAATCTTAAGATCATGGTTAAGAACGGATCACCTTTCATGGATCGCGCCGGCGATCCCCGAACGTGTAGCCGGTTTCGACCGCCGCCTTGCCGAACTTGTCGCGCAGCTTGTCCATCGCCGCCTCGGCCGCGGCGCGGCGCCCGGCCTGCGTGTCGACGAGGTCCGGCGGATCGGCGAGCGCCGGATCGGTGAGGTCGGTGAGGCCTATGCCGATCAAGCGGAATTTCGTGCCGTCGGTCTCGTGCTCCATCAGCGCAAGTCCGGTTCGGAAGATGCGGTCGGCAAGCTGGGTCGGATCTTCGAGCCGCCTGTTGCGGGTACGGCTTTTGAAGTCGGCGGTCTTCATCTTGAGCACCACGGTCCTGCCGGCAATGCCGTGCTTCTTCAGCCGCGCGGATACTTTTTCCGAGAGCCGGCGCAGGATCGGCACGAGGTCGTCATGGCGCGAGATATCGTCGAAGAACGTGGTTTCGGCCGAAACGCTCTTGGCCGCCTCGTTCGGATGCACCTCGCGATCGTCGATGCCGCGCGAAAGCCGGTAGAGCCGCTGGCCCATCGTGCCGTAGCGGCGCATCAGATCGCCTTCCTCCATGGTCTGGAGCTGGCCGATGGTGCGGATGCCGTCCGCTTCCAGCGTCGCGTTGAAGGCCTTCCCGACGCCCCAGATCGTGGTGACGGGGCGGGCGGCCAGAAATTCCAGCGCCTCCTCCCGGCCGATCACCGAGAACCCCCGCGGTTTCTGGAGATCGGAGGCGACCTTCGCGAGGAATTTGCAGTAGGACAGCCCGATGGAGATGGTGATACCGAGTTCACTCTGCACACGGGTGGCCAGTTTGGCGAGGATGCGCGCAGGCCGATCGTGATGCAGGCGTTCGGTGCCAGCGAGTTCGACAAAGGCCTCGTCGATGGAAAGTGGCTGCACGAGCGGTGTCAGGTCCATCATCATCTGCCGCACCTGACGACCGACCGACACATATTTCTCCATGTTCGGCCGGATGACGACGGCATCGGGACAAAGCTCCAGCGCCTTGAACATCGGCATGGCCGATCGTACGCCGTTGATGCGAGCGATATAGCAGGCGGTCGAAACGACACCGCGTTTGCCCCCGCCGATGATGACCGGCTTGTCTGCGAGTTCCGGGGCGTCGCGCTTCTCAATCGTCGCATAGAAGGCGTCGCAATCGATATGCGCCAGCGTGAGATCGTAGAGTTCCCTGTGATAGACGAGGCGGGGACTGCCGCAGGCGCGGCAGCGGCGCACCTCTGCCTTCTGCTCAGCAAGGCAGTCGCGACAGAAGCCGGGTGTCTTGTCAGGCGCGGGCGTCATGATGAGAACAAAGGTTGAACGCCGCGACGATAAGCCCTAAGCTTGCGACTCTCAAGAGAGAAGCGAGCCGGCATGGAAGTCTTCGCAGCCTATCCACTGACACCTGAGCGATGGGATGATTTTGAAACGCTGTTTGGACCGAGCGGCGCCTGTTACGGCTGCTGGTGCACCTATTTCCGGATGCCCGCCGCGGAACGGAAAGTGCTGGACGGCTCGGCCAAGAAGGAATTCATTCGCAACCGCATCGAGACAGGCCCGCCGCCCGGTGTGCTCGGATATGTGGAAGGCCAGCCGATGGCCTGGGTGCAGGTGGGGCCGCGCGCCGATGTTCCGCAATGGAATTCGCCCCGTACGGTATCTCGACCGTTGGACCCTGCGGATGCCGGGGACCCGTTGGTCTGGGCGGTAAGCTGTTTCTTCATCGGCAGTCGCCATCGTAGAAAGGGCAACAGCCACCGGATTTTGGATGCGGCGATCCGATTTGCGAGAGAGAGCGGGGCCAGAAGCATCGAAGCCTGTCCCATGGAGCAGGCAAAGACGTCGAAATCGCTTGGTCTCTATGTCGGCTCGATGAGAGTCTTCGAGGCGGCCGGGTTTAGGGAGGTGGCACGCCGCAAGGAGGGGCGGCCGTTGATGCGGCTCGAATTCTAGCTTAGGCAGCGCCGGAACGGATATGAGCCCGGATGAGTTGTGCGGCATGTGGCCAGTCTGTCGCCCGTACGATGTTTCCAGCAGGCTTCGGAGCAAGGACATGCAGCGGCGAGTCCGGCATCATGTGAAGGAGGAGGCATTGTGCGAGATGATCCCGCACCGAATGAAGGTTATGCGCCATGTCGTCGATGAAGATCGAAGGCAAGGGGCGTTCCGCATGCAGCCTTTGCACGATCGGTCCCTTGGGCTCTTCGCTGGCAATCAGCGGAAAGGCGAGCCCGAGACGGTCGAGAAGCCGGCGACGATGTTCCTGGTAAAGCGGCGGCATCGCGGTGAGGAAGACGACGTCGACGTCACGGCCGAGCGTTTCGAGCGTCTGGACGACGAGATCGAAGGGGAACTGCCAGCTTTCCTGTGCCTCGAAGAAGGCTTCGACCAGCCGGCGGACATCGCCCTGTTCGAGGGCAATCCGGGTCTGGGTGGAGATGATATTGCCGGTAAGCCGGAAGGAGCGCGGCAAAAGTTGATGGCCTTCGCCCCGCAGGAAATCCTGAAAGGGAGCCACGAAATGCAGCACGACATCGTCGACATCGCAGACGATGAGTGGGCGATCGCGAAGGCGTACATGGGAAAGATCGGTGCGGAGGTCGAAAATCTCGGTCATCTCAATATTCGCCGGAATCAGGTCCTGGGCCGGAATAGTGGCGCCAGGCGGCAGCCACGGTTTCCGGTTTTGTGCCCGTTGCTTCGCAAAAGGCAAGCAGCGTCGGCTCATGGCCCATCAGGAAATCGATCATGCCGGCCAGAAAGCCTGGATCGTTTGCAGCACCCCGCAATTGGTTCGGCTGCAGGCCGGAAAGCGCCAGGAACCGGCCAAGCATCTCCGGCTCGTTGGCAAGCCAGCCTAGAATGGCGGCCGCCGTTTCCTCGGCATCGGCCGAATTGCTTCGGCTATATTCGGTTTCGCGCCGCATCATCTGCCAAGTTACCTTTTTCTCAACCAAATGGCCTTACCGTGCCTGAATGGGGCTCTGTGGAATCGACCGTTCCGGGAGCTTATATACTGAAGGCACGCTTGCAAGACAGGAACGGATCGCCATGCCCAAACGGGTCATGATTGTCGAGGACAATGAGCTTAACATGAAGCTCTTCCGCGACCTGATCGAAGCATCGGGATATGACACGATCCAGACCCGCAACGGAATGGAAGCGCTCGATCTTGCCCGCAAGCATCGTCCTGATCTCATTCTCATGGACATCCAGCTTCCGGAAGTGTCCGGTCTCGAAGTCACGAAGTGGCTGAAGGAAGACGACGAGCTTCACGTAATTCCCGTCATCGCCGTGACCGCCTTCGCCATGAAGGGCGACGAGGAACGCATCCGCCAGGGCGGCTGCGAAGCCTATGTCTCCAAGCCCATCTCGGTGCCAAAATTCATCGAAACCATCAAGACTTATCTGGGCGACGCATGAGATCGGGACGGGCGTCATGACCGCGCGCATTTTGGTAGTCGACGATATTCCGGCAAACGTGAAGCTGCTCGAAGCCCGACTTCTCGCGGAGTATTTTGACGTGCTGACGGCAGATGATGGCTACAAGGCGCTGGCGATTTGCGACAGTACCCACGTTGACCTGATCCTGCTCGATATCATGATGCCAGGCCTGGATGGCTTCGAGGTCTGCGAGCGGCTGAAAGCCAATCCGCGCACCGCCCATATTCCGGTCGTCATGGTGACCGCGCTTGATCAGCCGTCTGACCGTGTGCGCGGCCTGAAGGCCGGTGCCGACGATTTCCTGACCAAGCCGGTCAACGACCTGCAGCTCATCTCGCGGGTGAAAAGCCTGGTGCGGTTGAAGACGCTGAGCGACGAATTGCGCATTCGGGCCGACACTGCACATAATCTTGCGCTCGAGGACATCCTGAAGGGCACGGACGGTCGCGACGAACCGGCCCAGGTATTGCTTGTCGATGGCCGCGCGAGTTCGCAGGAGCGCATCATCAAGGCACTGAAGCCGGTGGCGGACGTGATCGCCATGTCGGATCCGCAGGCAGCACTTTTCGAGGCGGCGGAAAATCCGATCGATCTCGTGATCGTCAACGCCAATTTCGACGAATACGACCCCTTGCGTCTCTGCTCACAGCTTCGTTCTATTGAGCGCACCCGCTTCCTGCCGCTGCTTCTGGTGACGGACCTGGGCGCCGACGATGTCGTCGTCCGCGCGCTCGATCTCGGCGTCAATGACTACATCGTCCGGCCGATCGATCCGAACGAACTTCTTGCCCGCGTGCTCACGCAGATCAAGCGCAAGCGCTACAATGACCGTCTGCGCATGAGCGTCCGTCAGACGATCGAGCTTGCCGTGACCGACGGGCTGACTGGCCTCAACAATCGCCGTTATCTCGACAATCATCTGAAAGTGCTGTTCAACCGGGCAGCCGCGCGGTCCCGCCTGTTGTCCGTTTGCATCACCGACATCGACCGCTTCAAATCGGTCAACGACACCTACGGACACGATGCGGGCGACGAAGTGCTGAAGGAATTCGCCGCGCGTATCCGCTCGACGGTGAGGGGAGCCGATCTTGCCTGCCGCTACGGCGGCGAAGAATTCGTGGTCGTCATGCCCGATACGGACGCGGTTGCGGCGGCCGCAATTGCCGAGCGTCTTCGCGGCATCATCGAAAGCCAGCCCTTTGCCCTGAAGGCGGCCGGCGCCACGCTCAATATAACGGCCTCGCTTGGGATTGCCTGCAACACTTACGGCGCGGAGACCCCGGAGCAGCTCCTGAAGCAGGCCGACCGCGCACTCTACGAAGCCAAGTCCGGCGGCCGTAACAGAGTGGTCGCGGCTGCTGCGTAAGAGCTGTATAAGAGAATTGTCTTGCGGACGGTAATGCAGCCATGCGCGCGAGTTGGGCGCTGTGGAAAAAGCCATTTGATCTATCAATTTTTATAGGCCAGACCAATTTTTTGCGGGTCGGAATTGGTGTAAGAATTTTTATGAATAGTAGTCGGGAAATCCAGCTGCAGTGCAGCATCCGGGTGGCTGCGGATGTATCCAAGGTGTCTTCAGATCAGTTGCACGAGAATAGATAAGCCAATTGGCTCTCAGGTTTTGTCGGTCTTGGAGGGATAGACAGCGCCTGTTCAAGATATTCTTAGGCACTGTCGGCCAATTTCTAAGATTCCAGAACCATCGGGAAACAAGATATCATGGATATGTTTTTTGATGAATATTCGAAAGCACTCAGCAGCGTGTTCTTTCGGCGCCGATTTTAACCAACAACCAAAACAGATCAAATTCCGAATTAAGAATCTGTTGATTTTCTTCCCATTTTGCGCAATTTTGACCGCAATAAAGAAAGAACTCCCGAAGGGGAGATCAATACCCCATGATGCTCAGGTCCGCCGCATCTCCTGGGTCGTGGGGTCGGTCGACCGGCAGGCATGCCAAAGCGGTTCCTCGTGCCGTGATTGCAGGCTGGTCGACCCCCGTTTGAAGGCGCCGCTCCAAGGCCATGGAGCGGCGCCTTTCCGTTTCCGGGCAGCCTGCCACATCCTGAGCACAGTTTTCGGAAAAAAGACAAAAAGAAAAGGCGCCTGGGCCTGTCGGCCAGCGCCTTCCGACAACCATACGATCAAGCTTACTTGATCTTGGTTTCCTTGAATTCGACGTGCTTCTTGGCAACCGGATCGTACTTGGTTTTCGTCATCTTGTCCGTCATCGTACGGCTGTTCTTCGTCGTGACGTAGAAGAAACCGGTGTCAGCCGTCGACAGCAGCTTGATCTTGATGGTCGTAGCTTTCGCCATGGTGGTTCTGCCTCTGAGAAAAATGAAGCCGTGGACGCGGGTAAGCTCCACGGCAAAATCTGGCGCGAAATTACAAATCGCGCCCGAAAAGTCAACTCCGTTTTGACCGGAAAAGTATCCGGCAGGCGGAAACAGCGACATAGAAGCCGAAGAATCCCGCAAGCGCCCAGGCAAAACCGTCATTGCCGGCGACATCGATGGCCGCCCCGATCCCCTGCGGACCTGCCACCGTACCGACGGCATAACAGAAGATGAAGGCAGCATTGGCGGCGGCGAGATCCGGCCCGCTGAGACGCGCTCCCAGATGCGCAAGTCCTACCGTATAGAGGCCGGACACGCAGCCGCCCCAGAAGAACAGGACGACCGCCATCATCAGCCAGTTCTGGATGAGGAAGGGCAGTGCGAGCGAACCGATGACGCCGAGGACCGCCATGGCAGTCAGCAGAGGGCGCCGGTCCTTGAGTTTGTCGGAGAAAAGGCCGAGCGGGATCTGGAAGGCCATGTTGCCGATACCCATTACGGTCAATAGCACGGCCGTCTGGGGCTCGGTGAGAGATTCGCGAAGCGCATAGATCGGAAAGAGTGACAGGCCACCTGCCGAGACCGCACCGAAGGCGAAGACTGCCGCGGTCGCCGTTGGCACCAGGAAGATATAGTGAAAGAAATGCCGATCCGGCTTCGTATCCAGCACGGGACTTTCATGCCGGGCAATGAAGATCGGGATAACGGCGAGCAGAATGACGCCTGCGCCAACCAGGAAAGGCAGGACACCGTCGCTGCCCAGCGCAGAGAAGAGCAGCGGGCCGATCGCGAAGCCGATCGCCAGCACGGTCGCATAGATGCCGAGCACAAGGCCGCGGCGGCGCGGCGGAGCCGCTTCGTTGATCCAGAATTCCGACAGGATGAAGAGCGTCGTCGTCGCGCCATGGAAGGTGAAGCGGAGCGGAAACCACATCCAGAAGTCATCTGCATAATAGAAGCCGATAGCGCTCAAAGCCGCGATCAGCACGGCCAGCATCATGGTCTTTGCGACGCCGTGGTCATGCGCCAGCTTGGTGGTGACGGGAGCGGCGAACATGGAGGCGATGCCGGCCATGGCCGCGTTCAGTCCGATCAAGGTCGACGGTATGCCACGTTTTTCAAGGATGATGCTGAGGAGAGGCAAACCGAGGCCGATGGCGATGCCGACCGCGCTGATGGCGGAAATGGCGGCCATCAGCGACGGCCAGTGTATTTCCTCGACATGGCCGTTGGCGTCAGTCGTCGGCTGAGGCATTCATTATTCCTTACAGTCGGCTGCGGACGAATCGTCCGTGACGCATGAAGTAGAAGGAGACCGGACTGCCAAACGGTAAAGATGGATCGGTAGCCATCAGGTTTCGCACATCCTCCAATACCGCCTGCGTGATGCGCGGGAGTTTCAGACCGTAAAGCTCTGCAATGTCAAGCCAGCGCACATCCTGAAGTTCGCTGGAATCCTTGAGATGCCTCATGTCGAACAGGGTCTCGTCCGAAAAGGCGAGGAAGAAGCGGGTGTCGTAGCGTCGCACGTTGCCGGGCGGCGTGATCGCACGGGCGACATAGCGCAGCCGCGAAAGATCCGCAGCCGCAACCCCTGCGAGACCGGTTTCCTCATGGAGTTCCCGCAAGGCCGCCAGCGCCAGCGCCCGCGCTCGCCTTGATGTCATGCGGGCTGAGGTGCCGGCAAGCAGCTTTTCGGAGACGAGCGGGTCGAGATCGGCGCTGAACGGGAGCGTATGGTCTCCGGCATCGCGCCGCCCGCCGGGAAAGACATAGACATCCGGCATGAAGACATGTCCACTGCCGCGCCGGCCCATCAGCACCCGCGGCCTTTCCGCAGAACGATCGATCAGGATCAGCGACGCAGCATCCTTGGGTCTCACGCCCGCAATCCGGGCATGTTTCAGCGCGTCCATGGCGGATGGCGCGTCTTCCTCGGCGGATGAAATCATGAGATCGGCCCGCCTCGACCGGGATCGGTGGCCTCGTGGTCCGTGCCTCCGAAGCCGTGCATCTTCAGCGCCCATTGCAGGCCGATGACGCCGCCCTTGATCGGCTGGATCGTAAGAATCGCGGCAAGAATCGCGAGCGGCACCCAGATGGCAAGATGCACCCAGGGCGAGACGCGGAAGGCCATGTCGGTCAGCATGTAGCCAGTCAAAAGCACGTGGCCGACCACGAGGATGACGAGATAGGCCGGCAGGTCGTCGGCGCGGTGGTGAAAGATTTCCTCGCCGCAGACGGCGCACGCATCGACCGGCTTTAGGAAGGCCCGGAACAGACGGCCGTCTCCACAATGAGGACAGCGGCAAAGCATGCCTCGCCTGATCGAGCGTCCCAGCGGCCGTTCAGGCTCCCGTGCTCCGCCGTATCGGATCGCCTGTTCGCCCTGTTGTACCATTCCTATCTCCTTCGGCCGCTGCGCGGCGGCCGGGTTCCGGGTTTTGCCCGGCCGGTGGATCGGCCGCGCCGCCCCGATTTGTGGAAGGAGCGGATCGCGGTTGGCAGTTTCTTGCCCTCGCTCAGCATTTCGAACCGTAGCGCGCCGGCAAGCGGAATTGCCTCCGCAAGCCGCACATCGACCGCATCGCCGAGCTGATAGCCCAGACCGGTTTTCTCTCCGGACAGCGCTTGATGCGCTTCGTCGTAGATGAAGTAGTCGTTGCCGAGCGTGGATATAGGGATGAAACCATCTGCGCCATAGGTCGGAAGCGAGACAAATAGTCCCGATTTGGTCACGCCGGAAACGCGGCCTTCGAATTCCTCGCCGATGCGGGTCGAAAGATGGTGGGCGATCAGACGGTTGATCGTATCGCGTTCAGCCGCCATGGCGCGGCGTTCGAATGTCGAAATCTCGGCGGCAATGTCGTCGAGCTGGGCTTCCTCTTCCGCGCTGATGCCGCCTTCGCCAAGCCCCAATGATCCGACGAGCGCACGGTGCACGATCAGGTCCGCATAACGGCGGATCGGCGAGGTGAAATGCGCGTATTTCATCAGGTTGAGGCCAAAATGGCCGATGTTCTCCGGGCTGTAGATCGCCTGGCTTTGGGAGCGCAGCACCATTTCGTTGACCATGGTCTGGTGTGGGGTGTCGAGCGCCTTGGCGAGGATGCCGTTGAAGGAATTGGCGCGAAGCTGTCCGCCCTTGACCATCGAGATGCCGATCGTCGCCAGAAATTCCCGAAGCGCTTCCTGCTTGGAAAGCGCCGGCGTGTCATGAATACGGTAGACCAGCGGTTGGCGCTTCTTCTCCAGCGTTTCGGCGGCGGCGACGTTCGCCTGGATCATCATCTCTTCGATGAGCTTGTGGGCGTCGAGCCGATCGGGCACGAAGACGCGGTCAACGGTGCCGTCGGGCTTCAGAACGATCTTGCGCTCCGGCATGTCAAGCTCGAGCGGCTGACGGCGGTCGCGCCCGCGTTTGAGCACCGAATAGGCATGCCAGAGCGGTTTCAGGATTGGTTCGAGCAGCGGCCCGGTCTTGTTGTCCGGCCGGCCGTCGATCGCGGCCTGCGCCTGTTGGTAGGAGAGCTTGGCCGCGCTCTTCATCATGATGCGATGGAAAGTGTGACCCGCCTTGCGGCCTTCCTTTGAGAACACCATGCGCACGGCGATTGCCGGCCGGTCTTCGCCTTCGCGCAGCGAGCAGAGGTCGTTGGAGATGCGTTCAGGCAACATCGGCACGACGCGGTCGGGGAAATAGACCGAGTTGCCGCGCTTCAACGCCTCGCGGTCGAGAGGGGAGCCGGTGCGCACGTACCACGAGACATCGGCGATCGCCACGGTGACGATCACGCCGTCCGGATTGTCGGGCGAGCGGTCCGGTTCGGCATAGACCGCATCGTCATGGTCCTTGGCGTCGGCGGGGTCGATGGTGATCAGCGGTAGGTCGCGCCAATCTTCCCGTTTCGCCATGGTGGCGGGTCTTGCCGCGGCCGCCTCGTCGAGCACGGCCTTCGAGAAGACATGCGGGATGCCGTGAGCATAGATGGCGATCATCGAGATCGCCTTTTCCGAAGCGACGGAGCCGATGACCGAGAGGACGCGCGCGCGCGGCAGGCCGAAGCGGCCGGAGCGGGCGACTTCCGTCTCGACCAGGTCGCCATCCTTCGCCTCGCCGAGATCCTCGCGCTCGATCACCATTTCCTCGCCGCGCCGGTCAGTCGGCAGCAGCCGGATTTCGCCGCTGGCAAGTTGTTTGACGACACCGAGCGAGGCATTGGTACGGCGGTCGATGAGTTTGATGATTCTGGCGGTATAGGCTGGCCCGGTGCGGTCCTTGTTCGGGAAGATTTTCGCCAGAACCCGGTCGTTTAGGCCAGCAGCCGGGACCTTGGCTTTGCCCCGGCCTTCCGACGGCTGCCGGATGAGTACGGCTGGAGCCACGCCGAGTTCTTCGTCCCATTCCGCCGGGCGTCCGATCAGGTCGCCGTCCTTGTCACGGGTCGTGATGTCGAGCACGGTGACCGGCGGCAGGGCGCCGGGACGCGAAAGCGACTTGCGGCTCTTGGTGAGGAGGCCTTCCTCTTCCAGCGTCCTGAGCAGGTCCTTGAGCTCAACCCGTGTCTCCCCTTTGAGCCCAAAGGCCTTGGCGATCTCGCGCTTGGAGGCGCGATCGGGGTTTTCGGCGATGAAGTCAAGCAGGACTTCGCGTGGCGGCACCGCGCCTTGAACAATGACGGGCTTCTCGCTCATCGAAGAGGTTTTCCCGCGCACGGTTCTGTCGGGGCGTCTGCCTGAAGGTCTCGATCTGTCGTGCGGTTCTCTCACGTTCCCGTCTTCTTCGCCTTGGGTGCCGCCTTCTTTGTTGTGGCCTTGGCTGCCGTCTTGGCCTTCGTCGCAGTCTTTTTTGTGTCGCCGCCGGCTTTGGCTGCGACTTTTTTCGGCTTCGTCTTGCCGGCCGAAGCCTTGCCGCCCTTTTCGACGATGAGGGCGATTGCCTGTTCCATCGTCACGCTCTGCGGGTCCATGCTCTTCGGTAGCGTGGCATTGACCTTGCCCCAGTTGACATAGGGGCCGTAGCGTCCGTCGCGCACGGTGATAGCTCCGCCGTCCGGATGGTCGCCGAGTTCCTTCAGCGCCGTCGGCGTGCCGCGGGTCCGGCCGCTCGCGCCGTTCTTGCTTTGCTTTTCGGCGAGAACGGTGACGGCGCGGTTGAGGCCGACGGTGAACACGTCCTCGACCGCTTCCAGGTTGGCATAGGTGCCGTCATGCAGCACAAAGGGACCGTAGCGCCCGATGCCGGTCGAGATCATCTTGCCGGTTTCCGGATGCTTGCCCACGTCGCGCGGCAGGTTGATCAGCGCGAGCGCCTTTTCGTAATCGATGTCTTCTGGCTTCCAGCCCTTTGGCAGCGAGGCGCGCTTGGCGTCCTTGCCGTCGCCGCGCTGGATATACGGTCCGAAGCGGCCGGAACGCAACGTGAGCTGTTCGCCGGTATGCGGATCGGCGCCGATCGCCTTCGGTTCGTTGAGGCCGTTCGCTTCTGCCTCCGCGCCCCCTTCGGAGGAAAGCTGGCGGGTATAGTTACATTCCGGATAGTTGGAGCAACCGACGAAGGCGCCGTACCTGCCGAGCTTCAGCGAAAGCTGGCCGGTGCCGCAGACCTGGCAGATGCGCGGATCGCTGCCGTCCTCGCGCTTCGGGAAGACGAGCGGTGCCAGCGCCTCGTTCAGCGCATCGAGCACGTTGGTGACGCGCAGCTCCTTGGTATCCTCGATCTGGGCGAAGAAGTCCTGCCAGAATTCGCGCAGCACCTGCTTCCAGTCGAGCTCGCCGGCGGAAATCTTGTCGAGCTTTTCTTCGAGATCGGCGGTGAAATCGTATTCCACGTATTTCGTGAAGAAGCTTTCGAGGAAGGCCGTCACGAGCCGGCCCTTGGCCTCCGGCACCAACTTTCGCTTGTCGATCGTCACGTATTCGCGGTCGCGCAGCGTCGTGAGCGTCGCGGCATAGGTGGAGGGGCGACCGATGCCAAGCTCCTCCATCTTCTTGATCAGCGAGGCTTCCGAATAGCGCGGCGGCGGTTCGGTGAAATGCTGGCTTGCATCCACCTTGCGCTTGTCGAGCTTTTCGCGCGCATTGATTTCGGGGAGGCGGCCATCTTCTTCATCCTCCTCGGTTTTATCGGCATCTTCACGGCTGTCGACATAGGCGGCGAGGAAGCCGTCGAAGCGGATGACCGAGCCAACTGCTCGCAGGCCGGCTTTCTGGCCGTTATTGTCCGCCAGAATCTCGACCGTAGTGCGCTCGATCTCTGCGGATGCCATCTGGCTTGCGATGCCGCGCTTCCAGACAAGCTCGTAGAGGCGGGCCTGGTCGGCATCGAGATAGCGGCGCACCTTGTCCGGCGAGCGGTTGAAATCGGTCGGCCGGATCGCCTCGTGGGCCTCCTGGGCATTCTTCGCTTTGGTGGAATAGAAGCGCGGCTTTTCCGGCAGGTAGCGGTCGCCGAATTGGTCGGCGATAGCGTGGCGGGCACCGTCGATCGCCTCCGGCGCCATCTGCACGCCGTCGGTACGCATATAGGTGATGAGACCGACTGTCTCGCCACCAATATCCACCCCTTCATAAAGCTTCTGCGCCACCTGCATCGTGCGCGAGGCATTGAAGCCGAGGTTGGAGGAGGCGGCCTGCTGCAGCGTGGACGTGGTGAAGGGCGGGCCGGGATTGCGCTTGACCGGCTTCGCCTCGATGGTATCGACCGTATAGGCGGCGCCATCGAGCAGTGTCTTCAGCCGGTTGGCTTCCTCGCCGTTCTTGATCGCGCGGCCCTGCAGCCGCTTGCCGTCGGCGGAAACCAGTTTCGCTTTGAACTCGTCGCCACGCGGGGTCCGCAGCAATGCCGAAAGGTTCCAGTACTCTTCCGAGACGAAACGCTCGATTTCCGTTTCTCGGTCGCAGACGAGGCGTAGCGCGACCGACTGCACGCGGCCGGCCGAGCGGGCACCGGGCAGCTTGCGCCATAGCACCGGCGAGAGGTTGAAGCCGACGAGATAATCAAGCGCGCGGCGGGCGAGATACGCATCCACCAGCGGCACGTCGATATCGCGCGGACTTGCGATCGCATCGAGCACGGCTTTCTTGGTGATGGCGTTGAAGACGACGCGCTCCACCGGCTTGTCGCCCAGAACGCGCTTCTTCTTCAACACGTCGAGCACGTGCCAGGAAATCGCTTCCCCTTCGCGATCCGGGTCGGTCGCGAGGATGAGGCCGTCCGAGTTTTTTACGGCGTCCGCAATATCCTTGATGCGTTTCTGCGACGCGCTGTCGACCTCCCAGGACATTTCGAAATCCTGATCGGGTAGGACCGAACCGTCCTTGGCCGGCAAGTCGCGGACGTGACCAAAAGAGGCGAGAACCTTGTAACCCGGGCCGAGATACTTGTTGATGCTCTTAATTTTCCCGGGAGATTCTACGACGACAACTTTCATCTTGCTTCTCTGCAAAAGAGGATTAGCCCGGAGGCGGAGGCTTCCAGGCGGAAACTTAGCCTCCCGACATGGAGGGCGTTTGCGCTGCGGTCAAGAGGCTAGCGTCAAATTCTGGGTTACACAAATTGCAATCTAAAGGCGTTTTGCAATTGGTTACAATTATAAGTGAATGCGAGATGGCCCGTCGCATACGGGAGATATTCACCATATGTGACACGCGGCCGCGTTTTTCCATAGGAGTAAAGCATCGTCCCTCAATATGAGGCGCACGGTCGGCGCGAGGACAAAACCAGACAAAACATCGCCAATATACGGCAGATGCTCGCAGACTTGCTGCAGTTAGCGCCGAGCGAGGGGCGGCGATCCGCAGGGGACATTTTGCTGACGGCAAAGTCTGACATTCGTTCCTCGGCTTCGTTCGGCAGCGTTTCCCAGGCGCGGTAGCCCGCAGCGGTGACAACGGAACGCCCGTCACCCCGGCTGATGTTTTTAACATTGAGGTGGTAGATGGCCACCAGCCTCTCCTCGGCACGCACGGGGTCCAGGGGGCCTGGCGCACCTAGCGGTTTCTCCGGACGCCGTGCGGCCGGTCAGGAAACCTCGCAGAGTATCGCCCATAGCTCAATGTGTCCGCTTTGGGCGATGCGTAGGTACGCGGTACGCATTCCTAAACGCTTGCGTTGATCGTTTTCAAGGAGACATTCGGAGGACGGCTTTGAGATACGACGAAAGCGGGCTGATTGATGCAGCTTGCCACCTCTATTATTAACACTATAGTGTTAGAAATAACATAAATATGGATATTAATAACATTATGGTATTACTTATAACGTCGTCTCATGCCCAGCGGAGGCTGGCTGGGCACGTCCGTGCCCGGCGACTGGCCATGGAATTGACACAGGAAGGGCTTTCCCGGCGTTCGGGTGTGCCTTTGCCGAGCCTCCGCAAATTCGAGCAGACCGGCATAATCTCGCTGGAGGCTTTCCTGAAGCTTCTCATGGTTGTCGGCGGGATGGAAGAGGTCGTGCAAGCTGTGGCACTGCAAGAGACATCCTTTGCCTCCATCGACGATGTCCTCAAGGCCGACGGTAACAAGGTTATCCGCAAACGGGGTCGTCGCTCATGAAAAACCACCCGTCCGCAACGGAAATCAGGGTGGGTCTAGATTTCGACGGCAAAGTCATCCCGGTCGGCAGGCTGGCGACCCGCGAGCGCCGGGTCTATTTCCAGTACGATGCCTCGTTTATCCGGAAGGGATTAGAGATTTCCCCGCTCCGGCTGCCCCTGAAGCCTGGGCTTATGAGCTTTGACAGCATGCTGTTCGAGGGCCTGCCGGGCGTTTTCAGCGACAGCCTCCCCGACGGCTGGGGACGGCTATTATTCGACCGCTTTGCGCGCTCCCAGGGCGTTGCGCCGGAGACGCTTACCCCTCTGGACAGGTTGGCGCATGTCGGTCGCACCGGCATGGGTGCCCTGGTCTACGAACCGGATTACAGCGCCGAGGATGCGGAACACGCCATTAACCTCGACGAACTGGCCCGGCAGGCGCAGGAGGTGTTGGAAGGGGCGTCGGAAGGAGTTCTTAAGGAACTGTTGCTCCTGAACGGCTCCTCCGCCGGGGCGCGTCCCAAGGCGTTGATCGGCGTGAATGCCGGGCGCCGGCGCATCTCGCACGGCGTGGCCCGGTTGCCGGACGGATTTGAGCACTGGCTGGTGAAGTTCGCCAATTCGCAGGATGGCAGCGATGCCGGGGCGGTCGAATATGTTTACGCCCTCATGGCGCGGCAAGCCGGTGTGGAAGTGCCTGATGTCCATCTCTTTCCAGCCCTGAGGAGTGCGGGGTATTTCGCAACCAAACGGTTCGACCGGGAGGGGGAGAAACGGTTGCATATGCACACCGCGTGCGGCCTGCTGCACTCTGATTTCCGCGTTCCGGCGCTCGATTACGAGGACTTGATTGCCCTGACGGGCCTGCTGACGAAAGATGTCCGGGAAATCGAAAAGATGTTCCGGCTGGCCGTGTTTAACGTGCTGGCCCATAACCGCGACGATCACAGCAAGAATTTCTCGTTCCTGATGGACGAGACCGGCCAGTGGCGATTGTCACCGGCCTATGACCTTACGTTCTCCAATGGGCCACGCGGGGAACAAAGCACCATGGTCATGGGGGAAGGGCGCAGCCCCGCCGCCGAACACCTGCTGAAGCTGGGCGCGGCCGCCAAGCTGAACAAGAAGGCGGTCGCCGACACGGTTGAACGGACGCGTCAGGCCCTGGCGCGGTGGCCCGAATTGGCGCGGGAGCATGGGGTCGGCAAGATGACCATCCAGCAAATCGGCAAGGCGATAGCCTGAGCCGCAGCAACTGGGTGAGTTATAGGATGTTGTTCTATAACTCATCCCCGCCAACGGCCTCCCGCAGGGCGGTTTTCATCACTTGGCGGAGGGTGACGGTTTCATGGTGCAGCGTGCTGCGCGACGGCACCTTACCGGTGTCCGGGTTGGCGCGCAGCCGCATCACGCGATACTCCTGCACCATGCCTGCGGTCACGGCGCTCAGGCCCTTGTCGTCGAAGTAGGGAATGAGGTGATTTGTCAGCCGCGCCTCGTGGTCCTTCACATAGCGGGGGTTCCGCTCGCCGTTGGTAATCGACTCGTATTCCAGAAAGAACTGTTTGGCGGCGCCGGCGAAGGTCCGTTCCTTCTTCAACTGACCAGCCCGGCTCTTGCCCCTGAGTTCGAAATACCAATCCTCGGCAAACTCCTTCGCCTGGGACAGGCTGTCGGTTTTAGTGCTGACGCGCCATTCCTTGCCATTCGAATAGGTGGCGCACTGCCAGACGGAACTGTTCGGTCGGTCGCGGCTGCCCGCGAGCACGGCGATCGTGCCCGTCTCCGGGCTGGCGCGATGGGCGGCGGTATCGATCCCCCGGGCAAGGCCGGAGGTGACCGTATAGCCGGCGCGGCCGCACTCCCGGGCCATCGTCGCCGCAAATTTGGCGCCAGCGATCGAGGTGTTGCTCGGATCGTGCGCGTGGCGCCGCTGCGGGCGGACAGTTCCGGCAGCTTGGCGAGCGCATTTTCGGCCGAGCCGCAATGATTGGTAAGATCACGCAAGGTTGCAGGTTCGACATTGTCGGAACGGATCAGCCTCAACCAGGCGATCCTTTGTCATTTCAACACAATTCCCATCCGTCTTGCGCTGTCGTCCGGCATGTCGGTTGGTCCTCTACCCCTTTTGACCGATCTTGCTTTCCGTGCCCGCGATCAGCCGTTCGATGTTGGTCTTGTGCTTGTACCAGGAGATCAAGGTCATGATCGCCATCACGAGCGCGATCTTTGGTTCACCTATGAACCACAGCACAACCGGTATGACAAGAGTTGCAACCAGAGCGGAGAGGGATGAGTATTTGCTGAGCTTGGCAACTGACAGCCAGAGGACCGCGAAGATAAGGACCATCCATGGGGCGATACCCAGAAGCGTGCCGATATAGGTCGCCACACCCTTGCCGCCCTTGAAGCCGAGCCAGACCGGAAAGAGATGGCCGAGAAATGCGGCGAAGCCGGCAAGCAATCCCGCTTCTTTGCCGAGTAAGTACCAGGCAATCAGCGCCGCGGCGGTGGCCTTCAACGCGTCGAGCAGCAGGGTCGCAGCGGCGAGCTTTTTGTTGCCGGTCCTCAGCACATTGGTTGCGCCGATATTGCCTGAACCGATCGAGCGGATGTCGCCGAGCCCTGCAGCACGGGTGAGGAGGAGCCCGAAGGGGATCGAGCCGAGCAGGTAGCCGAAGACGAGCGCGGCAAGCGCGATGGGCAGGGTGATCTGCCAGTTGAAAAGCTCACTCACGCCTTTTCCCCATCAAAGCGAATGAACGCACTTGCCCGCCACGTAGGTCGCGACGGCCCGACCCGAGAAACGCGCGTCCTCGAACGGCGTGTTCTTCGAGCGGGACAGAAGCATATCCTTGGCGATGATCCAAGGTTCATCGAGATCGATCAGCGTGATATCGGCTTTTGCACCGGGTTTCAGCGTGCCGGCATCGAGGCCGAAGATCTGCGCGGGCCGGGTCGACATCGCGTCGATCAGTCGCATCAGCGGCACGCGGCCGTCGTGATGCAGGCGCAGCGCCGCAGCAAGCATGGTCTCGAGCCCGATCGCGCCGTCGGCGGCATCTGCAAACGGCAGGCGCTTGGTATCGACGTCCTGCGGGTCATGCGAGGAGACGATGATGTCGATGGTACCGTCGGCAACCGCATCGGCCATCGCCACGCGGTCGTCTTCGGCGCGTAGCGGCGGCGACAGCTTGAAGAAGGTGCGATACTCGCCGATGTCGTTCTCATTGAGCGACAGGTGGTTGATCGATACGCCGCAGGTGGCATTGGCTCCACGGGAGCGCGCCACCCGCATGGCCTCGGCCGATTCCGCCACGGAGATCTTGGCCGCATGGTATTTCGCGCCCGTCAGGCCGGCGATCCTGAGATCCCGTTCGAGCGGGATGATCTCGGCTTCCTTGGGAACGCCGGACAGGCCGAGCCAGCTCGCAAACAGGCCTTCGTTCATCACGCCATTACCGAGGTATTTTTCACGCAGCTCCAGTGAGATTACCGCGTCGAACTCACGCGCATAGGTCATGATCCGGCGCAGAAGCAGCGTATCGGAGAGCGCGCGGCGGCCGTTGGTCAAAGCGACGGCGCCCGATTGTTGCAGCAGGCCGATCTCGGTCATCTCCTCGCCGGCAAGCCCCCTGGTGAGCGCCGCCGCCGGATGCACGTTGACGACCGCCTTGTCGCGGGCGGTCTTTTGAACGAACTCGATGAGCGCGATGTCGTCCAGCACCGGATCGGTATCGGGCATCATGATGAAGGAGGTGATGCCGCCCGCCGCCGCGGCGCGACTGGCCGATTCAATCGTCTCGCGGTGTTCCGCACCCGGTTCGCCGAGGTAGACGCGCGCGTCGATCAAGCCCGGTGTGGCGACGAGGCCCTTGCAATCCTTGATGGTGGCGCCTTCCGGAGCGCCCTGGTTTTGCGCTTGCTTGCCGGCGTCGAGGATACGGCCGTCGTCACCGATGACGATCGTGCCGGTCTCGTCGAGATGGCGCGAGGGATCGATGATGCGGAGGTTCTTGAGGACGGTCGCGGTCATATGTCCGGCAGTCATGCGCGCTCTCCCTGGTTATGCGAGACAAGCAGCGACTCCATGACCGCCATGCGCACGGCGACTCCCATTTCCACCTGCTGTTCGATGACGCTTTGCGGCCCGTCGGCCACCTCGGAGGCGATTTCGACGCCGCGATTCATCGGACCGGGATGCATGACGAGCGCATCGTCCTTCGCGGCCTTCAGCTTTTCGGCGTCGAGCCCGTAGAAGCGGAAATATTCGCGCACCGAAGGCACGAAGGAGCCGGCCATGCGCTCTCGCTGCAGCCGCAGCATCATCACCACGTCGGCGTCCTTGAGCCCTTCCGCCATGGAGTGGAAGACCTCGACGCCCATCTCGCGGATGCCGGTGGGAAGCAGGGTCGATGGCGCGACGACACGCACCCTTGCCCCCATGGCGTTCAAGAGAAGGATGTTGGAACGGGCGACGCGCGAATGCAGCACATCGCCGCAGATCGCCACGATGATGCGTGAAAGCTTGCCTTTTGCACGGCGGATGGTCAGGGCGTCGAGCAAAGCTTGGGTCGGGTGTTCGTGCTGCCCGTCGCCGGCATTGATGACCGAGCAGGCGACCTTCTGGGCCAGGAGTGCGGCCGCGCCGGCGGAGGAGTGGCGAAGCACCAGCACGTCCGGCCGCATGGCGTTCAACGTCATCGCCGTATCGATCAGCGTCTCGCCCTTCTTCACCGAGGAATTGCCGACCGACATGTTCATCACGTCGGCGCCAAGCCGTTTTCCGGCGAGTTCGAAGGAGGATTGCGTGCGGGTCGAGGCTTCGAAGAACAGGTTGATCTGGGTCAGGCCACGCAACGTGGACGTCTTCTTCTCCCGCTGTCGGGAGATCTTCACGGCCTCGTCGGCCTTGTCGAGAAGATAGGTGATGTCCTGTTCGGTAAGGCCTTTGATGCCGAGGAGATGGCGATGGGGAAAGAAGACCATGGAAACGTCTCCGCTTGCGTTCGGCGGTCTATAAGGTCTAGCGGAAGTCACCGCAAGCGGTCATGACGCTATCTCGCCGCTTGTTTTGCCGGTCCTTGGCTGAGATGGTTTTCCAGAAGGGGGTGCGGCCTTTTGTTGAGAATGGTCGAATTCCTCTTTTCCCGCCGTTCCCAGGCCAGGTAAACTCCGCTAGAACCGCGTCATGAACCAGATGTCGCGTGCCGAAGATAAATTTGCCGAGCTGAACCAGCCCAAACCCTGGTCCGGCATCAATGCCTATCGTTCCGACCCCTTGATCGTCGATTTGACGAGCGGGCTCACCCGCACAATCCGCGAGGAATACGACCAGCTCGGCCGTTACGTGACCTCTCCGGAGGCCCAGGAACTGGCGCGCATGGCGAACGAGAACCCGCCGAAGCTCAAGACCCATGGGCCGCGCGGCGAGCGTCTGGATGTCGTCGAATTCCATCCCGCCTGGCATGCGCTGATGCGCCGCTCGATGCAGACGGGCCTGCATTCCTCCGTCTGGGAAAGCATCCCGGAAGCCAAGGGGCATGAGCACAAGGCGCGCGCGACACGCTTTTATCTGACGGCCCAGCTCGAATGCGGGCATCTGTGCCCGCTCACCATGACCAGCGCCTCGATCGCCGCGCTGATGGCTTCGCCGCGCGTCCAGAAGGAATGGGCGCCAAAAATACTCTCGCGCAAATACGATTCCACCAATCGCCCGGCGCTGCAGAAAACGGCCGTCACGCTCGGCATGGGCATGACCGAAAAGCAGGGCGGCACGGATGTGCGCGCCAACCGCTCGACGGCGGAGCGCGTGGGCGAGGGCATCTATCGCCTGTCGGGCCACAAGTGGTTCATGTCGGCGCCGATGAGCGACGGTTTCGTCATGCTCGCCAAGACCAATGAGGGGATCGGCTGCTTCCTCGTGCCGCGCCTGCTGGAAGACGGCACCGCGAACGGCCTGCAGTTCCAGCGCCTCAAGGACAAGCTCGGCAACCGTTCGAATGCGTCCTCGGAAGTCGAGTTCACCGATGCGTTCGGCTACCTGCTTGGCGATCCCGGCGCGGGCATCCGCACCATTCTCGACATGGTGACGCTGACACGGCTTGACTGCGCGCTCGCATCGGCCGGCATCATGCGTGCTTCGCTTGCGGAAGCCGTGCATCATTGCCGCGGTCGCAGCGTCTTCGGTCAAAAGCTGATTGACCAACCTTTGATGACGCGCGTGCTTGCCGATATGGCGCTCGATGTCGCGGCTTCGACCGCTCTCGGCTTTCGGCTTGCCGATGCCTTCGATCGTGCCGCGGCAAGCCAGACCGATGCCGCCTTTGCGCGGGTCATGACCCCGGTCGTGAAATACTGGAACTGCAAGATCGCCCCCTCGCTGATCTACGAGGCGATGGAGTGCCTCGGTGGCAACGGTTACGTCGAGGAGCGGCCGATCGCCCGGCACTATCGCGAGGCACCCGTCAATGCGATCTGGGAGGGCTCTGGCAACGTGATGGCTCTGGACGTGCTGCGGGTTCTGTCGCGTGGCAAAGACCTGTTCAATACGGTGCTTGCCGGCTTCGAACGCGATCTCGGCGCATCCGGAAGGAAGACGGTCGAGGTTCTGCGCGCCGCCATGGCGCTTTGCGAATCGGACGAGGGGGCCGCCCGGCTCCTGGTCGAACAGCTCGCGCTTGCCGCCGGGGCGTCGGAACTGATGCGACTCGGTGCCGGCAAGATTGCCGACGCTTTCCTGGAAACGCGGCTGGCGGGCGGTTGGCGCTCGACCTACGGCATGCTCGATGCCCGGTTCGATGCGCGCTATATCGTCGATCTGCTTTATCCCGCCGCGGCGTAAGCGACGAGCGTCATGATCACCGGTATGCTGAAGAACGAGCCTGCGACCTGCAGGGTCGCTGCAGCGGCGTAAAGGTCTGCGTCGCCGTTCAACTGCTTGGCCAGCAGGTAGCCGTTCATGGCGGTCGGCACGGAGGCGCTGAGCGCCAGCAGAACAAGGCCATTGCCTTCGATACCGGTGAGCAATCCTACGCCAACTGCAACCAGCGGAAAAAAGATCAGCTTCAGGAACACGGCAAGCAGTGTGATCGGTTGCGGCTTCAGCGCATCCATGATCCTCAACCCCGCGCCAACGGTGATCAGCCCGAGGCTGAGCGACGCCTGCGACAACAACTCTACTGCCGTCATGACCGGCTCATAGATCGGAATGTCAACGATGTTGACGAGAATGCCGAGCGCCGTCGAAAGGATGAGCGGGTTGGTGACGATGCGATAGACGAGAACCTTGTAATTGCGCTCGCGACCCGAGAACCAAAGAAGCACCGTCACATTGATGAGGTTGAGCGGGATGGTAATTGCCGCCATGACAAGGCCGACCGTCGTCAGTCCTTGCTGACCAAAGGTCTTGGCCGCGATAGCCAGCGCCATGAAGGCGTTCCAACGCGTCGCTGTCTGAAACAGCGAGGTGAAGGCAGGAGATCCGACGCGCAATTTGTGAAAGAGGGGCCAGGCGAGTAGCAGCCCGCCCGACATGACGATGACAGAGATGATCGCTGCCGAACTGACCGCCAAATCCTCGGTATTCGAGAAATCCGCCTTTACCATCGTTACAAAAAGCAGGGCAGGGAACAGCACCCAATAGCTGCACTGTTCAAGCCCAACCCAAAAGTCGGCATTGATAATGGGTGCGCGTTTCAATGCCACGCCAAGAAGAACGAGCAGGAAAATGGGAAGGATACTTTGGAAAACAACGAGCATCAGAGAGGGATCTGGCTGGAGGGTGTGACCTCGTTATTCCTCCCATGCCGATACTGCAAGGGAGTGTCCGTCAATTCAATGGAGCTGCGCGCATTCCTGTGCATGATTCTTTAAGCCGCTTGCGGGGCCTCCTTGCTCGCATTATCGCGGAATCGGCAACTTGATCGATACAGGCGAAAAATGCTGCAAATCTCCGAAATCACGGCGCATGAAGGTCCGGTCGCGAAGGTGCGTAACCGTGCCGGTACCGAGCGGGCGATTTTCGTCGCGGCGCGTGACCTTCTGGCGGAGCAAGGTTTTCAAGGGTTCGGCATCAATGCCGTGGCGCGCCGCGCCGGCTGCGATAAACAGCTCATCTATCGCTATTACGGCGGGCTCGACGGCCTGATCGAGGCGATCGGCGCGGATCTCGGCACCTGGGTCAAGGATCGTATCCCGGAGGATACGGGTGGCATGTTTCTGCTGACCTACGGCGATCTGATGGAGAAGCTCTCGATCTATTTCATGGAAGCGCTGCGCGACGATCCGCTCGTCTGCAAGATCGTCGCCTGGGAGGTTTCCCAAGATACGCCGCAGGTCCGGCGTCTTTCCGAAGCCCGCACCAAGGCGCTCGGCAAGTGGCTGGAAAAGATGCGCGGATCGCTGACGCCGCCGAAAGGCGTCGATGCGGCGACCACCAACGCGGTGCTCTTCGCCGCGATCCAGCATCTGGTAATCTCCGCCGCCGTCAGTGGTCAGTTCGCCGGCGTGGCATTGCGCACGAACAAGGACTGGGACAAGGTCGGCAGCGCCATCCGCCGCCTCGTCCGCGCGATTTACGGCTGATCTTTTCCACAGGCCGTCTCCTCTCATTAACCATGCCGACCGGTTTCCGTTGCGGCAATTCCCTGGCCGTCTAAATTTGACATTAACGCATTGTTAACCACGAATTGGCCGGACACGCTCCAGATGGGAACCCCAATCAGGGATACGGCATTGCTGATCGTCATGACGACGATCTTCGCAGTGCTGGCGCTCAACATCGCCGTTCCGGCCTTGGTCCTGAGCATCATGGCGCTATCGAGATGGCTCGTGTCGTCGGAGATCTATCCGACAGAACCGAGGGGGAAGACCGCATGAAGTGGTTTTTGATTTTATGGGCGGGGCCTGTCCTGCTGCTGACGAGCTGGTACGGACTCTCCTACTACGACATGAGCTTCGGCTTCTTCATGCTGACCCGCCACACACATGACCTGGTCTTCCAGATCTATGGCCATGTACTCGGCATCCCGCCGGAAACAATCCCGCCGCTGGTCGCTCGTGCGATCGCCTTCGACAGCATGATCGTGTTCGCGATCATCGGCTTCCGCAAGCGAAAGGCAATTGCCGCCTGGTGGCGTCGGCGTCAGTCGTCCCGGCCCGTCGACGCCGCTTCGCTGCCGAGCGACGAGAGCCTGTCGAGCGCTCCCTGAAGAATGAAGCTCGCCGCGGCGGAATCGATCCGCTCGGCCCGCTTCGCCCGCGAGACGTCCATTTCCAGAAGCGCCCGCTCGGCTGCGACCGTCGAAAGCCGCTCGTCCCAAAAGACGAAGGGAAGGGCGGTCTTTTCACCCATGGAGCGCACGAAGGCGCGCGTCGCCTGGACGCGCGGGCCGGCCGAGCCGTCCATGTTCATCGGCAGGCCGATGACAAAGGCTGCGACTTTCTCCTTTTTGGCGAAGGTAAGCAGGACCTCCGCATCCTTGGTGAACTTGATTCGCTTGATGACCGGACGCGGAGACGCAAAGCGCCGGCCGAGATCCGACATCGCAAGCCCGATCGTCTTCGTGCCGAGGTCCAGGCCTGCAATGGCCTGCCCGGGTTGGAGGTGCGCGGCCAATTCCTCGATCGTCATCACTGTCATGTGTTCTTCATTCCTTGGAGCGAGATAGGTTTTGTCCTACCTTCTGTCCCACTTTCCTTTAGCCTCATATCGGCTATCTGTCCTTATCATCCTCAAAACCTTCACACCGTATCGGAGGAACCATCCATGAAGATCACCTGGCTCGCCCATTCCGCCTTCCGCATTGAAACCGCCAAGGCGAAGATCCTGATCGACCCGTTCCTGACCGGTAACCCGGCATTTGCCGGCCAGGATCCCAAGGCCGCGGCCGAAGGTCTGACGCACATCCTGCTTACCCATGGCCATGGCGACCATGTGGGCGACACGGTGCGTATCGCCAAGGAAACCGGCGCGACCGTCCTTGCCAATTACGACCTCGGCGTCTGGCTGGCGAAGAAGGGCGTCGAGAAGCTGGAGATGGGCAATCCCGGCGGTACGATCGATCTCGGCGGCTTCACCGCCACTTTCACGCAGGCGCTGCATTCCTCGGCACAGATCACCGAGGACGGTGTTTCCCATGCGCTCGGCAATCCCAACGGCCTGATGCTGCATTTTGATGACGAGCCATCTGTCTTCCATATGGGCGACACGGATATCTTCACCGACATGGGCCTGATCAACGAGTTGCACCAGCCGGATATCGGCATCGTGCCGATCGGCGACCGCTTCACCATGGGTGGCGCGGTGGCGGCACTCGCCTGCCAGCGCTTCTTCGATTTCAAGCACGCCATTCCCTGCCACTACGGCCTCCCGGGTGTCGATCAGACGCCGGAAAAATTCGTCAAGGGCAT
Source organism: Rhizobium sp. YS-1r (assembly GCF_000757525.1). Lineage (NCBI taxonomy): Bacteria > Pseudomonadati > Pseudomonadota > Alphaproteobacteria > Hyphomicrobiales > Rhizobiaceae > Rhizobium > Rhizobium sp. YS-1r. The sequence continues at coordinate 71,146 of NZ_JPYQ01000012.1, read as the reverse complement.
GGAAGGCGCCCGCACCCGCGTGGAGACGCCGGCTCCGGGCGGCAGCCTCAGCTATTGATATTCACCGCCGATCGGCGGACACGTCTTGAAATAGAGACGCGCTACCTGTTGCGAAGGGCGGGCATGGCCATTATAGCGGAGGGAAAATTTCCCATCGGAGTTATGCCATGTCCGTCGATCTCGCTACCGTAAAACGCGTCGCGCGCCTTGCCCGCATTGCGGTCTCCGAGGAAGATGCCAATCGCATGGTTGGCGAACTGAACGGCATTCTCGGCTTCGTCGAGCAGCTTTCCGGGGTCGACGTGACGGGTGTCGAGCCGATGACCTCCGTGACCCCGATGGAGATGCGCAAGCGGACCGACAACGTGACTGACGGCGACAAGGCCGCCGATATCGTCGCCAATGCGCCGGCCACCGACCACAATTTCTTCCTGGTGCCGAAGGTCGTCGAGTGAGCGCTGAATAGCGCTGTCGAACCCTTTCCATGCATTCGAACCTTCTGAAGAGACCATGACCGAACTCACCAGCCTCACCATTGCCGAAGCCCGCGAAAAGCTGAAGGCCAAGGAATTCACCTCCGTCGAACTGACAAAGGCCTATCTCGACGCGATCGACGCCGCCAATGGGGTTCTGAATGCCTATATCGCCGTGACGCCCGAAAAGGCGCTGGAGATGGCGAAGGCCTCTGACGCGCGCCGCGCCGCAGGCAAGATCGGCGCGCTGGAAGGCATTCCGCTTGGCATCAAGGATCTCTTCGCCACCCGCGACGTTCACACCCAGGCCTGCAGCCATATCCTCGACGGCTTCCAGCCGAAATATGAATCGACCGTTTCCCAGAACCTCTGGGACGACGGCGCCGTCATGCTCGGCAAGCTCAACATGGACGAGTTCGCCATGGGCTCCTCCAACGAGACCTCGCATTACGGTGCGGTGATCAACCCGTGGCGCGCCAAGGGCTCCAACCAGCAGCTCGTACCGGGCGGTTCCTCGGGCGGTTCGGCTGCGGCCGTCGCCGCGCATCTGTGCGCCGGCGCCACCGCCACCGATACGGGCGGGTCGATCCGCCAGCCGGCCGCGTTTACCGGCACCGTCGGCATCAAGCCGACCTATGGCCGCTGCTCGCGCTGGGGCATCGTCGCTTTTGCTTCTTCGCTCGATCAGGCCGGCCCGATCGCCCGCGACGTGCGCGACGCTGCGATCATGCTGAAGTCGATGGCGAGCGTCGATCTGAAGGACACGACCTCCGTCGATCTGCCCGTGCCGGACTACGAGGCCTCTCTCGGACAGTCGCTCAAGGGCATGAAGATCGGCATTCCGAAGGAATATCGTGTCGACGGTATGCCGGAAGAGATCGAGGCGCTTTGGAGCCAAGGGATTGCCTGGCTGAAGGATGCCGGCGCCGAGATCGTCGATATCACCCTGCCGCACACCAAATACGCGCTGCCGGCCTACTACATCGTGGCGCCGGCGGAAGCCTCCTCGAACCTCGCCCGCTACGACGGCGTGCGCTACGGCCTGCGTGTCGACGGCAAGGACATCATCGACATGTACGAGAAGACCCGCGCCGCCGGTTTCGGCCAGGAGGTCAAGCGCCGCATCATGATCGGCACCTATGTGCTTTCGGCCGGCTACTATGACGCCTATTATCTGAGAGCGCAGAAGGTCCGCACGCTGATCAAGCGTGATTTCGAGCAGGTCTTCGAAGCCGGTGTCGATGCGATCCTGACGCCCGCCACCCCGTCGTCGGCCTTCGGCGTCGCCGACGAAAACCTCGCCTCCGATCCGGTCAAGATGTACCTGAACGACATCTTCACGGTGACGGTGAACATGGCGGGCCTGCCGGGCATCGCCGTCCCCGCCGGTCTCGACCACAAGGGCCTGCCGCTCGGTCTGCAGTTGATCGGCAGGCCGTTCGAGGAAGAGACGCTCTTCCGTACCGCCCATGTCATCGAGCAGGCCGCCGGAAAATACACGCCGGCCCAGTGGTGGTAACGGGTTTCACGATCCGAAAGATGGCCGCCGCCGACCATAAAATGGTCGGCGAAGTCGGCTTCGCAGCCTGGTCCGCGAGCGATGCGTTCGAGGATAGCTATCTCGATCCCGAAGTGGTCGCCCGTGTCAGACACGAGTTCGCGATCTTTCCGTCTGAGGTCGAGGGGGAAATCTTTGTCGCGGAGACGAGCGGCGAGATTGTCGGTTGGACGGCGCGTGAAAATGCACCGGACTATGTCTCCGATCTTTGGGTGCATCCGGACCATCAGGGCAAGGGCATCGGCAGGGCGTTGCTCCTCCACCTGTGCGAATTGATGGTGACCGAAAGCGTGGTGTCGGCGCGGCTCGATACGCATGCCCGGAATACCGGAGCTATCCGGCTTTACGAGCGCTGCGGCTTCGTCATTATCTGGCGTGGTCGCGAATATTCCAAGAGCATGGGCGTCGAGCTCGAAAAGGTGCATCTGGAAAAGACGCTGATCAGCGGATAGGCAGGAGCCGAGGAGGAGGGCGTTTCATGGCAAATGACGATCTCGCACAATTGGTCCAGGCGTTCGGTAGCCTCGCGGCCAATGGTTTCGTTATGGGTGCGGAATGGCAGGCCGTCCACGAAATCTGCCAGGCCCACGAAGGCGAACCGTTGTTTGATTGGGGCCATGCCCTTTGTCACCGCATCGAAGGCGACGACCGGAATGCCGACTATTGGTACCGCCGTGCCGGCAAAAGGCGCGCCGCAGGCACAGTGGCCGAAGAATGGTCGGCGATGAAGGCAGAGCTTTCGGCTCTCATCTGATAAATATCCGGCCGCGCGCCGATCACGACGCGCGGCCGACCGCCTCTATCATCGATTGTCCTGCTCGGCTCTCACCAGCACCAACCCCCGTTCGGTGATGCGATAGGGCTTGCCGCCAACCGATCTGATTGCCTTCTTCTGCTTGAGCTTGCGGAAGGTCGTGAGGTCGATACCGGAGAACACCCAGCCTTCGCGGGTGAAGAGCTGAAGTTTCTCGATCTTGCGGTTCTCGTCGCGGCTGATTTCGATCCTGCCGCCCTGGGCGAGCAGATGGAGAATGCGCTGTTCGGCGCGGGAAATATCCATGAGTTTTGATGTCCGGATAAGTGCCCTCAAGGGCACACAAAAACATGCCGGCGCCTGAAAGGCGTCGGAACTCTTGTTTTTGTCTGGGCCGGTGCGCCTGTTCGGGCGGCCGGCCCCTTACCGGGTCTCTTTCGAAGAGAACATCAAAACTCCATGAAGCATATCGCCCAAATGCGGAGGCGGCTTCGTTGCGGAATCGCAGCTAAGCCCGTTTTCCCCAGGCGTCAAGCGCCACAAGGCGATGGATGACAGGTTGTGCTGGTAAAAGCGCAGACTCAGTGCTCTACTTGCCGTACAACAGGGGAAAACATGGCCACTATTCGTAATGCGCGTGAAGACGAGGTGGATATCCTGGCGGAAATCGGCTTCCGCGCTTGGGAAAAGGCCATGAACTCCATCGGCGAGATGACCGACATGCGCTTGAGCGCACGGGCGGCATTCCAGCATTTCACGCGCTCCTCATGGCTCACCATCACGGTTATCGAACAGGTCGGGACTGTGGCCGGTTGGGCCGCGCGCGAAAACCTCGATGAACTGATCTCCGATTTCTGGATCGATCCGGTCTTCCAGGGCCACGGGCTCGGCAAGGCTTTGCTGGAGGAGGTCGAAGGCGAGATCGTCCATCAGGGATTCGAGGTTGCCCGGGTGGAGACCCATGCCCAGAATGCGGAGGCCGTCGGCTTTTTCGAGAAGCAGGGCTATTCGATCAACTGGCTCTCGGTCGTCTATTCCCCGAAGATCGATCGCGACGTCCAGTCGGTCGGACTGTCGAAGCGGCTCGTGGCGGAAGCGCCGGATACCTACGGCCCGGGCTTCTGACCCCCTTTAAGCTTGCACCGCACCGCCATTTGCTCTACCTCCAGAAAACTCAATCAAGACCATTCACGAGCATCCGATGACCATTGTCGACGTCCGCACGCCTGATCCGAAACGCTTGATTCCCGGCGCCACCGGCGATTGGGAAGTCATCATCGGCATGGAGGTGCACGCCCAGGTTCTCTCCAATTCCAAGCTCTTTTCCGGCGCTTCGACCGAATTCGGCAAACCGGCGAATTCCAACGTCTCGCTCGTCGATGCTGCGATGCCGGGCATGCTGCCGGTCATCAACGAGGAATGTATCAAGCAGGCGGTTCGCACCGGCCTTGGCCTGAAGGCTGACATCAACAAGCGCTCTGTCTTCGACCGCAAGAACTATTTCTATCCAGACCTGCCGCAGGGCTACCAGATTTCCCAGTACAAGGATCCGATCATCGGCGAGGGCAAGATCGTCATCTCGCTCGGTCCGGATCGTCAGGGTCAGTTCGAGGATATCGAGATCGGTATCGAGCGCCTGCACCTGGAACAGGATGCCGGCAAGTCGATGCACGACCAGCATCCGACCATGTCCTATGTGGACCTGAACCGTTCCGGCGTGGCGCTGATGGAGATCGTCTCCAAGCCCGACATGCGCTCGTCCGACGAGGCCAAGGCCTACATGACCAAGTTGCGCTCGATCGTGCGCTATCTCGGCACCTGTGACGGCAATATGGACGAAGGCTCGATGCGGGCCGACGTGAACGTCTCCGTGCGCCGTCCGGGCGGGCCCTTCGGAACGCGCTGCGAGATCAAGAACGTCAACTCCATCCGCTTCATCGGCCAGGCGATCGAATACGAGGCACGCCGCCAGATCGGCATTCTGGAGGAAGGCGGTACGATCGACCAGGAAACCCGTCTCTTCGATCCGGGCAAGGGCGAAACCCGCTCCATGCGTTCCAAGGAGGAAGCGCATGACTATCGCTATTTCCCTGATCCGGATCTTTTGCCGCTCGAATTCGACGACGCCTTTGTCGAAGAGCTGAAGAAGGACCTGCCGGAGCTGCCCGACGACAAGAAGGCTCGTTTCGTGCGCGAACTCGGCCTTTCCGTTTACGACGCGTCCGTTCTCGTATCGGAAAAGGCGATTGCCGATTATTTCGAGGCCGTCGCCGAAGGCCGCGACGGCAAGACGGCCGCCAACTGGGTCATCAACGACTTACTGGGTGCCTTGAACAGAACCGGCAAAGATATTGAAGAGACTCCGGTTTCTCCCGCTCAGCTCGGCGGCATCATCGACCTGATCAAGGCCGAGACGATTTCCGGCAAGATTGCCAAGGACCTTTTCGAGATCGTCTGGAACGAGGGCGGAGATCCGGCCGAAATCGTCGAGAAGCGCGGCATGAAGCAGGTGACAGACACCGGCGCGATCGAAAAGGCCGTCGACGAGATCATTGCCGCAAATCCGGAACAGGTCGCCAAGGTGAAGGCGAAGCCGACGCTCGCGGGCTGGTTTGTCGGCCAGGTGATGAAGGCGACCGGCGGCAAGGCCAACCCGCAGGCTGTCCAGGCACTCGTCAAGACGAAGCTGGGGATCGAGGAGTAAAAATCCTCGATCAAGCTGCAAAGAACGGTTCTGATGAGGCGGGACTGCAGGGAAAATGCCATGGTCTATTTCGTCCGCACTGCGAGCGAGAGGGATGTCGAGCAGGTCCACGCTCTGCTCGGAGAGACGTTTCACGCCACCTACGATCCATTTTATGGAGCGGTTCAGGTGCAGCGGATGGTCGATGCTTGGAATTCACCAGCAGCGATCCGCTCGCGTATCCTGAAGAGGGGCGGTGAGTTCCTGGTGGCCGACAACGGCAAGGATATCGGCGGCATAGGTTATGCCGCCATGTATCCGAAGATGGCCAAGACCGCGATGCTCCACCAGCTCTACGTCAGGCCGTCCTGCCAGGGTGAAGGTATTGGACGAGACATCTTCGCCGAACTTGAGACCTGCTTTCCAGACGCAGAGATCATGCGGGTCGAAGTGGCGTTAAAAAATACTCGCGCGCTTTCCTTTTATGAAAGGCTCGGCTTTTCAGAAGTCGACCGCATGGAGGAGTGGGGCGCACCTAATTCCGGTCTGCCGGCAATCATCATGGAGAAGAGATTGCTGCCGCATTGAAGGTGGCATCAGGAAGAGGGGGCACATGGCTGACGTTACGATCCGCAGGGCAAGGGACGCGGATCTTCATCAACTGATCGCGATTTTTGCGGCAGACGATATCGGTGGTCATGGCGATACGACCGACGAGGGGGCCTTCGAGGACTACCTTCGAGCCTTCTATGTGATCGACGCCTCTCAGAACGAGCAGCTTTTCGTAGCGGAGTTCGGCGGCGAGGTGGTCGGCACCTTCCAGATCGTCTTCAACCGCACGCTGACGGCGCGCGGCTCCTTGTCAATGATCATCGAAGCGGTCCAGACACGCACCGACATGCGCGGCAGAGGTATTGGCGCCCAGATGATCGCCTATGCGATCGAGGAGGCGAAACGTCGCGACTGCCGGCTCGTCCAGCTCACCTCCAACATGGCCCGCACGGATGCGCACCGCTTTTACGAGCGACTGGGGTTTGTCAAAAGCCATTTTGGCTTCAAGATGAAGCTCAAATGACGGGTGCGGCAACGGGAATCACTGGACATCAGGCACGACAGATTGCATAAGCGGTCATATAGCGAATTCCGCTATCCTGTTTGCCAAGTCGACGGAAAGCTCATGAAAAACCTCCTGTTGCAGATCTTCACCTGGTGGAATGGACAGACCATGGGCACGCGGTTCTTCACCTGGCGCCATGGCAAGAAAGTCGGCGAAGACGAACTGGGCAACGTCTACTACGAAGGCCCGATGACCTCCTGGGGCAAGCCGAGGCGTTGGGTAATCTACAACGGTTATGCCGAAGCCTCAGCTATACCGGTGAGCTGGCACGGCTGGATGCATTACCGCACCGACGTTCCGCCGACGAAGGAAGACTACAAGCCGCGCGAATGGCAGAAGCCGCACAAGCTGAACCTGACCGGTACGCCCTTCGCTTATCGTCCGAAGGGCTCTCTGGCTGCAACCGGCGAGCGCCCTCGCGTGACCGGCGACTATGACGCCTGGACGCCCGGCAACTGACACCTGTTTTGGCCATAATCGCACTCTAGGTCTCGATTCTTACGGGTTGTCGAGGCGGGAAGCATGATGGGATTGATGACGGTTTTTCCACGCAAGCAGTTTGTCGGTGGCCTGATCGCGCTGGCGGCTGTGCTTGTGGCGGATGGCGTGTCGGCCGCGCGGATTTCCAATCCCGTCGCCGTCTTCAAGGGTATCGACAAGATCACCGGCAGGATTACGACATTCGACGTCTATGTCGACGAAACCGTGCAATATGGCGCTCTGCAGGTGACGCCGAAGGTCTGCTACTCGCGCGACGAGACGGAAGCCCAGAAGGTCGATGGCTTTGTCGAGGTGGACGAGATCACGCTCGACCGCAAGATCCGCCGTATCTTCACCGGCTGGATGTTCGCTGACAGCCCCGGCCTCAATGCCGTGGAGCATCCGATCTATGACGTCTGGCTGACGGGATGCAAAGGGAACTCCGACGTTCCACCGCCGAAAGCGACGAACTGAGTTTCAGAATTCCTTGTGCGGCAGATCCACCGCGGTCCTGAGCAGCCTGAGATAATCGTCCTTTGGAATGTCGATGGCTCCGAATGTCTTCAGGTGCTCGGTGGTGAACTGCGCGTCGAGAAGGATGAAGCCTTTGGCCTTCAGACGCTCCACGAGATGAACGAGGCAGATCTTCGAGGCGTTCGTGCGCCTTGAAAACATGCTCTCGCCGAAGAAGGCCGCGCCAAGCGACACGCCATAGAGCCCGCCGACGAGCTGATCGCCTTCCCATGCCTCGACGCTGTGGGCGTGGCCCATGCGGTGAAGGTCGCTGTACAGTTTGCGGATGGTATCGTTGATCCAGGTACTCGGCCGGTCCTCGGCCGGTTCCGCACAAAGCGCAATCACCTGCTCGAAGGCCGTGTCGAAGCGGATGTCGAAAGGTTGTCTGCGGATAGCCTTGGCGAGGCTTCTCGAGACGTGGAAACCGTCGAGTGGCAGAATGCCGCGCATTTCCGGCTCAACCCAGAAGATTTCCGGATCCTCAGCGGATTCAGCCATCGGGAAAAGGCCGATGGAATAGGCACGCAACAGGGTTTGGGGAGTAATCGCCGGATAATATCTGCCGCGCCGCCCTGCCATTCAGACCCTTCTCTAGCATTCCTCGGCAAAATTGGTGGCCGATCTTGCGCCTGAAAATGGGATTAAACACTAACCATCTGTTCTGCCGTAAAAAACGGCTGGTCAGGCCTTGTGGACAATCAGGATTTGAGCCGCGCGGTATGGGTAATTCAGCCAGTTCCCGTGCGCAGCCCCGAAAATGCTCCGGCATTTTCGGGGAGGATTGCGCGCCCGGACGGCCTGAAACCTGGGACTGTCCAGACGCCCTAGTGTGTGGGCTCACCGGCCAGATAGTGTTCCAGCCAATGAATATCGTAGTCGCCGTTGGCGATATCCGGGTTCGAGACGAGATCCTGGAAGAGCGGCAACGTCGTCTTGATGCCGTCCACGACGAATTCGTCGAGCACGCGGCGAAGCCGCATCATGCATTCGACGCGGGTGCGGCCGTGCACGATCAGCTTGCCGATCAGGCTGTCATAATAGGGAGGGATGCGATAGCCCGCATAGGCGCCGGAATCGACGCGCACACCAAGACCGCCGGGCGCATGGAAGAGCGTGATCGTGCCGGGCGAGGGTACGAAGGTGCGCGGGTCTTCCGCGTTGATTCGGCATTCGATGGCGTGACCCTGGAAGGTCACGTCTTCCTGCTTGACGGAAAGCCCGCCGCCGGATGCGACGCGAATCTGCTCATGCACGAGGTCGATGCCGGTAATCGCTTCGGTGACCGGATGCTCCACCTGCAGGCGGGTATTCATTTCGATGAAATAGAACTCGCCATTCTCGTAGAGGAATTCGATCGTGCCGGCACCGCGATATTTCAGCTTCTTCATGGCATCGGCGCAAGTCTGGCCGATCTTCATGCGCTGCTCGACATTGAGGGCGGGGGAGGTCGCCTCTTCCCAAACCTTCTGGTGACGGCGCTGCAGCGAGCAATCGCGCTCGCCGAGGTGGATGGCGTTGCCTTCGCCATCGCCGACCACCTGGATTTCGATATGGCGCGGCTTTTCGAGATATTTCTCCATGTAGACGGCAGGGTTGCCGAAGGCCGCCGCGGCTTCCGAACGGGCGGTACTCACCGCTTCATCAAGGTCGTCCTCGGTCTTCGCGACCTTCATGCCGCGCCCCCCGCCGCCGGCCGTCGCTTTGATGAGAACGGGAAAACCGATCAGCCTGGCGGTCTCCAGCGCGTCTTCCGGCTTGACTTCGCCGTCCGAGCCGGGAACCACGGGAATGCCAAGCTCCATTGCCGTCTGCTTGGCCGTGATCTTGTCGCCCATCAGCCGGATGTGCTCGGCGGTCGGACCGATGAAGGTAATGCCATGCGCTTCGAGGATTTCGGCGAACTTGGCATTTTCCGACAGGAAGCCGTAACCGGGATGAACCGCGTCGGCGCCGGTGATCTCGCAGGCTGCGACGATCTGATGGATGTTCAGATAGCTTTCGCGCGACGGCGGCGGGCCGATGCAGACGCTCTCGTCGGCAAGCCGCACATGCATGGCATCGGCATCTGCCGTGGAATGGACCGCGACGGTCGCAATTCCGAGTTCCTTGCAGGCACGCAGCACGCGAAGTGCGATTTCACCGCGGTTGGCTATGAGGATCTTGGAAATCATGGGGCTTACTCGATGACGACGAGTGACTGGCCATACTCGACCGGCTGAGCGTCGTTGACCAGGATCTCCGTGACCTTGCCGGATCGCGGCGACGGAATCTGGTTCATCGTCTTCATTGCCTCGATAATGAGGAGAGTTTGGCCTTCCTTCACGGTTGCGCCAACCTCTACGAACGGCCGGGCACCCGGTGCCGGCGAGAGGTAGACGGTGCCGACCATCGGCGCCGTGACGGCGTTCTTGTTGTCCGGAGGAGCGGCGACAACCGGCGCAGCAACCGCGGCCGGAGCGGGTGCCTGAGCGAAGGCAGGTCCCGCCGCAATCGGCGCCTGAACGTATTGCATCGCACCGGCGCGGGACACGCGGATGCGCAGATCGTCCTGTTCGACTTCGATCTCGGTGAGGTCGGTATCGTTGAGGATGTTCGCGAGGTCGCGGATCAGTCCCTTGTCGATCCCGTTCTTCTTCTCAGACATGGCAAACCCTATTGTTCTGTTTATCTTGTCACGCGGTTATGGATTTCAAGGCGTGCAGCGCGAGTACGTAGCTCGCGGTGCCAAAACCGCAGATCACGCCCTTCACGGCCGGTGCGATCATCGAATGGTGGCGGAACTCCTCCCGCGCATGGACATTCGAGATATGGAGTTCGACCACCGGCACGGAAATCGCGCGGATGGCGTCATGCAGTGCGATGGAGGTGTGGGTGTAGGCGCCGGCATTGATGGCGATGCCGACGACAGCCTTGTCGCCGGCCTCATGGATCCAATCGACCAGGACACCTTCGTGATTGCTCTGGCGGAAATCGACCTCGAAGCCCAGTTCCCTGCCGGCTGCGATGCAATCGCTCTCTATGTCCTTCAGCGTGCTTCCGCCATAGATGCCGGGTTCGCGCTTTCCCAGCATGTTGAGGTTGGGGCCGTTGAGGACGAAGACCGTTTTGCTCATCAGTAATCTATTGTTCCATCCAGAAATTCAGCGGCCACCTATAGACCGGTGAGACGGCAAGGAAAAGCCCCCGGCTTGCCGAAAGCCGGTGCGTCCACTGCAACGAAAGACCGGAGGGTCGAAAGCCGCCTCAGCAGGTCGCCTTGCCGCAGGCGCGGACATTGGCGACCTTCGCCTCTATCACATCGAGACCGACAGCGCCGAAGACCGCCTCATTGCCGACGATATACGTAGGCGTTCCGGTGATGCCAATGCTGTTGGCAAGCTGGTAGGCCTGCCGCACCAGGTCGTCATTCGGGTTTTCCACCATCGACTTTCGGATCGCCGCCTCGTCGATGCCGAGAGAGGTTGCCACGGCGATAGCTGTCTCTTCAGAGGCGTGCGCCTGCTCGCCGAGGAGCGCTCGATGGAATTCGGCATATTTGTGCGGTGCAAGCAGGCGGATGGCGTTTGCAACCCGGTGTGCGGCTAGCGAGTCCGGCCCGAGAATCGGGAATTCTTTCAGAATGAAACGGATATTCTTATCCTTGGCCAGGATCTCGTCCATGTCGGAGAGCGCCCGCTTGCAATAGCCGCAATTGTAATCGAAGAACTCGACGATCGTGACGTCGCCCTTCGGATTGCCGAGGGTGATATCGGCCGGCGAGGAGAATATTTCCGTCTTGTTTCCCTCGATGGCTTGGGTGGACTGTGCGACGCGCTGGGCCTGCTGCTTGGCCTCCAGTGCGTTCTGTGCTTCGATCAGGACCTCGGGATTCTGGGTCAGATATTCCCGGATGAATTCGCCCATCTCCTTTTTCTGCTGGTCATCCAGCGCGAGGGCGGGCACGGCGGTGGAAAATGCCAGGGCCGCCATCGAACCGGCAGCAAGCGTCTTGAACAGGCGGGTCATCCATATCCTCATCGGTCGGGGCACACGAATCCGGCGCACCATTGTTTCGGTTTGCGCTGAAAGTAAGCCAGTCGGGCCTTTCAAGAAACTGCAAAATCGTTGCCAAGCGGTTTCGGGCGCTTCACAACTGCGTATGCGGGTTCGATCTGCAGCCGCTGGATGCCTCTGAATTGGATTCGTATTCAAGCAGTTGGCGGTGTTTCCGGAATCTCTCTGGCAGGCCGTTGAATCGATTTCTCACCTCGAGGGAGAGGCGGCAGGCCAAATGAAAAACGGCCGCTCACGAGCGACCGTTTTGTGCTATCCGACCCGATGGGCGCGGCTTAGAAGAAGCCGCGGCGCTGCCACCAGCCGGCTTTCTTGGGCTTTGTCGGCTCGCCGTTCGAGGTTGCCGCCTCGGAACTTTTCACGACGGCCTCGGCCGAGGAAGAGATGTTCGAGGCGCGGTTGGCGCGGTTCGGCTTCGCATCGCCGGCATCGGCCTGTTCGACTTCCGACAGAGGGGATTCTTCGGCCGTCGCTTCAGCGGCAGCTTCAGGCTCCATGCCCAATGCAGCCTCGACCTGCTCGACGACAACCTCCACCGGAGCGGTTGCCTCCTCCATAGCGGTTGCCTCCTCCATAGGGGATGCCTCCGTGTCTGCCGTGGCTGAGGCCTTGCCGCGACGGGAGCGACGTGGCTTGGCGGTGGTTTTGCTGGCCGGAGCCTCTTCCGTCTCGGGGGATGCCTGCACGGCTTCCACAGCGACTTCCTCGGGAGCTTCCATTGCCCCCACGGTTTCACCTTCCTCTGATCCATCGGCTTCCGCACCTTCGTCGGAACCGTTCAGTTCAGGGATTTCGTCGCCGTTACGATTGCGGCGGCCACCACGCTTGCCGCGGCGGCGGCGCTTGCGCTGTGAGCCTTCGTCCCCCTGGTCGTCCGACGTTGCTGTGGTTTCGGGCAAATCGTCCTCACCGTCGTCGCCTTCGTCCTCGTCGGTGATGGCGTCGTCCTCGGAGCCGGTCGGTGCGGCCTGGGCCTCGCCGCCACGGTCACCGTTGCGGCCGCGGCGCCGGCGCCGGCGCTTGCGCTTGCGTCCACTCTGTTCTTCACCCGACTGGGCGCGATCCTGAGGAGAAGCTGCCTGTGCTTCGATTACCTCTTCATCTTCATCCTCTTCCTCGTCCGACTCGATGACGTAGTCATCCTCATCTTCGACGGGAAGTGCCGCAAGCTGCATCAGGCTTTCGATCTTGACCGGGTTTTCCACCGGTTCGCCTCGGTCGATGGCGAAATGGCTCGAGCCGATGCTGATGTCCGATTCGATGAAGATCGAGACGCCGAAACGTTTCTCGTAATCGGTCACTGTCGCGCGCTTCTGGTTCAGCAGGTAGAGCGCGATATCCGGCGTAGTGCGGACGTTGATGTCATGCGTGGTATTTTTGAGCAGATATTCCTCGACACCGCGAAGCACATGCAGCGCGACGGACGACTGTGAGCGCACATGGCCGGTGCCGCCGCAATGCGTGCAGATCTGCGTCGTCGATTCAAGCACGGAAGCGCGAATGCGCTGGCGCGACATTTCGAGCAGGCCGAAATGCGAGATACGACCGACCTGGATGCGGGCGCGATCGTTCTTCAGGCAATCCTTGAGCTTCTTTTCGACGGCGCGATTGTTGCGCTTCTCCTCCATATCGATGAAGTCGATGACGATGAGGCCGGCAAGGTCGCGCAGGCGAAGCTGGCGTGCCACTTCTTCCGCCGCTTCCAGGTTCGTCTGGAGCGCGGTCTCCTCGATCGAATGTTCGCGGGTCGAGCGGCCGGAGTTGACGTCGATGGCGACGAGCGCTTCGGTCTGGTTCATGATGAGGTAGCCGCCGGACTTCAGCGTCACCTGCGGCTGCAGCATTCGGTCGAGCTGTGCTTCGATGCCGGAGCGCGAGAAGATCGGATGCAGGTCGCGATAGGGCTGGACCACCTTGGCATGGCTCGGCATCAGCATCTTCATGAAGTCTTTTGCTTCACGATAGCCTTCCTCGCCGGAAACGATGATCTCGGAAATATCCTTGTTGTAGAGATCGCGGATCGACCGCTTGATCAGCGAACCTTCCTCGTAGACAAGGCATGGGGCGGTCGAATTGAGCGTCAGCGTACGGACGTTTTCCCACAGACGCATCAGGTATTCGAAGTCGCGCTTGATCTCGACGCGGGTACGGTTGGCACCGGCGGTACGCAGGATGACGCCCATGCCTTGCGGCACGTCGAGCTCGCGGGCGATTTCCTTCAGGCGCTTGCGATCCTGCGGGCTGGTGATCTTGCGGGAAATGCCGCCGCCGCGTGCCGTGTTCGGCATCAGTACGGAATATCGGCCGGCAAGCGAGAGGTAGGTGGTGAGCGCTGCGCCCTTGTTGCCGCGTTCCTCCTTGGCAACCTGGACGAGCAGGATCTGGCGGCGCTTGATGACTTCCTGGATGCGGTATTGCTTGCGCGGCTTGCGGACAACGCGGTCCGGAACCTCTTCCATTGCATCTTCGGCGCCGACCGATTCGATCACTTCCTTCTCATGGCCGTCGTCATCGTCGTCGTCATCGCGACGATGACGGCTATCGACATCTTCCGAGATCGTATCGGTATCGACCATGGCGGCCATTTCACCGGGCGTGGAGCCTTCGTCGTCGCTATTGGAAACGGTGGCCGTTTCGCCCTCGGACGTTGTGTCTTCGGCGACAGCTTCCACCACCTTCTTGCGGGAGCGACTGCGCTTCGGCTTCGCCTTCGGCTTTTCCGCCTCTTCGCCGGTTGCTGCCTCTGCTTGGACCGGCTCGGCTTCTTCCGCAACCGTCTCGGCCGGTTGTTCACTCTCGCCCGGTCCGGCGGCGATGCCGATGTCCGGCTGTTCCTCGTTGGCGAGATCGATCACCGGATCGGCAGATTCGGCCTCGGCGATCTTGCGCTGGTCCTCCGCCTCCTGCTGCATTAGGGCCTGACGGTCGGCCAGCGGTATTTGATAATAGTCGGGATGGATCTCGGCGAAAGCCAGAAAACCGTGGCGGTTGCCGCCGTAGTCAACAAAAGCGGCCTGCAGGGAGGGTTCGACCCTCGTCACCTTCGCCAGATAGATATTGCCGCGTATCTGCTTCTTATGTTGTGATTCGAAATCGAACTCTTCGATGCGGTTGCCGCGAACGACGACTACGCGCGTCTCCTCTTCGTGAGACGCGTCGATAAGCATTTTGTCTGCCATTGAAATTCTGCTCCTCGGCGCTGCCGGGGGCGTGCAGGAAAGTCCTTGGTGAGGACTGACCCGTCATGCAAAACGGTCGTTGCGCCGGATAAAGATGTTCCCGTCGGGCGCGATTGTAGCGGCAACCGGAAAGATGACGGGGCTCCTTGCTCCCTTGATCTTCCCAGGTACTGAAAATTGTGCCGCGACATCAAAAACCAAACGAGAATGACGATACCAAAGGCCCTCGGGCCCGATGAATGTGCTCGGTTATGAGCGGTGGGTGGCACGCCACCCCGGATTGTTCCGGCCACCGCCGGATAGATCGAGTATCAGGAATAAAGTGTAGCGACGGCGGATGACTGTCGGTCTTCGGCGCCGGGTCCTCGTTGCGGCTGGCAGCCAATCGGCAGACTATCCCGTCAACACTTTAACCTTCATGCGCGTTGTATGGTTTATCTGTCACAATAGCAAGGGAAAAGCCAAGTTCGCCATATTCTGGATGGAATTAGGTTTCCTATGGATGGCAAGGAGCAGGCGGTTGATTCGCATCTTTCGACGTGCAAATGCCTTCCGGATCGGACAGTTTGATGCGGGTTAACCGAGGGGCGCCGGGGGCTTTGAATGCAGGTTTCTGTTTGAGGGCGGGCGTGAAGGTAAGTGCAGTGGAAGCCTGCGGCGCGGACCCGAAAGACATTTGGGCGCGAATCGCTGTTGTGTTGCCGCTTCTGATCGGCTTTGTCGCAGCATTCATGCCCGCCTTCGCGCACGCGGCGGCGACGCAACCGCTTCTTGCTTTCAGCGCGCGGGTCGCCGGCGACGATGCGCGCACCCGCATTGTCATCGATTTTGAAAAGAAGCCGGAGTTTTCGGTCCATTACCTCACGGCGCCGGAGCGGGTGATCGTCGATCTGCCGGCGACCGCCTTCGGGTTTCCCGCCGAAGAACTCGCGGCCCGCGGCCTCTTCAAGGACATTCGCTACGGCACGATGGACGAATCGAGCGCCCGTATTGTGCTGACGGCCAAGAAGCCAGTGAAGCTTGTGCTTGCCGAAGCGCAGCCGAACGACAACGGTAGCTATCGCCTGGTACTCGACGCCGAAATGACGTCGAAAGATACCTTTGCCAATCTCGTCAAGACACAAAGCTGGGAAATGCCCATCGAAGCGGTCTCTGATGCGCTCGGGCTAGCCGAGCATGACAATGTCTTCACGGTGGCCGTCGATGCCGGGCATGGGGGGATTGATGCCGGTGCGGCAGGGGCGGGGACCAATACACCGGAAAAGACGATCACGCTTGCCTTTGCCAAGATGCTCGCCGAGCGGTTGAACGAGATCAACGGTATCAAGGCCTTCTTGACGCGCGATGACGATACCTTCCTGTCGCTTTCCGAACGCGTCACGCTCGCGCGCCAGGGGCGTGCGGATCTCTTCGTCTCCCTGCATGCCGACACGCTGGCGCAGAAGGATATCCGCGGTGCGACCGTCTACACGCTTTCCGACAAGGCTTCCGACCGGATGGCGGAAAATCTCGCCGCCCGCGAAAACCTGTCCGACGAGCTTGCCGGCTACAGTATCAAGAGCGGCCCTCCGGAGGTTGCCGATATTCTGCTCGACCTGACGCGCCGGGAGACGCAGGCGTTCTCGATTGCACTCGCCAACAATGTCGTTGAGTCCTTCGAAGGCCAGGTCGGACTCATCAACAATCCGCATCGTTACGCCGGTTTCCAGGTGCTGCGGGCGCCCGACATTCCGTCCGTACTTTTGGAGCTCGGTTTCCTGTCCAACCTGGAGGATGAGAAGTTGCTGCTGGACGAAGGCTGGCGGGAAAAGGTCACCGGTCGACTTGCCGATGCCGTCCGGCGCTATCGGGATCGTGCGCTGGCAAACGGAGGCTGATGCGCGGCTCGCGTGGCTGCACTGCCACAAGCGGCGGCAATGTCGGGCCGTTGGTCGCGGTGGGATGGGATTTGGCGGCTCAAGCCCTATTTTACTCACATTCGGGCGGTTACTCGACGAATATCAAATGCAATGGATGACGGACGATTGATCCGCTTTTGCCTTGCGCTCATGTAATCACCGTGCAAAACGCCTCAATCCGTGCGATGGTGTGTTTCACGCGCCGAAGGAAAGCCGAACGGTAGCTGCGATATGGTCAGATTGATTGGTTATCTCTTTGGATTGGCTTGCGTCCTGTTTTTGGTCGTGGCTGCCGGCGTGGGTATTTATCTCAGCGGGATGACCAAGGATCTGCCGAATTACGAGGTGTTGGCTTCCTACGAGCCGCCGGTGGCCACCCGCGTTCATGCCGGCAACGGCGCACTGATGGCCGAGTACGCCCGGGAGCGGCGGCTCTTTTTGCCGATCCAGGCGGTGCCGGACCGTGTCAAGGCTGCCTTCCTGTCTGCGGAAGACAAGAATTTCTACAATCACCCCGGCATCGACATCACCGGCCTCGGTCGCGCAATCATCACCAATCTGCAGAACCTCGGCTCCGGTCGCCGTCCGGAAGGCGCATCGACCATCACCCAGCAGGTCGCGAAGAACTTTCTGCTCACCTCCGACCAGACGATCGACCGCAAGGTCAAGGAGGCTATCCTCTCTTTCCGCATCGAACAGACCTATTCGAAGGACAAAATCCTCGAACTCTACCTGAACGAGATCTTCTTCGGCCTGAATTCCTACGGCATTGCGGGGGCTGCGCTCACCTATTTCGACAAGTCGGTGACGGAGTTGACGACGGCGGAGGCCGCCTATCTGGCAGCCCTTCCGAAGGGGCCGGCGAATTACCATCCCTTCCGCCGGGAAAAGCAGGCGGTCGAGCGCCGCAACTGGGTCATCGATCGCATGGCGGAGAACGGTTACATCACTCAGGCCGATGCGGACGATGCCAAGAAACAGCCGCTCGGCGTCAAGCCGCGCCGCAGCGGCACTCATCTTTTCGCTTCGGACTTTTTTTCAGAAGAGGTCCGCCGCCAGATCATCGACCGTTACGGCGACAAGGCGCTCTACGAAGGCGGGCTTTCGGTCCGCACCTCGCTCGATCCCGATCTGCAGATCATCGCGCGCCATGCCCTCCAGAACGGTCTTCTCGATTATGACGAGCGTCGCGGCTTCCACGGCCCGATTTCCCAGATCGGCATGACGGGCGATTGGGGGCCGGAACTTGCCAAGCTGCCGTCGCTCCGCGACGTGCCGGAATGGAAGCTTGCGGTCGTTACCGACGTTTCGGCGCAATCAGTTTCAGTCGGCCTGCAGCCATCTACCGATTCGAACGGTAAGGTCGATCCCGCTCGTGAAACGGGGACGATTGCCGCCGACGACATGAAATGGGCCTTCCGTGACGCATCCGGCGCACGCAAGACGGCGAAGTCGCCGGAGGGCGTGCTGAAGCCGGGCGATGTCGTCTATGTCGAGCCGATTGATGAAGCGGCAAAGACCTACCGGCTGCGCCAGCCGCCGAAAGTGCAAGGCGGTTTCGTGGCGATGGATCCCAATACGGGGCGTGTGCTCGCCATGGTCGGCGGCTTTTCCTATGCGCAGTCGGAATTCAACCGCGCCACGCAGGCGATGCGTCAGCCCGGTTCGTCGTTCAAACCTTTTGTTTATGCGGCAGCGCTTGATAACGGCTACACGCCGGCCTCTGTCATTCTCGACGCGCCGATCGAGGTCGTTACGGGCGGCCAGGTATGGAGGCCGGAAAACTATGGCGGCCAGTCGGCCGGCCCATCCACGCTCAGAACAGGCATCGAAAAGTCCCGAAATCAGATGACCGTGCGCCTGGCCCAGGACATGGGCATGGAATTGGTTGCCGAATATGCCGAGCGTTTCGGCATTTACGACAAGATGCTGCCCGTGCTTGCCATGTCGCTCGGTTCCGGCGAGACAACGGTCATGCGTCTGGTCTCGGCCTATGCCGTGATCGCCAATGGCGGCAAGCAGATCAAGCCGACGGTCATCGACCGCATTCAGGATCGCTACGGCAAGACGGTCTTCCGTCATGAGGAGCGCACCTGCGAGGGCTGCAACGCCAACGACTGGGCGAACCAGGAAGAGCCGACCGTGATCGATAATCGCGAGCAGGTTCTCGACCCGATGACCGCTTACCAGATCACATCGATGATGGAAGGTGTTGTTGCTCGCGGTACGGCCGCAGGCAAGATCCCGGTGAAGGACCGTCCCGTCGCCGGCAAGACCGGGACCACCAACGACGAGAAGGACGCCTGGTTCGTAGGCTTCACGCCGAACCTGGTCGCCGGTCTCTATCTCGGCTTCGATACGCCGGCGCCCCTCGGTCGCGGCGGTACGGGTGGTTCGCTCTCCGCGCCGATCTTCGGTCAATTCCTGGCGGAGGCCGCCAAGCTGATGCCGGCGGAAAAGTTCCATGTGCCGGAAGGCATGCAGTTCATCGCCGTCAACCGCAAGACCGGCATGGCGGCCATGGAAGGCGAGCCGGATACGATCGTCGAGGCCTTCAAGCCCGGCACGGGACCGGCCGATGTCTTCCAGGTCATCGGCGAGGGCGAATATATGACCCAGGACCAGATTTTCAACAATTCGCCCCAGGCCCAGCAGGCCGTGACTTCGGGCATGCCGGGTCTCTTCTGATCGTATTCTCGATAGGTCGTATATCGGACTCGGGCTTTACATCCGGGTCCGGTGCAACTATGTCCACGGCACCCTTAAATTCCAAACATAGCGGGTAAGAGCAAGCGCAATGCGTGCGGAAATCATCAATGTAGTCGACGAAATCAAGCAGGCCATAAGCCTGCTGAGGAGGCATCTTTGACTGGGACCAGGCGGTAAGACGGCTGGACTGGTTGAACAACAAGGCAGAGGACCCAAACCTCTGGAACGATGCGGCTGAAGCGCAAAAGCTCATGCGTGAACGCCAGCAGCTCGAGGACGGCATCAGCGGTGTGAAAGTCCTCGAACAGCAGCTCAAGGACAATATCGAGCTCATCGAACTCGGCGAGGAAGAGGGCGACGAATCGGTTGTCCGCGAAGCCGAGGATGCCTTGAAGGCACTGAAGGCCGAGGCGGGCCGGCTCCAGGTCGAGGCAATGCTGTCGGGCGAGGCCGACGGCAACGACACCTACCTGGAAGTCCATTCCGGAGCGGGCGGCACCGAGAGTCAGGACTGGGCCAACATGCTGCTTCGCATGTACATCCGTTGGGCCGAGCAGAACGGCTTCAAGGTCGAGGTGCTGGAAGTCCACGAGGGCGAAGAGGCAGGCATCAAGTCCGCGACGATCCTTGTGAAGGGACACAACGCCTATGGCTGGTTGAAGACCGAATCGGGCGTTCACCGCCTGGTGCGCATCTCGCCCTATGACAGCAATGCGCGCCGGCATACGTCCTTTTCGTCCACCTGGGTCTATCCGGTCGTCGACGACTCGATCAACATCGAGATCAACGAGAGCGATTGCCGCATCGATACCTACCGTTCGTCGGGCGCCGGTGGCCAGCATGTCAATACGACCGACTCTGCGGTGCGCATCACGCACATACCAACCGGTATCGTCGTCGCCTGCCAGCAGGAGCGTTCGCAGCACAAGAACCGTGCCAAGGCGTGGGAAATGCTGCGTGCGCGCATGTATGAAGCGGAGCTGAAGAAGCGCGAGGACGCAGCGAATGCGGAAGCGGCATCCAAGACCGATATCGGCTGGGGTCATCAGATTCGCTCATACGTGCTGCAGCCTTACCAGCTCGTGAAGGATCTGCGCACCGGCGTGGAAAGCACGGCGCCGGGCGATGTGTTGGATGGCGACCTGAACGAATTCATGGAAGCCGCGCTTGCGCACCGCATCAGTGGCAAGCCCGACGTTGCCGTTGCCGACGTAGACTGACGAAATGATTTCAAGCTGATCCAAAAAAGCCCTGTCCGCAGGGCTTTTTTGTGCACGGCATCTGTCGCTGCACGTTCGTTCAAGACATGGGATTTGTCGTCATGCTACCGGTTTCTCGATGGGAGACCGGTCATGGACAACATAGTCACCTTCCTCGGTGCCGCCTTCGCTCTGACCGGTAGTCCCGGGCCGAATACGCTGAGCATCGCAGCGGCAGGGGCCGCTTTCGGGGCACGCCGCAGTCTCGGCTATATGGTCGGATTGCTTGCGGGCATGATTGTCGTGATGAGCGCTGTCGCCGCAGGCTTGACCAGTCTGGTATTGGCCATCCCCAATATGCTTCAGGTTCTGGCGCTCCTGGCGGTCGTCTATTTTCTCTACCTCGCCTGGAAAATAGCGACTGCGCCGCCGATTGGCGAGGAAACCGCAGCGGGGAGGGCTCCGACTTTTCCAGGCGGTGTCTTCCTGTCGCTCGTTAATCCGAAGGCCTATGCCGCGATGGGCGCCTTGTTTTCCGGTTTCACATTGGCCGTCGCCGATCCTGCAACGGACGCATTCTTCAAGATAGCTGTGCTGACGCTCGTGATCGCGGCAGTCAATCTGGCCTGGTTGTCTGCCGGGGCCACGCTGACACGTCTGTTTCGCGATCCTCTGGCCAACCGGATCGTCAACATAATTTTCGCGGCGCTTCTTCTCCTGTCGTTGCTGCCGGCTCTGATCCGGTAGGGAAGCTTGTGCCAGGCAGCCCACGGTTTGTCGCGGAGGGCACCTCTTGATGAAGGTGTTTATCGGCTGCATCGGCGGTACGCCGAACACCTTGCGGCGGGTATCAGGCGAACCTGCCCTTGAGGGAATCAAAACGGCCGGGCTTCATTGGCCCCGGCCGTACTGCTTCGAAAGATTCGCCTTCTATTCCGCCGCGGCCATGGCGCCGGCACGGCTGCGCAGCACGACCAGCGACAGCAGGAAGACGATCGTTGAGCAGATCGCGATGATCGTGATCATCGGCAGCGAGGTGCCGTCGACGAACAGGCCACCAACGCCGACGACGATGGCGGATGTCACGAACTGGATCGTACCCATCATCGCCGAGGCCGTGCCGGCGATCCGCCCGTGATGTTCCAGTGCCAGTACGGCGGCCGTCGGGATGATCATGCCGAGGAAGCCGTAGCCGCCGAACAGGAAGGCCGCCATCACGTCCAGCCTGTCGATACCGAGCGACGTGACGAATGCAAGGGTGACCATCATCGCCGCATAGCCGAGCACAGCACCGCGGATCACCTTCCGGAGCCCGATCTTGCGGGAAAGCCAGCCGTTCAGCTGCGACATGCCGATGAAGGCGACTGCGTTGCAGGAGAAGACGACGCTGTAGAAGGAGGGCGAAAGCCCGTAGTGCTCGATCAGCACGAAGGAGGAATTGGCCACATAGATCATGTAGCTCGACATGCCGAAGGAGGCGATGAAGACGAGCCCGAGATAATAAGGATCCTTAAGCAGGGTCGCATAAGATCGGAGCGCGCTGCCGATACTGCTTTCGCTGCGTGCCGCGGGCAGACGCGTCTCCTCCAGGAAAAACGTCGCGACGACGAGACCGAGAGCGCCCGCGCCGACCATGACCCAGAAGATCAGCCGCCAGTCGCCGAAGACGGTGACGATGCTGCCGGCAAGCGGCGCCAGGATCGGTGAAACGCTGAAGACCAGCATCAGCCGCGACATGAGCTGGGCGGCGGCAGGGCCGGTATGCAGGTCGCGGACGATGGCGCGCGAGATGACGACGCCGGCGCAGGCGCCCGTGCCCTGCAGGAAGCGGAAGGCGATCAGCCAGTCGATCGAAGGCGACAGCGCGCAGCCGATCGCGCCGATGGCATAAAGCATCAGGCCGACATAGAGCGGCCGCTTGCGGCCGAACATGTCGGAAAGGGGACCATAGACGATCTGCGATACCGCCATTGCAGCGAAAAAGGAAATGAGGCTCGCCTGCACCGCGTGGCTGTCGGCGTTGAGGTTGGCGCTGATGGTGGGAAGAGCCGGGAGATACATGTCGAGGGCGAAAAGCCCGATAGCGGAGAGCAGCCCGAGCGATAGGGCATGCGACGGTACTCTGCTTTGCATTGGAAAAAACCTTTCCCGTCACCACATCTGCCGTGATACGACAGGGCGGAAGACGATTATGGGAGATGAATATGAAAGCCGGCCGCGGGCGGGGAAATAGGCTCAGGCAATCATGTAAAACATTTTGGACACAATTGTCCAATTGGTCAAGTGCCTGTATGGTCATGTCATGAAAAATTCGTCTGCCGAACTCACGCACGAAGCCGGGATATGGCCGGCGCCACAGAACAAGCGCCAGGCGATCCTGAATGCCGCGGCCGATGTTTTTGCCGAGCAGGGCTTTGCCGGCGCAAGCATCGACGCGATTGCGGCAAGGGCAGGGGTCTCGCGCCAGACGATTTATAACCAGTTGGGCGACAAGGATAATTTGTTCAAGGTCGTGGTATCGGACATTACCGATCGCTCCAGCGCCGGTTTCTTCCGCGTGCTCGATACATTTCCCGTCGCACCACAGGATCTCGAAAAGGAGCTGGCGCTGTTTTCGGCGCAGCTCTTGCGCAAGGCACTGTGCGATCCGAACGGTCGTTGGCTGCGCAAGCTGGTGGAGACGGAAGGCGCGCGCTTCCCAGGGCTTTTCGAGACCTGGAAGGAATACGGACCGGGCAAGAAATATCCCGCGATTGCCGCGCGACTCGCCCAGCTTGCCCATGCAGGGTATCTCGAAATCGACGATCCGGGACTGGCGGCTCGTCAGTATATGGCGCTTCTGGCAACCGACCTGCGCTACGATCAGCAGATCGGCCGACAGACGCCGGAATCGGAAATCGATCGCATGGCGTCGGATGCGACGCGTACTTTTCTGCGCGCATTCGCCCGCAAGCGCTGAGATTTCAGTTATTGAACTGTTCGGCGAGAATTCGGTCGGACCAGGAATGGTTTGGATCGGAGAGGATGCGCGCGGTAATGTCCGTCGATTGCGCCACGCGTACATGCAGGACCGACTTGACTTCCGCATTGTCGGCCACCGCGTTGACGGGGCGTTTTTCCGGTTCGAGGATGTCGATGTCGACGCAGACATGGTTCGGCAGCAGTGCGCCTCGCCAGCGCCTCGGCCTGAATGCCGAGACCGGAGTCATGGCAAGCAGCGGCGCCTCGAGCGGCAGAATTGGGCCATGGGCGGAGAGATTGTAGGCGGTGGAGCCAGCCGGCGTCGCGATCATCAGGCCGTCGCAGATGAGTTCTTCCAGCCTCACATGGCCGTCTATCACGACCTTCAGCTTCGCCGCCTGATATGACTGCCGGAAGAGATAGACCTCGTTGATGGCAAGTGCGACGGATGTCGAGCCGTCCTCGTTGGTGGTCGTCATCTTGAGCGGATGGAATTCGTTCTCGATCGCGTCGCCGATCCGCTCGTCGAGCTTTTCAGTGCGGTAATCGTTCATCAGGAAGCCGACCGAGCCGCAATTCATGCCATAGACGCTCTTTCCCGTATTGATCGTCTCGTGCAGCGTCTGGAGCATGAAACCGTCGCCGCCGAGCGCCACGATCACATCGGCCTCCGCAGTCGGGACGTTGCCATAGAGGCGCACGAGCTCTTCGAGGCCGGATTGCGCCTCCGGTGTTGCGGAAGCGATGAAGGCGAGCTTTTTCGGCTGGGGCGACATGAAAGGACCTTTAACGGTGTCGCCGACTGACGCGGCGCGCAACGGATGCTCTAACCAGGTGAGCTAACACGGCCCGGTGAGGAGGGCCGTGCCGGCGGGACGGTCTTAGGTACAGGAAAAACCGGGTTCCGGACAAGCGCCTTGCGTCGTTGGAACGTGCCGCGGCGGCGCGAGCGGAATGGAAGGTTGATCTGATCGCGACGTTTTTCCCTTTACAGGAAGGAAAAATCTGCTAACTCCCCGTTTCGAAAGTGCCCTTGTAGCTCAGTTGGTAGAGCACCTGATTTGTAATCAGGGGGTCGCGGGTTCGAACCCTGCCGGGGGCACCAGTCATTTCAGGCTTTTTCGCTGCTTCCACACCTCTCGGAAAATCTCGGGGGCACAATGGGGGCAAAAGCAGTGGTCGAGACCACCTCCGAACTCCAGAAATTTCTATCCACTCAGTTCCGGTTCGATGCTGATCTCAGCGAAAAGCTGATTGAGCTGACCCCGCCCTGCAAAGCGTTGCTGGAGCAGTACGATACAGTGATGATGACGGCCGGCGGTGCTGAGGCTGCCGTGGTCGCGTCTTTGGAGGCGGCGGCGAATCGCTTCCTGCGGAGCAACCTCAAGCCGAATAGCAAAGTCAGCCAGAAAGCCACCCTTGAAGCGATCGAGCGTCACAGTCAGGCCCTAATAAGCCTCCTGACGTCGTCAGCGATAGATGGCTCTATCGCTGACCCTTTTCGGAATCAGATAAGGAACGAATTGACGTGATTGGGCAATAAGACGGGAGTTCTCACGGTTCGAAATGAGAAAGACGTATGGGGTGCGGCGGGGCGCCTAATATATCATATGATCCAGTTCGGCATCTCTGAAGCAGGTGAAGCAGAATATATGGTAAACATGAGAAATGCCTTCTGTTGGGGGTACAACTCCTTCGATCTTTCCACGCTCCCACAAAACGAATACGATCATCTCGCTCGCCTATTCCAACAATGTCTTGATGTTCGCGCCTATGCTCCACTGGGCTATCCCGCTGATGAGATGGAAAGTTCTCTTAGGGATCGGATTGCTCGGACGCGTGAATTGCAGGGCCGACGACTACCGCATTGACTGTTTTGGGGGAATTTCCTTTCGCCCCTGTTCTAATTCGGCAGGGAAGCAAAATATTACCTGACACTTTCAATTCTCGCAGTTTGAAAACCGTGTTCTTCTGTCCCTCGAAATGGAGATCAGAGGGCCACGAGAATGCCGCTTATCGCTACCAGACAGCGCAGGCAGAAAGATCCGATCGTTTCGATCATGCTGAACGGCGGCCGGGTGTTCGAGACGACCGATATAGCAACGCGAAGTGGCTTTAAGTTTGAAAGGGCTCGCCATCGCCTAACCACCGCCCATCGAGGAGGGCTAGAGGCCTGCGGCTTTGCGCAGCGCTTCGTTCATTCGGCTCTGCCAGCCTTTGCCCGTTGCCTTGTAATGGTCGATGATATCCGGATCGAGACGCAGAGATACATGCTTGCGAGGCTTCTCAATCGGAGGTCTCCCGCGTCTAGCCCTCTCCCGGTCGATACTTGCGGCAAGATGGGGCAGGGCTTCCCGGAACGGCTTCGCCTTCGCAAGCTCCTCATTGGTCGCTTCCGGCGCATCCGGGTCGGATGCAATCATCCGTTGGATTTCGGCCTCTTCCTCTTTGGTGAGGGGCCTCTTCGATGAAAACTTAGTAGCCATGGACTTTCCTTTCCTTGCTGCTTGCCGGCCGCATTGAAATGACGGAGATGGCTTCGGAGCCAAGCGGCGTGAAGATCACGGCGATGACGATCATGCCCCTGAATTCACCGATGGCCTTAAGCCGATCCTCCCGTGAGGGGATGATGGTGGAGGCCTCGAAGAAATCCATATCGAGATCGGCAAAGTCGAGGCCGAAGTGCTTTTCGATATTGGTCAGGCGCTTGTGTTCATCGTAAGTGATCTCCATGATTTTGTGTAGCACATTTAATGTGTCGCGCCAAGGATAAAAGTGCTACAGAAAATGCAAGGCAGCTCCTCAGGCGAGCATCAGTGAGAGAATGGCAAGGCCCACGATATTCAGCGAGGAATTGGCGGATACAGCAGCGGAGTTTCCTTCGGTTCCCAAACCGCAGCCAGCGCTGGTGATTTATCCAAGCATATCTCTCTGTGGGGTACTCAATACGGCTTTAACGTTACCGGAAATTCGCTGAAAGGCGGTGCGGTCATGACCAGTTGTACCCTCCTCGAAGCGATCGATACCATAAGGCGGAATGGAACGCTTACCTCGCGAAATCCCTGGACGACGACAAAGCCCTGTACTTCTGCGAAGGATCGCTCGATGTTCGTGAGACATGGGAGCCGCCTGCGGAGTGCCGGATGGAGGCCAGCGCCGCTCTCGAGACGCGCTCGAAACGTACGAGGTCGGTGACACCGCCGTCATCCCCCAATGATGAAAGCCACGCTCGGTTGGCTGGAACTGGAAGCACGGCGGAGGGCAGCAGAATGAAAAATCGAAAGTGCCGAGGCGGGACGAAATGTCCGGGCACAGTCGTCCGATTTTGCCGCTACCCGTCACTCGAATTGTTGAAACAGGTAACGAGCTTAGGCTGGGGGCAAACGCTCAGGCCCGCTACACGGCTTACAGGAAGCAGAAGCTCCCCAAGCTGGATGAGAGGAACTTGCGGCAGACCCATCTGCTGACGGCCGGATGCAAAAAAAATGGCCCGTTATAGAGCGGGCCAAGTGGAGTGACTAGGAAAGTACAGGCTTAACTCTTGCCGTCCATGAACGTTCCCGATCGCATCCTTCAAAATGGTGCCTTCAGATACTTCTAAGGAACCGTGGAGTGATCTGCGTTGTTCTGCTTCTATAACCAGGAGGAAGCGTCATGAAGACAATTTCTTTGCTTTCAGTCTCCATCGGGGTTGCTGCTTTCACGTTCCAGCCGAGCTTTGCAGACTGTGTGGACGTAACCGGGTCTGTGAATAAGGAAGCGCGCAGCGGCATCGCCAAGGATGGTACTCAAGCCCCCTTGGAAAGCGGCGCCGTTACGGGAACGCGGACGGAGTCTCCGACCGGGACGACAACGACCAGCGCAGATGCTGGCGGCAATGCTCCTCAAAAAGATGGCCGAGCAATGCCGATGGGTGAGAGCCCCAATCTTGCTACATCTAACCAGGACGTTGTCTCGCAACAAAAGGGTGGTGAAACGGCCGCAGCGACTGCCACAAAAGATAAGTGCAATTGATCTCGGACGGACGCCTTCGTCCGGGATAAAGTATCATTGAACAAAATGATGCAGGTCTATCTGTTGGGCCCAAGGTCTGATTGGGGCGGGCAAAGGTCGGATTGCAGGAACGGCGCCGCGGGGTTCTTGTTCGGAGGGCGCAGTTGTTGGAGGTTCCCATGAAAGATCGTATCTATCGCGCCCGCTGGACAATTTATCCGGTGCTTAGTGGCGTTGTCGGCTTTGCTTTAGCGGCCGTAGTAAACGGCTTCTGATCGGGTGATTTCAGCCACGATTGGCATGCTCACCGAATCTGAAACAAGGACGGCCGGGGGGCTCCACCTATCCCGGCCGTCTGCATCTCATCGGAACCTCTGCCCCAGAGAAATGCGCGGCCAATAGAAATGCAGAGCAGGGGCAAAGCAACCTTGGCGGTGAGCCGACCACCCGGAGTGCTCTAGAGCCGCCAGTTTGCCAGTCAGAGAGTGTTCCCAAGCCTGTTGTGGCGCCCGCTGGCGGAGCATCGAAACCGGCTCGCGAGGCTGGCGACTAGACGAATGGGCTTCTCTCCATCGCGAAGGAAACGAGCTCATGCCGGCCGCTGCGCAAATTTAGGTGAACCAGACATAAAGAAGCAGAGCGATGGCGGCGAGGGTGAGTGTCGCGCCGTATTTCTTGGCGCGCGCTTCGGCGACTCGTTGAATATCCCATTCGTAGATCATGCGGCCCCTCATCAAATCGGATACCGATATTTTAGGTGTGGCTACTTGAGTGAGGCTGGATATAGTGGGCTCGGCGTATGCCATGGGCAGCGTACGCCGAGCCGCCGCAGGGGGGGGTATCCGTGGGGGCGGACCTGCGGCGTCGGGACTGTCCGGCACGCCGCTCTATGGTTCCAGTTCCGTTAGCGAAGAACATGGCTAACGTATCGTGAATACCCACAGGCTGCGTGCCGGGACAGGACAGCGTTACCGCACGCTTGCAGTTCTCATGTGGCGGCGATACGGTTCTTTACCGCTCATGGCGATCAGATGGAGGGATGAGCGGCGATGACTGGAATTCCGACGATGGCCGACGAGCCGTTCTCCGTCTCCTCGGCATGCCGAGCTCGATAAGCCGCCGGCAAGAGTTTTACTGTGAAATGAGTCTTTGGAATCGAATTCTCATTGATCGGCTTCAAGGTTCTGATTTTCTTGAGAAAAACCCTTGTGTGCGCTGCATATTCTTCAAGCGACTGGACCGTGTTTCCCGGTTGGTCACGGCGACGCTAAAGAACTGATATAAAACTGTCACAAAACTGTTATGTAGCCCCTGTAGAGGGGAGGCGGCGCCAGAGCGTCAATCGGAATTCTACGGGAGAAAATCCATGAAGAAGTATCTAGGAAGCTGCGCAGTCGCCGCAATTCTGCTGGCCACCGCGGGCGTCGCAACTGCTCGCGATCAGATCCAGATCGCCGGCTCCTCCACCGTCCTTCCCTACGCGTCGATCGTTGCTGAAGCCTTCGGTGAAAACACCGACTTCCCCACTCCGGTCGTTGAATCCGGTGGCTCGGGCGCCGGCCGCAAGAAGCTGTGCGAAGGCGTGGGCGAGAACACCATTGATATCGCCAACTCCTCCTCGCGCATCAGCAAAGCTGACATCGAACTCTGCGCCAAGAACGGCGTTGCTGAAATCCAGGAAGTCCGGATCGGCTACGACGGCATCGTCTTCGCCTCGGACATCAATGGTCCGGAATATGCCTTTACCCAGGCTGACTGGCACGCCGCGCTTGCCGCCAAGGTTGTGAAGGATGGCAAGTTGGTCGACAACCCCAACAAGGCCTGGAACGAAATTCGCGCCGACCTTCCGGCACAGCCGATCCTCGCCTTCATTCCGGGTACCAAGCACGGTACCCGTGAAGTGTTCGATGAAAAGGTCATCATCGACGGCTGCAAGGAAGACGGCACCTACGACGCTCATCTGGCTGCCAACAATGGTGACAAGGCCGCAGCAACCAAGGCTTGCATGGCGCTGCGCACCGATGGTGTCTCGATCGATATCGACGGTGATTACACCGAGACGCTCGCCCGCGTTGCCGCCAACAAGAACGGCATCGGCGTGTTCGGCCTGTCTTTCTACCAGAACAACACCGACAAGCTGCGCGTAGGCACGATGTCCGGCATCATGCCTTCGGTCGAGACGATCGCCAAGGGCGAGTACCCGGTTTCCCGCCCGCTCTATTTCTACGTCAAGAACGCGCATCTGGACGTGGTCCCGGGCCTGCAGGACTATATCGAGTTCTTCGTTTCCGACGACATGGCTGGCCCGAACGGTCCGCTGGCGGCCTACGGTCTGGTTTCCGATCCGGAACTGGCCAAGACCCAGGCTGCCGTCAAGGCACGCACTCCGATGGGGCCGCTGAACTAATTCAGACGCCGTTCCGGCGGCGCGTACGCGCCGCCGGTCTCTTTTCGCTTGATGGGTGGCGGGCAAGATGGACGTGGGCATCATTATCCTAATACTGGCGGTGCTTGCGGCACTGGGTCATGTGGTCGGCAGGCGGCGGGCGCTGGCTCTTGCCGCGAAGAGTGGGGTCAAGCTCCATTCCCTTCCCGGTTATTATGGCCAGACCGTCGCATTGTTCACGGCCGTTCCGGCCTTTGTCGTTCTGGTCGCCTGGCTGTTTGTTCAGCCGGGGATTGTCGAGAGCCGCGTGAGTGGCATGATCCCCGACAGCGTAATCCCGGAGGGCGGTGCGCGCAGCCTGGTCATGTCCGATGTACGTCGCATCGCGGGCGGTCTCGATGCCGTTCTGGCGCGGGACGGGCAGAGGGGAGCGGATGTTCCCATCGAAGCGCTGGACTTCAACAATGTTCGCGGCCGCCTGGCGGAAGTTGGGGTGGCCTTGGGCGGCGACGTGCCGTCTGAGGTCTTCGAGGCGGCGAAGGCCTTCAGGGAGAACTCCAGGACCGGCAATCTAATGATGACGGTTGTGGTTCTCGCAATGGCCGTTGTTCTCGGCATGCTTGCCTACCGGCGGATAGAGCCGGAGCTGCGTGCGCGCAACATCAGCGAGAGTTTTGTCAAGTCGTTGCTTCTCGGGGCCTCCCTGGTCGCTATCTTGACGACGATCGGCATTGTCGGGTCGTTGATTTTCGAGACTTTTGAGTTCTTCCAGCGTTATCCGGCGCAGGATTTCTTCTTCTCCACCGTGTGGAATCCCCAGTTCCGCGGAGGCTCCGATCTCGGCATTCTGCCGCTGCTCTGGGGCACTTTCTATGTGTCGATCATCTCCTTGATCGTCGCCGTTCCGCTTGGCTT
The DNA here is from genome assembly GCF_000757525.1 of Rhizobium sp. YS-1r. Taxonomy (NCBI): domain Bacteria; kingdom Pseudomonadati; phylum Pseudomonadota; class Alphaproteobacteria; order Hyphomicrobiales; family Rhizobiaceae; genus Rhizobium; species Rhizobium sp. YS-1r. Next base: position 40,272 of record NZ_JPYQ01000012.1, on the reverse strand, counting down.
GATGATCGCGGTCTTTCTTTCCGAATATGCCGGGCCGACGACGCGCGGTATCGTCAAGCCTGCGATCGAGGTTCTGGCCGGCATCCCGACGATCGTCTACGGCCTCTTCGCCCTGGTCACCGTCGGTCCTTTCCTGCGCGATTGGCTGGCGCAGCCGCTCGGTCTCGGCACCTCTTCGTCTTCGGTGTTGACCGCTGGCCTGGTGATGGGAATCATGATCATTCCCTTCGTCAGCTCGCTCTCCGACGACATTATCAATGCCGTGCCCCAGGCCCTTCGCGACGGTTCCTACGGACTGGGGGCCACACAGTCGGAGACTATCAGACAGGTCGTTCTGCCGGCCGCCTTGCCCGGTATCGTGGGTGCAATCCTGCTGGCGGCAAGTCGCGCGATCGGGGAAACCATGATCGTGGTCCTTGGCGCGGGCGCTGCGGCGAAGCTTGACCTCAATCCTTTCGAGGCGATGACAACGGTCACCGTCAAGATCGTCAGTCAGCTGACGGGCGATACGGAGTTCGGAAGCCCCGAAACGCTGGTTGCATTCGCGCTTGGCCTGACCCTCTTCGTCATAACGCTTGGGCTGAACGTGCTGGCCCTTTACATCGTGCGCAAATACCGGGAGCAGTACGAATGACCGACGTGACCGTATTCGGCAACCCAGCCGTTCCGGCAAAGGGAAAGTCCCTTCTTGCCCTCGATGAACGAACCCGTCGTCGCAACAATGCGGAGGCCCGGTTTCGCCTGATGGGCAAGATCGCCGTGGCGATCGGTATCGTCGCACTGATCGGCCTCCTGCTGTCCATCCTGTCGAACGGCCTGTCGTCGTTCCAGCAGACCTACATCACCCTCAACGTCAATCTCGACGCTGCCGTTCTCGACAAGGCCGGCGATCGCAAGCCGGAGAACATCGCGAAGGTCTCGACCTTCGGATATGCGCCCATCATCGAGAAGGCGCTCCGCGACGCGATGGCGCAGAAGGGCATCACCATCGACGGCATGAACGCAAAGGCCGCCGCCGAGCTGATCTCCAAGGAGGCTCCCGCCGATCTCCGCAGGTTTGTGATGGCCGATCCGTCGGTGATTGGCCAGACCCATTCCTTTGATCTTCTGGCCGCGGGCCGTATCGACGGATATTACAAGGGGCGCGTGACGATGGAGAGCGCGAAGCTCGACCGCAATACGTCCCCCGACCAACTGATGCTGGCGGACAAGCTCAAGGAGGCGGGCATTCTGACGACCCGTTTCAACTGGAGCTTCTTCACGGCGCCGGACGCCTCCGATACCCGGCCTGAAGCGGCGGGCCTGGGGATTGCGGTCATTGGCTCCGTCTATATGATGCTGATCGTGTTCGTCCTGTCGCTGCCGATCGGCGTGGCTGCATCAATCTATCTTGAGGAATTTGCGCCGCAGAACCGCTTCACCGATCTGATCGAGGTGAACATCTCGAACCTTGCCGCGGTTCCCTCGATCGTCTTCGGTATTCTGGGCCTTGCCGTACTGATCAATTTCTTCGGTCTGCCGCAATCGGCGCCGGTTGTGGGGGGGCTTGTTCTGACCCTGATGACGTTGCCGACGATCATCATCGCCACTCGCGCCGCCCTCAAGGCCGTTCCACCGTCTATCCGCGACGCAGCGCTCGGTGTTGGCGCATCGAAGATGCAGTCCATCTTCCATCATGTTCTGCCCTTGGCGATGCCCGGTATCCTGACGGGGACGATCATCGGGCTGGCCCGAGCTCTCGGGGAGACTGCGCCTCTGCTGCTGATCGGCATGGTCGCCTTCGTGCGCGAATATCCCGCCGGTCCGCCGGATGGCTTCTTCGATCCGGCGTCGGCGCTTCCGGTCCAGGTCTATAACTGGACGCAGCGCGGCGACCCGGCATTCGTCGAACGTGCGTCCGGTGCCATCATCGTGCTTCTGGTATTCCTGATCCTAATGAACCTGGTCGCAATCATTCTTCGCCGCCGCTTCGAGCGCCGTTGGTAAAGGGGTGTGTAATGATGAATAATATCTCAACGACGATGACGACGACGCCGACGAAAGCTCCACTCATGAATGAACCGAAGATTTCCGCCCGTAACGTGCAGGTTTATTACGGCGAAAAGCACGCCATCAAGGATGTCAATATCGATATCCGCCCTCGGTCCGTTACAGCCTTCATCGGTCCGTCGGGCTGCGGCAAGTCGACGTTCCTGCGTTGCATCAACCGGATGAATGACACGATCGCCAACTGCCGTGTCGAGGGCAACATATCGATCGACTCGGAGAACATTTACGATCCCAAGGTGGACCCGGTTCAGCTGCGCGCCAAGGTCGGCATGGTGTTCCAGAAGCCGAACCCTTTCCCGAAGTCGATCTACGAGAACGTCGCCTATGGCCCGCGCATTCATGGTCTGGCGCGAAAGAAGTCGGAGCTGGACGATATCGTGTCTTCGGCCCTGCAGAAGGCAGGACTGTGGGGCGAGGTGAAGGATCGTCTCGACAGCCCAGGTACGGGCCTTTCCGGCGGTCAGCAGCAGCGCCTGTGCATTGCGCGCGCCGTTGCCGTCAGCCCGGAAGTGATCCTGATGGACGAACCCTGTTCGGCGCTCGATCCGATCGCCACCGCCAAGGTCGAGGAGCTGATCCACGAACTGCGCGAAAACTTCACGATCGTCATCGTGACGCACTCGATGCAGCAGGCGGCCCGCGTATCGCAACGCACTGCCATGTTCCATCTCGGAAACCTGGTTGAGGAGAACGATACCGACAAGATGTTCACCAATCCGGATGACCAGCGTACGCAGGACTACATCATGGGCCGCTTCGGCTGATCGCCGGTTGCGGGCCCTTTCTGACAATCTGAGGATAAGACCATGTCTTCGACACATATCCTGTCTGCCTATGACGACGAACTGAAATATCTGAGCCGCCGGATTTCGGAGATGGGCGGGCTTGCGGAGCAGATGTGCGCGGATGCAGTGCGGGCACTGGTCAATTCCGATGCCGCCCTTGCCCAGAAGGTGATCTCCGACGATGTGATCCTCGACCATGCCGAGCGCGATATCGGCGACAAGGCGATCGTGACGATCGCCCGCCGCCAGCCGGTTGCGGGCGACCTGCGCGACATCGTCGGATCGCTGCGCATCGCCTCCGATCTGGAGCGGGTCGGCGACCTCGGCAAGAACACTGCCAAGCGGGTGATCGCGGTGCAGGGCACCGGTGTGCCGCGCAAGCTCGCGCGCGGCATCGAGCACCTGTCGGACCTGGCGCTGACGCAGCTGAAGGAAGTGCTGGACGTCTATTCGAGCCGTTCGGCCGAGAAGGCGGAGGCGATCCGCATCCGCGACGAGGAAATCGACGCGATGTACACGTCGCTGTTCCGCGAGCTTTTGACCTACATGATGGAAGATCCGCGCAACATCACCACCTGCACGCATCTTCTGTTCTGTGCCAAGAACATCGAGCGTATCGGCGACCACGCCACCAACATCGCCGAGACGATCTACTACATGACGACCGGCGCCCAGCCGGAAGGCGAGCGTCCGAAGGACGATACGTCGAACACGCTCGGCGCGATCACGGAATAATGGCGCCGAATGACGATGGAATGGTGACGGAGCTAAGACGGAATGCAGCCGAAGATCGCGGTCGTGGAGGATGAGGAGGCGCTGAGCGTGCTTCTTCGCTACAACCTTGAAGCGGAAGGTTATGAGGTGGAGACGATTCTGCGCGGGGATGAAGCCGAGATCAGGCTTCAGGAACGCACGCCGGATCTTCTGATCCTCGACTGGATGTTGCCCGGTGTTTCCGGCATCGAACTCTGCCGGCGGCTGAGGATGCGGCCGGAGACGGAGCGACTGCCGATCATCATGCTGACGGCGCGCGGCGAGGAGAGCGAACGGGTCCGCGGGCTTGCGACCGGCGCCGATGACTATGTCGTAAAGCCGTTCTCGACGCCGGAACTGATGGCGCGAGTGAAGGCGATGCTGCGGCGCGCGCGTCCGGAAGTGCTGTCGAGCGTCCTGCGCTGCGGCGACATCGAGCTGGACCGGGAGACGCACAGGGTGCATCGCAAGAGCCGCGAAGTGCGGCTCGGCCCGACGGAGTTCCGGCTTCTGGAATTCCTGATGGCCGCGCCCGGCCGGGTCTTCTCGCGCTCGCAGCTTCTCGACGGGGTGTGGGGCCACGACATCTATGTGGACGAGCGCACCGTCGACGTGCATGTCGGACGCCTCAGGAAGGCGCTCAACTTCTCCAACATGCAGGATGTCATCCGCACCGTCCGCGGCGCCGGATACTCGATGGAAGGACACTAGGGAGAGCACCGCGATGGGAGCGCGAGTTGTCGTGGTGATCGATGGCGATGAAACGCTGCGCGAAGTGCTGCGGTTCTCCCTTGTCGATGAAGGTTTCGACGTGACGCTGCTTTCGGCGGGCTCCGAGCTGATGGAGCGGTTGGTTTCGAGCCTTCCCGATGTACTGGTGCTGAGTTCGTCCCTTCCGGGGCTGAATGGCATCGAGATCTGCCGAAGACTTCGTACCGAACCAGCAACGATGCGGGTGCCCGTGGTCCTGCTTGTTCCGGCGGAAAGCGAGAGCGACAGGCTGACGGGTCTCGCTGCCGGCGCGGATGACTGCCTCGTAGAGCCATTCCCCTCCGTCGAGCTTGCCATAAGGGTGAAGAACCTTCTTCGCCGCATGCATCCGAATCTTCTGAGCCATATGATCAGGGTCGGAGACCTGACCCTCGACCGCGAAGCACACAGGGTCCACAGGCAGAAGAAGGAAGTCAGGCTCGGCCCCACCGAGTTCCGGCTTCTCGAGTTCCTGATGCGGTATCCGGGACGGGTCTATTCGCGGACGGAGCTGAAAAGGTCGCTCTGGGGTGATGGTGCAACCGTGGACGAGCGCGCCGTCGACGTGCACATCGGTCGCCTCCGGAAGGGCATCAGCCTGGGCAAGGCTGACCAGGTGATCCGGACCGTCCGCGGAGCGGGCTACGCCCTCGGCGACGTCTGAATTTTCTCGCGATCGTTGGAAGGCCTATGCTGCTTTTCTTTAGGGCTTCGCCGAGGGGCCTGCATCTCCTGTTTGTCGTGTCTTGTCAGGCCTGCGAACCACCGAAAGGTCCAGCTGCTGGTCTTGTTGCTCTGTAGCGGGCGAAGGCGATCGCTCCGAACAGGCCGACGGCCGCCGCGCCTCCCAGAATGCTGATCGATACTGCCTGGCCGACCCCCCAAGTTCCCAGCATGACAGCGAACGCAAAGGGGGCAAGTGCTGAGGAAAACTGGCGTGCGGCGGTCACCCAGCCGAGCCGTGCGCCATAACCGTGCCTTCCGAAAAGCTCCAGTGGAAGCGTTCCCCCGACGATGCTTGCGAGCCCCGATCCCAGACCGAACAGGATCGCGAATGCGATGAGACCGGGGAGCCACGGACTTGTCGCCATCAGGACGATAAGGGCGACGGCGAGCAATCCCGCGGAGATCACGGCGAGCACCGTCTGTGACAAGCGCCCTCCGAAGATCATGTTCAGGAGGCGGCTGGCGACCTGCGAGGGACCGAAGAGGGTGGAGACCATGAGGCCTGCCGTGCCAAGCCCAAGTGCTGTCAGCAGCGGAACCATGTGGACCAGCACGGAGGCCAGCACGAATCCTTCCAGGGCAAAGCCCGCAAGCATCAGAATAAAGACGCCACTGAACGCGGGGCCGGCTTCAGGCTGAACGGCCATCGCTCCGGATTGATTTACTGATGCCCGTGGTTCGGGCACGTCGCGGGGCAGTCTCCCGACCCACCAATGGATCGGAAGGCACACGGCGATATTCAGGATCGCGAAGACGAGGTAGATCTCACGCCAGCCGAGATAGTCATGCAGTGTTGCCGTGAGCGGCCAGAAGAGCGTTGATGCGAATCCCGCGATCAGCGTCAGATGGGTTATGCTGCGCTGTGGCTTGCTGCCTCCAACCTGCACGATCGCTGCAAATGCCGTGCTGTAGAGAACGAAGCTGGAGGCGATCTCCATTGCGACGAGTGAAATACCGAACGTCGTCGCATTCGGCGATGCGGCCGCGCAGCCAAGCGAGATGGCGGCAGCAAGCGAACCGGGGACCATGAGCCGGCCGGCTCCGAACCGGTCCGCCCAGTTTCCCGCTCTCGGTGCGAACAGTCCGCCAACCAGCAGCGCCACCGATAGCAGCCCGAAAAGCCTGTCTTGTTGGATGGAGAAGTCTCGTGCCATGTCCGGCGCGAGGATGCTGAAGGAATAATAAAGGGTACCGTAGCCGATGATCTGTGTTGCGCCGAGCGCCCAGATCAGGCGCGCGGGAGCTTTCCGCTCGGTCATTCTGCAGGTTCCACATCGTTCCGTTCCACCGCAGTGGATGTACCACAGCCACAACCAGCTTTGCCATCAGTCTTGGCCTTCATGTCGGCGATGCAGCACGCGTCGACTTCAGAAAGAGCAGGACCACCGCAGCAGCCACCGGACGCTGCCTCTGCGAGCACTGGATTGGTTACGCTGCAGACACCGGTTTCCGGGAGAACGAGATGCACCTCGCGGGCGGCGTTGCTGTCGCCTGCGAGTTCCGCCACGACCGAGCGGACCTGCTCGTACCCCGTTGCCATGAGAAATGTCGGCGCGCGTCCATAGGATTTCGAACCGACGATGAAGAAGCCGGGTTCCGGCTGTGTCAACTCGACCACGCCATGCGGCGGCACCGTTCCGCAGGAATGCAGGTTCGGATCGATCATGGGTGCGAGACGGTGGGGGGCTTCCACGGCCGGATCGAGATCGAGCCGGAGTTCCTTCAGGATGTCGAGATCGGGACGGAAGCCCGTGGCCACCACGATGCGGTCGACGGCAAGCCGCTCATGCCGGCCGTCGTGCAAAGCCTCCACGTCGAGGCGGCCGCCATTCTCGCGGACGGACTGGACTGCGAAGGGGGCCAGCAGCTTCACGCGGCCGCTGTCGATCGCCTCCTTCGCCGCCAGCCCGAGATCGCCGCGAGCCGGAAGCTGATCGTTCAATCCGCCGCCGAGAAGACGGTCGATTCCATTGCGGCGCAGCGCCCATGATATGGCCGTGGTCGGCGCGGTCTTCTGGACTTCGAGCAACGCCAGCACCACGTTGATGGCGGAATGGCCACTGCCGACGACGAGGATCGATGCAGCGGCATAGTCCGGCTTGCCGACGCCGGATACGTCCGGAATCCCATAGGCGATCCTGCCGCCCGCTTTGCTTTCTCCGATAACCGGAAGGCCGTCCACGCCCATCGGGCTTGGGCGTCTCCATGTCCCGGACGCATCGAGGACGGCGCTGGCGAGGACAGCCTTCTCTTCACCAGAGGCATCGACATAGCGGATCACGAAAGGCGAAGCGCCGCGTCCCCGGCTGGTGACTTTGTCGAGGTTCTCGCGCGTCACGGCGGTCACGGTCGAACCGTAGGCGACATGTGGGGCGATTTCCGCGAGCCGGGCGAGGGGATCGAGATACCGTTCGACGATCTCCGCCCCGGTCGGCAGTTCTTCGGGATCCGGGGCAATCCAGCCCGACCGATGAAGCAGTTCGGCGGCCGAGTTCTCGATGACATAGCGCCAGGGCGAGAAGACACGCACGTGCCCCCAGGCCCGCAGCGACGTTCCCGCCGACGGCCCGCTTTCCAGGACCAGTGGACGGAGGCCGCGCTTCATAAGCTGCGCTGCCGCGGCGAGACCCACGGGACCCGCACCTATAACTGCTATGGGTAGCTTCGAAGGCATTTACCTGTCTCCTTCCGTATTTCTAGTTAATTCGAAATATGTGGGCAAAAAAATCAGGCCACCGCGGCCGCCTCCACGTCCTCGCATCGGCCGTCCGCACAGCACTCATCGGCCAGATAGCCGATCAGCGCCGACATTGCCTTGTAGTTTGCCCGGCAGATCAGCGTCGTTCCGTTTCGCTCCTGCGTCACCAGTCCCGCATCGATCAGCTTCCTGCAATGATGCGACAGAGTCGAAGCCGGAATCTCCAGCCGCTGTTGGAGGCCGCCGACCGGGAGCCCGTCGAAGCCCGCCCGAACCAGCGTGCGGTAAATCCGCAGCCGCGTCGGGTTGCCCAGGGATTCCATCTGTGAGGACGCTATTTCGATATTCATGGAAATACCGATACCGCGCCGAGCGTGGCCCGTCAAGCACTTCTGCCGGACGTGCTTCCTTGCCAAGCCCAAGGCATGCAATGCCGGTGCTGCCAGGTCCTTACAACGATCCCGATTGTTCACAATTAAGGCGGCGGTCGAATGTGCCCCGTTTTTCATCAGACGCTTTACATTTCTGTTTTTGTATCGTAATGAATGTGTCATTCGTTTTCCGAATTATAGGTCGCTCGTGACGCTCTCTGGTTCATCCTTGCACCGACCAGCTTCGCTCGAAGATCTCGAGCGCAGGCTTCAGCTCGATCTCCTGTGGCTCAACCAGCCGCCGAAGGCCTGGCTTCCTAGGACCGAAGTCGATAGTGCCGAGGTTCTGGACGTGGCTGTGATCGGGGGCGGTCTCTGCGGGCTGGTGACGCTGGCCGCCTTGAAGAAGGTCGGCATCTGCAATGTCCGCGCCTTCGACCGCGCTCCGAAAGGGCGGGAGGGCCCCTGGATCACCTATGCGCGGATGGAGACGCTGCGTACCCGCAAAGATGCCGCGGGGCCGGCGCTCGGCATCCCGTCGTTGACTTTCCGTGCGTGGTTCGAGGCGCAATATGGCGCTCAGGCCTATCTCGATATGGGCCTCATTCCACGTCCCATGTGGATGGACTATCTCGTCTGGTATCGGCGGGTCCTCGATCTCGACGTGGTCAACGACGCCACCCTGTCGGCAATCGGCTTTCGCGAAGCTGGCCTGATCGCCCTCGACTTCGAAAGGGCCGGAGCGAAGGAGCAGGTTCTCGCCCGCCGCGTGGTTCTGGCGACCGGCCTCGACGGGCTCGGCGCTCCGACGCTTCCAGATGTCGCCGCCCGCGTGCCGTCGCGCTTCGTGAAACACGGCGCCGATGTCATCGACATGGCTTCCTTGAAGGGCAAGCGCGTTTCTGTCGTCGGCGCCGGCGCATCGGCGATGGACAATGCCGCAGCCGCCCTGGAGGCGGGTGCTGCGCGCGTCGACATCTTTGTGCGTCGTGCCGATATCCCGCGCGTCGACAAATTCACCGGGGTCGGCAACCAGGGCATGACGCAGGGTTATGTCGGTCTGCCGGATGCGGACAAGTGGACCTATATGGTTGCCGGCGAACGGGCCCAGATCCCGCCGCCGCGCCACAGCGTGCTGCGCGTCTCGCGCCATCTGAACGCCTTCTTTCATCTGGCAAGCCCGATAAGTGAGCTCGTCGAGGCCGGCGATGCGGTGGACGTGGTGACGCCGAAGGGGCGTTACCGGACCGATCTGGTGATCTTCGCGACGGGTTTCTCGGTCGATTTCGGCAAGCGGCCGGAATTTTCCGCGCTCGCCGGCAAGATCCTGCTCTGGCGCGACGCTTACACTCCGCCCGCCGGGTGGGAGCATGAAGGTGTGGGTTCGACGCCCTATCTCGGCCCTTCTTTCGAATTTCTGCCGAAGCCCGGGCTCGATCCCGGTCTTGCCGCCTCGGTCTCGCGGGTCGCCTGCTTCGCCTATCCGGCGGTTCCCTCGCACGGAAAGATCACCAGCGGGATACCTTCGATCAGCGATGGCGCGGCGCGCCTGGCGACGGGTCTCGCGCGGTCGCTCTTCGTGGAGGACCGGACCTATCATCTCGACCGCTTTCTCGCATTCGATACGCCGGAACTTCTAGGCGACGAATGGACGGATGCGGATGTTGACGAGGACATGAGCATTGCCAATGGATGAACGACGTCCGGAGCTTCAGATTTTCTACGGCATCTCGTCGCCATGGGCCTATTTCGGTGCCCAAAGGGCGGTTGCGATTGCCCGTGAGAATGACGCAGGCGTGCGGCTCAGGCCGATCCGCATCATCGAGGCGAATGGCGGCATCCCGCTGCGCAAGCGTCCCGATGCGCGTCAGCTCTACCACGAGGCAGAACTGCGCCGCTGGCGGGACCATCTCGGCATGCCGCTTAACCTGAAACCGAAATTCTACCCCTGCCGCACGATCGAGCCCGCCGCGCAGGCGGTGATCGCGATCCAGAAGGCGGGCCTCGACGCGATTTCCTTCTCGTTCGCCGTGCAGCGGGCGCTTTGGGCCGAGGACCGCGACATCGCCGACCTCTCCACCCTCCGCGATATCGCGCGGGCAACGGCCGGCGAGACTGCGGCGGGGCTCGTCGCCGATCCGCAGCCGGATGATATCGTTGCGGAGTGGCACGGCAATCTCGCGGAGGCCGAACGGCTTGGTGTCTTCGGGACGCCGACCTACGTCCTCGGCAAGGAACTCTTCTGGGGGCAGGATCGCCTGGAATTCGTCGACCGCGCCCTGAAGGCCGGCAAGACCATTGAAATGCGCAAGGAAACGGCGTGATGACCGACGCAAGAAAACTGCATGATAACGCAATCATCGTCGATGGCCTCCAGACCTGCCAGTGGAGCCGGTCGATCTTCGAGGAAATGCGCGCCGGCGGCCTGACGACCGTCAACGTCTCCTCCCTTCTCTGGGAGAATTTCCGTGAAGGTATCGGTTACGTTTCCGAGTGGAAGCGCTTCCTGCGCGAGAACGACGACATCATCCGGCCGGTCCGTACCGTCGCCGATATCCATGCCGCCAAGGCGGAAGGCAAGACCGGCATCATCATCGGCTGGCAGAACACCTCGCCTTTGGAAGACAAGCTCGACTACGTGGAGATCTTCAAGGATCTCGGCGTCGGCATCATGCAGCTTACCTACAATACCCAGAACTATTCCGGCGCAGGCTACCTGGAGGAGGTCGACAGCGGGCTTACCGGCTTCGGCAGGGAAGTGCTGGCGGAAATGAACCGCGTCGGCGTGCTCTGCGACCTCAGCCATGTGGGCGACAAGACCAGCGCCGACGTCATCGCCTATTCGAAAAAGCCGGTCTGCATCTCGCATATCCTGCCGCGGGCGCTGCGGGACGTCAAACGCAACAAGCCGGACGAACTGTTCGTCGCCTGCGCCGAAAAGGGCGGCCTGATCGGCGTCAGCCTGTTCGCGCCGGGCCTTGCCGCCGGCAACGACGCGACGGTGGAGGACTACCTGGATGCCATGTCTTACGTGATCGACCTCGTCGGCGAGGACCATGTCGGCATCGGCACGGACTTCTCGCTCGACCGGCCGCGTCCCGGTCCCTGGCTGCTCTGGGCTAACAAGGACAAGGGCACCGCGCGCACGCTGACCGAATTCGGTTCCGTGAAGATATCGAAGCCGAAGGGAATTGAGCGGATGACCGAGATGCCGAACCTGACGGCCCGCATGCTGGCACGCGGCTGGGGCGAGGAACTGGTGCTCAAGCTTCTTGGCAGGAACTGGCTGCGCGTGCTCGACGCGGCCTGGACACCGATGGCCTGATCTTCTCCGGCATGGACTGTCGGTAGGAAGAAATTGCCTCGGCTTATCGAGTGGGAGACCGCGTTTGCGGGATCAGGGAACTGCATGGGGATATAAGAACACACGCCATGCCTAAAACTGGAGAGACGGACATGACGATACGCATGCAAAACGGAATTTCGCGGATGTTCCTTCGCGCCGGCATTCTTGCAGCCGGCCTTGCCGCATTTGCCGGCGCGGCCCAGGCCCAGGATGCCTCGATCAAGGGAACGGTGAACGTCGTCGGTTTTTCCGGCGTTTTCGCCGACAATTACCAAAAATTCATCATCGCTGCCTTCAAGGAGAAATATCCCGGCATCGAGGTGACGTACCAGCAGAGCAAGAATTCCGCAGAGACGCTCGCCCTTTTGACGCTTCAGCAGGCCGATCCGAAGATCGACGTGGCCCTGATCGACGTCTCGGTCGCCATCAAGGCCAACAAGAGCGGCATTTTCGCCAAGCTCGACCCGGCCAAGGTCCCGAGCCTTGCCGAAATGCCGGACTGGGCCCGCCTCGACGGCGACAAGGCGGTCGCCTTCTCGCAGGACAATCTGGCGATCCTTTACAATACCGACAGCGTGAAGCAGCCGCCGACAAGCTGGAACGACCTGACCGACCCGAAATACAAGGGCAGGATCGCCGCAAAGCTCGGCGATACGCGCGGCGTCATCCTGCTGCCGATCCTCGACAAGCTGAAGGGCGCCGACTACAAGGACACCGTCGATCCGGCGATCGACATGCTCAAGGAAATCGCCCCGAATGTCTCGACCTGGGAGCCGGCGCCGGATTGCTACGCCGTCGTCCAGAGCGGCGAAGTCGACCTTTCCATCTGCTGGAACGGCCGCGCGCAATACCTGCACGACACCCAAGGCGGCAAGATTGCTGTCGCCGCGCCGAAGGAAGGCTCGATCGGCCAGACCAATACGATCGGTCTCGTTGAAAACTCCAAGAATGCCGAGGCGGCACAGCTCTTCATCAACTATGCGCTGGGCACCGAGGCACAGGCGACCTTCGCCGAGAAGAGCTTCTATGGACCGGTCAATACCAAGGTGACCCTGCCGGACGCGGTTGCCGCGCGCATCTACGGCTCCAAGGAGGCCCAGGCCGCCCAGATGTCGCTCGACTGGAACTTTGTCGCGGAGAAATATTCCGCCTGGATCCAGCGCATCAACCGCGAAGTCATCGCGCTCAACTGATCTGTCTTGAGGGAACTGGCCGTCATGGCTGATCATCACGTCATCATCGAAAATCTCGTGAAGACCTATCCAGGCGCCCAGAAGCCTTCCGTGGATCACGTCAGCTTCTCGCTGCCGCGCGGCGAGATGCTGGCCCTGCTCGGGCCTTCCGGCTGCGGCAAGACGACGATCCTGCGCATGATCGCCGGTCTGATCGCCCCGACATCGGGGGCGATCAAGCTCGACGGCAGGGACGTTTCCTCCATTCCCGTCTACAAGCGGAACATGGGCATGGTCTTCCAGGCCTATGCCCTGTTTCCCCACATGACGGTCGCGGAGAACATCTCCTTCGGCCTCGAAATGCGCAAGGTCGGCAGGGCCGAGCGCGAGGAGCGCGTCAGGAAGGCACTCGACCTCGTCAAGCTCGCCGGTTTTGGCGAGCGCAAGGTCAGCCAGCTTTCCGGTGGCCAGCAGCAGCGTGCGGCGATCGCCCGTTCGCTGGTGATCGAGCCGGAACTCCTGCTGCTCGACGAGCCGCTGTCGAACCTCGATGCGAAACTGCGCGACGAGATGCGCGACGAAATCCGCGACATCCAGGCACGCACCGGCGTGACCGCCATCTTCGTCACCCACGACCAGGACGAGGCGCTTTCGATGGCCGACCGTCTGGCGGTGATGTCGGCAGGCAGGCTGGAGCAGATCGGAACCCCGCGCGAAATCTTCGACCGGCCGCAGACCGATTTCGTCGCCTCCTTCATCGGTGCCGGAACCTTTTTCGAAGGCAAGGTCGCCGGGCCGGGCATGGCGGCTGTCGACGGCCTGCCGCTGCTTCGTTTTGTCGGCGAAGCCGCTGTCGGATCGCCAGTCAGGCTGATGGTCCGGCCCCACCGGTTGCTTCTTGCAGGAGAGGCCGGCCAGCCGAACAGCTTTACCGGCACCGTCGAGCACATCGTCTATCGCGGCCAGATCCTGACGCTGAGCGTGCGCTGCGGCAGCCGTCTGCTGCAGGCCGATCTGCCAACGCATGCGGGTGTCCTGCCGCAGAAGGGCGATCAGGTCACCCTGACCGTCGCCCCTGAAGACGTGACCCTCATCGGTCGGGAGGCTGCATGAGCGCCGCCGTGACAGCGCCTGCAGGAGGCGCGCCGGCCGCCTCGCGGGGCATCCTCCTCATGCTGCTTCTGCCCGGCCTCGTCGCGCTGGTCATCACCTTCCTGCTGCCGCTCCTCTGGCTGTTCCGTGCCTCCTTCGCCTCTTCGGCCGTCGGGGCGCTGAGCGGCGGCGACTGGACATCGGAAGCTTATACCACCGTTCTGTTCGATCCGTTCTACTGGCGAGTAGCCTGGAATACGCTGGTTCTCGGCTTCAACGTCGCGATCTTCGCCGTCATCCTGTCCTATCCGATCGCGCTTTTCCTGGCCCGGACGCAAAGCCGCTTCCGGGGCGTGCTGACGGCGCTCGCGGTGGCACCTCTGCTGACGTCGTCCGTCGTCCGGACCTACGGCTGGATGGTGATCCTCGGAGACCGGGGCGTCATCAACAGCACGCTGCAGGCGCTGTCGCTGACCGATGGCGTCATTCGTCTCACCAACAACAGCTTCGGCGCCACCGTCGCACTGATCGAAATCCTGATGCCCTATGCGATCCTCGCCATGCTCAGCGGCTTCGGCCGACTGAACGTTCAACTGGAGGAGGCGGCCGCGATGCTCGGCGCCAACCGGCTCAAGGTGTTCACGCGCATCGTCCTGCCGCTCAGCCTGCCCGGCGTGCTGACGGCGGCGCTCCTCGTCTTCGTGCTGGCGATCTCCTCCTTCGTGACGCCGCGACTGATGGGGGGAGGGCGCGTCTTCGTCCTCGGCACGGAAGTCTTCAACGAGGCGACGGTGACGCTCAACTGGCCGCTGGCTGCGGCGCTTTCGGTCATGCTGCTCGTGCTGTTCAGCAGCATCATCCTTCTCTACCAGCGTGCGCTGCGCGCGCTCGAAGTGTGAGGCAGGCCATGCAGAACCCCTCGATCCTCGGCCGCGTCGCCTGGAATACGCTGATTACGCTGCTCTATCTGTTCCTGCTGGCGCCGATCGTCATCGTCTTCATCATCTCTTTCGACACGCGCCAGTATCTCGCTTTTCCGCCGGAAAGCTTCTCGTTCGGGTCCTATGTGAAGGTATTCGAGAATGCGAAGTTCATCTCGGCCTTCTGGCGGAGCCTGGCGATCGGCGCGATTGTCGGCATCGTGTCGGTTTCGGCCGGCATGCTCCTGTCGTTGTCGCTGGTGCGCTACAAGTTCCGCGGCAAGGCGGCGGTGAATTTCCTCATCCTCGCGCCCTTCCTCGTGCCGCATATCGTGCTGGCCGTCGGCATCATGCTGGTGATCGCGCCGATAGGGCTGCTCGACAGCTACCCCGGCATCGTACTTGCCCATCTCGGCATCACGATCCCTTACACGGTACGAACGATCACCATGAGCCTGATGGCCGTCGACACGCGTGTGGAGGAGGCCGCACTGGTGCACGGGGCGTCTCCGGCCTTGGTCTTCTGGCGCATCACCCTGCCGCTGGTGCGTCCCGGCCTGATCGCCGGTGCCGTGATCGCCTTCCTGATCTCCTTCGACGAGGCGACGATTTCGCTCTTCATCGTCTCGGTCAAGGCGTCCACGCTGCCGACAGAAATTTATCACTATCTCGAATATTCCACCGATCCGCAGATCGCCGCCCTTTCCGTCATCCTGATCCTGATCTCCATCGGCGTCGTGGTCGCGGTCGAAAGATTGGTCGGCCTGCGCAGGGCGATATGAGGCCGGCATGACAATCGTCGAAACAACGGGTGGTCCTGTCGAGGGTTTTCGGGAAAACGGATATCACGTCTTTCTCGGGGTTCCCTATGCCGCGCCGATCACGCCGGAACGGCGTTTTGCGGCGCCGCAGCCGGTGCCCCGGTGGTCCGGCATCCGCTCTGCCAGGACACTCAGCGCAGTCTGTCCGCAGATCCCGACCTATGGTCCCGTAGGCAAGGCGGCCGCATCGAAACTGGAGTTCGGCACGGACTTCCTGACGGTCAATATCCGGACGCCGTCGGTAACCGGTTCCGCTCCGGTACTCGTCTGGATCCATGGCGGCGGCTATGCCGTCGGTTCGGCGAACGAGGCCGTTCTGCAAAGCGGCGCCTTTGCGGCCAGTGGCATTGTGGAAGTCACCGTCAACTATCGGCTGGGCGCGCTCGGCTTCCTGCATCTGAACGACGGTTCGCCGGACAATCGCGGCCTGCTCGACCAGATCGCCGCGCTTCAATGGGTTCGCGATAATATCGAAGCCTTCGGCGGTGACCCGAAGCGCGTCACCTTTGCGGGCCGTTCTGCCGGTGGCTTCGCGATTGCGGCGGTCATGGCCATGCCCGCGGCGCATGGTCTCTTCGCCAGGGCGATGCCGCAAAGCGGGGCGAGCACCGGCATTTCCACTATGGACGATGCGCAGAAGCTCAATCGTCGCATGCTCGACTATCTGCAGGTGACGGAAGCCGAGCTTCACGACATGCCCTTCGAGACCCTGCTCGTCGCGCAGCGCGATCTCTGCAACGAATCCTACGAACGGCATGACTTCGAGCGGGACGGCTCGGCCTCGATGCTGGGTGTCCCCTTCGTCCCGGTCATCGACGGCATCTCGCTTCCGCGACACCCGGAAGCCGCCGCAGCGGATGGCGAAACCATCGCCGTGCCGATGATGATCGGCTGCACGACCGGCGAATACGTGACCCATGCGACGGCGCAGCCGGACATGGATTTCGAGATCGCCGCAAGCCTGCTGCACGAACGCGTGCGGCCGATGGGGCTGACCGGGGCCGGGATCGTCGAGCGCTATCGGCGTGCGTTGCCGGATCATTCTCCGCGCGGCATCTGGCGCGCCGTCGGGGGCGATCTGGTCTTCCAGAACCCGGCGACGCGCTTCGCCCGACTGCATGCGGTCCACCAGCCCGTTTACAAATACCTCTACGGGCCGATCGGGACAGACGAACTCGGAGCGCCGCACGGCGCCGAAGTCGGCGAGGTCTGGTACCGGCGCGGCATGGATGTCAGCCATCTGCCAACGCGGCAGGCCGTCACGCGGCCGGATTTCGCGGCGGCTGTTCACGACGTCTGGGTTTCCTTCATGCGCGACGAGATGCCGAAGTCGCCGGCCGGTGACTGGCCTCGCTATTCTGCCTCGCAGCCGGAGGTGCTGCATATGGACGCCGGTGATTTTCGCGTCATCGCCGACCCCTTCGATGGGCGCACCGCGCTTTGGAGCACCGCGGGCGCGTGAAAAGGATCGCACGACCGTTCACACCGATAAGCGCCCGTTCTGAACCGGACTGGTCCGCCAAGGATAAGATGGCTATACCAACCACGTCGACGAATGCTGGAATGTCACTCGTAAGGGCGAAGACGGGAAACGTTATGCCTCCGGAATATCTTGATACGCGGCAATTGGAGGCTTTCGTGGCCGTGATGTCCATCGGCAGTATGACGGGTGCTGCCAAGGCGCTTGGAAAATCCCAGCCGGTGGTGACGAGGCTCATTCAGGAACTGGAGCAGGAACTGGGTTTTCCGGTGCTGCATCGCAATGGACCGCGGATCGCCCCGACCGAACAGGGGGTCGCCTTTTTCTCTCAGGCAGAGCTGTTCCTCAGCGGGCTGCGCACCATCAGCGAAAGGGCCCGGCAGATCGAGACTGCTCCGGCGAAGGCGGTGGAACTTGCATCGATTCCGGCGATCGCCGCGAGTGTGATCCCGCTTGCGTTGCAGGAGTTGCCAAAGGAACTCTTTCCCGAACACGTCCATGTGCAAAGCATCGCTTCGGAGAATGTCGTCCAGGCGGTTCTGGCGCGGACGGCCGATGTGGGCGTCGCCAGCCTGCCGCTCGACAATCCGGGTATCGACGTCCACTGGATCGGGGAGGTGCCATGCGTGGCCATCGTGGCCGCTGGCGACGAACTGGCGGGGAAGGATATGCTGCAACCGGCCGATCTGCACGGCCGCCGGCTGATCGCCTCGGCAAATCCGTACCGGCTGCGGATGCGGATTGATCGCGCATTTGCCGAGCATGGCATCGAGCCCGGCGGTGTGATCGACAGCAACGCCACCTATGTTTCGCTTTCGCTGGCGCGGGCGGGGCTTGGAGTGGCGATCGTCGAGTCGGTTACTCTGAGCGGGCTGCCGATCAAGGACGTCTCCGTCATTCCCCTGAGCTTCCATGTCCCGTTCCATTGGGGCGTGATCACGGCGACGGGACTTCCGCTGTCGGCGACCGTCCGGCGATTGATCGATGCGATCGAGCACCAGGCATCGAAGCTGACCAGATTTATCAAGCACGACAGCCTGCCGAGCATATAGGCGTGATGATGGCTGTCGCCAGACGGTGACATTTAGCCTTGAAACGAACGCGAGCTGCTTGGGCGTAACCAGTATGGCTGCGCCGGGCACGTCCGCTTGAACGCGTCAAGCGATCCACGGAGGCCTTCGAAAGCAGGGCTGACGCTCGAACATCGAATCCCGAAAGCACATTTTTTAGGCGGGATCTTCTATTGCCTCAAACCTTATTATGCATTAAACGAATTGACATAGATCAATGCTGCAATTTGCGCATTATGGGTTGGCGATGGAAATCAAGCAGCTCGAAGTCTTTCTGGCGGTCATGTCGGCGGGCAGCATCACCGCCGCGGCGCGCCTTCTGGATCGCTCGCAATCCCAGGTGACACGGCTTGTCCAGGAACTGGAGGCTTCGGTCGGGTTTCCGCTCTTCGAACGGAATGGCCCGCGCATCACACCCACGTCCAAGGCGATTGCCTTCCATGCCGATGCTGAACGTTTCCTGACCGGGATCGGCCAGCTCCAGGAGCGGGCGAAGACAATCGCGTCCACAGAGCTAGGCCCCATCGAGATCGCCGCGATCCCGGCGTTTGCGAGCGGTCTCCTTCCGCTGGCGCTGGCCGAAATGCCGGAAAGCCTGCTTCCACGGAACATCCATCTGCGCAGCATTTCGGCCGAGGCTGCGGTCCAGTCCGTGCTTGCCCGCACGGCTGATCTCTGTGTCGCATCCCTGCCGGTCGAGCATCCCGGTCTTGAAGTGCATGGCCTCTTCCAATCGCCCTGCGTGGCGGCGGTCGCGGTGGATGATCCTCTGGCCGCCAAGCCGACGATTTCCATGGATGATTTCGCCGATCGCTGCCTGATCACCATGGCGAACCCCTTTCGCCTGCGCCGCCGCGTCAACCAGGCGCTTGAGGTTGCCGGTGTCCGGCCATCGCGCATCGTGGACACCAATGCTGCGCTCAATGCGTTGCAGCTCGCGTCGACCGGCTTCGGCATCGCGATCGTCGAGCCCGCCACCGCCTATGGCGTCGAGCTGAAGAATGTCGAAATCCGCCCCCTGGACATGAACGTCCCGTTTCTCTGGGGGATTTTCTCGGCGGCTTCCAGGCCGCTTCCGGATGGCGTCCTTGAGCTCATCCAGTTGATCATCAGGATTTCAGCCGCCCGCATGCCCGGTTTCATCGCGCATGATCCGGGTCATATCGAACGCGTTGCCGATGCCACGTTCGGCGCCGGCCAGCATGCACAGGAGCATTGATCTTGAACGTCCAAGCCAAGCAGCCGGCGACGGGTCTGGCAGGTCTCGAAAGCAGACTGGCCGACGACCTTTCGCTCCTCGAGCTTCCTCCCAAGGAGTGGGTGCCGGCGACCGAATATGACGGCAAGCGTGTCTATGACGCCGTCGTCATCGGCGCCGGCATGTGCGGGCTCGTGGCGGCCGCATCGCTGAAGATGCTCGGTATCCACAACGTCGTCTGCCTTGACCGGGCTCCGCAGGGGCTCGAAGGGCCATGGGTTACATTCGCCCGCATGGAGACGCTCCGCTCGCCCAAGCAACTGACGGGCCCGGCCCTCGGCCTGCCGTCACTGACCTTTCGCGCCTGGTATGTGGCGCAGTTCGGCCAGGACACCTGGGAGGCGCTTGGCAAAATCCCGAAAGAACAATGGATGGACTACCTGGTCTGGTATCGCAAGGTGCTCGACCTGCCGGTTCGAAACCGCGTCGCCGTCACCGGCATGACGCCGGTCAATGACGACCTGATCGCGCTTGATGCGACCGACTTCGCAAGCGGAAAGGATGAGCGGCTCTACGCACGGCATGTCGTGCTTGCAACCGGCCGCGACGGTCTCGGCCGCGGCTACGTGCCGGACTTCGCGCACCATGTGGACCGCAGGTTCTGGGCGCATTCGGCCGATGACATCGACTTTGCTGCCCTGAAGGGAAAGCGCGTCGCCGTGATCGGTGCCGGGGCCTCGGCCATGGACAATGCTGCGACCGCCCTCGAAGCAGGGGCCGCCGGCGTCGACATGATCATCCGCCGCAAGGAGATGCCGCGTATCAACAAGTTCACCGGCATTTCCAGCCAGGGCGTCGTGCAGGGCTTTGCGGGCTTGAGCGACGATTGGAAGTGGAAGTTCATGGACTATGTGCTGGGCGCCCAGACGCCGCCGCCGCGGGATTCCACGCTCCGGGTCTCCCGTCATCCGAACGGCCGTTTCTTTCTGGCGACCGGGTTGACCGGCCTGCGTGAAAAGGGCGACGGGGTGATTGTCGAGACCAGCCGTGGCGACCTGGAATACGACTTCGTGATCTTCGCGACAGGCTTCCGGGTGGATCTCGATGAGCGGCCGGAACTTCACCATTTCGCGCCCTTCATCCGGTTCTGGCAGGACACCTATGCGCCCGCCGAGGGCATGGAGAACGGCGAGCTCGCGACTTCGCCCTATCTCGGTCCCGATTTCGAATTCCTGGAAAAGGTACCGGGAAGCTGCCCGTCGCTGCGCCTCGTTCATTGCTTCAACTATCCGGCATCGCTCAGCCACGGCAAGCTGTCGGGCGATATCCCGGCCGTCAGTGATGGCGGACGCCGGCTGGCGCGCGGCATCGCCCGCAGCCTCTTCGTCGCGGACCGCGAGGTCCACTTCGCCAACCTGGTGGCGTACGAGACGCCGGAATTGCTTGGCGACGAGTGGACCGATTCCGCCGCGATGCTCGACGATCTCGAAAAGGGTGCAGCGGAATGAGAGACACGGTTCTTGCCGCTGCGGGGCCTTGCCCATGAACCGCTACCTGGCAGTCAAGCTCGGAGAAGCGCTGCTCGCCATCTGGGGCGTAGTGACCATCGTGTTCTTCGTCAGCCGCGTGCTGGGCGACCCCGCGGTGCTGCTGCTTCCGGTTGGAGCCGACCAGCAGGAGATCGACGCGCTGCGGGTCTCCCTCGGCCTCGATCGGCCGATCCTCGAACAATATGCCCTGTCCATGTTCGCGATGCTGCGTGGAGATTTCGGCATCTCCTTCCAGCATACTCGTCCCGCGATGGACGTGGTTCTCGAACGCATGCCGGCGACCATCGAGCTTGCCGGGACCGCATTGCTGTTCGGTACGCTGATCGGCGGCGCCGCCGGTGCAGTTGCAGCCTTGAAGCGCGGCACCATCTCCGAATTCATCGTCATGATCGCCGCTCTGCTGGGGCAGGCGACACCCGTTTTCTGGCTCGGCATCATGCTGATCCTCGTCTTTTCGGTCGATCTCGGCTGGCTGCCGACCGGCGGCTCGGGCACGATCGCCCATCTGGTCCTGCCGGGACTGACGCTCGCGGTGTTCGTCTCCGCCTCCATTGCCCGGCTTTTGCGGTCGTCGCTGCTCGACATCATGCGCGAGGATTACGTTCGCACGGCCCGCGCCAAGGGCCTCCTGCCGCGCACGGTATTCTTCTGGCATATCGCCCGCAACGCGCTGATCCCTGTGGTCACCATGATCGGCATCATCGCCGGCGAGTTGCTCGGCGGTTCGGTGGTCATCGAGACGGTGTTTGCCTGGCCGGGCGTCGGACGCATCATCATGCAGGCGATCCAGGCCCAGGATTTCCCGGTCATTCAGGCGGGTGTCGCTCTTGTCGCCGCTATCTTCATCCTCATCAATCTGCTGGTCGACCTGCTCTACGGCGTGCTCGATCCGCGCATCAGCCGGCAATAAGGGGGGCGTTCATGAAGTCCTTCTTCCTCGCCCTCCTGAAAAGCCGCGCCGGGCTGTTCGGCTTTGTTCTCGTCGTGGTCTTCGTTCTGGCCGCGCTGCTTGCGCCCTATCTCGGTCTGCCGGTCCCGACGCGCTCGAACCTCGTCGCCCGCATGGCGGCACCCACCTGGACGGGGCTTTTTTCGCCGGGCGCCCATCCGCTCGGCACCGACGAGCTCGGCCGCGACATCCTCTCGCGCATCGTCTACGGGAGCCGGGTGACGCTGACGATCGCAACGGCCGCCGTCGTTCTCGGCGGTATCGTCGGCACGCTTCTCGGCATTGTCGCCGGCTATTATCGCGGCATGGTCGACCGGGTGCTGATGCGCATCGTCGACATCCAGCTGGCGCTGCCTCTGATGCTGCTCGCGCTTCTGGTGATCGCGGCGCTGGGGCCGTCCACCACCAACCTCGTCGTCGTGCTCGCGCTGACGAGCTGGCTGCGCTACGCGCGCATCATCCGCGGCCAGGTTCTGGCACTGCGGGAGAGGGAATTCATCCTTTCCGCGCATGCGATTGGGGCAGGGACCTGGCGCATCATGATCAAGCATCTCCTGCCGAACGTCCTGACGCCGGCGCTCGTGATCGCGACCCTGGAGCTCGCCCGCATCATCATCATGGATGCGGCGCTGTCCTTCCTCGGCCTCGGCGTCCAGCCGCCGAACCCGAGCTGGGGCCGCATGCTGGCCGATGGCCGCGTCTACATCTCGACGGCCTGGTGGATCGTCACCTTCCCGGGCGTCGCGATCCTTTTGACCGTGCTCAGCGTCAACCTCTTGGGGGATTGGCTGCGCGACTATTTCGATCCGAAATTGAGGACCATGCGATGAACAAGATATCCCCATCCAGCCTGCCGCCCCGCGTCGGACGCCTCAAGGCGGGCATGGCGAAACAGGACGTCGATGTCATCATTTCCTTCAAGCCGGAAAACAGCTTCTATTTCACCGGCTTCAACCCGATCATCTATTCGCATCCGGTGATCGCGATCCTCACGCGCGACCATGATCCGATCATGCTCGTGCATGCGCTGCGCGACGACCACGGCCGGGCGAGCGCCTGGGTGCCGGACATCCGCCTTTATGGCGCATGGTCCACCAAGGTGACGATGGGGCCGAACTGGCAGGATGCGCTCGCCTCCATCCTCGGCGACCTCGGCGTTGCCGCAAAGACGGTCGGGATCGAGGAGGAGTTCGTCTCGATCCAGCGGCTCGGCCAGCTTCGCAAGGCCTTGCCGGACGCGACATTCACCGATGTCAGCCATCTCATCGACCATTGCCGGCTGATCAAGGATCCGGACGAGATCGCCCAGGCGCGCATCGCCGCGAAGATCGCCGATCTCGGCATGGATACTGCTGTAGAAACGCTGGCGGCAGGCGGAACGGAGCGGGACGTCGCCGTCGCCTCGATGCACGCGATGAACAGGCTCTGGGCGGAAAATTATCCCGATGTGGAAGTCTGCGATTTTGGCTCCCTGGAGGGCGGCGTTCAGAACGGCCTCTGGACCTGGGTGCTCTCCGGCCCGCGCATGTTCTTCAATTGCGACAACCCCACCCAGCGCAAGCCGCAGCGCGGCGAGGCGGTCTCTGTTCTCATCTGGACGATCGCCAACGGGATCCATGCGGAAAACGAGCGGACAGTGGCCATGGGCCCGCTGCCGGAGGTCAACAGGCGGGCGCTCGACGCCATCCTCGAAATCCGCGAAGAGGTCGACGCGATCATCAGGCCCGGCACACCCTACAGGGACCTGTTCGAGAAGACCCGTGAGGGCCTGAAAAAGCGCGGCTATGGCGCCAATATTCCCGGCCGCATCGGCCACGGCATCGGGCTCGGCGCCCATGAGCATTCCTCGCTCGACGCCAATTCTCCGTTGGTGCTGGAGCCGGGCATGATCTTCACCTTCGAGCCCAATATCCGTGTGCCCGGCGTTTGCGCCACACAGATTTCCGACACGGTTCTCATGACCGAAACCGGCCGCGAATACCTGACCCGCTCCGCTGGCGGCTACCTGGAGGTCTGAGCGTCCGATGGCTCCGCTGCTCGAGGTCCGCAATCTTACCGTCGCGTTCGACACGCCGTCCGGCACGGTGCATGCCGTCAACGACGTGTCCTATATCCTTGAAGAGGGCGAGACCCTCGGCATCGTCGGTGAATCCGGTTCGGGCAAGAGCGTGCATGCGCTTTCGATGGTCGGGCTGATCGCCACCCCGCCGGGCCGCATCGTCAGCGGCGAGGTGATGTTTAACGGCCGCGACCTGCTGAAGCTCTCTCAGCGTGAGCTTTTCGAGGTGCGCGGCAAGGAGATCGGCTTCGTCTTCCAGGACCCGATGACCTCGCTCAACCCGGTGCTGACGATCGAGCGGCAGATTGCCGAGCCGCTGCGCCGGCACTTCGGCATGTCGACGAGCCAGGCACGGGCGCGGGTGATCGAACTTCTCGAACTGGTCGGCATTCCCGATGCCGCCCGCCGTGCCCGGCAGTATCCGCATGAATTTTCTGGCGGCATGCGCCAGCGAGTGATGATCGCCATCGGCATCTCTTGCAATCCGAAGCTGCTGATCGCCGACGAGGCAACGACGGCGCTCGACGTCACCGTGCAGGCGCAGATCCTCGATCTCGTCCGCGACTTGAAACGCAAGATCGGCACGACCGTCATCTGGATCACCCACGACATGGGCGTGGTCGCCGGACTGGCCGATACGGTGCAGGTCATGTATGGCGGCCGCATCATGGAGCGTGGCCCGGTCCGCTCCGTTTTCCACGATCCGCGCAGCGCCTACACCTGGGGTCTCCTGAAATCGCTGCCACATGGCGGCCGGCGCGGTATCAACCGGCTCTACCAGATTCCCGGCAATCCACCTGATCTGACGAAGGAGCCGGTCGGCGATCCTTTCGCGCCGCGCAATCCCTTCGCCACGGAGCGGTGCAGATTGGAAACGCCGCCGCTTGTCGATGCTGCCGACAGCACTCCCGGCCATCGGGTGGCGGCCTGGTACGACCTGAGTGCCGAGCTTGCGCGCATGGAGGCACAGGCATGACCGAGCTTCACGCCACCCCTCTCGTTTCCGTCAACCGGCTTTGCAAGACCTATGGTGGCGAAGGGGGGCTGTTTGGGTCCCGGACGGTCGCGCTCAAGGCCGTCAACAATGTCAGCTTCGACATTGCGGCCGGCGAGACGCTCGGCCTCGTCGGCGAATCCGGCTCGGGCAAGAGCACGACCGGACGCGTGCTGCTGCAGCTCGAGGCGCCAACCAGCGGCGACATCCTCTTCAAGGACAAGAACATCACCGGCCTGTCGAAGACGATGCTCAAGCCCTACCGGCGCGACATGCAGATCATCTTCCAGGATCCCTATGCCTCGCTCAATCCGCGCATGACGGTCGGTGAATTCGTCGCCGAACCGCTCGACGTGCACGGGCTTGCCGGGACGCGGTCGGAGCGGCAGGACCGGGTCGCATCGCTCTTCAAGAAGGTCGGCCTCGACCCCTCGTTCATGAAGCGCTATCCGCACGAGTTTTCCGGCGGGCAGAGGCAGCGCGTCAACATCGCCCGGGCGATTGCGCTCAATCCGGCCTTCATCGTCGCGGACGAGCCGATCACCGCGCTCGACGTGTCGATCCAGGCGCAGATCGTCAACCTGTTCCAGGACCTGCAGGACGAGCTGGGGCTGACCTACCTCTTCATCGCCCACGATCTTTCGATGATCCGCTACCTCTGCCATCGGGTCGCGGTGATGCTGCGCGGCCGTATCGTCGAGATCGGCCCCTGCGAGGCGATCTTCGAGAACCCGCAGCATCCCTATACGAAGGCGCTCCTTTCGGCGATCCCGGTTCCCGACCCGGATATCGAGCGCAATCGCCGACCCATCGCTTTTGATGTCAATGCCAACCTGCCGCCCGAGGAAGCCTCGCTACGGGCGGTCGGGGATCGGCACTTCGTCCTCGGAGGTTAGCGCCATGCACCTGTTCGCGACCCATTTCGGAACCTATGAGGTCGGCTGTGACGCGAACGGGAAACCGCGGCTCCTGCCTTTCCGGCATGATCCCGATCCCTCGGAAATAGGGCTTGGCTATCTCGATCTTGCCGATCATCCCGAGCGCATCCGTGCGCCCATGGTTCGGCGCTCCTGGTTGGAAAATGGCCCGCTGGCCGGCACGGGCGTCGGTCGGGGCAGGGAGGGATTCGTCGCGGTGGGCTGGGACGAAGTCACAGGCCTGATCGCCGATGAATTGAGGCGTGTTCGCTCCACCCACGGGAACCAGGCGATCTTCGGCGGCTCCTACGGCTGGGCGAGCGCTGGCCGTTTCCATCATGCGCAAAGCCAGCTCAAGCGGCTTCTCAATCTCGCCGGCGGCTTCACCTCCTCGGTCAACAGCTATTCCTACGGTGCGGCCGGTGTACTGCTGCCGCATATTCTGGGGAGCGAGTACAAGGACGCCTGCGATACATCGCCCTCCTGGAGCGACATTTTGGAGAACTGTGAATTGCTCGTCGGCTTCGGCGGCTTCCGGCTGACCAATGCGCAGGTCGAGGCGGGCGGCACCGGCAGCCATCGCGCGGTCGAATGGCTGCGCCGCTGCCAGGAAAGGGGCGTTCGCATCGTCGTATTCAGCCCGGCGGCAAGCGATGCGCCCTTGGGCCCGAATGTCCGGCACGTCCCGATCCGCCCGAACACGGACGCGGCCGTCATGCTCGGCATGTGCCACAGGCTGTTGACCGAGGGATTGTTCGATTGCGAGTTCCTGAAGCGCTGCACCACGGGCTTCGGAGAGTTCGAAAGCTGTCTGGTCGGGGAGGGGGACGGCATTGCCAAGGACGCGGCCTGGGCGTCGGCAATCTCCGGCGTGCCGGCCGAGACGATCATCGAAATCGCCGAAGACCTGCACGACCATCGCAGCCTGATCAACGTTGCCTGGTCGCTGCAGCGCGCCCGTTTCGGCGAACAGCCGTTCTGGGCGGCGATCACGCTTGCTTCCATGGCCGGCCATGTGGGCAGGAAGGGCTGCGGTTTTGCCTTCGGCCTGACCGCTGTCAATGCCGTGGGCCAGCCGGTGCGCCGGCTGAAGGGGCCGGCATTCGAGCAGGGGCGCAATCCGGTGAGCCATTTCATACCGGTCGCGCGCACAACCGAGCTTCTTGAAAATCCGGGCGGTCGGATCGACTACGACGGCCAGGCCCTCGAACTGCCCGATATCCGGCTCGTCTGGTGGGCGGGCGGCAATCCGTTCCATCATCACCAGGACCTCAACCGCCTTGCGGAAGCCTTCCGGCGCCCGGAAACGGTGATCGTCACCGAGAACATGTGGACTGCGACGGCGAAGATGGCGGATATCGTGCTTCCCTCGGCCTTTCCATTCGAGCGTGATGACGTCGCAGCCTCTTCGCGAGACAACTGGCTGGTCTACAGCCGGCGCGTCATGGAACCGCCGGAAGGGGTGCTTACGGATCACGAGGCCTATTGCCTGATCGCCGACAGGCTTGGCTGCCGCGAAGCGTTTGATGAAAACCGCTGCGTCGACGACTGGCTGGCTCATATCTATGAAGGTTATCGGGAACGCTATCCCGAACTGCCCGACTTCCAGTCCTTCCGCCTGCGGGGCTTTGCGGCCCTTGACGAAGGGGAGGAGGCGCCGGCGCCCGCCGATCATTTCCGGCGGTTCGCGAAGGACCCCGAAAGTGCGCCGTTGAAGACGCCGAGCGGCCGCATCGAGATCGCCTCCGGCACGATCGGCAAATTCGGCTATCCCGATATCGGCTTGCATCCCGCCTGGAGGGAGCCGGAGGAATGGCTCGGCGCGCCGCTTGCGTCAAAACACCGGTTCCATCTTCTTTCGCCACAGCCTGCGCACCGCCTGCATGGACAGCTTGAATATGGTCCCGCCAGCCAAAGCGCCAAGTTGCGGGGGTACGAACGGTTCACGTTGAGCGCCGTGGATGCAAAGGGGCTCGCCGTCGAGGATGGCGATCTTTGCGAACTCTACAACGACCGGGGTCGTACGATCGCAGCCGTGACGATCGATGCGGATCTGATGCCAGGTGTGGCCGTGCTGCCGACCGGCGGCTGGTTCCGCCCGGATAGCGACGGGATCGATCATGGCGGCAATCCGAATACGCTGACGCCGATCACGGCCGCTTCCCGCCTGTCTCAGGCGACCGCACCGAATTCCTGCCTGGTTTCGATCCGCGCATGGCGCGGGCCGGCACCGGAACAACAGCATGAGGACTGAATGCATGGATCAGATTGATATCCTGTCAGGGATAAAGCCGGGTTCCGAACTGTACCGGATCCGCCGCGAGCGGCCGGACTATGTGGAAGGGACGGAACTGTGCCGTCAGACGGTGCTGGAGCCCAACCATGGATTCGACATCGGCCACGCGATGCGCGCAGCGCTTGCCGCCCGCATGGCGCGGCTGATCGGCCGGAATGATCTGGCGCGGACCTATGACCTGATGCTGGAGGAGGCCGGCAGCGACGAGACGCTGGCGGCGATCGCCTCTGCTGTCGAACTTCCGACGGGTGCGGATATCTTCACACAGGCGCTTGTCCGCCATGCCGATCTCGTCACCAAAACGCCGCGTAACAACACCAGGGCCGATATCGAGCGTCTCGAAGCCGCCGGACTTTCGAACCCGCAGATCATCGCGCTCTCGGAACTGATCGCTTTCGTCAATTTCGAGGCCCGGGTGATCGTCGGCCTGGAAGCGTTGGAGCGGGTGGCATGAGTGCGTCGCGTTTCAAGGTCAAGGCGCTCGCCTGGGCGCCCTATATCGAGCCGGTCGATGTGGCGACCGCCACGGAGGACCAGCTTGCGGCCATGCAGGTGACGCCTTCCAACACCAAGGTGTCGCCCTATGTGCGCACGCTCGCGCACGACCCGGAATCCTATGTGGCACGGACGAAGCTCTTCAATGCCATCATGTATGCCAAGGGGGGACTCGATCGGGCCGAACGGGAACTCGGCGCGCTGGTCGCGTCCGCCGTCAACCGCTGCGTCTATTGTGCCTCCGTTCATGCACGCCGCTACGTGGAGCTTTCCGACCGTTCCGACGTGGTCGAGGAAATCTACATGCGAGGCCTCAACGGTCCGTTCGAGCCGAAGATCCACGCGATCGTCGATTTCTGCAGGACGCTGTCGGAGACGCCCTCGCATGTCGGCCAGGATCAGGTGCAGACGCTGCGCGACCACGGCTTGTCGAAAGCCGAGATCGTCGACCTTATCCATTCCGCAGCGATCTTCGGCTGGGCCAACCGCCTGATGCACACGCTTGGCCATTCCACGCCGGTTGACGGCCGATAACATGAACAAGGAGAACACCATGAACGCCATATCGACCGAGAATGCCCCAGCCGCGATAGGGCCTTATTCGCAGGCTGTCCGACATGGAGATTTGCTGTTCGTCTCGGGGCAGCTTCCGATCGATCCGTCGACCGGCAATTTCAATTCCGACGATGCCGTCGAGCAGATGAAGCAATGCCTGAAGAACATTGCTGCGATAGCCGAAGCGGCCGGCACTGATCTGTCGAAGACGATCAAGACCACGATCCTGCTGACCGATCTTTCCGGTTTCGCGGCGATCAACGAAGCCTACGGGGCGGCGTTCTCCGCGCCCTATCCGGCGCGCGCCACCTTCGAGGTCTCGGCCCTGCCGAAGGGCGCCAAGGTTGAGGTCGAAGCCGTCATCGCCATTCCTGCAAAGGCCTGACCCATGTCGGATACGCAATCCTGCCCGTCCTGCCCGCCGGTGATGCGGTTGCCCGAAAGCGAGGATCGCGACTGGGCGCGGCACGCGATCGGGATATTGCAGGGCGACGGCCGCCGCTCGGCCGACACCCATTTGGTCAACCCGGTCTTCAAGGGGTTGAAGAGCATCTCGATCTACCTGAAGGACGAGTCGACCCATCCGACCGGCAGCCTGAAGCACCGGCTTGCCCGTTCGCTCTTCCTCTACGGCATCTGCAACGGCCGGATCCGGAAGGGCACGACGCTGGTGGAAGCCTCGTCCGGCTCGACCGCGGTCAGCGAGGCCTATTTCGCGCATCTTCTGGACCTGCCCTTCATCGCGGTGATGCCGCGCTCGACGAGCAGCCAGAAGATCGAGGCGATCGAGCGCTTCGGCGGGCGCTGCCATTTCGTCGAAAGCCCCGGCGAGGTCTATCACGTCGCCCAGCGCCTGGCTGAGGAGGCTAAGGGCTATTATCTCGACCAGTTCACCTATGCGGAGCGGGCGACCGACTGGCGCGGCAACAACAACATCGCCGAAAGTATCTTCGAGCAGATGCAGGCGGAGCGCCATCCGCATCCGGCCTGGGTGGTGATGAGTGCCGGCACCGGCGGCACCTCAGCGACGATCGGGCGCTACATCCGCTACCGGAATTTCCCGACGAGGCTCTGCGTCGTGGATGTCGAATATTCCGCCTTCTACGATGCGTATTGCTCCGGCGACGTGAACGTTACCTGCGAGAGGCCCTCGCGCATCGAGGGGATCGGACGGCCGCGGGTCGAACCGTCCTTCATTCCGGGCGTCATCGACCACATGATCAAGATCCCGGATGCGGCGTCGATTGCGGCCATGCACGTCCTGTCGGAGCGGCTGTTCCGGCGGGTTGGCGGTTCGACCGGCACCAATTTCTTCGGGCTGTGCTGGATTGCGGGCTGCATGATGGCGGCCGGGGAGGAGGGCTCGCTGGTCTCGCTGATCTGCGACAGCGGTGACCGTTACACTTCCACCTACTACAACCCCGACTGGCTGAGGGAAAACGGCATCGACATCGAGCCGCACAGGCAGATGATCGAGACCTTCCTCGATACGGGCAAGTTCGATCCGCTTATTCTCAAGGATACGCGATAGAGGAAAGTCCGTTCCTTGCGGATGCACATAACGGCATGAAAAAGAAAGACATTCGAGAAACCAGAAGGAGACGGAACATGGACAGGAAAATGATATCTGCGGCGATTGCCGCCTTTTCGCTGAGCGCCCTGATGTCGACCACGGCGCTGGCCGAGGGCAAGACGCTGACGATCGGCATTACCAATACGATCAACACTTTCGATCCGCATATGACGGCATCGGTCGGCACCGACCTGAGCCTGCTCAGCCATATCTATCCGTCGCTCGTGCTGCGCGCGCCGGACATGAAGATCGTGCCCTCGCTGGCCACCGAATGGAAGAGCGTTGACGACCTGACCTGGCGGATCACGCTGCGGTCGGACGCTACGTTCAACGACGGAGAGAAGATCGATGCGGAAGCGGTGAAGTGGAATTTCGACCGCGTCCGCGACCCGGCGCTCAACGCCCGCATCAAGGCGTGGTTTGCGCTGATCTCCGACGTCAAGGTCATCAGCCCGACGGAGCTGGAGATCAAGACGAGCGCGCCCTATCCGGCGATGATCGAGCAGCTCTCGATGTTCTTCCTGCTTCCGCCGAAATGGGCGGCGGAGCACAAGCCGGCAACCGAGGCGGCGTCGGGCGGTCCTTACGTGCTGAGTTCCGTCAAGCCGGGCGAAAGCTTCACGCTCAATGCCAATCCGCAATACTGGGGCGATAAGCCTGATTTCGATCAGGTTGTCATCCGTGTCATCCCCGAACCGGCGAGCCGCGTCGCGGCCCTTCTTGCCGGTGAAGTCGACTTCGTGAACTCGATCCCCACCACCGAAATCCAGCGCATCAAGGACAATGGCAGCGCCCAGGCCGGCGCCGTGCCGAGCACGCGCACCGTGTTCATCAAGTTCAACACGACAAAGCCGCCGCTCGACAACAGGCTGTTCCGGCAGGCCCTCAATTACGCCGTCGACAAGGAAGGCATCGTCAAGGCCATCTTCGATGAACAGGCCGAGATCGCCCGTTGCGAAGTGATGTCGAAGACCTATTTCGGCTTCAACCCGGACCTGAAACCTTATCCCTATGATCCGGACAAGGCGGCCGAACTGCTGGAGCAGGCAGGCGGCGCCCCTTCCGAACCGATCGAGTTCGATGTTCCGAGCGGAACCTATCTCAACGGCGGGGAGGTGGTGCAGGCCGTCGCAAGCCAGCTTGAGGAGATCGGCGTCAAGACAAAGATCGTCGAGATGCAGTTCAGCGCCTACATGGACAAGTATCTGAAGACGAAGGATCTTGCCCCCTTGAGCCTGCTCAGCCAGGCTTGGCCGACGATCGATGCCGACGGTCTCCTGACCTTGTTCGCGCCGGGCAACATGTACGCCTATTGGGATAATGCAGATTTCGGCAAGGCGCTGGCGGACGGCCGTTCGACCATGGACAAGTCCAAGCGCCAGGAGGCCTACAAGAAGGCGACCGAGGTAATGTGCGATGAAGCGCCTGCGCTTTTCCTCTACACGCAGCCGGCAACCTTTGGGCTTTCCAAGCGCATTACCTGGACGCCGCGCGGCGACGATTGGGTCCGCGCCTTCGACATGAAGCCCGCCAACTGATGATCCGGCATCCCGCGCTTGCACGGCGCGGGATGCCTTCCTGCCAGATCGAGGACAATCCATGCCGACAGTGACCCTGAACAACGCCACCTTCGTTTACGACGATATCGGTGATCCGGATGCGGAAGCCATCATCGCACTTCATGGCGGACGCGGCATCGGCGATCGGCGCGGCGAATTCAACGCCTACAAGCCGCTGTCGGACAACTACCGCCTGATTGCCTACGACCAGCGCGGATGCGGCGAGACCAGCCTGACGCCGCCCTATACGTTCGAGCAATTGGCAGATGACGTCGAAGCCTTTCGCGTGAACCTGTGCGGCGGCCGCAAGATCATCCTGGAGGGAGGTTCTTTCGGCGGCATGATCGCGCTGACCTATGCCGTCAAATATGGGCACAACCTGTCCCGGCTGATCCTGCGCGGCACGGCGGCGAGCTATCATCACGAGGACGACGCTATGGTGGTGTTCAAGGAGCGCCTCCACAAGGCGACGAGCGCCTCGCTTTCGATGCTCGACAAGATGTTTTCCGACAAGGTGAAGGACGATACGGAGCTTCGTCTCATCTGGCTCGCTCTGCAGCCGCTCTATTATGAGAAGTTCGATCCGGATGCCGCGCTGGAACGGACCCGCACCATGCACCTGCATGCGGAAACTCATAATGCGCTCTTCAAGGAACGGCTCTACGACCTGCGTGATCGCCTCAAGGACATCCCTGTGCCGACGCTGGTTATCTGCGGTGCGGAAGACTGGATCTGCCCTCCCAACCATTCCCGGTTGATCGCCGAGCGGACCCCCAGGGGCGAGCTTCTCGAAGTGCCGGGGGCGAACCATGCGGTGCATGCTGAAGCAAATGGCGTTGTCGTTGCGGCAATACGGGAGTTTCTGGAACGGACCGCAGCCTGAAGGGGCAGGTTTGATGGCCTCCCATCCATGGTGCGAAGCGGCGAGGGGCGGTATCGCCGCCAGCTGCGATCTTACTCAGGATCGCCCACATCATGTCAGCTGAGAGACGACGGAGTTAAACTGGACAGAAGCGAGCTTCGCACCGCTCTTGTCGATATTCCATTGACTTCATCCATATATCGAGTAATCTGGATATATGGAACAGGAAAAAGCCATTCTCGCCCTTGCGGCGCTGGCCCAGCCGACGCGGCTTCAGGCCTTCAATCTGCTCGTTCAGCACGAACCGCTCGGGATTCCTGCCGGCGACGTCGCGAAAATGCTGGCCGTGCCGCAGAACACCATGTCCTCGCATCTGAGTGTCCTTGCCCGTGCCGGCCTCATCCATGCCGAGCGAAGGAGCCGGTTGATGGTCTACAGGGCCGACATCGCCGCGCTGCGCGATCTGACCTTGTACCTTGTCAAGGACTGCTGCGGCGGCAGGGCTGAACTCTGCGAACCGCTGATTGCCGAACTTTCCCCCTGTTGCCCTCCGCAGAAGGTGTCATCATGACCAAGACCACATTCAACGTGCTTTTCCTTTGCACCGGAAACTCCGCCCGTTCGATCATCGCTGAAAGCATCCTGAAGAAGGATGGTGCGGGAAAGTTCAACGCGTACTCGGCCGGAAGCTATCCGAAGGGGCAGGTTCACCCGCTCGCAATCGAGACGCTTCAGGGGCATGGCTATCCGACCGAAGGCCTTCGCTCCAAGAGCTGGGATGAATTCGCAGTCCCCGGTGCGCCGGAACTCGATTTCGTCTTCACCGTCTGCGACAACGCTGCGGGCGAGGCGTGCCCGGCATGGCCTGGCCAGCCGATGACCGCCCATTGGGGGCTGGAAGATCCTGCCGCCCTGGAAGGGACGGATGCGGAAAAGCGCGTCGCCTTCGGCCAGACCCTCCGTTACATGAAGCTCCGCATCGCAGCCTTTGCCGCGCTTCCGGTCGAGAGCCTGGAGCGCATGAGCCTGACCACGAAGCTCCGCGAGATCGGCCAGATGGAAGGCTCCACGTCGAAGAGGGCTGACGTCGCATGACCGAACCGATCGACATCGTCATCTATCACAATCCTGATTGCGGGACGTCACGAAACACACTCGCAATGATCCGGAACGCCGGCATCGAACCGCACGTCGTCGAATATCTGAAGACGCCGCCGAGCCGGGCATTGCTGATGCAATTGATCGCGCGAATGGATATCCCTGTCCGGGATCTTCTGCGCGAAAAGGGCACACCTTATGCCGAGCTGGGGCTCCAGGATGAAACCCTGACCGACGAACAACTCCTCGACGCGATGATGGAGCATCCCATCCTGATCAACCGCCCGATCGTGGTATCGCCGATGGGTGTCAAGCTCTGCCGTCCTTCGGAAGTCGTGCTGGACATTCTTCCGATGCCTCAAAAAGGGGCGTTCGCCAAGGAGGATGGCGAAGCCGTCGTCGACGCGGAAGGCCGCAGGGTTTCCTGACCCGGCTCCCGCCGCCGTCACCCCGAACTTTTCAGAAAGAGGCTTTGCCATGCAGCCCGCTCGCCCTACGATACGTCTTTCGTTCCTCGACCGCTATCTGACGGTCTGGATATTCGCCGCCATGGCTCTCGGGCTGATCCTCGGCACGGTTTTCGAAGGCCTGCCGGCCTGGCTGAACAGCATGTCCATGGGCACGACCAATATTCCGATCGCGATCGGCCTCATCCTGATGATGTATCCGCCGCTCGCGAAGGTTCGCTACGAGGAACTGCATCAGATCTTTGCCGACAAGCGGATCCTCCTTCTTTCCCTCGTCCAGAACTGGATCATCGGTCCGGTGCTCATGTTCATTCTGGCCGTCGTCTTCCTGCGCGGCTACCCGGAATACATGACCGGACTGATCCTGATCGGTCTTGCGCGCTGCATTGCCATGGTGCTCGTCTGGAACCAGCTCGCGCGCGGCGACAACCAGTATGTCGCGGGTCTGGTCGCCTTTAACTCTATCTTCCAGATCCTGTTCTTCAGCGTCTACGCGTGGTTCTTCCTCTCTTTCCTTCCGCCATTGTTCGGGCTGGAGGGCAGCGTCATCGACGTCTCGTTCTGGACGATCGCAGAAGCCGTCCTCATCTATCTCGGCATCCCGTTCCTGGCGGGCTACCTGTCGAGACGCATCCTGACAGCTGTCAGGGGCAGGGAGTGGTACGAGAAGGCGTTCCTTCCGAAGATCAGCCCGATCACGCTGGCCGCGCTTCTTTTCACGATCGTTGCGATGTTCAGCCTGAAAGGCGGCGACGTCGTCCGGCTGCCGTTCGACGTCGCGCTGATCGCCATCCCGCTGACCATCTATTTTCTGGTCATGTTC
Organism: Rhizobium sp. YS-1r; assembly: GCF_000757525.1. Classification (NCBI taxonomy): domain Bacteria; kingdom Pseudomonadati; phylum Pseudomonadota; class Alphaproteobacteria; order Hyphomicrobiales; family Rhizobiaceae; genus Rhizobium; species Rhizobium sp. YS-1r. The sequence continues at coordinate 4,844 of NZ_JPYQ01000012.1, read as the reverse complement.
ACGGTCAGCTTCTTCATGGCGAAGACGATCAATACGGATTATCCGCGGACCACCGCAGTCGCATTCACCGCAGCCGGAAACAACTTCGAACTGGCGATCGCCGTCGCCATCGCGGCCTTCGGTCTCGCGTCGCCGGTGGCCTTCGCCGCTGTCATCGGTCCATTGGTGGAAGTGCCGGTCCTGATCATCCTCGTTCAGTTCGCGCTGTGGATGGGCAGGCGCTACTACGGCTCTCAGATGGATCGTGTCCCCGCCGAGTGACATCGTGGCATTCAGGCGGGACCTCTGCAGTCGATTGACAAGGGCCGGCAAAATTCTCACCATCCCGACATGCCGTGCCGACAATGTGAACTTATCAAATACGCGACCAGTTCCTCGCCTTTTGCAAACCTAGCAGGACCGTTCATCTACGTACTGTTTTCCGAATGCGTGGCCCGCAAGGCTCATGCTCTCGACCCTGCGGCATATGTCTTCAAACTCGGGTTCTCCGGTGGCGGGCAGGACCGGTTTCGTTCTCTGATCGAGGGATGGCGCTACAAGGGCGGGAGCACTGCACCGCTTGGCAACTGCAGGAACTGGGTGTCTATCGGCGTCTGGAAGATGAAGACGGCTGAGGCATTCGAGCGCAAGTTCATCAAGGTCGCAGTCGAGCGCCACCGGATTCTCCAACCTCACGTCTATCTTGATGGGGAAAGACCGATCGAACAGTCCCGCTCCAATGGCGAGACCGAAATCTACTGGTTCAACGACCAGGATTTCGTGGACCTGCCGCTCTATCAGGACCGGGTATGCACCGAGGAGCGGGGAAATTTCGCCGCGCTCCAAGGCATGTTCGATGCCATCAGGGAGCGCGGCGACAAATTTAGGGCGGAACTGGCCGTCCCGAAGAAATAGGCTTCTGCTATTTCACCTTTCCGACGCCGGAATAGGTGAAGCCGTGAGCTTCGACTTCCGGCCGACGATAGACATTGCGCAGGTCGACAAGGATCGGGGTCTTCATGACGGACTTGAGGCGCTCAAGGTCGAGCGCGCGCAATTCGTTCCATTCGGTGACGAGAACCGTGACATCGGCGCCTTCGGCGGCCTGATACGGACCGCTCGCAAACTCGATCTCCATGAGCTGTTTGGCGTTTTCCATGCCTTCAGGATCGTAGCCGGAGACGATCGCGCCCGCATCCTTGAGCGTCTGCACGACGGCGATTGCCGGGCTGTCGCGCATGTCGTCCGTATTGGGCTTGAAGGTCAGTCCCAGCACGGCCACCTTCTTGCCCCGAACGTCGCCGCCGGCAGCGGCGATCACCTTGCGGCCCATGGCGCGCTTGCGGTTGTCGTTGATGGCAATCGTCGTTTCGATCAGGCGGACAGGGCTGTCATAGTCCTGCGCGGTCTTGGCAAGCGCCAGCGTATCCTTCGGGAAGCATGAGCCGCCATAGCCCGGGCCAGCATGCAGGAACTTCGAGCCGATGCGGCCGTCGAGGCCGATGCCGCGGGAGACATCCTGCACGTCGGCGCCGACACGCTCGCAGAGATCCGCCATCTCGTTGATGAAGGTGATCTTCATCGCCAGGAACCCGTTCGCGGCATATTTGATGAGTTCCGAGGTGCGGCGGCTGGTGAAGAGGAGCGGCGACTGGTTGAGGTAGAGCGGCCGGTAGACTTCCGTCATCACCCCACGGGCGCGCTCGTCGGAAAGGCCGACGACGATACGGTCCGGGCGCTTGAAATCCTCGATGGCGGCCCCTTCGCGCAGGAATTCCGGATTGGAGACGACGGCGAAATCCGCATCCGGATTGGTTTCCCGGATGATCCGTTCGACCTCGTCGCCGGTGCCGACCGGTACTGTGGATTTCGTGACAACCACGGTGAAACCCCTCATCGCTGCAGCGATTTCGCGCGCTGCGGCATAGACGTAACCAAGGTCGGCATGGCCGTCGCCGCGGCGGGACGGGGTACCGACCGCGATGAAGACGACGTCGGCGTCGGCGACTGCCTGACCGAGATCGGTGGTGAAGGAAAGGCGCCCCGCCTTGACGTTCGATTCGACCAGCGCGTCCAATCCGGGCTCGAAGATCGGGATGACGCCTTTCTTCAGCGCCTCGATTTTTTCCACGGCTTTGTCGACGCAAACCACATCATGTCCGAAGTCCGCAAAGCAGGCTCCCGAAACCAGGCCGACATAACCCGAACCAACCATCACAATACGCATTTGCAATCCTCATCACGGTCGAGCAGAACATCTGCCCTGATTTTAAGCTTTTCCTACCGCATCCAGCTTTTATTGCAACGCATCATTCAGAGCAGGATTAATTCCACTTGGATTCCTGCCGATCAACTGAAACTGCATTTGCCGGCGCAGCGACGTCCTTGGCCGGACATCGACCGGCTATATGACTTTGATATGAAAGCCTTCGACGGGTTGTTCATAAGCGTGACCGGCTAGCAGGGGTTCTGACGTCTGCCCCAGGCGATGAAATCGGGATTGGCAAAATCCGCCATGCCGGGTTGTCCGGTCTTGCCGTAGCGGAGCGGTTCTCCATTAAGGTCCAGGGTCGATCCGCCGGCTGCACGCAGCACCGCATCGCCGGCCGCCGTATCCCATTCCATGGTTCGTCCAAAGCGGGGATAAAGATCGGCAGCCCCTTCCGCAAGCAGGCAGAATTTCAGTGAAGAGCCGATAGAGCGGATATCCGATGCGCCGGACTGCTTGAGGAAAGTCTCTGTTTCGACGGAACCGTGGGAGCGGCTCGCGACGCAGACCGGGGGCGTTTCGACGGGCCGGGCCGAAATCCGCTGTCGGCTGCTGGTCAGGTCATCGCCGACGATGAGTTTCATGGCGCTCCCATGTCCGCCGAGATAGGCGACATGCAGAGCGGGAGCATAAACCACTCCGAGCACAGGCTTGCCTTCTTCGATGAGGGCGATGTTGACGGTGAAATCCTTGTGTCTGTTGATGAATTCCTTTGTCCCATCAAGCGGATCGACCAGGATGAAGGAGCGCCCTTCGATCGAAGGCACGCGACCTGCGGCCACTGATTCCTCCGCGATCACCGGAATGTCGGGACAATCCCTGGCGAGTTCGGCGAGGATGATCCTCTCGGCTTCCTCGTCCGCCTCGGTGACCGGCGAGCGATCGGCCTTGTAACGAGTATCCGGTCCCGCCCTGTAGATATCCAGGATGGCCTTTCCCGCAAGAAACGCGGCTCTTTCGAACGTAGCCAGCATGGACATCACGACGCCCTCGAAGCGTTTGAACCATTCACGGACAGTCGGACGAGGTGCTGGCGTGTGGCATAAAGGGCGATCGCCGCCGCATTGGAGACGTTGAGCGATTTGATTGCGCCGGGCATGTCGAGCCTAGCGAGCGCCGACACGGTCTCGCGGGTCTTCTGGCGCAATCCCTTGCCTTCCGAGCCGAGCACGAGTGCAATACGGTCACCGACAAACGTGTCTTCAAGCGGAGCGGGGCCCTCCGAATCGAGCCCGATCGTCCGGAAGCCGAGCTGGTGCAGCGCGCCGATCGCATCGGCGAGGTTGGTCACCTGTATATAAGGTATGAGTTCGAGCGCGCCGGACGCCGATTTGGCGAGGACACCGGATTCGGTCGGGCTATGTCTCTGGGTGGTGATCACCGCGCCGGCACCGAAGGCCACCGCCGAACGCATGATCGCGCCGACGTTGTGCGGGTCGGTCACCTGGTCGAGAACGAGAAGCAGCGGGCTATCCTTCAGTGCCTCCAGCCTGCGAAGCGGCAAAGGCCGGGTTTCCAGCATGACGCCCTGATGGATGGCCTCCGGGCCAAGCACCCCGTCGATATCCTGCGGCGAGACGAATTCGACCGGGAAGGGAAGGGCGGGCGCTTCGCCGATGTCGAGACGAGCGAACGCGTTCTGTGTTACCGACAGCTTGATCAACTCACGCTCGGGGTTGTCGAGCGCGGCGCGCACGGTATGCAGGCCGTAAAGAAAGACCTGATCCGGCTGAAGCTGTGGCGGCTTCCAGTCCTTGTTGGATTTCTGCCGCCTCTGCGGCGGCATCGGGATTTCGCCGCGGTCGCGCTTGGCGTCGCGCACGGCGCGCCTCAGCGTGGCATAATGGCTGTCGCGGCCGGATTTGTCTTGTTTGCTGTCCTTGCTCATGGCGCTTTATAGCGACGCCGATCCGTTCGGCAAAGCCCCCGCGTGGTCGAGGTCCCTGTGCATAGCGGTCGTTTTTTTCGTCATTTTTCCAAAAACCTCGTGTTGACAGACGGGAGCGGGGCAGTCATATACGCGGCGCAGATCGCGGGGCACCGAAAGCACCTCGATCTGACGAGCTTGGTCAGTAGATCCAGACGGAAAACTGGAGGGATGCCCGAGTGGTTAAAGGGGACGGACTGTAAATCCGTTGGCTCAGCCTACGTTGGTTCAAATCCAACTCCCTCCACCATTCTGTCGCCGGATCGGACCACCCCGCGGGTATAGCTCAATGGTAGAGCAGCAGCCTTCCAAGCTGAATACGCGGGTTCGATTCCCGCTACCCGCTCCATATCTTCTCCGATGCATCCCTTTAAGTGCGGTTGTTTTGTCGGACCATGACGCCCGCTTTCCCGGGCGGCAATATCGATTGTCATGTGGCGTCCTGAATGACGTTGCGGTATCGCCAGCTCCTGAGGCAGTTCTGCGGGGATTTTTCGTGTTCCCCTTGTCCGGCCGCGCGTCGCAATTATGTCTTGCGCATTCTTATGGAAAGCCTTAAACGGCGACACCAAACCCGGGCGCCGGGTCCACCTCTTATGTTCACAGGAAGCATTCAATGGCAAAGAGCAAGTTTGAGCGGAATAAGCCGCACGTCAACATTGGCACGAT
>NZ_JPYQ01000011.1:0-22221 GCF_000757525.1 Rhizobium sp. YS-1r | reverse complement strand
GGAACTATTTTCGGCAAGCCGGATGCGTTGCATATTAATCGCCCGACGCTCTAGTGGGTGCAAAATCTCCCAGATGCCTCAATATGGTACGCCGGATTCCTGCAAATCCGGCTCAGCCGCGGGCCCGCGAAGCGTCCGAGCGTGAAAAAATTCGCCGGACGCCGTTGCGCAAGCTTCAAGCCATCCTCGCAATACCTTGAGATTCCTCGATTATTTTTTCTCCCCGTTATCCACAGCAGCAAAGCACAATATCTTGTGGTTATAAAACCGTAGCAATCTACGCCTTGACGAATCTCTCGCGTCGTCCGACAGTGTTCCTCATGTTGCGGCGGCGACTGGACCGGGGATAACGAGGCCGGTTCCTTTTCGAGTTGGACGGAAACGACGGATGGCAGATCGGCGGTGAAGAGCCAGCCTGCCAGAGGGCTTTCGTGCGCATCCGGATTTGCTCGCCAAAACTGCGATTGGGACTGGCCAAAAGAACCTGTTAATACTATATTTAGTGTTTGCAGCCAGCATTCATCGCAATATACAGGTAAGCATCCACGATGATTCACCTGGATGGAATTTCAACCGGCTGTACATGATGGCGTGCAGCGGGAGCGGATATTTGCGCCCCTGAGCAAGGGCCAACAGACGAGGGATTAAGGCAATGCGCATCGAACGTCGTTTCACCAAGCCAGGCCAGGGCGCCTATGCGGAAATCGAATTCCGCAAGGCCGTCAGCGAGATCAAGAATCCCGACGGTTCCATCGTGTTCAGGGCGGCCGACATCGACGTGCCGGCGCAGTTCTCCCAGGTCGCGACCGACGTTCTGGCGCAGAAATATTTCCGCAAGGCCGGCGTCCCGAAGATCCTGAAAAAGGTCGAGGAAAACGATGTTCCCTCGTTCCTCTGGCGTTCGGTCCCCGACACGGAAGCGATGAAGGCGCTGCCGAAGGACGAGCAGTACGGCTCCGAGACCGATGCGCGTCAGGTTTTCTCCCGTCTTGCCGGCACGTGGACCTATTGGGGCTGGAAGGGCGGCTATTTCTCGTCGGAGGAAGATGCGAGCGCCTTCATGGACGAGCTTGCCTACATGCTCGCCACCCAGCGCGTCGCGCCGAACTCCCCGCAGTGGTTCAACACCGGCCTTTTCTGGGCCTATGGCATCGACGGCCCCGGCCAGGGCCATTTCTACGTCGACCCGTTCACCGGCAAGCTGACGAAGTCGAAGTCGGCCTATGAACATCCGCAGCCGCATGCCTGCTTCATCCAATCTGTCGAGGACGACCTCGTCAACGAAGGCGGCATCATGGACCTGTGGGTCCGCGAGGCGCGCCTCTTCAAATACGGTTCCGGCACCGGCTCCAACTTCTCCATGCTGCGCGGCGAAGGCGAAAAGCTTTCCGGCGGCGGCCGCTCCTCCGGCCTGATGAGCTTTTTGAAGATCGGCGACCGCGCCGCCGGCGCCATCAAGTCGGGCGGCACGACGCGCCGCGCCGCCAAGATGGTCGTCGTCGACATCGACCATCCGGATATCGAGGAATATATCAACTGGAAGGTCAAGGAAGAGCAGAAGGTGGCGGCGCTGGTCACCGGCTCGAAGATCGTCGCCAGGCATCTGAAGGCGATCATGAAGGCCTGCGTCAATTGCGAAGGCGGCACCGGCGAGGATTGCTTCGATCCGTTGAAGAACCCGGCGCTGAAGCGCGAGATCCGCGCCGCCAAGAAGGATCAGGTTCCGGAAAACTATATCGGCCGCGTCATCCAGTTCGCCCGCCAGGGCTACAAGGACATGGAGTTCAAGACCTACGACACGGACTGGGATTCGGAAGCCTATCTCACCGTCTCCGGCCAGAATTCCAACAACTCCGTCTCGCTGAAGGATGACTTCCTGCGCGCTGTCGAAAACGACGGCGACTGGAACCTCACCGCCCGCAAGGACGGCCGGGTGATGAAGACGCTGAAGGCCAAGGACCTCTGGGAGCAGATCTCCTATGCCGCCTGGGCGTCCGCCGATCCGGGCATCCACTTCAACACGACGATGAACGACTGGCACACGTCGCCGGCCGGCGGCCCGATCCGCGGCTCGAACCCGTGCTCGGAATACATGTTCCTCGACGATACGGCCTGCAACCTCGCCTCGATGAACCTGCTCGCCTTCAAGGATGCCTCCACCAAGCGCATCAATATCGCCGATTACGAACATGCCACGCGTCTTTGGACGATCGTGCTCGAAATCTCCGTCATGATGGCGCAGTTCCCGTCGAAGCGCATCGCCGAACTCTCCTACGAATACCGCACGCTCGGCCTCGGCTATGCGAATATCGGCGGCCTCTTGATGTCCACCGGCATTCCCTATGACTCGGCGGAAGGCCGCGCCATCGCCGGCGCGCTCACCGCGATCATGACCGGCATTTCCTACGCCACGTCGGCTGAAATGGCCGCCGAGCTCGGCCCCTTCCCGAACTTTGCGCCGAACCGCGACAACATGCTGCGCGTCATCCGCAACCATCGCCGCGCGGCCCATGGCGAGACCTCCGGTTATGAGGCGCTGTCGGTCAACCCGGTCGCGCTCGTCCATTCCGACAACCCGGACCAGGACCTCGCGGCCCATGCCAAGGCCGCGTGGGACAAGGCGCTCGAACTCGGCGAGAAGCACGGCTACCGCAACGCGCAGGTCTCGGTCATCGCCCCGACCGGTACGATCAGCCTCGTCATGGATTGCGACACGACCGGCATCGAGCCCGATTTCGCGCTCGTCAAGTTCAAGAAGCTCGCCGGCGGCGGCTACTGGAAGATCATCAACCGCGCAGTACCCGAGGCGCTGCGCACGCTCGGCTATTCCGAAGCGCAGATCGCCGAGATCGAGGCCTATGCGGTCGGTCACGGCAATCTGAACCAGGCGCCCGCCATCAACCCCTCCACGCTTGCTGCGAAGGGTTTCACCGCGGAAAAGATCGAAGCGGTCAATGCAGCGCTGAAGCAGGCCTTCGACATCAAGTTCGTCTTCAACCAGTGGACGCTCGGCGCCGACTTCCTGAAAGACACGCTGAAGGTCACCGACGCACAGCTTTCCGACGTCAGCTTCAACCTGCTCGAACATCTCGGTTTTGCGAAGAAGGACATCGAGGCCGCCAACATCCATGTCTGCGGCGCGATGACGCTGGAAGGCGCGCCGTTCCTGAAAGCCGAGCATCTGCCGGTCTTCGATTGCGCCAATCCCTGCGGCAAGATCGGCAAGCGTTACCTTTCGGTCGAAAGCCACATCCGCATGATGGCGGCCGCCCAGCCGTTCATCTCGGGTGCAATCTCCAAGACGATCAACATGCCAAACGACGCGACCGTCGCGGACTGCGGCGCGGCCTACATGCTGTCCTGGAAGCTCGGATTGAAGGCGAACGCGCTTTACCGCGACGGTTCCAAGCTGTCGCAGCCGCTCAACTCGTCGCTGATCGATGAGGACGATGCGGACGACGCGATCGAGGAACTGCTCAGCCAGCCGGCTGCCGCCCAGGCCGTGCAGGTCACGGAGAAGATCGTCGAGCGGATCATCGAAAAGGTCGTCCGCTCGCAGGAAAAGCTGCCCGCCCGCCGCAAGGGTTACACCCAGAAGGCCAAGATCGGCGGCCACACGATCTTCCTGCGCACCGGCGAATATGACGACGGGCGTCTCGGCGAAATCTTCCTCGACATGAACAAGGAAGGTTCGGCGCTGCGCGCCTTCATCAACAATTTCGCGATCTCCGTCTCGCTCGGCCTGCAATATGGCGTGCCGCTCGAGGAATATGTCGACGCCTTCACGTTCACGAAGTTCGAGCCGGCCGGCATCGTCACGGGCAATGACGCGATCAAGAACGCCACGTCGATCCTCGACTACGTGTTCCGCGAACTCGCGATTTCCTATCTCGGCCGCCACGATCTCGCCCATGTGGACACGTCGGACTTTTCCAACACCGCGCTCGGCCGGGGTGTCTCGGAAGGCAAGGCGGACATCGTCTCCAAGGGCCTGACCCGCGGCTACAAGCCCACGCTGGTGCCGAAGATCGGCGGCGAGCGCCCGGCCGCCTCCGAAGCCAAGGGTGCCGCGACCGCAGCGCCGGCGCGGGCTTCGGCCGGCGCGACCGTCACTGCCTTTGCCGGCGCTGCGGCCCGCAAGCTGGAGCCGACCGTCGCCATCTCCACTTCGGAAGTGGTTTCCTTCAAGCGAGACTACGAAGAACGCGCCCGGGAGCTTGCCGAAGAGATCGTCGAGGAACTGGCAGAGGAACAGCAGGCGACCACCGGCCTCTTCTCCGATGCAGCAGCCGACGAAGCCACAACCGCGAAGACCGAAGCCAAGAAGGTGGAGAACGAACGCCGCATGCGCTCGATTGCCCAGGGATATACGGGCAACATGTGCTCCGAGTGCCAGAATTTCACCATGGTAAGAAACGGCACCTGCGAGAAATGCGACACGTGCGGAGCTACAAGTGGGTGCTCTTGATCAAACCTACTGGAAACCAGTGTGCCGCGCCACTAGGTTTGTCACTGCGCCATTCTGATGTCACTAAAGTGATCTTTTTGGCGGACGACTAACAGCCCTGGGACAAGGCTGCTGCGATCAGAAATTTCCGGGCACTTCTCAGTGCCCGGAAAATGCCAGACGGAACAAATAGTGAAACAATCGCGTCGGTTGGGCTGATGCCCCGCGATGCACCTAGTTCGGAGTTGAATGGAAATGGCAAACGCATGGAAGCACGACCGGGCAAAAGCAGCGATCGACGCGCGTATCAAAGACGTCGAAAAGGTCACGGTGATTGACTACGCCCGTGACACTTCATTGTCCTCTATCCCAACGAATAAGGCATACCGGGTTGACGGCGTTCACCTCTACGTCGAGATCGTGAATTTCGAAGAGATGCTGTGGTCGACAGATTCTGAAGGTGAGATGTGCCACAAGCGCGCGCTCCGCTTCCTGAATCTCCACTACCGAGCTGTGCATAGGATCTTGGCCGATGCCGACGCGATCAGGATCGACTTCCACAATCAGCGCCTTCATGCCGTGGTCACAAAGCCCTACGGCGAGAATGCCGCCGATGACCGCGTCAACAGGGCTGTCGCGATCGCCAAGCTGATTGCTGACGTTCTCGCGGAGACGGGAGATGACGACGAGAAAATCCCGAACGCCAAGGTTCGTGTCGGCATCGACACCGGGAAGACGCTCGCTGTCAACAACGGCCGAAATGGTAACCGCGAGCCGCTGTTCCTCGGACGCCCGGCGAACATTGCAGCCAAGCTCGCCTCCAACAACAAGGCCGTCGGCATCTACCTTAGCAACGAGGCTCGCGAGGCCATCGACCTGGATGTGGCCGACGATCCGGCGAAGTCGAAACTGACTGACGAAGAAATCCAGAACTGCGAGGACGAGGCCAAGCTGGGTCTCAGCAAGGACAAGATCGTCGCCGACTGGCGAAAGGACAACGAGAACAATCCCATCGGGGCATTCTCGTTCTCGCGCGCAACGCCTCCGCTCAAGAACTTGGACATCACCGTGCTTACGCCCGGCAACTCTCGGCGCATGGAGATGATCTCCGTCTATGCGGACATTGATAATTTCACGGCTTACGTCAACTCCCACCTCGATAACGATCCCGAAGATGTCGTTCGCTGCCTCCATGTCATTCGTGCGGAACTGGACAGGGTGCTGAGCTCCGATTTCTCCGGACGCAGAATTCGCTTTATCGGCGACTGTATCCACGGTCATATTCTCGAAGGCACTGCACACACCACGAACACCGACGAAACAGTGTCGACGGCGGTGCTCTGCGTTGGCGGGCTCCGCAGCAGCTTCGAGCTTGCGTTGGAACGCCTTGAGGACAACGGTGTCGATACCGACGATCTTGGTCTCGCAATCGGCTTCGAATTCGGCCCAGGATCCATCACGCGACTCGGTATGCAGGGTAGCAGGGTTCGCTGCTCAACCGGACGATCCATTCTGTATTCCGAGAACGAACAGAAGCGGTGCAACGGTGTCCAGACTGCGATCGGTGAGACGGCATACAACGATGGTCCGGCTTCTGTCCGGAAGCTTTTCGGCTCCTCGCGTCGTGTATCCAACCTCACCTATGACGTAGCTCTCGAATCCCTTGCGGCCGAGAACAACGCCGTTGCAAAGGTGGCCCGCGCGGCGCTCTACGCGGCCAGCAGTCCCGCCATCGTAAAGGCGGCAGAAGTGCCATTCCGTCCATACGCAAAGCTCGATTGAGACCGATTTGTTGCCGATCGAACACCTCAATAGCGTAGCGCACGAACACCATGCCCGCCTGATCTCATCAGCGGGCGGAGTTGCCATTTATGGTGTTCGGCCTCCGAGTCCCTCCGGTGCTCCAGTCCCGGAGTTCATTCTTGAAGTCAGCCGGATTGCCGACACCGTCGCCGTGCGGGAGCAGTACCCGATTCTCTTGCCGGCGTTCTGCGCGGAGCGTCACATCAATACCGATGGCTCGTTTTGCCTTTACTGGGGCGAGGTCGAACCATCATCGGTCAAGAGTAGCGAAGATGCCGAAGCCTGGTGGGGCAAGGTTCTCATCTTCCTGCTCCGTCAGCGTTCTGCAGCCGCTCTCCGGCGGTGGCCGGGCAAGTCCGACGCCCGCGCACACGGCCCGACCGCAGCAGGCTTCCAAGCGCTGGCGGAAGGTAATGCCGCTGAGCTCGGCCAGCGGTTCCTAGCTTCGCTGCGCGATGACCGCCTTCGAGTAAAGCGGCGCGGCCGGGGCCGTATCGCTCTTGTCCGTGACGGCCGCCGACTGCTCACCGTGCTGCAGAACGAGAAGCGGGTAATGACGGTGCGACAACGCTGCAAGTGCGACGAAACCGATAGCCTTCGCCTCCCTATTGCTTCCTGTGGTGATCACGGGCGCCAACTCGCCGAACTTGTGCTGAATCTCGAAGGATGGCGCAGGTCCGAGAAGGAATTCTACGACTATCTGCGATCGGTTGACCAGGTCTGCTGTGGGACGATGGACGACTGCCCGCTGGCGAAGACACAAACCGGAACGAACTGATCGATGGCAAAAAACGACCAGCACGAAGCCTACGAAAAGCTATTGTCTGCCAACCACGGCAGGATGATCGATTTCGTCAAGTTTGCAGAGACAAAGAATGCCGCCCTACTGACCTTCTCGTCTGTGTGGATCGGGGCCATCATCAACCTTCTCAAGTCCCCGGACGAGCTGCCCTTCGGCTACAAGTATGCATTTGAAGTCGCTCTCCCTCTGCTCTTCTTGGCTGCCTTCCTGTGTTTGAAGTCACTCCTTCCTCGATTCCTGGACCATATTTACAAGCGCGATGATGGTGTGGTGAACCTACTCTACTTCGGCGATATCGTGAGGGGCGGGGTCAAGGATTATCCGGCCATGGCGCAGAAGGAATACATGCCTCAGGAAGGAGAATCCGCGACAGCAACCTACCTTCGCGATCTTGCAGTGCAGACGGCGATCCAGGCGACAATCGCACATCGGAAGTTCAGGACGTTTTCCCTGGCGGGCATCGTGGTCCTGCTTGCCTTCGGTTGCATGCTCGTGCCGCCAATCGTCTTCATTGCTCGCTGGGTTATCGCCCAGTTCCCCTGCTGACGAGGCCGCACAATGGCGATAGCCGACGACATCCGAAACAACTCGAGCTCGACCTTCGGAGCAGCATGGACAACCCGTGACGGTGCTACGGTTCCTGAACCTAAGGATTTGAAGCTCTCAAACGATGCGGTCTGTTTTGAGCAGGCAACCATTCTCTACGCAGATCTCGATGGATCGACGGATCTGGTCGCTTCGAAGAAGTGGCAGTTTTCAGGCGAGGTCTACAAGACCTTCCTCTACGCGGCTTCGCGCTTGATTAGAAACCGCGGAGGCTCGATCGTATCGTACGACGGCGACCGCGTCATGGGGACTTTCATATCATCCAGCCAGTGCAACGACGCAGTGTCGTGTGCACTTGAGCTGAACTTTGCGGTCAAGAGTATTGTCCAAGCAGAACTCAACAAACGGTGGACGACAGATTTCAAAATCCGGCACATCGTTGGTATCGACACATCGGAGATCAGGGCTGCCAGAACTGGCGTCCGCGGAGACAACGACATCGTTTGGATCGGCAATGCCGCGAACCTGGCTGCAAAGCTCACGTCGCTGCACGCGGATAGACCCACTTACATCACCAAACGCGTATACGACCGTCTCAACAATCCGCTGAAGTACGGTCCGAATGGCGAGAATATGTGGCAGAAATGGCAATGGCCGCAGCATAGCAACGATGAGATCTGGTCCACGACATATTGGAGATCGATATAGTGAGTAAAATGCTCGAGCGCTTTCAGGGAGATGCAGGAAAAGACCTTAGGATCGAGGCACTCGGATCGCAGTCGATCGTCGCCCGGGATGCCAAGCTCGCTGACGAGCTCGCAGAACTCATCGAGCTGCGGCAACTCGAAACCGGGGAAACGCTCATTGAGCAGAATGGGGAGGACGACGACATCTTCTTCATCATCTCGGGGTCATTTAGCATACACATCAACGGTCGTCGCCATGGGCTGCGCGGTCGCGGCGATCATATTGGCGAGATGGCAGCAATCGAACCGACACAGCGTCGCTCCGCTACCGTGATCGCCGAGGAAGCCTCCATCGTCGGCAAGCTGAGCGCGCAGCAATTCGCGACGCTCGCGAAGACGTACCCATTCATGTACCGGGAGATCGCAAGATCCCTTTCCCGGCGCCTTCTCGAAAGAAACAAGCATGTCGGTATCTATCGTGAGAGGATCCGCGTCTTCATAATCTCCTCGAAGGAGGCTCTGCCCGTGGCTCGAATGGTTCAAAATGCGTTTGAATATGACCCTTTCCATACAACGCTGTGGACCGACGGCACCTTCCGGGTGATGAACTACACCCTCCAAGACTTGGAAGCGAAAGTGGATGATTCCGATTTCGCTGTGGCTATCGCTCATGCCGATGACCAAACACAAAGTAAGGACACGGATTGGCCGAGCCCCCGAGATAATGTCGTTTTTGAGCTGGGTCTATTTATGGGCAGGCTGGGTCGACAGCGTGCGATCCTAATGGAGCCTCGTAAGGAAAAGGTCAAACTTCCAAGCGACTTGAGCGGAATCACAACGATCCCGTATCGGTTCGAGAGTGGTGAGGACGCGGCCTCTCTCATGGCGCCAGCATGCGACAAACTCCGTCATCATATCCTCAACCTCGGCCCATTCAATGGCTGATCGAAGCCACCCAAGGACTCAAGAAAATTCTCGGCGTTTACGGGCACGTCCTGCGAAATCGATCTAACGTCGGCGGCGAAACCGAGGGCAAATGGATGAAGATGTATACCTTGTTCTGCTCGGCCGCCGTGGCCCTGGCTAGCGCCCCGTCCGCGGTCGCCGCATGTTACGACGTCTCGAAGAACGAGCCTTCCGAACTCAGCGGCCATCTCAGCCATCGCATTTTCCCAGGACCTCCGAATTTTGAAGACGTCCAGAAAGGCGACACTCCCGAACCCGGCTATGTCCTCAAGCTTGACGAACCGATATGCATAACGGGCGATGACTTCGCCGATCCAAAGTACATGTTCGACGAGGTGCAACTCGTTCCAAACGAGACGACCGAAAAGGACATGGCCAGACTTCGGGACGCGGAAGTCTTTGTCGACGTCCTCAACCCGATGCCCGCGATGACGGCTCATCACCACCGCCCTCTCCTCGCATGGGTGAAAGCCATCTCCTCCAGTCGGGATATCACTGAAAGCTATGGAACCGCGGCAACAACGATCGAAGCCTTCTATGCCGCCCTGCATTCCGGCGACGGGAAGCTCGCGTCGACTTTCGTCGTTCCGGAGAAGACCAGGAAGGGAGCGTTCAGTGCGCAGGCACTGACTGGCTTCTATGGTTCACTGTCCGAGCCGATCACGCTTGTCGACATCCACAGGACCGGCGACAGCCGTTTCGCCGTCCGATATCGGTTCCGCAACGGGAAGCAGGCCTGCGACGGTTCCGCAGTGATCACTACGGTGAAGCGCGGCGGCCGCGATTTTATCCAAGCCATCCGTGCGCAGAACGGTTGCTAGGATTCGATCACGCTCGCGAGCTGGAATGCGGCACCCAGATCACGAGATCCTGAGGATTGTACTCGGCAAAAAACTTCAGCCCCGGATCGTCGTGGGAGATTGCCCGGAGACGCTCCAAGACAAGTTGCGGCACTACTTGGCCGTTTTCCAGGTCAAACCGGACGTTCGGGACATCGCCATCGATCCCAAAGTCCATGGCGTGTGCTCGTCCACCCATCGATTCGTCGCGGGATGCAGCGATGAAGTAATGCATGTGGCGGATCGCCACCACGCAATCAATGTTCGGAAAAGTCAGCGCTTGGCCGTCCGGACGCTTCGCAAAGGAGTTCGGCGTGAGCAGCCCGGTGCCCTGGTTCACGAGTGTCGAGATCGGTTCGTAGATGTGATCGTCCCATACGATCACCAGTAGGCTTGCAGTGTTTGGATCAGCGCGAAACCCCGCAAACTTCCTCTCCGCGTCCTTGAGGAAGTCAAGGATTGGATTGTCTCTCGGGAGAGTCACCGCTCCTTCCGTAGAAGCTGCTGCCAATTCGCCTGACAATCCTCCACGGTATGGCAACTGCGTCCGGTTCTCTGCGCGGTTTCGGATATGTTGCAACAGTGAGGGAGTCTTGACCTCGACAACGAGCCTATTTGTGGCTGTCGTTACGAGAAGCTCTGGCCTCGGACCGCCAGGCACCGCCGATGGTTCATGCTCGAATATCGTCCCCTCGGGCCAGGAGGCGGAGACTATCCGCTCTATCACGAGTATCTCGCTGAGCTTCTGCAAGAGCTGTTCGTAGTGTGGCTCGTGGCGATCCCGGCCGCCGATGGAGGATAGTTCGCGCAGCAGTTCCGTTCCGATGCCCGGCGCGGCACGGTCGATGTCGGCGCAAGCTCTCAGAATTCCGGCGGCAAACAGATGGTGAGGAACCTCGATGAATTGATGCTGGAACCAATGAAATCCGGTCTTCATCATCGTTTCCATGGATAGTTCAACCAGGCGGCAGTATTCGTCCTCTGTCACACATCATTCCTTTCAAAAGCAGCAGTTCACTAGGCACAGGATCTAGCAGCTCATTCGCCCTATCCGCCATGATGAACGTACGACGCACACAGGGCAGAAGGCGTCGGTCTTCTTCCATGCGACATCACCGCTCATTATCCTCTGAACGCCAGAGGAGATTAGCAGTGCAGCAGTACCAACCCATCCGCTACAGGCACCTAAAGGACGCGATCGACACCGCCCGGGATCAGCTCGACGCCGTCATGCGCGAACTCGCCATAAGGCACGGGTTCGGCACTCCGGCGTTCAAGAAGGCGGCATCGGCGCTGGCGGACATGCAGATCGGCCATGAACCCAACTTCAAAGACCTTCTCGCCCGCAAGCGGGGCATGGACAAGATCCACGCGGCATGGGAAGGAGGAGGAAGCGTCATCTTCGACATGAACACGATCGCCGGCCGCGACGCATTGATCCCGGAAGCTGGCGGTCTGGTGAAGTCGATGATTCCGGCTCCGGATTTCTATGTTCATTTCGGCGAGGAAGCAGGCTTGCGACTTCAGAGGCGGCCCGAAGAGTTCTTCGATGGTATGTATGTCCGGGCCGCTAAGAAGGATGGCCTTGACCAACTGAGAATTGTGCTGGTGTGCAACGCGACTGGCTGGCAAATCAAGGGTCGCCACTCGTACGGCGACGCCATGACCCGCGCGGGCCGCATAGCCTGGGGGTGGGCGCCATTCGAACGGCCGATCCCGGATTCTCTGCGCCAATACGGAATGGGTGGTGACCTGGCGCTCCTTCGTGATCCTCGTATCATGACCGCCATCGACCATATCGGCGGCACCATAGGCAGGCTTTGCGCTGCTGAGCAGGAAATTGTGTTCAAGTCATCGGCGACGCGACATTAGAGCGCTCGTACACGGCTGCTGGCGACAGGCTTCGGTTCGCGGGGTCCGTCGCCGGCAGTTCATCTTCTTGTTCGGATGAACACGTGTGGTGATGTTTGCGTCATCGTCCGATTAAGGGCCCGCCGAAGTAGGTGACCTTGCTGACGAGGATGTCTTTGGTGCTCCTTCCGAGCCACCAAGCAGTATCACGCTCCACCTCGCTGAGTGCAGGCTGGACGACCCATTCATAGGCCATCGCGCGCACGGCTTCGAGATCTCCATATCCCTGTTCCGGAAATCTCACCCCAGTTCGCTCGGCCACGAACCAGATGACCTTCTCGTCCCACCGTTCCCGGCTCCCCGTTGCAAACCAGCCACCGTCCTCCTTCTTGAAATGGACCGATCGGCGGTCGTCGTAACGTTCGCTGAGTGTTGCGGTGATCTGACCGAACTCAAGGCCTCCCCAGAGGCTCAAGGCGACCCCTCGATGAAAATCAAACTCCACTTCGCCTTCGGTCTGGAAAGCGTATGCGACCTGCTCCGCCTCGCCATAGCTCAGGTCGAGACCGCCACCGATCACGGCCGGACCCCAAGCATAGTCGTCGTCGCGTGACCGCTTTTCGAGCACGACCGTCCATCCCTGATCTCCAACTGGTTCGAGCAGTTGCGCAACCGCCTGGGCGCAGTCCCGGTCACCAACCGCGCAGACCCATTTGTCGCCCACCGTGTAAATTCCGCCCGCGTGCGTGCGTCCCCAGAAGCTGCCAGATTCCAGTTCATCAAGATTCAGTTCCATGCCAGCGTCGTCTCTCATGCAGCGGTCGGTTCCGACCATCGGAGTCTCTAGGTCGTCCTCGTTCTAACCGGACGCTGCTAAGACTTCCCGAAGGCTCAGATGAAAATGCGTTCATGGGGATTCACCTCCCATCAACCCTGCAACTCACCGGCGCCGCCCCGTAAAGTTTTCGCCAACTATCGGCATGCGATGTCTCCGGTTCAAATAGGGACATCATCAACATGACCAGCGTTCACACCTTCGCAATTGGCGACGTCCACGGACGTGCGGACCTACTTCGGGCACTGCTGGACGGCATATCTAAGCAGGCGGAGTGCCTTGGAATCGTCTATCGGATCGTGTTCCTCGGCGACATAGTCGACCGCGGCCCGGATAGCCGGCAGGCGATGAACCTGGTTGCTGAAACACTGAAGCAGATCCCAGCTTCGCGGCTCATTCTCGGCAACCACGATTCCTTCATCCTCCGCATCCTCGACGAGACCGACCCTTTCCGGAAGCAGGCTCTTCTCCTGCACTGGATCGCCAAGATGGGAGGCGCAGCCACCCTCGCCTCCTACGGTTTCGATTTGTCCGACGCACTCGACCGAATCCTCGACGTGGTCGATGTCGACCACGTGGCGATCCTCCGTGCAGCCGAGCGGTACGTTGAACTTGATCACCACATTCTCGTTCACGCCGGCGTCGAGCCGGGTGTGCCACTTGCTCAGCAGGATCCGTACAAACTGATGTGGATCCGGGAACCATTCCTAAGCTTCACAGGATCGTTCGGAAAGACGGTGGTGCATGGTCATACGCCGACATCGGTGATGGTGGAGCGTATTCGCGGGCGGATAGCGATCGACACGGGTGCACACGACAGAAGCATACTCTCCGCGCTTCATATCCCGCCTCGTGGAAGCGAGAGGGTTCTTCAAGCGGTCGCTCCCGTACGGAACGTGGTCACGCTGATCGACGGAGGGTTTCTGGATCTGGGCGGCGGGCAAGTAGCTGGCCACTTGCACAGCCGGTTCGCGAAGAATGCGTGAGGGATTCAGGATCGTCACATCGGTGTTCGATTGGATCAGCGGCCTCTACCGACATCCAGAGCGCGTCAGATATCCAAACCACTTGCGCCTAAGCTTCGAGATGCAAATGCAGCAACGGAGCAACTGGTGCTGGGCGGCGACGGCTTCGAGCATTTCGCAATACTACGAGCCCGACGATTATATTTCTCAGGACGAGATCGTCGGGCGAGCATTTGGCTTCCCGAAGCCATGGGTGTCCGAAGAGTCGTGGAATCGAGAGGAAACGATGCTGACGGGGCTTCGTGTAGTGGGTTGCGATAGTTCGACTTATCCTGGATCGGCCGAACTTCGCCAAGCCATGCGGCAACTGGACAGGGGAAACCCGGTTTGTGTTCAGATCAAATGGCCGTTGACGGGAGGACATGCAGTCGTGATCCACGGCTGCTGGCTTGACGAGAATGGAGAGGATCACTTCCTGATAGGGGATCCGTGTTTTGATTATTCTTTCCCGGCACCAGGGAGGGAGCTTCGAAACGATTACCTCGAATACGGAGGTCGATGGGTTCAGACGTACCATGTTCGTGCGCCGTGGAAGTGATATAAGGGACTTGAGGCATGGAGAGATAAAATGACGATCGCGATGCTTGAAGCACCGAGTTCCGTCGGCGAAAAATTCAATCGAGCAATGGATATCTTGGCCGCCCTGCCTGGGCGAGACCATGCGAACACCGAGTACCACCACATCGGTCCATTCCCCAAGAGGGTGCTTGGAGCTTTGCCGAACTGTGAAGCCGACCTCGCCTCCCCTTACAGGATGGGATGGCAGTGCCTTGTCCATGATGACGAGGGATTCGGTGTCTTGGACATCAGCAGCCGGGCAGATGGATCCTATAGTTCGTTTCGACGCGGCAGCTTCGCGCTTGCCTATAGAGATGCGCTCGATGCCGCCGAGGCGGATGTCTCAAGTAGCCAGGAAATCCACGAGCTTGAAATCGTAGAAATCCCTTCAGCCTTCACGCTTCTTATTTCGATGAAATCGAAAGAGGTGAGGCTTTACCCTGCGTACTTCCAAGGAACGCGGTTACTTCCTGCAGCAAGAACGCTCGACGAGCTTCAGAGGCTTGGGGTTGACGGACGTCGTCCCGACGGCACGGAAGTCACTTTCACCATTTGATGTCTAGGCTTTGTTGAATTTCGTGTCGGCGTGCGCATTTGACGGACTGAGGCCCGGGAAGTCGCGTTCGTTGCGGTCGTTTACTTGTGCGAGCCCTTCGAAAACTTTCTCAAGGTCTCTCTCCGTTTTCCTTGCCCCACGATCTTGCGGCCCGCCTTCAAGGGTTCGAAACCGACCTTCAAAAGCGCTTCGCCCACCGTTTCACTAGGTTGCCGGGATTCGCCATCAGGTCCGACCGTACCCGTCTTGCCCGCATCGTTCGATCCACTGTTTGACATGCCAGTCTCCCGATCTCACAACGTTCTACAACTTGCCTGAAGAAACGGCAATTCGGACGGCATCAAAGGCCGAGTAGAATGTCCACGTCCGACGCCTGACCATTTGGGTTTTTCTCTGCATCGGTCGCTGGCATCGGCCCCGGACACCTAATTCACACGATCGGTGCGGCCGAAGTCGAAAAGATGAACATCCCGGTCGCCGTGCTGATCTGGCTGATGTCGAATAGAGCTGCCAAGCTGCAGACGAGATCGCTGGTTATGCTGTCAGTGGAGCGAGGCCGATGACGGTGCGTTCACGCGAGTGGCGCTAGCCCGACATAGGTGCCGATCAGAACTGTCGCCATTTCCTGGACCGAGTGTCAACCCTCGCTATAGAGTCCCGATGGCGGCATCGCATAGAAAAGACGAGCATGATTGTCCCACTCCACCCCGTAGTACTGATACCATTCGGGGGCGGCCTTCGACATGACCAAGTGATCGTCTTGTATGCCGTTGGCATGTGATACCCCAGACATGCACTGGAACGGAATTGAGCTCAACCACGACCGGACGACAGCCATCACAGCAACCAGCGGGATAGATTGTTCCTGTCGCCTGGCAAGGCGAGCCTCTGGACTGCAGGCAAGCCTGATATGAGTGCAACGAGCTGGATCCATACGAAAATTGAAGAAGAAGCCCGGGCGCGAGATCTCGGAATGGGAAATGGTCGGCAGCAGCCCCGGCGAGTTTTGATCGGAAGACTTAGGTTAAGTTTCCCCGAAGCAGGCAAATACGCAACGGTGAAGGCGGGCGTAAATTCGTGATTTCCAACTCAATCGTCCTTTCGCATTGCCACGGGGTAGATATTCGCAATCTCTGTGGCCACGAGCCCCTGGAGTTGCCATAGGTTTCTATCGTGGATGCCATTTTCCTCAAGCTTAGATACCGTGTGGAAAAGGTAGTCAGCCCCAGAACCAGCGTGGCCGCATGCTCTAGCCAACGTCCACGCCACCTGCTGGAGGGGTAAGCGGCGGACGACGCCAACGCCACGAGGAGCCGCATAGAATACCAACGCACGAACCGCTCCTTCCTTCGTGTCAACGCGAAGCCATCGAACGGAAAGAGTATCTTCCCGATATGCAATCTCCCGGTCAACAAGTTCATGAATGGCCATCGTGCGATCTGCTTCGACAACCCTGTAGACGAGTCCATTGCAGGAACCACCTGTGTCCAATGCCATCATTAGGCCTGGCTGGGCCCGAGTTCCTCGCCAATTCTGCAATTCAAGGCAAAAGGAGCGGTGCCAGCCATGCGCCGTCGCACGACGGTGCTCAACAGGTTCAAAGATTGGCTTCCAAATAAGCGAGCCGTAGGCAAATATCCAAAGTGGATCGGGTTCGCTCTCCAGGATAAGACGCTCGCGAAGCCCCGCGTATTCCAAGGCGGTCATCGGTGTAAGCGCCGGGTTGCGGCCTTCATCGATCTCGGCCCGCCAGCATCTTTCAACAAGGTCTTTCGTAAGAGACATCACTCGCGAACGCATTGTGCCTTCATGTCGGTTGCAGACCGGACCAGATATTGCCCAGTAGGCACTTGAAAGCGTGCCTCTCGCAGCTCCTCAAATCTCTGGGAAACAGCCTATTTGCGTCGACTATCCCGTACGAAACGGATGAAACTATCGATTTCATATTCCGTATTGTAGTAGTGCGGTGAGGCTCGAACCACAGCGGGCAGACCTCTTGCTGCTGCGTCGAGCAATGTACTCGAAGGGGCAGAGGCGCTTACATTGAAGCCGTACCGCGACGCCAACGCCTTGAAATCCGCTGCGGTATAATCGCGAGCGGAAAACGTCACAATTGACGCTGGCTTCGGCCCGAGATCATGGACGGCGACCCCCTCGACGTTCCGAAGTCCATTGCGCAACCTCTCCGATAAGTTGCCGCATCGATTCTCAATTTCGTGCAGTCCCAGCTCCAGCGCGTAATCCAAAGCGCGGCCGAGACCCAGACGAGCGGCGTAGTTGTTCTCCCACGTCTCGAACCGCCGCGCGTCACGCCGTAGCTCATAGCGATCTGGAGCGACCCACGGGGCCGCGAAGTGATCGATCATTGGTGGTTCCAGGGTCAGTAAGAGCTCTCTGCGGATATAGAGAAATCCGGTTCCGCGTGGGCCGCGAAGAAATTTGCGACCTGTTCCCGTCAATATATCGCAGCCAAGCTCTTCGACGCGTGTCGGCATCTGTCCGACAGCTTGGCACGCGTCGAGCAGATAAGTTATACCGTGGCGACGTGCAATCGCACCCACGGCAGCCGCGGGATTGCGCAGCCCTCCGTTCGTTGGCACCCAGGTAATGGCGATTAGCTTCACGCGTTCGTCGAGCATCTGTTCAAGGCATGCCGGGTCAAGGACGCCGCCGTCATCGCTCGGAATGACTTCTATCGACGCCCCGGTGCGCTCCGCGATCTGCAGAAAGGCGACGTAGTTTGCTGCATATTCGGCCCGCGCCGTGAGTATGCGGTCTCCGGGCCGAAACGTGAGGGCATAGAAGGCGAGCTGCCAGGCGACGGTCGCATTCTCGGTCAGGGCGATCTCATCCCGACCGCAACCAAGCAGGCGTGCCACGCCATCGTAGACGCCGTCAAGCTCACTAGCAGCTTCACCGGCCGCCTCGTACCCACCAATCTCCGCTTCCCGGTTGAGGTAGCCAACCATGGCTTCGAGCACCGGATGCGGCATCAGGGCTGCCCCAGCATTGTTCAGGTGGATTCGGTTCCGGACACCCGGTGTCTCTGATCTAACCTTTTCGAGGTCTATAGGCATTGAACATTCTCAACTCGCTCTACGGGGTCGACCTGAAGTCCCGCATTTTCTCGGAAGCATCAATCTCCGCCGTGATTTTCGATGCGTGAGTCCTTCCACTGAAGAATTCGCGGCCAGCATACATCCCTCCAGTCAATTCGAGTTCAAGCCGCGCGCCGTCACGCTCCCGAAATCCCTTCGCCAGATTCGACATTTCTTCCGGCGTCGCCCCAAGGATTTCAAGCGCCTTGTTGCCCAGCGCCATCGCGGACTCAAATGTCTCTCGGATCTGGACATCGGCACCTGATCTGACCAGGTCGAGTGCATGCCGCCGATCCGTTGCACGGGCGACAATTGTTGTCAGAGGAAATTCAGCCTTGAGCAGGCGTACAATAGCAATGGCGTCGTCGCCTTTGTCCACACACACAGCTATCACCTTCGCTTCACCAGCACCCGCCGTCTCAAGGATATCGAGACGTGTGCCGTCGCCGTAGTAGACGTCGAACTGATATTCACGAGCTATGTTGATCATCTCAACATCGGTGTCGATGATTGAAATCTCGTGACCTCGGGATAGCAGAAGCTGGCTGACTATCTGTCCGACCCGGCCGAAGCCGATGATCAGAACCGTACCTCTTAAATTGCCGGAAATTGCGTAGCCTTCGACCCGTGAAGAACTCGCTCCTTCGAACCGCTTCAAGGCCGAGACTAGAAGCGGCGTGAGAACCATCGACAGGATGACGATTGCTGTCAGAACAGCATTCTGGTCGGAAGAGATGATCCCGAAGGAGAAAGCCGACGCATAGAGTACGAAGGCAAATTCCCCACCCTGGGCCATAAGAACGGCTCGCTCGGCGGCTTCCCAGGGCGTACTTTTAAGGAGGCGAGCACAGCCGTAAACGGCCAGCCCTTTCACGACCATGAATGCAACCACATAGAACGCAATCAGCTCCCAGTTGGCCGCCACGACACCCAACTCCAGAGACATGCCGACAGCGAGGAAGTAGAGACCCAGGAGGATGCCGCGAAAAGGTTCGATATCGGCTTCAAGCTGGTGCCGGAAAGTTGACTCGGACAGGAGAACGCCTGCGAGGAACGCGCCCATCGCCATGGAAAGCCCGCCGAGCTGCATCACATAAGCGGCGCCAAGTACGACGAGCAACGCTGCGGCCGTCATAACCTCACGCGCCTGTGCGCCGGCTATAAGCCCAAAGAGAGGGTTTAGGAGATACAGGCCGGAGACTACTACTCCCGCTATCGCGGCGACGCCCACGCCTATTGCAATCCAGTCGATTCCTTGAGCACTCGAAGTCGTGCCAGGAACGATGGGGGCCAGAAAGGCGACCAACGCGAGGAGCGGTACGATCGCTAAATCCTCAAGGAGCAGGATGGCTACGATGCGCTGGCCAGGTGGCGTAGAGATCGTACCTCGCTCCTCAAGGAGCTGCATCACAATTGCCGTCGATGTAAGCACGAATCCCGTCCCCGCAACGAAGGACGGCGCCACCGGGAAACCAGTCGCCATACCGACTGCCGTGAGACAAAGAATGCAGACGCCGACCTGAAGGACTCCCAGGCCAAAAATCTGCCTGCGCAAACCCCAAAGTCGTGAAGGCCTCATCTCAAGGCCGATCAGGAAGAGAAACATTACGACGCCCAGCTCAGCGAAATGGAGAATGGATGCCGGCTCTTGAAATACCCGAAGCCCGAATGGACCGATGACGACGCCCGCGGCGAGATAACCCAGGACGGAGCCAAGTCCAGATCGCTTGAAGACTGTGGCCGCAACAACCCCCGCGCCGAGTAGCGCGATGACTGGCAGGAGGTCCGGTCCGTGAGATTCAACTGCCATCGAACTGCTCCGATTTCAAACCTTTGTATCGCAGCGTCACCCTCCGCGTCGCCGGAGGCGATCAGATAGGCTTCCTCGCTGTCTCCAAGTGCAATCTCGTCTGCCGCGCATGCCTCGTGGCGTGCGCTTACGACTTGACCACTCGTTTCAACGTGTCAGTAGTCCGTCGAGAGTGAAACCTGCCTCCATTTCCTGATTGTTTCCGCGTCCGAGGCGTGCTTGGCCTCGATGGCCGCGACAGTATCGCTTCCGAATGGCACTCTGACTGGCGGGTCGGCTACATCTGCGAACGCGACGAGCTGTCGAGCGAACTCCTCGGGATCGCCCGGCTGGTTGTGGTTCATGGCAGATGCGTGCTCGCGGACCGCTCCAGCCGTGCCATCGTAATCGGCTATGCGATTTCCGCTCACCGACAACGAGCTGGAGTCGAGGAAGTCGGTCCTGAAGTATCCTGGCTCGATCACGGTCACATGGATCCCGAGGGGTGCCAGTTCTGCATGGAGCGCCTCCGACAGCCCTTCGACGGCGAACTTCGTCGAGCAGTAGACACCGAAGCCTGGGCCTGCACGATAGCCGCCGATCGACGAGATGTTCAGGAGCCGACCTGATCGCTGTGCCCGCATCTGCGGCAGCACCGCTCGCGTCACGGTCAGCAGACCGAACACATTGGTCCGATAGAGGCGTTCAATCTCTTCGGCCGTTGCCTCCTCGACTGCCCCGATGAGGCCGAAGCCCGCATTGTTCAGCAGGACATCAATGGAGCCGAAGCGCTCGACTGCCTGCCGAGCTGCATCTCGGGCTTGCTGTTCGTTCGCCACGTCGAGTGCCGCCGCAAGAAGGTTCGGCCGATCGCCTAGGTTTTCCTTTATCGGCCCCACGTTGCGCGCTGTCGCGACGACATTATCGCCCCGATCGAGAGCAAGCTGCGCAATGCGGGCGCCAAAACCGCGCGACGCTCCGGTTATGAACCAGGTCTTCATCTCGATCTCCTTTTGCAGTGACTGCGTTTACTCACCAGCCGCCGGAAGCTCCCAGAGCTTGTTGAATGCGATGCTGTCGAAGAATGCCGAAGCCTTCACGATCCTGCCGCCATCAAGGTCCAGGAACCACGCGTACGTGTTCATGTATGGCTGGCCGTCCTTCGCTGTTCCAGCGGCATCGAAGAAGACGATGACGGTATCGCCGTCTGCATACATGTTGCGGATCGTCGGCTTGAGACCAACACTCATGCGCGCATTGAACGGCTTGATCACCTCGTTGATGAAGGCATCGCGGCTGCCATAGGACTTGGACGCAGCCGAATTCCCCGTGATCGTCCATGTCACGTTGTCAGCAAGAAGATCATACGGGCTACCGGTGCCCGCAGCCCACGCGTCGAAGGCCTTCAGTACTGTCGCCTTGTTGGAGGCCTCATCTGCAGCGGCCACGCCACTGACCGCCGTGAACACCCAAACACAGGCCGCGAAAGCGATCCTTGGCAGGGTTGCCACCGATAGTTTGCTGTTGCTCATCTCTGGACTCCTTGAATCGAGTTGAGTGCCGCCGGGCCGTCCCGACGGCGGAGGAGAGCGGCGGGGCAACGCCGCCAAATTTTAAATCTGGGCTTCCCAGGCTTTGAGCTGATGATCCTTCAACATGTCCTCGATGACCTTCGGGCAGACATTGCGGAACTTGCCGGTATCGGCCGGAACGATCTCAATCATGCGATTGATCATCTCGGTGGGATCCATCTTCCCTTCCGGGGTCGCGAAGAAGTCATCGAAGCCCTTCCGGAGATCGGCACGCTTCGTGAAGTTCTTGCTGTCGTCCATCCAGCGGAACGGATTGTCGGCCATCGTCTCGTTATACCCAGTATAATAGGCACCGGGATTGATGGTCTGGATCTTGATGCCGTAGGCGGCGAGTTCCTGCTGCAGGGCTTCAGCAATGGACTCCAGCGCATGCTTCGTCGAGACATAGGTGCCCCAGTTTGCCGGGGTGAACAGGCCGCCCATCGACGACGTGAAGACCACCTTCTTCCCGTGGTGCTTGCCCTCGCGAATCCAACGCTGGATGACGCCCTGTGTGAGCGTCAGCGGAAGGAAGACATTTGTCTCGAAGTTGCGGCGGACGATGTCCACGGGGATTTCCCAGACAGGACCCGGCTCGCCCTGCCCCGCATTGTTCCAGAGAACGTCGAAGTCCCAGGTCTGAGCCTGCTTGATGTCGTATGGGTCCGTCAGATCGAGACGCTCCACACGGATTCGCTTCCCGAGATCAAGCCTCTCGACCTCTTCGCGAAGATAGGTCACCAGCGGCGAAACCTGGCAGGTTGCGATGATGTTGTGACCGTTCCTGGCCATGCCTGCGGGTTTCGGAAAAGTCCGGACAGGATTTCCGGTAATCTCCGGACACAGTTT
>NZ_JPYQ01000010.1:0-29662 GCF_000757525.1 Rhizobium sp. YS-1r | reverse complement strand
ACAGGGCAAAGGTACGGATTTCTGAAACGTTGCAGAGGCAGAGAACATGGCGCAGTAAGGCCTCTTGTTTCCAAATTGGGAACCGACTATATGTTTGGCAAGGCGCGTGATAGCAAAGTCGACGCTCGTGAAGTTCTGCCAGCGGCTCCCGAAGGGACAACGAGCGGCGACTGAAACGGCCATGGCGGACTGGTATACAACGATCTCAAATGTCGGATGGAAGACCTTCGCGGACGTGAAGGCAATCTTCAATTCGGCGGATTATGTGTCGAGCGGAAAGATCGTCTTTGATGTCGGCGGCAACAAATACCGTATCGTTGCGCTCATCGGCTTTCGAACCCAGCGGGTCTTCATCCTGTTCGTCGGGACACATGCCGAATACGACAGCATCGATGTCGCAAAGCTCTGAGAGGTCACGAAATGGATATCGGTTCTATCCGCACGCTGCTCAATGAAACCGAATACGAGGAAGCGCTGAAAGCGGTTCGCCCCTATTTCGAGAACGAGCCCGAGGACGGCACGATTGAGGCCGCCCATTTCGATGCGCTCATGCTACTGATCGAAGAATATGAAGCCAGGCATTACCCGATCCCGCAAGCTTCGCCGGCCGAAGTCCTGAAATCGGTCATGGAAGCCAACAACTACACCCGCGCGGACCTGATCGAGATCCTCGGGTCGAAATCCCGTGCCGCGGACCTGTTGAACGGACGGCGCGAGATCAACCTCGACCAGATCAGAAAGATCAGCCGGGCGTGGCATATCCCGGCTGGAGCACTGGTGGGCCAGATTTCAGGTTAAGAGCCGCGTTTCACACCTTCACCCACGCCCCGTTCTTCTTCGAGGATGCAACGCAGGCCTCCACGAAGGCCACTCCCTTCACGCCGTCGTCGACCGTCGGATAGATGACGGCCTTGTCGAGCGCCACACCCTTCTTCTTCGCGTTGATGGCGCGCGCCGCCTCCGTATAGATCGTCGCGAAGGCTTCGAGATAGCCTTCCGGATGACCGGAGGGGATGCGGGAAACCCGGGCGGCGGCAGGGCCGGAACCGGCGCCGGCGCGGGTGATGAGCCGCTTCGATTCGCCGAAGGGCGTGAACCACAGATAGTTCGGGTCCGCCTGCACCCATTCGATGCCACCCTTGGTGCCGTAGACGCGGATCTTCAATCCATTCTCATGGCCCGGCGCTACCTGGCTGCACCACAGCATGCCCTTGGCACCGCCTTCGAAACGCAACAGCACATGGGCGTTGTCATCGAGCCGGCGGCCTTCGACAAACGTATCGAGATCGGCGGCGAGGCTCTCGAGCGTCAGCCCGGTGATGAAGGAAGCGAGGTTATAGGCATGCGTGCCGATATCGCCGGTCGAGCCGCCGGCACCCGACTGGGCCGGATCGGTGCGCCAGACCGCCTGCTTGGCGCCGGTCTGCTCGACCGCCTCGGTCAGCCAGTCCTGCGGATATTCCACCTGCACGATACGGATCTTGCCGAGATCGCCGTTCTGGACCATCTCGCGCGCCTGCCGCACCATCGGATAGCCGGTGTAATTGTGGGTGAGGATGAAAAGCGCATCGCTCTCCTCAGCCGCCTTCCTGAGCTTCTTGGCATCGGCGAGGTTGGAGGTGAGCGGTTTGTCGCAGATCACATGGATGCCACGCCTGAGGAATTCCTTGGCAGCGTCGTAATGCACGTGATTGGGCGTCACGATCGAGACCGCCTCGATGCCGTTCTTCAGCCGTGCCTCGCGGATCGCCATTTCCTTGTAGGAACCATAGGTGCGCGCCGGGTCGAGCCCGAGATCCCGCCCCGAGGCGATCGCCTTTTCCGGGGTTGACGACAGCGCGCCCGCGACAAGCTCGAACTGGTCGTCCAGCCTTGCCGCCATGCGATGCACCGCCCCGATGAAGGCGCCTGCACCGCCACCCACCATGCCGAGCCGGATGCGGGGCTCGCGCGTCTCATCGTCCTTGCCTTCGATTGCCATGAAATATCCTCTCCTGGAAAAATTGTCGTTGTTCAGCGGCAGGCGTGGTCAAGAGCCGTTCACAGCCTTTCGGGGCCGCCCGCCCTTGGCTCCATTGGCACGGCTTGCGGCTACTTTGGCCGATGATCTGGATTGCCCGCCCTTGCGCTGTGCGTCCATGAAGGTCCTGCTACCGAAAACGCCACGCATCAGGCCGGAGATCGAGTAATCGACATCCAGTCTCTCCCAGTGGAGGCCGGTTTCGCCCAAGAGTTCAACTTCGGCCAATTGGCCGTCCGTCGCATCAGTCAGGCCTTCGAGCGAACGTCCCGGGACCATGAAAGCAGCGCCATTTGCGAACTCGACCACGATACGACCGGAAGGGACATCAAAGCGGGCGGAGACCGGGATCGACCTCTGCGCCCGCTCCTTTTCCCAGCGCCGCTTGGCCTCGCCGAGTTCCGCATCCGTGACTTCAACCATGATACTTTCTCCAAGTCTCCTGGAATAACTGCCGGCTCGCCTCGATGACCGCGACCGCCCGCCGCGGTCAGACATGCCGCCCTGTGTCAGAACCTTGAGCGTCGCGTAACCCATGCTGGCGAAGAACGGTGACCAAGCCATCAACAACCTACCTTGTTAGGTTTCTCAAGCATGACCACCGCCTCTATTCCGGCTTCAGTCTCAAAGCCCGAGCATCCGCCGGTTGGCCGCTTCGTCCGTGCCGCCGCTGGCAAAATCGTCGAAAGCCTTTTCGGTAACGCGGATGATATGCGCCTTGACGAATTCTGCCCCTTCGCGCGCACCGTCCTCGGAATTCTTCAGCGCGCATTCCCATTCGACCACGGCCCAGCCGTCGAAATCATTGGCGGCCATCTTCGAGAAGATCGCCCCGAAATCCACCTGCCCGTCGCCCGGCGAACGGAAACGCCCTGCCCGGTTCACCCAGCCCTGATAACCGCCATAGACGCCCTGCCGGCCGGTCGGATTGAATTCCGCGTCCTTGACGTGGAACATCCGGATCCGGTCCTTGTAGATGTCGATGTGGTCGAGATAGTCGAGGCATTGCAGAACGTAATGCGACGGATCGTAGAGCATGTTGGCGCGTTTGTGGTTCTTCACGCGCTCCAGGAACATCTCGAAAGTCACGCCGTCATGCAGGTCCTCGCCCGGATGAATTTCGTAGCAGACGTCGACGCCGCAGTCTTCCGCATGGTCGAGGATCGGCGTCCAGCGTTTCGCGAGTTCGTCGAAAGCTGTCTCCACAAGGCCCGCCGGGCGCTGCGGCCAGGGATAGATGAAGGGCCAGGCGAGCGCGCCGGAGAAGGTCGCATGCGCCTTGATGCCGAGATGCTTGGAGGCTGTCAGCGCCATCTTGACCTGTTCCACGGCCCATGCCTGCCGTGCCTTCGGATTGCCGCGGACCTCGGGTGCGGCAAAACCGTCGAAGGCCTCGTCATAGGCCGGATGCACGGCGACGAGCTGACCCTGGAGATGAGTGGAAAGCTCGGTCACCTCGATGCCGTTCGCACGCGCGATGCCGGCGAATTCGTCGCAATAATCCTTGGACGCGGCGGCCTTCTTCAGATCGATGAGCTGACCGGCCCAGGTCGGCACCTGGACGCCGACATAGCCTTTTTCGGCCGCCCATTTGGTAATCGAATCCCAGGAATTGAACGGCGCGGCATCACCTGCGAACTGACCGAGAAAGATGGCTGGTCCCTTGATCGTCTTCATGGTTTTCCTCCTGGGGAAATCAAAAGCTGGACGTGAAAAGAGGCGCGCCCGCAAAAGGCGCGCCTCCTGTGGGTGATCAGAACGGAGAATCCGGGAAGTAGAACTGCTCGGCATTGTCCTTGGTGACGAGCGTCGCATCCAGGATGTATTCGCCGCTGACCGGAATCTGGTCGTAGAAATGAGCCGCGGTGAGCTGCATGGCGGTCGCAACCATGGCCGGCGGATAGAGCACGTCGACCGGCACCATCTTGTCGCCGTCCATGACGCGCTTGATCATGTCCTTGGAGCCGGCGCCGGCGACGATATACTGGATATCGGTGCGCTTGGCCTGCTCTATGGCCTCGAGGACGCCGACGGCCATGTCGTCATCCTGACACCAGACCACGTCGATCTTCGGATATTTCGTCAGGTAGTCCTGCATGACGCGGAATGCGTCGTCGCGGTTCCAGTTGCCGTACTGGCGTTCCAGAACCTTGACGCTGGAGCCGGCAATCCCCTTGTCGAAACCGTCCTGGCGCTGCTGGTCGATCGGGATCGGCAGACCGCGGATGACGACGACTTCGGCATTCGGCGTGGTCTTGGCGATATATTCGCCGGCGACCTGGCCAAGTGCCGGATTGTTGCCGGCGACATAGAGGTCGCGGACCGAGCTGTCGTTGTTCGACGGCGCACGGTCTACAAGCGCCACGAAGGCTCCGCTGTCCTTCACCTGCTGGATGGCGTTGACGAGCGGGTCCGGATCGGTCGGCAGGATGACGAGGCCGTCGATACCCTGGACCGCAAGGTCCTGCACGGCATTGGCCTGGCTTGCCGGATCCGGCGACGTCTTGACGATGACGTTGAGGCCGGGATTCTGCTGCATCAGCAGCTTGGCGACGCGTTCGGCATGGAAGACGACGCCGGCCGTCCAGCCGTGGTCGGCCGCCGGAATGGAAACGCCGATCGTCACCTTCTTTTCCTCCTGGGCCCAGGCAAGGCCCGGACCGACGGCAACCGAAGCTGCAAACGCTGCCGCGGCCAGCCCGAAAGTTCTTCTACGCATGGTCTCTCTCCCAAATGTTGTGCGGGGTCTCTTAATTCCTCCGTTCCGGGCCTGCCCCAATATGCCCGGCCGATTCTCTCGATTCCTTGTTACTTCCGCATCAGCGAGCGCTGTACCAGCATGGCGATGATGATGATCGCCCCCTGGATCGCGCCGATGAGATATTCGCTGACGAAGTTCGAAAGCAGCATGATGTTGCCGACGATCTCCAGGATGAAGGCGCCGCAGACCGTCCCCCAGATGCGGCCGACGCCGCCCCTGAGTGCCGTGCCGCCGACCACCACAGCGGTGATCGCCTGCAGTTCCCAAAGGATGCCCGTGGTGGCCGATGTCGAGCCGAGGCGCGGCACGTAGAGGAGCACGGCCACCGCCACGCACAGCCCCTGCACGACATAGGCGATGGTGCGCACGCGGTTGACCGAGATGCCGGAATAGCGTGCCACGTCCTCGTTGGACCCGACTGCGATCACATGCCGGCCGTAACGGGTGCGGTAGAGCACGAAGGCGGCGATCGCAGCGGTGACGAAGATGATGATGATCGGCACCGGAATGCCGGCGATGGAGCCGAAATAGACCGGCCGGTAGAGCGCCTGCAACTCGCGGTCGCGCAACGTGATTGCACCGCCCTGGGAAAGCCAGGTCGTCAGCCCCCGGTAGATGCCCATCGTACCGAGCGTGGCGATGAAAGGCTCGATGCGGCCGATCGTGGTGATCAGCCCGTTGAAGAGCCCGCAGGCCGCGCCAAGCGCGAGCGCCACCAGCATGGCGGTGATCAGCATGAACAGCGGGTCAGCGATGGTGCCGGAATTCATGAACAGGATCATCAGGCTGGCGACGAAAGCGACCATCGAGCCGACGGAAAGGTCGAGCCCGCCCGACGAGATCACATAGGTCGCGCCGAGCGCGATGATCGCGATGAAGGCGCTGCGGGTGATGACGTTCATCAGGTTCGCGACCGATATGAAGTTCGGGTTCGCGAAATAACCGAGCACCAGGAGGAGCGCCAGCGCGATGAACGGCGCGACCGCCGCCATGTCCCAGTCCTTCGAGGTCTTCGGCGCCTTGGTGGTTTCGGTGGCGACGGAACTCATCAAGCAGCCTCCCCGGATTTGACGCCCGTCGCAAGCTGGACGATCTCGTTCTCGTTCATGTGTTCTCCCGTCACCTCGCCGACGATCCGGCCGGACCGCATGACGAGAATGCGGTCGCAGATGCCGATCAGTTCCGGCATTTCGGAGGAGACGACGATGATCGAACGCCCCTCGTCCGCCAGCCTGGCGATGAATTTGTAGATCTGTTCCTTGTTGCCGATATCGATACCACGCGTCGGCTCATCGATGATGACGACCTGCGGATCGAGCATCATCATCTTGGCGATCAAAAGCTTCTGCTGGTTGCCGCCGGAAAGCTGGCCGGCCAGGATGTCCCTGGCGCCGGTGCGGATGTCGAAGTCGCGGATCGCCTGGTCGAGCGCTTCGCTCTCGCGTTTCCGGTCGATCTGCAACGCGCCGACGAATTTACCGAGCGAGGCGAGCGTCAGGTTGACACGCAGATCCTTGGTGAGCAGCAGGCCCTTGCCCTTGCGGTCTTCGGAGAGATAGGCAACGCCGGCCTTGAGGCTCGTATGGACCTGGCGGAAATCGACCGGCTGGCCATTGAGGCGCACGGTGCCGCGGCTCGGGCGAAGGCCGACGAGCCCTTCCATCAATTCCGTTCGGCCGGCGCCGACAAGGCCCGCAAAGCCGAGGATCTCGCCCTTTCGCAGCTTGAAGGACGCATCCTGCGCATAGCCCGGAACGTTGAGGTGCTCGACCTCCAGCACTGTTTCCCGGACTTCCGCGGCGTGGCGATCCGGATAGAGCTTGGCCACATCGCGGCCGACCATGAGGCGTGCCATGTCGGCGGGTTGCAGTTCGCTCGCCGCATGGGAGGCGACGAGGCGTCCGTCGCGCAGCACCGTTACGCGGTCGGCAATCTCCTTCACCTCCGGCAGGCGGTGGGAGATGTAGAGCACGCCGACGCCCTTGGCGCGGATATCCCTGATGACCTTCAGGAGCGCCTCGGTTTCGTGCGGCGTGAGCGAGGCGGTCGGCTCGTCGAAGATGACGATGCGATGCGGCACGAGCAGCACACGGGCGATCTGGACGATCTGGCGCTGGGCGATCGACAGGCGCGAGACGATGGCATTCGGATCGATATCGCCGCCGAGATCGCCGATGGCTTTCGCGGCCCCTTCGTTCATGGTGCGATCGTCGACGCCGATCCCCTTCCTGATCTCGCGGCCGAGATAGATGTTCTGGGCAACCGTGAGGTCGGGCGCGAGCAGGATTTCCTGGTGCACCAGCACGATGCCGCGGCGCTCCGCATCCACCGGACCGGAGAAGCTGACCGCCTCGCCATCCATCCTGATCTCGCCCCGGCTGGGAGCCAGGTTGCCGGCGAGAATCTTCATGAGCGTCGATTTGCCGGCGCCGTTTTCGCCGATGATCGCGTGCACCTCGCCTGCCCGGACGGTAAGGTCGATGTCCTTCAGGACCTCGACGATGCCGAACGTCTTGGAAAGACCCATCGCCTCCATGAGTGGAACGGAAGAACTGACCTTGGCCGCAGTCATCGCGGGACACTCGGAATCACGCGCACAAAGGCGCATCCAGCCGTGACAGCCCTCATGGCGCGGACGTCATGATCGATGATTACATGCACCTGAATTTCCTCCCGAGATCAGGCTAACGAAGATTCTGAGGTACGTAAAGCAGATTTCGAGCCGTTTGCACCTTGCACAACCGCTGGCACGGCCTCATCGGCATGCCACCCGGATCCGGAGTAATCCTTCATGAAATCGATGAAGGCCCGCAGCGGTGCCGGCACCAGCCGTCGGCCGGGATAATAGAGAAACGGACCGGAGAAGGGCTGCCACCACGGTTCCAGCACCGGTTCCAGCGCACCGCTCTCCAGATACGGCCGCAGCCAGTCTTCAAACAGATGGATAATGCCCAAGCCCTGGATAGCGGTCTCGATCGCCAGTTCGACGCCGCCGGCCGGCCGCACGACGAGTGGCCCTCCCGCATCGATGCGCACGACCTCGCCCTCACGCTCGAATTCCCACGCGGGGATGACACCGCTTGAAAACCGTCCGCGCAGGCAGGCGTGATTGAGCAGGTCGCGGGGATGTTCAGGCCGCCCGTGGCGCTTGAGATATGCAGGAGATGCGGCCGTGGCAAAGCGTTGTGTCCTCGGACCGATCGGCACGGCGATCATGTCCTGTTCCAGCCGTTCATCGTAGCGGATGCCGGCGTCGCAGCCAGCCGCGAGAACGTCGACGAAACTGTCTTCGGCGATCACCTCCAGCCGAATATCGGGATAGGCCTTCAGGAAGGGTGGGACAATCCTGGGCAGCACCAGCCGGGCGACGCCCACGGGAACGTTGAGGCGCAGCAGCCCGGCCGGCTTTTCCCTGTAGCCGTTCACCACATCGAGCGCCGTCTCCATTTCGGCCAGCACCGGACCGAGACGTTCGAGCAGGCCCGCGCCCGCCTCCGTCGGAACAACGCTTCGGGTGGTTCGGTTGAGGAGGCGCACGCCGAGCTGGGCTTCCAGCCGACGCACTGCTTCGCTCAATGCCGACGCGCTGGCGCCGCTGGCTCTCGCTCCCTCGCGAAAGCCCCTGGCGCGGGCAACCGTGACGAAGGCGCCCAGATCTCCAAGGTCCAACCCCATTGTTCGCCTTTCCGCACAAGCTGTGCCGATTGTATCGGATTATCTGGCCAGAGAACAGCGCCTATCTCGTCCCCATCGGCAATCAAACTCGCCGCAAAGGAGAGAGATCATGACGCATATCCAGAAGGCCGGCAGCTTTGGGCTCGGCGACCGCACCGTAAAACGCCTCGGCTATGGCGCAATGCAGCTTGCCGGACCCGGCGTGTTCGGGCCGCCGAAGGATCGCGAAATGGCCCTGACGGTGCTGCGCGAGGCGGTATTCGCCGGTGTCGACCATATCGATACCAGCGACTTCTACGGTCCGCACGTCACCAACCAGCTGATCCGCGAAGCGCTTCGCCCCTATCCCGACGACCTGACGATCGTCACCAAGATCGGCGCCCGTCGCGGCGATGATGCAGCCTGGATCCCCGCCTTCACACCCGAAGAACTCACCGCCCAGGTCCACGACAACCTGCGCAACCTGGGCCTCGACGCATTGGAGGTCGTCAACCTCAGGATCATCTTCGGCATTCACGGGCCAGTCGAGGGCTCCATCGAGGAGCAGGTCACGGCTCTTGCGAAGCTGCAGGAACAAGGACTGGTGCGGCACATCGGCCTCAGCAACGCTACACGGACCCAGATCGCCGAGGCACGGCGGATCGTCGACATCGTCTGCGTGCAAAATCACTACAATCTGGTTCATCGGGACGATGACCGGCTGATCGATGAGCTTTCAGCCGAGGGGATCGCCTATGTTCCCTTTTTCCCGCTCGGCGGCTTCACACCGTTGCAGTCCGCCACCCTTTCGAATGTCGCGGCAAGGCTGGATGCAACGCCCATGCAGGTTGCCCTTGCCTGGTTGCTTCAGCGGGCGCCGAACATCCTGCTGATCCCCGGCACATCCTCAGTCGCACATCTGCGGGAAAATCTGGCCGCTGCCGAACTGGAACTGCCGCAGGATGCAGTGGTGGAATTGAACGGCATCGCAGAGACAGCTGCAACCTGATGCAGTCTTGGGGCCGCATACAGCGGCCCCAAGACTGGCGCATCTCCACCAATTGGTCACGGTGTTCCATCAGGTCGCGCAGTTCCAGCCGCTCCGGCTCCGGTCGCACCTGTGCCGGCAAGTCCATCGTCACGCCATAGCGCGCAGAATGTGGGCATCGACCCGGTCGATCCTGGCTCCTGGCCAGGAAACCGGAGGCCTGGGCAAACTGACGCGCCTTGCGTGGGTTGGCCTGGTGGAAGGGCTGTCCGGCTTCATGCAGCCGAAGGCACAGAGCCCGATCGTAACGACCGGTCGCTTCAAGGCCACAGAAGCCCTGCCGTCCGCCCAGCTGTGCCAGGAAGGCATCGTGCCCTTTCGCGTCGTTGGAAAACCGGCTTCGTCGGCCAGTCGGATGAAGAAAGCAATCCAGCCATTGTTTGGAAACGTCGATCCCGACGATGCAAGATGCTATCGTCATGAGGCCCGTCCTTATCCTGCGGGATCGCCGCGCCAATGGCCTCCCGATCAACTGTTCGGGTGACAGAAGTCGAAACGGCAGCCTACCGGGCTCGGCCACCGTTTCTCACTACCAAAGATGACCAAGGTACGCTCCCGACCCCCTCAATCTAACAAATCGACACGGCCAGCATAGATAAGGATGACGTCATGCATGCCGGAAGGTGCGTCAACAAGGGAAACGCAAGGCCTGCAGAATGCTTTGGATCAGGCGAGCTTGCGTCCGCTTGGCACGATCATGCCCGCAGCCCCTTCAAGCCAGCCGGCCTTCAGCTCGAGCGCCAGGAAACGGGAGCGCTCGAACGGGCCGGGCATGACGAGATGCCGGGTCTTGTCGGCAAAGAAGCCGAACCGCTCGTAATAGGCTGAGTCGCCGACGAGCAGGATGGCGCCGTGGCCGCGCCCGCGGGCTTCGGTGACCGCCGCCCGCATCAGGGCGCCGCCGATGCCCTTGCCCTCGTGGGCGGAATCGACCGCCAGCGGCCCGAGCAGCAGCGCCTCGATCGGCTGGCCGTCGGGGGAAATACCGGCTTCGATGTTCCACAACCGAACCGTGGCGATCACGTGTCCCGCCGTATCCCGGGCGACGAGCGCCAGCCCTTCCGCCGGCACGCGGCCGCGGCGGATCTTCTCCGACGACTTCAGCCTCCGATCCGGCCCCATGGCACGGTCGAGCAGGTTTTCGCGAGCAACCACGTCGGCCGGAGTTTCGGCGCCTATGGTGAAAGTGGGGTTCGGCGCAAAGAATGCGCGCACAGAATCAAGAACAGCGGCCATCTTGGCCTCCCGTACCCAATACCGTTATCAGCGGTGATGAAGAGGAATTGTGGATTTGCCGCCCCGGCTGGGTACGGGGCTGGCGGTATTAGGGAGCGGAAATCCGCCCCTTAGATGACGTAGGCCTTCAGAGGCTCGAAGCCGTTGAAGGCGACCGCCGAATAGGTCGTCGTATAGGCGCCGGTGCCTTCGATCAGAACCTCGTCGCCGATGGTCAGCGTCACCGGCAGCGGATACATGTTCTTCTCGTAGAGCACGTCCGCGCTGTCGCAGGTCGGGCCGGCCAGAACGCAGGGTTCCATCGCATCCTGATCCCGCTCGGTGCGGATCGGATAGCGGATCGCCTCGTCCATGGTTTCGGCGAGACCGCCGAACTTGCCGATGTCGAGGAAGATCCAGCGATGGTTGTCGTTGTCCGACTTCTTCGACACGAGAACGACTTCCGCCTTGATGACGCCTGCATTGCCGACCATGCCGCGACCCGGCTCGATGATCGTCTTCGGCAGGTTGTTGCCGAAATGCTTGCGCAGCGAAGCGAAGATCGCCTGGCCATAGGCTTCGGCGGACGGCACGTCGCGCAGGTACTTTGTCGGGAAACCGCCGCCCATGTTGACCATCTGCAGGTGGATCCCCTGCTTGGCAAGCTGCGCAAAAACGCGGCGTGCATCGGCAAGCGCCGAATCCCACGCATCGACCTTGGTCATCTGCGAACCGACATGGAAGGAGACGCCGTAGGATTCCAGGCCAAGCTGGTGAGCGTAGACGAGCACGTCGACGGCCATCTGCGGCACGCAGCCGAACTTGCGGGAAAGCGGCCATTCGGCGCCTTCGCCATCGGTCAGCACGCGGCAGAACACCTTGGCGCCCGGAGCGGCGCGGGAAATCTTCTCGACTTCCTCATGGCTGTCGACGGCGAACAGGCCGACGCCAAGCGCATGGGCGCGTGCGACGTCGCGTTCCTTCTTGATCGTATTGCCGAAGGAGATGCGGTCGGCGGTGGCGCCGGCGTCGAGTGCCATCTGAATTTCTGCAACCGAGGCGCAGTCGAAGCTCGAGCCCATGGCAGCGAGCAGCTTCAGGATTTCCGGAGCCGGGTTGGCCTTGACCGCATAGTAGATCGCGCTGTCCGGCAGGGCGTGACGGAAGGCGGTGAAATTGTCGCGCACGACGTCGAGATCGACAACAAGGCACGGTCCTTCCGGACGTCGGGTCTTGATGAAGTCGAGAATACGAGCAGTGGTCATCGGTCAGTCCCTTCGAAATCTCAAAGCTCCGGCGAACCGGAGGACAAAGGACGGATGAGAATGCACCTGGACCCAGCCGGTGGAGACACTGGTTCCTTGACACGCTCAAACGCGCGATCTTTGGATCAACGCCCTGCCACGAGCGAAGATCCGGCTTTGTCTGCCATGGATTGGAGGGAAAATCCCAACCGCACTTCCGGCAATGATGGTGTGCCTCTTCAGTATTGCAGGCTGATGGAAAGCCTGCAGAGACCAGAAAGGCCCGCACCGTCGTTGCTTCAAGATGTCCTCGCATTTCCCGGTTGGCCGGAATAGCGACTGGAGGGGTTAATTCCAGGTACCTTACCGATGACCTCACCTTAGGGATGGTTCCCAGTTCGAGGGTCGGCGGACACCCACAGGCACGTGCGACTTTGGGCAAGCCGGGAGATAAGAATATTCGCGGTCATAATCAAGAGATTTTTTTACCGTCGTCAAAAATTCGCATTGCACAATGGAACATGAAATCCCACCTAGGACATCACGCAGCCAAGGGGGCGACATTTGGATACTTTGACGCGCATGCGGGCCTTCATTGATGTGGTTGAAGCGGAAGGCTTTTCGGCCGCCGCCAGGCGAACCGGCCGGTCCAAGGCCCTGCTGTCGAAATACGTGCGCGAACTGGAAGACGATCTCGGCGCGCTGCTACTCAACCGCACCACGCGTCAGTTCTCGCTGACCGAGGCCGGCCACACCTATTACCGCACGGCCGCGGACATCCTGAAGGAGATCGACAACCTCGCTGACCTGGTGCGCGAAAACAATGCCGACTTGAAGGGCCGCCTGCGCGTTTCCGTGCCGCGCACCTTCATCGATGCGGAAGTCGGCCAGTCGATGATCGACTTCGCCAAATCGCATCCGGATGTCTCGCTCGAAATCGTCGCAGAAGACCGGTTCGTCGACCTGATCGAGGAGAATTTCGACCTGGCGATCCGAATCACCAAGCTGGAGGATTCGGGTCTCATCGCCAGAAAGCTCTCCGACTTTCGGGTCTATGCGGTGGCGACCGCCGACGTGGTGGCAAAATACGGTCCGCTCGAGCATCCCCAGGACCTGAACCGCGTCCCCTTCATCATCGACACCAATTCCCGCTGGCACAACAATGTCCGGTTCACCGACAAGGACGGCTCAATGATCTCGGTCGCCGTCACCGGCCCGATCGAGGTAAACAGCCCGCAGGCGACTCTGCGTGCCGCCCGCGCCGGCATCGGGGTGGCGATCATACCCGATTTCATTGCCAATGCGTCGATCCAGTCGGGCGAACTCGTGACGCTCTTCGACGACTACATCGCCAAGGATCGGGGCATCTATGCGGTCTATCCGCATCGCCGCTACCTGCCCGCCAAGGTGAGAAGCTTCGTCGATTTCCTCTCCGCCTGGTTCCGCCGGCAGCATTGAGGGACTACCTTCTGCATAGGTTGAGTCGAAATTCCGTCCCAATTGTGCGGCACAGCGCGAGGGACGAAGTGGAGCGATCTCAGATGGGAAAGAAGACAATGCGGCATGCGATCTCCCCCCTTGAGGGGGAGATGCCCGGCAGGGCAGAGGAGGGTGTTCCGGCGTGTTCATCTCCGACTGATCTTGCCGCAGCGTCGCTACCCCCCTCTGTCACCTCCGGTGACATCTCCCCCTCAAGGGGGGAGATCATCGGGAGCTTGCCGAGACGCTTCGCCCTACCTCTCGTCGCACTGGCGTTCACATGTCTGCCGCTGCCGGCGCTCGCCCATCCGCATATCTTCGCCGAGGCGCGGCTGGAAGTCCTGGCCGGCAATGACGGCAATCTCGCCGAACTGCACAATGTCTGGCGCTTCGACGAAGTGTTCTCGTCCAGCGTCCTGCTCGACTTCGACAAGAATACAGACTTGAAGCTCGATGCGGCCGAGCTCGCCGAACTCGGCGAAACGATGCGCAATTCGCTTGCCGACTACCACTATTTCACGACGATCACCGTGAATGGGGCTTCGTTCGAGGTGCAGAAGCCGGACGTGATCCACGCCTCGCTCGACGAGAACAACCAGCTTCTCGTCATCTTCGCGGTCAAGCCGGAAAAGCCGGTCCCGCTCAAGGGCAGACTCGCCTTCGGCATTTACGATCCCTCGCTCTACACCTCGATCGACTTCCCGACCGATGGCGACCTGGTCGTGCAGGGAGCAGGCTTTGCCAAATGTCAGCACAAGGTCGTCCGGCCCGATCCCGACGACGTGATCTCCCAGAACAGCGCCTCATTGACGGACGCCTTCTTCAGCGATCCGGCCGGCACCGACATGTCGAAGCTCTTCGCCACGAGGCTGGAGGTGACATGCTGAAGTCTCGCCGGGCCCTGCCCCTCATCGTCATGACGGTGCTGGCGGTCGCTGGCGCGGCACATGCGCAGTCGCCGCTCGGGGTGGGATCGGCCGAACCGGCATTTTCGATCGGCGGGCCGCTCGGCCCCTTCTTCGCCTGGATCAACGCCCACCAGCAGGCTTTCTACCGGGCGCTGACCGGCGCGCTGAAGGCGATGCGCGAGGACCCGTGGGCGCTCTCCGGCCTGATCGGCCTTTCCTTCGCCTATGGCGTCTTCCACGCCGCCGGCCCCGGCCACGGCAAGGCGGTGATCTCCTCCTACATGATCGCCAACGAGGTTCAACTCAGACGCGGCATCGTCATCTCCCTCGTCTCCGCCCTGCTGCAGGGTGCAGTCGCGATCCTGCTGGTCGGCGCCGCCTATTTCGTGCTGCGCGGCTCCGGCATCACCATGACAGCCGCGACCCAGGCGATGGAGATCGCAAGCTTCGCGCTGGTCGCTCTCTTCGGCGCCTGGCTGCTGGTGAAGAAGATCCGGGCGCTCAGGATGCGCGTCGTCACCTTGCCCATGGCCGCCCCCGCAGGCGCCGGGCGCAGCACGACCGGGCTCAACTTCCAGGCCGTCGAGATCGACGACCACGAGTATCAGGGCGAAGGCGAATATTGCGAAACCTGCGGCGTGAGCCATATGCCCGACCCTGCGATGCTGAAATCGAAGGATTTCAGCCTGCAGGAAGCCTGGTCGGCGATCATTGCGGTCGGTTTGCGACCCTGCTCCGGCGCGATCCTGGTGATGAGCTTTGCGCTTCTGAACAGCCTCTATCTCGGTGGCGTGCTTTCCGTACTCGCCATGTCGATCGGCACGGCGATCACCGTGACCATCCTCGCCATCCTGGCGGTA
The DNA here is from genome assembly GCF_000757525.1 of Rhizobium sp. YS-1r. NCBI lineage: Bacteria > Pseudomonadati > Pseudomonadota > Alphaproteobacteria > Hyphomicrobiales > Rhizobiaceae > Rhizobium > Rhizobium sp. YS-1r. Next base: position 14,473 of record NZ_JPYQ01000010.1, on the reverse strand, counting down.
TCCGCCAAAGATGTGGCGGTGAGGATCGCCGGCCCGGGCTCGCGGGCAGGTCGACGTGTCACCCACGCGATCGAGATCGGCGGTGCGCTCTTCGTGCTGCTGGTGGGTCTTTCCCTGCTCGGCGCTTCGTTGCAGGCTTCGAGCCTTGTTGGCGGCTGATCGCGAAAAGCGGTCAGATGGTCACGACGATTTTGCCGAACTGCTCGTTCGATTCGAGAAAGCGGTGCGCCTGGACGATTTCCTCGAAAGGAAAGGTTCTGGCGATCACCGGTCGGAACACCCCCCGCTCCAGCCCGTCGCGGATGAATGCCTTGGCCGTTTCCAGCCGCGCCGGATCGCCGATGATCTCGTGAACCAGGTAGCCACGCAGCGTCAGGCATTTGCCGAGCACGGTGAATAGCGGGAAGGGCGTTGGTTCCGGGCTCAGCCCGCCATATTCGATAAGGATGCCGCCCCGCGCCATCGCGGCCGTCAGGGGCATGAAGATCGATCCGCCGACCGCATCGAACACCACTCTCACGCCGTCCGGACCGGCAATTTCTTTCAACCGGCCCTCCAGATCCTCCTCTGCCGAGGCGATCACATGCGTTGCGCCATTTTTCAGCAAAGCCCCTTTCTTGGCTGACGTCCGCGTGACAGCAACGGGTATCGCACCGACCAGCTTGGCGATTTGGACCGCGGCCAGTCCGACGCTGCTCGATGCTGCGGTGATGACGACGAAATCGCCTCGTTGCAGCCTGGCAATATCGATCAGCGCGCCATAGGCGGTAAGATGGGACATCCAGAGAGCAGCCGCGGCCTCGAAGCCGAGCGATGGCGGATGCCTGACGACGAGATGTTCGGGAAATACGACGAACTCGCCATAGGCGGGCCAGCGGATCATGGAGATCGGCGGCACGATGCTCACCATATCGTCCGGCGCGACGCCTGACACACCTTCCCCGACCGCATCGACGATGCCCGCCGCTTCGAGCCCGAGTCCCGAAGGCAGGGTCGGCGTCTCGATATAGGTTCCCGCCCGCAGCAAAGCCTCGGCTCGGTTAAGACCGAGCGCTTTTACGCGGATACGTACCTCGCCTGAACCCGGCCGCGGGACATCGACATTCTCGATCCGCAGGACTTCCGGGCCACCATGTTGATGGAAGCGGACAACGCGCGCCATTCTCAACTCCAAAACGATTGAACGGAATAAGCTATGCCAACGCCCACAGAAGCGATAAAGAGCTTTCCCGGCACGACAGTCGAAACCAGGAGTTTTCAATATGGATCGTCTGACCAGCATGGCCGTGTTCGTCAAGGCGACCGATCTGGGCTCCTTTGCGGCCGCAGCTGACGCGCTTGATCTTTCCGCTCCCATGGTCGGCAAGCACGTGCAGTTTCTCGAAGAACGGCTCGGCGTCCGCCTCCTCCACCGCACCACGCGCCGCCAGAGCCTTACGGATTTCGGTCGAGCCTATTACGACCGCTGCCGCATGATTTTGGCGGAAGCCGAGGCGGCCGATGCGCTTGCCGCCGACCATCAATCCGAACCGCGCGGAAAGCTGCGGATCGCCATGCCCGTGCATTTCGGCCGTCATTGTGTCCTGCCGATCCTTATGGAATTCGCGCAGCGCCATCCGGCAGTCGAACTCGATCTGTCCTTCAATGACCGGCTTATCGATCTTGCAGAGGACGGCTACGATCTCGCGATCCGCACCGGCGATCTCGATGACAGGGCCGGCGTGATCGCCCGCCGCGTCGCGCGCCAGCCGATGCTGGTCTGCGCATCGCCGGGTTATCTTGCAACTCGTGGCCGGCCGGGGAAGATCGAGGAACTGGCGGCACACCAGGCGGTCGTCTATCGCCGGTCAGGCCCCGTCCCTCCGTGGCTTTTTCCCCGCGATGGGCAATCGCCGCTGGAAATATCGCCGCCCAATCGGTTCCGCCTCGACGACCTTGACGCGGTCGCCGATGCCGCAGCGGCGGGAATGGGGTTAGCCTGGTTGCCGGGTTGGCTCGTGCATGAACGCATTCGCAAAGGCTCGCTCGTGCAGCTTCTGCCGGATGAGCCACCTTTTCTCTACGATTGCCATGCGCTCTGGCTGCAGACGCCGCACCTGCCGCTGAAGGTGCGCCTCGCGGTCGATGCACTGGCTGCGGCCCTGCCGCGGTTCATGCCATGAAGACGGCTATTTGCGCCGCTGATAGCGCGCTCTCAGCCAGAAGATCGCGAAGAAGCCGAGCAGCAATGCCGCGCCGACGATGAAGCCGAGCGCCGGCGAAAACTCTCCGATGCCGAGCACAATGGTTGGCAGGAAATAGATGACGAGGCCAGCGCCGATAAGGATAACGGCAGCGGCGATTGCCTGTGATCTGGTTTCAGGGCTCATGCGGCCATATCCTTGGCAATCCCGGCGCGGACATCTTCGAGCCGCCGCTTCTGCCTGCCTTCCGCGTCGAAATTCTCCGGCAGGAGCCAGGCCTCGAAGGCGGCCTTGATGAGCGGCCACTCCGTGTCGATCATCGAGAACCAGGCGGTATCGCGATTGGCGCCCTTGGAGATGACGTGCTGGCGGAAGACGCCTTCGAAGGTGAAGCCGTAACGCCGCGCCGTCGTCTTGCTCGCCTCGTTTTCGTTATGGCATTTCCACTCGTAGCGGCGGTAATCGAGATCCTCGAAGGCGTGCTTGGCCATCAGGTAATGCGCTTCGGTCGCAATCGGCGAGCGCTTCATCGAAAGCCCGTGCGCGACGGAACCGACCTCGACCACACCGTTCTTCGGGTCGGGACGCATGTAGCTCGCCATGCCGACCACCTTGCCGGTGGCGTTCTCGCGGAAGACCAGCGTCACCCAGTTCGAAACGGCACGGGCGTTCTCGATCCAGGCGCCAAGTTCTCCGGCTTCGGCATATTCGTCATTGGGAAAATATTTGAGCAGATCGTTGATGCCCGCCTTGCCGCCCAATGCATCCCACAGCGCCTGAAGGTGCTTTTCCCTCTCATAGGGTTCGAGGGTCACGAACCGGCCCTTGAGTGTGACCGGAGCGGGAGCGGCCACCTTGTAGTTCTTGAGATCGCGCATGTCTGCCTCTGCCATTGAGCAAAGAGGCTTAGGCCAGCGGCGGGGCAAACGCAACTGGCCTGAAGGCAGCGATCAAACCTTCACCTTCGCCGCCGAGACGGTGGCGTCGATATGGTCGATCAAAGCGTCCGCCAGGCCGAGGCGACCGGCAAGCAGGTCGAGATAGCCGCGTTCGGCACGCGTATCGGGATCGATCGTCAGCCGCGTGGCGGCATAGATTTCGACCTTCTGCTCTTCGGTCCTGGCTGCCGCAACTAGCTCGTCCATATCGACCGGATTGGCGAGTTCGTGCTCGATGAAAGCCTCCGCCTCCGAACCGAGATCGACCGCGTGCACCTTTTCCATGATGTTGGCGCGCTCGCTCTCGTCGATATGGCCGTCCGCCTTGGCAGCGGCGATCATGGCGCGAATGAGCGTGAGCGCGAAATCGTTGGTGAGCAGCGGCGATTGCGTGCTGAAAGCGGAATCGGCAGGCGGCGGCAGGACGGGCGTCCCGGCCTGTGGCGATGGCTGCGGCACGGTCTCCGGCGACTGGCCGGACTTGTAGTTCTTGTAGGCGAGATAACCGAGGCCGGCGATTGCGGCGAGGCTGCCGACCGTCGCGACATTGCCGGCGAGTTTGCGGCCGGTCTTCGTGCCTAGAAGAGCCGCGACGATCGCGCCGGTGGCAAGCGGATTGTCCCTGGCGAGCTGGCCCGCCTGCCCTGCCCTGTCCTTCACCGTTCCCGAAAGGCCCGGCACCTGCGAGCCCAGGAACTGGTCGAGAAGCTTCTTGGCGTCAAACATCGCGTGATCTCCCTGTTGGTTTCGGGAGCAAGATAGGAATGCGATTGTGAAATTACAAAGACGGGGTTGTGAGCGTCTCGCCGCGGGCGATCAGGCCTTCAGCGCCGCCGCTTCCGAAGCGAGCTTCGTGATGCCGGTCCAGTCGCCGGCCGAAACGAGTTCCTTCGGCGCCACCCAGGAGCCACCGACACAGACGACATTCGGCAGTGAGAGATAGTCGTTGGCATTCTTCAGCGAAATGCCGCCGGTCGGGCAGAACAGCGTCCCGGCGAGCGGCGATGAAAGCGCCTTCAGATAGGCGGCGCCGCCGGCCTGCTCTGCCGGGAAGAATTTCAGGACTTCGTAGCCTGCCTCGCGCAGCGCCATGGCTTCACTGGCCGTTGCAGCGCCCGGCAGCAGCGGCACGGGCGAACCCTTGGCGGCGGAAAGAACGCCCGGCGTCGAGCCTGGGCTGACGATGAAGGTCGAGCCCGCCTTGACCGCTGCCTCGAAATCCCTCGCATTGAGGATCGTTCCGGCGCCGACATTGGCGCCTTCCACTTCCGTGGCGACGGCCTTCACCGCGTCAAGGGCTGCCGGCGTGCGCATGGTGATCTCGATCGCCTTCAGACCGCCGGCGACGAGTGCCTTGGCAAGTCCGACCGCCGATTTCGCATCGTCGACGATCAGCACCGGGACCACGGGCTGCAGCTTCAGGATGGAAAGCAGCTTTTCGCTCTTGCCGGCCATGGCGATAATCTCCGCTAAAACGATTGAAACTGAGCCCGGAGATAACGCCCGAGACCCTCATTGTCGAGAAAAAACACCATGCGGCAGCAAGGCGGGTTTGCCAAATCAAACCTTTGCACTAGGGTTACAGGAGTTCCTGAGTGATATGGGCGGCGCATGGCCAAGGAAATCGAGCGCAAGTATCTGGTGAAGGACGATGGCTGGCGTTCCGAAGTGTCGTCGTCCTCGGATTTCCTCCAGGCCTACATCGCTTCCGGCGACGACCGCTCGGTCCGTGTCCGGATCATGGACCACGCCCGCGCCACGCTCACCATCAAGATCGGCCGCAAGCTCATCGCCCGCGACGAATTCGAATACGACATCCCCCTCTCCGATGCCGAGGAAATGGTGCAGAGCGCCGTCGGCATCGTGCTCGAAAAGACCCGCTACGAGGTGAAGCACGAGGGCTATGTCTGGGAGGTCGATGTCTATGGCGGGACCTACAAGGGGCTTATCGTGGCGGAAGTCGAGATAGAAGACGAGAACGCGAGCCCTGAACTCCCCGGCTGGGTGGGACGAGAGATCACCGGCGACCGGCGTTATTCGAATGTGGTGATGGCGACTGAGGATTTGAGCAGGGAGCTGATCAATGGCCTATCGTCTGCGGCCCGCTAAGTCCTTCACTGCTGAATTCCGCTCGGTCGCCGAAAGCCAGCTTTTGAAAGCGATCCGTCTGCTGGAGGACCAGCCGGACGGGCAGCACGAGGCGGTGCACGATGCCCGCAAGCGGTTCAAGCGGGTACGCTCCCTCTACCGGCTGATCCAGCCGGACGCGAAGGAATTCCGCCGACGCGAAAACGCCCGCATCCGCGACATGGCGCGGACGCTCGCAGCCGTGCGCGACGCGACGGCACTGGTGGAAACCGTGGATTATCTCGCAAGCCTGGCGGATTCGGCTGAAGAACTGGCCGCCCTTGCTTTCGCGTCCAAGACATTGACGGAGCGGCGCGACCGGATCGCCGCCGAGGAGCACGACCTCCCGGCCAAGATGGAGGCTGCGGTCGCAACCTGCCACGAAGCGATCGGCGCCATCGAGGAGCTCGAATTGAGCGACGATCCCCATAAGACCGCCAAGCGGCTTGCCAAGGCCTGGAGGAAGCAGCGGCTGAGGGCGCATGGCGCGCTTGCCGCCTGTGCGAAACACGGCGATGCCGAAGCCTATCACGAACTGCGCAAATGCGGTCAGATCTACTGGATGCACATTTCGCTGCTCGGCGAGATCTGGCCATCCGCCATGCTGGCGAAACAAAGGCAAGCCAAGGACCTCGTCGACCTGCTTGGCCACGAGCACGACCTTTCCGTCTTGACGGGGCTCGTCAATGAAAGCCCGGAACTTTTCGGCAACGGCGACACGCTCGCCCTCATGCTCGGCGCCATCATCGCACGTCAGCAGGCGCTGAGACACGAGGCCTTGGGAAAGGCGGAGGATGTCTTCGCCGACAGTGCGGAGACAGAAAGCTCCCTCATCGCCATTCTCTGGGAAAAGGCAGCCGACACCCCTCGCAGGGAGCGCAGGGCGGTAAAGGTCCACAAAGGGCACGAAACGCATCCGCAAGAAACCACGTTGCGCGAACCGGCCTGAGGCAGTCTTCTCAGGAAGAGGCTGAGGCAGTCTTCTCAGGAAGAAATGACATCCCGATTGCACACCCGGATTGGAATTGACGGAAACACCTATTGACCTCAAGTTCAGTTGAGGTTGCAAGCTTCGGAGGTCGATGAAACAGACCTTTGAGGAAAACATGCCTGCAAGTACGACAACGCCCCAGATCCAGGGCATTTACGAAACTCATCTTACCGTTGCCAGCCTCAAGACCTCCATCCCATTCTACCGTGACGTCCTTGGGCTGGAACTTGCGGCCGAGTTCATCGAACGTCGCATTGCGTTCTTTTGGGTAGACGGTAAGAAGAACGGCATGCTCGGTCTCTGGGAGACGGGCACCGGTCCTCTGCGGATGCGCCTGCACCTCGCATTCCGTCTGGCGCGAGACGAGATGATGCAGGCCCCTTCCCTGTTGCAGGCAAAGGGTATCGAGGTGCATGGCTTTCACGGCGAACCCATCACTGAACCGATCGTCATTGGCTGGATGCCGGCGCTTTCGCTCTATTTCCATGATCCCGACGGTCATTCGATTGAGTTCATCAGCGTACTCAATGACGAGCCGGATGCCGATTTCGGTATGCGGCCCTACGCGGAGTGGACGGCACGACGATAGCAATTCGCATCAAGACGCATCACGATCCAAGAAAGAAACCACGTTGCGCGAACCGGTCTGACCCTGTATTTCAGCGCCATGACAGACAATCTCGCTTTATCCCGCCCCGAAACGACGGGCGCCTTTCTCGTGGCCGCGCTCTACCATTTCGCGCGTTTCGACCGCGACGAGAGTTTTCGCGCGCCGCTGCAGGCCTTCTGTGATGAGAATGGCATCAAGGGGACGCTGCTCATCGCCCGCGAGGGCATCAACGGCACCGTCGCCGGGACCGACGACGCGATCGCCCGCCTTCTGGCCTACCTGCGTTCCCAGCCGGAATTCGCAAAGCTGGAACACAAGGAGAGCCGGGCCTCGAAGATGCCTTTCCTGCGCATGAAGGTGCGGCTGAAAAGGGAAATCGTCACGATGGGCGTCGAGGATATCGATCCCAACCGCATCGTCGGCACCTATGTCGATCCGAAGGACTGGAACGCGCTGATCTCCGACCCGGACACGATCGTCATCGACACCCGCAACGACTACGAGACGGCAATCGGCATCTTCAAGGGCGCCGTCGATCCGAAGACCAAGACGTTCCGCGAGTTTCCGGACTGGGTGAAGAACAATCCCGGCCTGCACAACAAGCCGAAGATCGCCATGTACTGCACCGGCGGCATCCGCTGCGAGAAGGCGACCGCCTTCATGAAGGAGCAGGGTTTCGAGGACGTCTACCACCTCAAGGGCGGCATCCTGAAATACCTCGAAGAAGTGCCGCGGGAAGAAAGCCTCTGGGAAGGCGCCTGCTTCGTCTTCGACGAACGGGTCTCGGTCGAGCACGGGTTGACGGAAGGCCCGCACCGGCTCTGCCATGCCTGCCGCAACCCGATTTCGGCAGAAGAGGTCAATTCGCCCTATTTCGAGGAAGGCGTTTCCTGCAGCCATTGCTATCACACGCGGACGGAAGAAGACCGGCTGCGCTATCGCCAGCGGCAGCACCAGATCATGCTGGCAAAGAAGCGCGGCGAGAAGCATATCGGCGGCTGATTTCTCAAGCCGCGCTGAGGCCGCCCGGCCTCCGGTCGCCGCGATAGAGGGCGTCGATTTCGCCGGCCGACATCGGTTTGCCGAACATATAGCCTTGCAGCTCGTCGCAACCGCTGACCTTCAGCGCCAACGCCTGGTTTTCAGTCTCCACGCCCTCGGCCGTCACCGGAATATCGAGCGCACGGGCAAGCGCCACCGTCGCCTGCAGCATCTCGACGGCGCGGCCGCCTCTGTCCAGGGCATGCACCATCGACTTGTCGAGCTTCATCCTGTCGAAGCCGAATTGGCGGAGATATCCGACACTGGAAAAGCCGGCCCCGAAGTCGTCGAGGGCGATTTTCACGCCAAGCTGTTGCAGCGTGGCGAGCGCTAGGCGCGCACGATCCGGATTTCGGATGAAATAGCCCTCGGTCATTTCCAACGTAATGCGCGCCGGGTCCGTTTCCGCCTCCCGGAAGACCGCCCCGACATGCACGGCAAAGGCGGGATCGCGGAACTGCCCCGGTGAAATGTTGACGGAGAGCCTCAGATCCGGCCAGTGAGCGATCATCTCGCAGGCGCGGCGCAGCACAAACAGTCCAAGCTGGTCAATAAGGCCGGTCGATTCTGCGATCGGAATGAAGACGTCGGGCGACACCGGACCATGCCCCTCGCGATCCCAGCGAGCAAGGGCCTCGACGCCGACCAGACGCCATGTCTGCGCATCCACCACGGGCTGATAAACCACATTGATTTCGCGTCGCTCGATTGCCCGCCTGAGATCAATCTCCAGCATATTGCGCTCCTGGCGCTCCGCATCCATCTCCGGCTGGAAATGCACGGTCCGGCCGCCGCCGGTCTCCTTGGCGCGATACATGGCCATGTCGGCATGCCGCACCAGTTCCTCGCCTGAAATCCCGCCCCGTCGGGAGATGGCAACGCCGATGCTGGTTCCGACGGTCGCGACCCGTTCGCCGATCACGAAGGGCTCGTCAAGGAAGCCGTGGATTCGGTCGCTCAGGATATCCGCGATCCGGCAGACATGCGCGGAGGAAACAGCAACGGCGAACTCGTCACCGCCAACCCGGGCAAGGATCGCCTCCTTGCCGACAAGCGCCTTGAGGCCGGCCGCCACACCGCGGATCAACCTGTCGCCGGTGCCGTGGCCATAGGCGTCGTTGACCTCCTTGAACCCGTCGAGATCGAGATAGAGCAGAGCTACGTCGATGCCGCCACGGCGGCTTTCCAGGACAAGGCCGTCCAGTGCGGCAAAGAAGCCTGCCCGGTTCAGAAGCCCGCTCAGCCGGTCTCTCATCGCAAGGTGCCGCGCAGCCGCCTCATCCGCTTTCAGCCGGTTCAGCGTCTTGCTGCCGGAGACGAAGAGAAGCAGGAAGAACAGGCCGACCATGGCAAGTGCAGAATAGACGAGCGGTCGCACCTGCGCATACGCCATATTGCCCGGCAGTCGCGAACGCCAGACAAGCTGCTGCAGCACCTTGCCATGGATATTGCGGATCTCCACGGTATTGGGCGTCACCTCGCCCGCATCGGCAAAGCGAAGGCCGTCGATGACATAGGTCTCCGCGAGCTTCTTGACCTTTGCCTCGTCCAGATGGCGTGCAAAGATCAGGAAGCGGTGGCTCTGCGGCGATTGGTCGAGGGCGCCGGATTTCTGACGGATCAACGCGACCCCGACGGCAGCCACGCCCTTTTTGGTCCGGATGAAGCCTGCCGCTTCCGGCACAGCGGCAGGACTGGCAGAACTCGCCATGTCGAACAGCGTCCAGAGCGATGCGTCGAGATAATCCCGCGGCGACCAGGTAACCGGCTGACCGTCCTGATAGGCCATGAGCACGTTCCGGTCCGCATCCATGACCACGGCAAGGTCGAAGAGATCGCTATTGACGGTCATGTCACCGTAGTTGCTGACGATCCACTCCTGATCGCCGGCGTAGACGAACCTGGCGGCATCGTCCCAGGCGGCATAGTCGTTCAGCGTCGCGTGGAGCTGATCTTCGAACGTATGGATCGCGCCTGTGGTGGTTTCCCGCGACCGGGCGTCATCAAGACGATTGGCATGGTCCGCAAGACGATCGAGCGCGGTCAGAATGAAGGTCGTCACCAGGACGACGACGACCGCAAAAACAAACAGCATCGACGTCACGGCGGAACGACGGCCGACGGAAACGGGGCGCCGAAAACGTGACGGAAGAAACCGCATGGAATACCTCGTTGGATTTTACATCTTTCGCGGGTATTCCTTCAGATAGCGTTAAAGAAGAAGGCCGGCCCTCGCCTTCGAGGACCGGCCCTGCAAAGAAATACAGAAAATCCTGAAATTACCAGGCTGCGACGACCGCACCCTTGAACTGGGTATTGACGAAATCCTTCACGGAATCGCTGTGATAGGCCTCGATCAGCGTCTTGACCCAGGCAGCATCCTTGTCCTTAGCGCTGACGGCGATGACGTTGATGTAGGGCGCCTTCTCACCTTCGCGGGCGATCGGATCCGTCTTCGGATTGAGGCCGGCTTCCAGCGCGTAATTGGTATTGATCACCGACGCGTCGACATCATCGAGCGAGCGAGGGAGCTGGGCGGCATCGAGTTCGGCGAACTCGATGTTCTTCGGGTTTTCGGTCACGTCGGCCGGGCCGATCTTGAGGCCCTTGGCGGCGTCAACCTTGATCAGCCCCTGGTCGGCGAGGATGAGCAGCGCGCGACCGCCGTTCGTCGGATCGTTCGGGATGGCGACGGTTGCTCCGTCCTTCAGCTCGTCAAGGCTCTTAACCTTCTTCGAATAGACGCCCATCGGGAAGTTGACGGTCTGGGCGACGCTGACGAGATCGAACTTGCGATCGGCCACCTGGTTGTCGAGATAGGGCTGGTGCTGGAAGGAGTTTGCATTGAGCTCGCCGTCCGCCAGTGCCTGGTTCGGAACCACGTAATCGGAGAATTCGAGGATATCGATATCGAGGCCCTTGCCGGCCGCCACTTCCTTGACCTTTTCCATGATCTGGGCATGCGGGCCGGGGGTCACGCCGATCTTGATCGTTTCCGCAAGTGCCGGGGCGGCTGCCAAAGCGGCAAACGCCGCCGCGATGATGAACTTCCTCATGGGTGTCTCCTTCAGGTTGTTGTCGAGGCCAGTCTTGGGAGGCTGGATTTCAAAAATCAGGTCTTGCGGCTGCGCTTGTCGAAGCGTCGGGCGAGCGCGTCGCCCAGGCTCTGGATCGCCTGCACGAGCACGATCAGCACCACGACCACCGCCAGCATGACGTCCGGCATGAAGCGCTGGTAGCCGTAGCGGATGCCGAGGTCGCCGAGCCCGCCGCCGCCGACCGCGCCAACCATGGCCGAATAGCCGACCAGGCTGACGAGCGTGAGCGTGAGCGCCAGCGTCAGGCCGGGCCTGGCTTCGGCGAGCAGCACCTTGAAAACGATCTGCATCGGCGTGGCGCCCATGGCGCGCGCAGCCTCGATCAGGCCCTTGTCCACTTCGCGGATCGCCGCTTCGGCCAGCCGCGCGACGAAGGGAATGGTGGCGATGGTGAGCGGCACGATCGCAGCCGACGTGCCGATCGACGTGCCGGCCACCAGCCGGGTGAAGGGGATGATCGCCACGACGAGGATGATGAAGGGCGTCGATCGCGCCGCATTCACGACCAGCCCGACGATGCGGTTTGCTGTCGGCGCGGCATAGAGTTCGCCGCGGCCGCTGGTCGCCAGGAACACGCCGATCGGCAGGCCGATCAGCGAGCCGATGAGGCCGGCGGCGGCGACCATCTGCAGGGTCTGGAGAAGCGCCTTGGTGAGCAGGTTGAAGAGCATGTCAGGCGACATAACCTAGCACCTCCGTCTGCAGGCCGGTCTGACAATAGAAGCGCTCGGCGCGGGCAAGCACCTCGGGCGTCGCCGAATAGGCGATGACCAGCGACCCATAGGGCTCGCCGGCGATCTCGTCGATCGTGCCGGCGATGATGTTCACCTCGGAACCGAGTTCCTGGATGAGCCTGGAGACCAACGGCTGCTGCGCCGTCTCGCCGAAGAAGGTGACACGCACCACGGCACGCGAGACCGCCTGCGGCGTCGCGGCAAGCTTGCGGGCGATCGCCTCCGGCAGCTTCGCGCCGGCAAGGCCTGAAAGAAGCGCCCGTGTCGTCTCGTGCTTCGGATCGGTGAAAACGTCGAAGGTGCGGCCCTTTTCGACGATCCGCCCTCGGTCGATCACCGCGACGTCGGAGGCGATGGTCTTCACCACCTCCATCTCATGAGTGATGAGCAGCACCGTAAGCCCCAGTTCCGCGTTGATGCGCTTCAGGAGATCGAGGATCGACTGGGTGGTCTCCGGATCGAGCGCCGATGTCGCCTCGTCGGAAAGCAAGAGTTTCGGAGAGGTCGCGAGCGCCCGCGCGATGCCGATGCGCTGCTTCTGGCCGCCGGAAAGCTCGGACGGATAACGGTTCGCCTTGTCGCCGAGGCCGACGAGATCGAGAAGCGGACCGACCTTGTCCCTGATCGCCTTCGCGGGCAGGCCGGCGATCTCGAGCGGCAGCGCGACGTTCTCGAAGGCGGTGCGCGAGGAGAGCAGGTTGAAGTGCTGGAAGATCATGCCGATCTCGCGGCGCAGGTCGCGCAGCCCGCTTTCGGAAAGGCCGCCCACCTCTACGCCATCGACCACGACGCGGCCGGACGTGGCTCTTTCGAGCCCGTTGACGAGGCGGATCAGCGTCGACTTGCCGGCGCCGGAGCGGCCGATGATGCCGGTAATGGCGCCGCGCGCCACGGAAAGATCGATACCATCGAGGGCGGTGAACTGGTTCTCGTCGTCGCGGCCGAAGCGCTTCGTTCCCGCCTCGAACGCCACCATGGGATCGCCCGCCGCATCTTTGGCCGGCGCGGATCGAGCCGCTGGAAATTGGATTGTCATCTTGGACTCACGGATTGTGTCTGATCGTTTGGCGGTTGTTTAACCGCTTGTGCATGCATTAGCCGAGCAGGCTGCACATTCGAAGACAGACGGTGTTCCGGAGCATCGTGTTTGGCTTTCACATCCTGGCCGGGCGCGGCCTCGTTTCTGCCGCATTGATGCCCGGAGCGCCCGCATTTTGACAGGGATGATTTTCCCTTTCAATGCGAAATCAGGAAAAATCTTCTCACATCTGTGAAATCAGCGGGGCGCGTGATTGCCTTTGGGGAATTGCGAGGCAAGCTCGCGATACCACTTGCCGCTCTTCTTGATCGTCCGCTCCTGTGTCTCGTAGTTCACATGCACGAGGCCGAACCGCATGCGATAGCCTTCCGCCCATTCGAAATTGTCCATAAGGCTCCAGGCGAAATAGCCTTTCATCGGATAGCCGTCCCGGATGAGATCGGCCACCACTGAAAGATGCTCGACATAATAGTCGAGGCGCGGCTGGTCATCCACCTCGCCGTTGACCGGCTCCATGTTGTAGCAGGCGCCGTTCTCGGTGATGTAGCAGTCCGGCAGGTCGTAGCGGCGGTAAAGGTCCTCGACCAGCAGCTTGAGGCCCGGCGCATAAACCTCCCAGCCGATATCCGTCTCGACGTCGCTGGCGCGCTTGGCCTCCACCGTCCATGGGAAATCGCCCTTGCGTTCAGGATCGTCATGGACGCGCGTCGGGGTGTAGTAGTTGAGGCCCCACCAGTCGAGCTTCTGGCTGATGATCTTCAAGTCACCTTCCTCGACCGCCGGCATGCGGTCCCCGAGCGCGTCGAGAAATTCCTTCGGATATTCGCCCTTGAAGACCGGATCGAAGAAGGCGCCGTTGTGGAACTGGTGAGCCCGTTCGCCCGCGGCAAGGTCTGCCGGGCTGTCGGAGCCGGGAATGACCGAGTTCGCATTGATGACGATGCCGACAGGAACGTTCGGCGTCACATGCCGGATCGCCTCGACGCCGAGGCCGTGGGCAAGATTGACGTGATGCATGGCGGCAAGCGCCGCCTCCATGTTCTGCTCGCCCGGCGCATGGATGCCGTAGAGATGGGAAAGCCAGACGATGCACCAGGGCTCGTTGAAGGTCGCGACCGCATCGAGCCGGTCGCCGAGGCGGGCCATCACCACTTTCGCATAACGCTGGAAGGCATAGGCCGTGGAGCGCGCCGCCCAGCCGCCGTCGCCCATCAGCATCAAAGGCAGGTCCCAATGGTAGAGCGTCGCATAGGTCTTGATGCCGCGCGCCTTGCAGCCGTCGATGAGCCGGTCGTAGAAATCGAGCCCTTTCTCGTTGATGCGCCCGGTGCCGTCCGGAATGATGCGCGGCCAGGCGATCGAGAAACGGTAGGCTTCGACGCCCATCTCCTTGATGAGATCGAGGTCTTCTTCCCAGCGGTTGTAATGATCGCAGGCAACATCGCCATTGTGACGACCGTAGACGCGGCCCGGCATGTTCGAAAAGGCATCCCAGATGGAAGGCTTGCGGCCATCGGCCTTCGTCGCGCCTTCGATCTGGTAGGAGGCGGTCGCAACCCCGAACAGGAAATCGCCGGGGAAACGGGCTGCAAAGCTCTTCGGATCAGGCGTCTTGGGATTGCTCATGATGTGCCACCCTATCTGGTTGCGCGGCCTGGAAGCCAATCGAGCGGCGGTTTAACCAAGCGCAGACGGGTTGTACAGGGCAAAGG